>NZ_CP020100.1:3381622-4035153 GCF_002056295.1 Halopseudomonas phragmitis | reverse complement strand
GGGTTCTCCTTTGCCTTTGGTAGGTTGGTAGGCCATTGGCTGTGGTTAGGCCGCGTCTGCGGCTTTGGTGGTGCCGGATTCCAGTTGCTGGTCGAGCCAGCGGGCCAGGTCCGGCAGGTTGATCACCCGGGGTGCACGCTTTGAGGGGTGCAGCCGGCTGATTTTGATGTTTACCCGGCCCTCGGCCACTTCACGCAGCAGGTGCCGGTCTGTGTTGATGTGCGGCAGGTGGTCGGCGCGCAGTTCGGCCAGGGTGAGATATGGCCGGGTGTAGCGCCGCCGGAGCTGCTGCAGGGTGTCTGTCTCTTTGCTCATGCGCTCACCCGCTGGCGTGTGCGGACGAGTTCGGCCAGCCCCTCGGGGGTTTTGGCCTGGATGGTCTGTAGGGCGTGCGTGCCGTCCATGATGGTGGCAGTGAGCATGCCGGTGGTGGTGGGCGCTACGGTGACGCTCAGGGGCGGTTTTACGATTGCGCTGACGCAGCGGTAGGCCTCGGCCAGTTGGAGGGCTTCGCGGTCGATCAGGCGCAGGTGGTCGAGCGCGTCGCGGCCTGCGTCCAGCGCTATGTCTTTGTTGACAGCGGTGGGGTGCTCCAGGTGCAGGGCATGCAGTTTGAGCGCGCCGATGGCGGTGTCGAGCAGGTGCAGCACGGGGCGGCTGGTGTGGTTGGGCATGCCCATCATGCGGCCCCCTTGTCCGTGTTGGTGATCTGCACGCCCATCTGCTGGGCGAGCCAGCGCAGGCCTTTGGGGGTGACCAGGGTGACGCCGTACACCTGGCCGTTGCCCTGGTTCCAGAGTGGGTTGCCGGTGTGGGTGCGCAGGTCGATGACGAAGCGGCCAGCGTCTACGTCTGCCTGACGGGGCAGGCGCTGGTGGTCGAGAATGCCGCGCTCTTTGAGCTGCTTGATAAGCCGGTTTTTGCCGGTGCCGAGCAGGCGGGCGGCTTGCTGCAGGGTTAGGTTAGGCATGGTTGGCCTCCTGCAACTCTTGGTGATGGGAAGCATTCAGAGCCAAGGCGCCGAGCCGTTTTGCCTGCTCGTAGGTGATGAATCCTGCTGTGCAAGCCATCCAGATTTTTCCGTGGGCAATGCCGTAATGGACCCCTCGAAAGTGGGCGCTACCGCCAGGAGGAGCATTGCGGAGGTCGATGAGGCTGCCGCGGATCTCGGTCAGGACTTCCTCGCGGGTTTCGGCTGTTGTCATGCAGCACTCTCCAGCCGGCCATTGGCGCAGTCCTCAATCCAGCGCTGGGCGCTGGTGGCTAGGGTGTGCTTGGCCTGGCCGGTGGGCAGGCGGATGCTGTTGACGGTGCCGGCGGCACGCAGGGTGAGCTGCACGCGACCTGGTTGATGCTCAACCCGGAGTTGTGCAGGGGTGCGCATGCCGGCTGCGGTTTGCAGGTAGCAGGTGACTGAGGCCTGTGTTAGCTCGATCCAGGCTGACAGCAGTGCGCGGCTGGTGGCGGTGAGTTTGATCATGCTGCGTCACCTCCGGTTGGGCCGGTGGTGGTGCGGCGGGTGAGGCTGGCAGCAGCTCGGTTGCGGCCGACGACTATCAGCAGGCCGGTATGGGCGCAAATGGCCCGGATAGTCGCTGGGTTACTGGCTGCAGCCGGGTGCAGGTAGATTTTGCATTGTGTAGACATGGCGTTGAACCTGTGTGGTAGGTGGGTTCAACGCAAATATACCTAATGGTAAAACTCTATAGCAATACCTTTTGGTAAATATTTAGGATTAAAGGAGGACTGAGTACCAGAATACTTTCCCAATCACTCGGATTTTTTCGTTTACGTAGCTTGGGTCGTAGATTTCATCGGGGTGCTCTGAGCTGTTGTAGCTGTGGATGCGTAGGCCACTGCCGGGCTTGCGATAGAGCACTTTGATTCTGAGTTGGCCGTCATGATCAATGGCATACATCTGGCCGTCTTTGATAATGGTTTGGGAGGTGTCAATCCCGACCGTTGTGCCATCTGGTAGCACTGGCTCCATGCTGTTCCCGGTGACTGTGGCGCATGCTGCGCATTCAGGGGTTATGTTCTTGCGCTGGAGGGTGCGCCGCCCAAAGCGGAGCTTTCTGCCTGTTGTTTCGAGCATAACTTCTGAGCCCGTCCCTGCTGATATCTCGACTTCTTTGAAAAATGGCAGTTCTATTTCGTCCTCGCCCAGCGGGGTCTCGTCGTCCCAGGGTTCAACTGGGCTGAGACCATAGTGCGTGGTTGGCTCTGATACCGAAAATGACTGGCGTTCTTCGGTGCTGTAGCCGATGGGGGAGTCCAGGGCGAGAGGTGATAAGTTCAGAGCTTTTTCTATGTGTCGTGCAATTTTCTCCCCGATAGGTTTGCTGTGTTTGTTCTCAGGCGGTAGCAGGCAGCGGTTTATGTAGCTCGCCTGGCGTTCGACTGCCGCTGCAAAGGCGCTCTGTTTTCCAGAGAATTTGGTTTCGATAATGGCCGCAAGGTTGGCGCGCCGGATGTCATGAATTTTCATCCGTTGATGATCTCTATCTATTACTAGAAAGTAAATTACCTTACGGTGTTGACATTTATTTACCAAAGGGTAAACAATGCAATCCGGTTCGGCATTTCATGGGAGACGCCTATGGGACTCTTGGAGTACATAAGGCCAATGACCAGCGAGCAACTGGAGGCTTTTGCTTTCGGTTGCGGTACGACTCCCGGGCAGATTAAGCAGGTCGCATACGGTCGCCGGGCGAGCGCTGAATTGGCTATTCGTATTGATATTGCAAGCGGTGCTGCGGTCACTTGCGAGGATATCCGCCCTGATGTCGATTGGGGCTATCTGCGCAACAGCAATGACTCGAACAAGGCCGCGTGACATCGCTTGTATGGGTTATCGGTGATCAGTGATGGAGGTTTTTGCCATAACAAAGTCCTTGTGTAACTAGCAAAAAGGGTTGGCCGGGCGGTCCACCTACCACAGTCTCCCGCCCGGCCGACGACACAGCCATGTCTGAATGCGTCGTGAGTTCAATCATAGGGGATGCCCTAACGGTTGGCTACGGCGTTAGAGGGGATTTAACGCCATGAGCAGAGCAAGTTTGCTGCCTGATGCGCCGGTGCTGCCGGATCTGGATCAGGCCATTTACCTGGCAAGCCGGGATTACCGAGGGGGCCAGACGGCCCTGGCTTACTCGGTTGCTGTAGACCCGGGGACCTTCCAAAAGAAGGTCAGCATTTCAAACACCACCCACCGTCTGAGCCTGGCCGAGTTTATGGCTGTGGCTGAGGCGACGGATGACCCGCGCATCGACCAAGCCTATGCCCGCCAGCGTGGCGGGCTTTTCTTTCGCCCAACGCCAGTACCGGCCACCAATGGCGCGCTGCAAGCCTTGGGCAAGCTGCTGGAGGCTGAGGGGCGGTTTGTGTCAAGCCTGGGCTACGGCGTTGCTGACAATATCTGGGAGCGCCATGAGGTCGAGGACCTGGAGCGCCATGGTTATGCGGTGATCGCTAAGGTGCTTGGCATCATGGCAGGTGCGCGGCAGGCAATGGAGGGCGAGGCCAATGGCTGATTTCTGCGATATCGGTGCCGAGCGCACTGAGCAGATGCTCAGTGATGCGCTTGAGGCCCGCCGTCTGCGGGCCGCTCGGCCCGCTATTGACCACCATTTTTGTCTGGACTGTGATGCGCCCATTCCACTCAAGCGCCGCGAGGCGCTGCCTGGGGTGGAGACGTGCGTGGATTGCCAAGGGTTGCGGGAGCGGCGCAAATGACTGAAAAGCGAGAAGCCCCCACCAGCACGTGGGCGCGGCGGTACATTGAGACGTTTGGCCTGGCACTGGTTTCAATTGAGCCTGGTGAAAAGGCGCCCAAGGGTATGGGCTGGAACCAGCCTGGCGGTTACCACACTGATCCAGAGTCGGCCGAGGGATTTTGGCAGCGTCACCCGCAGCACAATCTTGGGGTGGTGCTGGGCCCAAGCCGGGTTTGTTCTCTGGATGTGGATGATGTGGAGTGGACGCGCTATGCGCTGCGCGAGCTCCTGGGCGTTGATTTGGATGCGATGGCAGACAGCAACCCGACCGTTGTGGGTAACCCTCAGCGGTTTCGGGTGTTGTTCCGTGTGCCGGCGGGGGTGGAGCTGGGCCGACATTCGCTGACTTGGCCGCACCAGTATGACCCGGACGGGTCGCGCTTCAAGGCATTGCTGGCAGAGGCCAAGGCCGCCAAGGAAGCGGGCGATGCGGAAGCCGAAGCGCAGGCCAAGGCCGAGGCGGACAAGATCAAGCGATTCACGGTGTTTGAGCTGCGCGCAGGGCTGGTGCAGGACGTGCTGCCGCCATCAATCCATCCAGATACTGGCAAACCGTACACCTGGCGCACTGCGCCGGACGCGGACGCTGGTCTACCAGTGTTGCCGCAGGCGCTGTTGGCGGTGTGGTTGAATTGGGATGCGTTCAAGCGTGATGCGCTTGCCGCCTGCCCATGGGTGCCCCGGCCGGCTGCGGTTGTTCGTCACCCGGCGAGGGCTGCACCCCCGCAGTCTGGTGGTGGCGGGGATGTGATCGAGCAGTTTAACCGGGCGCATGACGTGGAGAGCCTGCTGGCAGCACACGGGTATGAGCGCCGGGGCAACAAGTGGTTGGCACCGAGCAGTTCCAGCGGACTGCCCGGTGTGACTGTAACGGATGGGCGGGTTTACTCGCACCACGCGTCTGACCCGCTGTGCAATGACCATCAAAATGATGCGTTTGACGTGTTCCGGATTCTGGAGCATGACGGCGATGTGCGCGCCGCGACAAAGGCGGCGGCGCAGATACTGGGGTTGGACAACCGGTCAGCCCGGCAGAGTTTGCCGGCGGTGAGGGATGATGCGCCTTTGCTTGGTGCTGATGATCTCCCCGGCGCCCCCTCTGGTGTGTGCGATTCATTGGCCGATGCTGAAAATTTGCCGCCCGCGCTCACACACGCTGGGGGGGAGGGGGTGTTCCGGATTGGGGCGCAGGAGCTGCTGAATGATTTTGTGCTGATCTACGGCACCGACCTGGTTTGGGATTGCAACCGGCGGCGGATGGTGAAGATGACGGCTTTGCGTGAGGTAGTTGGACGCGAGAGGCTGAAGCTTTGGCAGGAAAGTACCAGCAGGCGGGTGGCGGAAGATGTGGTGTTTGACCCGACTTGTGCATGTCGGGCGACTCTGTTGAATCTTTATGATGGGTTCAAGCTAACCCCGGATGAGCGCGGCAGGGAGGGGTGCGCGTTGATCCTGGCTCACCTTTGGCGGCTCTGTGGGTACCGTGAGGACGAGTATTTCTTTTTGCTGCGCTGGATCGCATATCCGCTGCAAAACCCAGGGGCAAAGATGTCGACTTCTATCGTCATGTTTGGTGCTGAAGGGCCTGGTAAGTCGCTTGTATGGGAGAAGGTGGTCAAGCGAATTTACGGCGAGTACGGTGTAACGATTGGCCAGGCGCAGCTTGAAAGCCAGTTCACTGGCTGGCAGTCGCGAAAGCTCTTCGCCTTGGCCGAGGAAGTTGTGAGCCGGCAGGAAATGCGGCACTACAAGGGGTTGCTTAAGCACTTGGTTACGGGGGAGACCCTGCAGATCAATGAGAAGATGCAGAGTCTACGGGAAGAAGCTAACCATCTGAATTTTGTCTTTCTTTCCAACTCAACGGTTCCGCTTGAGTTGGATGATGGTGACCGCCGTTATATGGTGCTCTATGTTGATAAGGTGCCGCCTCAAGGTTACTTCGACAATTTGCTGGCTGAGATAGCGGGGGGAGGGACCGAGGCGTTCTATCACTATCTGCTGAACTTGGATATGACTGGCTTTAATGCTCATACTAAGCCGCCCCTCAATGCGGAGAAGGAGCAGTTGATTGAGGGTAGTCTGACTCCCGCCCGATATTTCATTCGGATCTGGTTGCGGGGGGAAACGGACTGGCCGGTGGGTGCGGTGGTTGCGGGTGACCTGTACCGGGCTTTCTGCCGGTGGTGTGAGCGGGCCAATGAGTTTAAGCGCCGGGAGCGCGAGTTCTACCAGGAGGCTATGCGCGATATGCAGCAGGTGCGCAAGGATATCCACTACCCGCACGAAATGGACAGGCACCGGACATGCCGTATCTATTTGCCCCCTGCAATGGCGGCCAGAGAGCAGGACAAGCAGTGGCTGGCCGAGGTTGGTGACCAGTGCAGGGTGTTTCACAAAGCTGTGAGTGAGCAGGCAAGGAGCTTGGCGGCGTGATTTTCCGACATTCCGACAGTATTCAGACACTTGTTCAGACGCTTCGCATGGGCTCTATTCCGGGCATTCCGACGCTCAGACGCTTTTTTTCGGATGCTCTCACGCGGGCGTGCGCGTGAATGTATTTGTGCGTTTTATCTTTCTGACTGTCTGATTATTAACTAAGTTATTGTTTTTTAATTAAATATTTCCAGACAAATATTCAGACAGTATTCAGACAGAAGAAAATACATTGTCTGATTTATGTTCAAAGAGAGAAAAAGGGGATTGATATGGCGGTTTATCGAGTTGAGAAGGGCGAGTGGACCAAGGTGGCTGTTGATCTGGCCGAGCTGATCGAATGGCCTGATGGCGCCGATATGGATGCCGTACTGAATGGTGAGGAGTTCTATCGTTGGGATGGCGTTAGCAACGTTTACGATGTGTATCAGCGGATCAGCCCGGCTACTGACGGGCCGTTTGCAGGTGTGCGGTATCTTTTCACGTTGCTGGGTGAGGGTGATCTGGCTGAGGACATTCTGGTTGGTGAGTGGCTGCCGGATTACCTTCACGTTCTGGAGCGCCTTGAGGTTCTGCAGCGTCGTGACGCTGCTTTGCGGGCCTCTATGGATCATCTCTGATCTGAACCAATCGGGAGGCTTCTATGATTGAGAGAGTCGAAAAGGCGCTGATTGCATGGGGTGAGCAGTATCGCCGGCGCGGCACTGTCGCGGCGCTGCCGTGCGTGCTGGGCACGTTGATCGATAATGGCGGCGAGATCATTCGTAGTACTGGCGGGGCGAGCGGTGTGGCGCTGTATGCCGGCGACATGGGGCTGATTGGCGAGGCTGTCGAGGCTGCGCTGGTCCAGGTGCGGCTCAATCATCCGCTGGGGGCTGAGCTGTCGAAGTTGGCCCGTGTGCGGTATCTGACCGACCCGATGCCATTGGTGGAGCACCAGCGGCGGCGCATGCGCTACAAGAGCGAGGATGTCTACCAAGACCGCCTGCACCGGCTGCATGAGACCCTGGAGCCATGCCTGATCAAGGCGCTGCCGTGGTTCAGGCGTTCAGCCTGATGACCGTTCGTCGGTTTGTTTTTGGCGCGTACACGGGTTCAACACACGTTCCACACACTACCGGCACAGGTGGCGATAATCCCCCCTTTACGCCATCCGGGGACAGGGGTAAAAAGGCGCTATCAGTTGAGTAGTGCGCCTGGAGCAAGCGCCTCTCGCTACCAAAGTTAAATCCCCGCCGGTTGGTAGGCCGGCACTCAAAACCCTGACTTCGGTCGGGGTTTTGTTTTTTCATCAGAGCGAAAGCGTTAGCCAAGCGCTTTGCCTTCCCGGCCTTGTGCCGGGTTTTTTATTCCCATCAGCCACCAGGGCGCTGCCCGGGATATCACTATGAGGATACGAGACATGAGCGAGCCGGCATCAAGCGCACTGGCCGGCATCGGCATTGCCAAAATCTTCGGCATCGTGTTTGGCGCAACGGCGGCAGCGGTGGTGGTCATGATCATGACCCGCCCGGCGACCAGGCATGAATGGGCGGTTGCGCTGATCTGTACTGTGATTGCCTCAATTTGCGGTGGGGCGCTGGTGATCCAGTGGCTGGAGCTGCACGCATGGGCCGAGACGTTCGAGGGGTTGATTGCCTTCGCGGGCATCTACTTCACCGCCGGCTTGCCCGCCTGGGTGCTGGTTCGCGGCTGGTTCGTGTTTGCTGCCCAGCGTGAGCATGCATCGATCACGGATATCGTGAAGGATATCCGCGACACAGTCGGGAAGAACTGATGTTCTCGGCAGGTCTGGCACTAACCGATCTGGATGATGCGCTGGCCGCCCTCAAGGCAATGGGGCGAGACGGTAATCGGGCCTTGGCCCTGGCTATCAACGAGATAGCCGGTGAAGGGGTCAAGGCTCTTCAGGCTGGGGCCCATTCGGCATTCGATAGGCCGACGCCGTTCACCCTGAATGCGTTCCGGGTTCAGTATGCGAAAGCATCAAGCCCTGAAGCTGCGATATGGGTTAAGGATGAGAAGGATGGCGCAGGTGGCCAGCAAGCCCCGGAGGCCTGGTTTGAGCCACAAGTCTACGGCGGTGCCCGGCGTGTGAAACGCTCTGAGTATCGTCTGCGGGAGATTGGCGCGCTGCCCTCTGACATGTTCATCGCCCCTGGGCCAGGCGCTCGATTGGATGCATACGGCAACCTGTCGCGTGGGCACATGCAGCAGATCATGTCAGGCCTTGGGGCAGACAATCCTATGGGCTCAACAATGGTGGCCACCCAAAGCAGGCGGTCCCTTGCGAAGGGTCACGCTAAGGCGTTCTTCGTTATCAAGCGGGGTAAGAAGCCGATAGGGATTGCTGAGCGGCGTGGCAAAAGCATGTCTGTGGTTTTGCTGTTTGTGCGGCAGCCCAGCTACTCACGCAGGTTCGACTTTCACAAGATCGTTCGGCAGGTTGCTGAGAATGATGCTCTGGCGGAGGCCGCAATTGATAGGGCGGTACTGAAGGTTGGGCGGTCTGGTTGAAATCTGCGCACTGGCACCAAGTTGGTGCGAGCGGGTCCTCCCTGGGCCCCCGGCCCCTACACGGGTAATTCGACTCGTGTTTTCGCTCTAGCTGAAATTTGGCTAGGGATGTCCGTCTTTTCAAGGTGTTAGCGCATGGGCAAGCAAGTCAATAAGGCTGAGCTCGGTGAGATTGTCGGCCGTGATGAGCGCACCCTGTCCCGCTGGCAGAACGCGGGCATGCCGGTGGTTGAGGTTGGGCTCGGTCGCGGCAATGAGAACGTGTACGACACTGCTGATGTGATCGAGTGGCTGGTGCAGGTCGCCGCTCTCAACGGCAAGCGGGAAACTGCCCGCGAGCGGCTGGACCGCATCAAGGGTGACCGCGAGGAACTGGCGCTTGCCCGCGAGCTGGAAGAGGTGGTGCTGGCCGAAGAACTGATCGAGCGCTTCGAGGCGATGATCACCGCTGCAAAAATCGAACTACTGAACACCTTGCCGGAGAACCTGGCGAGTGAACTTTCTGCCCGGTATGGCGTTGAAGTCGATGACCAACTGATACGCGATCCTATCGAGGCCATTCTCAGAGAGCTGGCGAACTATGACCCTGATGACGAAGACCCGTCAGACGGGGATCTTGACGAACCGGACGATCCGGAGGCTGCTGAAGAAGACGGCGACTAAGTCGCTGCGTCGAGCCTGTCGCAAATGGTCGCCGCCGCCTCGGATGAGCATCATTCAGTGGGCAATCAAGTATCGCTGGCTAGCGCCGGAAGAAGCGGCGCGTCCCGGCAAGTACCGGTTTGAAGTCACACCGCACCTAATTTGGCCAGGCGGGCCGCTGGAGGCGCTGGATGATCCTGCGGTTATGGAGATCGTTGGCCGTAAGTCGGCACAGGTAGCATGGACCAGCGGCGTGCTGGGCAATGCGCTGGGTAAGTGGATCGATATTGACCCATCCCCGGTGCTGGTGCTGTTCCCGAAGGCTGAGGCTGCAAAGCAGTACGTAGCGGAAAAGCTGGAGCCGATGATTGAGGCAACCCCTCGATTGCGGAAGAAGATCGATCTGCGCAGCCGCAAGCTGCAGCAGCGGCAGGACTTCAAAAAATTCCCCGGAGGCTTTCTCAAACTGGTCGGCTCCAACAGCCCGGCCAGCGTGAAGTCCACGCCGGTGCCGAGGGTGGCGGTCGAGGAACCAGACGACTGTAACCTGAACCTGCGCGGGCAGGGCGATAGCATCAAGTTGGCGAAGGAGCGCCTGAAAACCTTTCGGCGGTCAAAGATCATCATCGGGGGTACGCCAACGATCAAAGGGCTATCGGCAATCGATGCCGAGCTGGAGCTGTCCGACAAGCGCGTTGGCCTGGTGCCGTGCCACGAGTGCGGCCATGAGCATGCGCTTAGCTTTGATCACCTGCATTGCCCGGAGGATCCGGACTACCAGCATGAGGTTTACGGCAACCACAGGCCCGAGCTGACTTATTACGCCTGCCCGCATTGCGGCGCGCGCTGGGACGACAACCAGAAAAACGCGAACCTCAAGCGAGGGCGCTGGGAGGCCACCGCCGAGTTCCGTGGCATTGCCGGGTACATCCTCAACGAGCTGTACGCGACGTTCTACGGCTCGCGGTTTGAAGTGCTCATGGAGAAGAAGCTGCAGGCCGAGCACGCTGCAGCGCAGGGCAACATCGGTCCGATGATCGCTTATGTGAACAGCTCCAAGGGCGAGAGCTACGAATACCAGAGTGATGCACCGAAGACCGACGAGCTGGAGCGTCGGGCCGAGGCCTACGGTGAACTGACTGCTCCGAAAGGCGTGCTGCTGATCACGGTCGGTGTCGACGTTCAGCATGACCGTTTGGCGGTGCTGATGGTTGGCTGGGGGCGAGGTGAGGAATCCTGGCGTTTGTACTGGGGCGAACTGCACGGCAACCCGCTGGATGTAAAAGACCCGGTATGGGTTGAGCTGGACAAGCTGCTGGCCACACAGGTCAAGAGCGAGCACGGTTGCCAGATGGTGGTCAGTGCAGCGGGTATCGACTGCTCTGACGGTACGTCCAGCGACGCGGTGTACACCTACGTGCGCGCCCGCGCCCGCTTCAGCATCATGGCGGTGAAGGGTGCGTCGGTTGACAGCAGGGATCGAGAGATTTTTGTTAAGCCAGCCCCCACCGTCGATACCAACGCCACTAACACCAAGGCATCGAAGTACGGTCTGCGGCCATTCATCGTGGGTACCCATAAGGCCAAGACGCTGATTGATCAGCGTCTGCGCTTGAAAGGGGCTGGCCCAGGCAGGATGCACTGGTACAGCGACATTCGTAGTGACTACTACGAGCAGGTGACCAACGAGGTGCTGGCACCGCATCCGCGTAACCCCAGCAAGATGGTTTGGCAGAAAAAGGCAGGTCGGCGCAATGAGGCGCTGGACTGCGAGGTGTACGCCCTGCATGCAGCGCGGAGCCTGAAGACTCACATCATGCGTGATGCCGACTGGGACGCGCTTGAGCAGCAACTGCTGCAACCCAACTTATTCAATAGCGAAGAGCCTGTCGCGGCTGTACCCCGTAAAGCTGCCCGAGGCGGCGGACGCAGGGTGCGCGGTCGGGCGCACTGAGGTGAACCATGACCGATGCACAACAGCGCCTTGCAGACGTTCGAGCGTCGATCAAGGCCATCCTTGAGAAGGGGCAGCGCGTTCGCAAGGGTGACCGTGAAGTTCAGCGGGCAGAGCTGGCCAGCCTGCGGATGCTGGAGTCGCAGATTGCCCGCGAAGTGTCCGCTGAGCAGGCCGCACTGCGTGGTCGCGGGCGCAGTCGCATCACCTACGGGAAGATTTGATCATGGGTATCTTCAGGAAGTCTCCCGAGCAACTGCTCATGCAGGAGGCGATCAAGCTGGCCCGTCAGGTTGCCCAGCCCAAGATCAAAGCCCAGGGTGGTGGTGGCGGTAGCGAGACCCGCTGGCGTGGTGCATCGCGCATGTTACGCAGTATGGCCAGTTGGATTCCGGGGCTGGGAAGCCCGCGCCGGGACCTGGTAAGCAGCGAGCGCAGCATGCTGGTGTCGCGCTCGCGGGACGCCATGCGTAACCACCTGATCGCTAGGGCGGCAATCATGCGGCTGCGCACCAATGTGGTTGGTACCGGGCTGGTGTGCCGCGCTCAGGTTGATCACGAAGCGCTTGGCTTGAGCGAGGAAGAAGGCGATGCGCTGAATGCCGAGCTTGACCGAGTCTGGTCAATCTACGCGGATGACCCGCGCGAGTGCGATGCCGAGGCCACCCTCAACCACTACCAGTTGCAGGCCTTGGTGCTTGTGTCTGCGCTAGTTGGTGGTGACGTGCTGGTATCAACGCCGGATGAGGAGCGCACGGGTTGCGTATTCAGCACCCGGCTACAGCTGATCGAGACCGACCGGCTATGCAATCCCAGCCGTGGGCTGGACACAGCGAGAATTGTGGAGGGTGTGGAGTTCGATGCCCTTGGCGCGCCAGTACGGTATCACGTCTGCAGCGGCTACCCGAACGAGCTGACGCCGGGTGCCGTGCTGCGCTGGGACAAGCTTGAGGCGTTCGGCGCTATCACAGGCCGGCGGCGAGTGCTGCACGTAATGGCCGACAAAGAGCGGCCCGGCCAGAAGCGCGGCGCTCCGTATCTCGCACCGGTGCTGGAGCCGTTGCAGAAGCTGGAGCGCTACAGCAGTGCCGAGCTGATGGCCGCCGTTGTCTCGGCCATGTTCACAGTGTTCATCGAGAAAAGCGGCGACTTTGACGAAGACAAGATGAGCCTCTCCAGCCTTGTGAACGGTGGCGAGGGGGCGTCGACTGATGATGAAAGCAGCGGCGACATACAGCTGGGCGAGGGCGCCATCATCGACCTTGGCCGTGGTGAGAAAGCAACCACCGTCAACCCGGGGCGACCCAATGCACAGTTTGACCCGTTCTTCATGGCTGTCGTGAAGGAGATCGGCGCAGCGTTGGAGCTGCCCGCCGAAGAGATCCTGCTGTTCTACAGCTCAAGTTACAGCGCCGCCCGTGCTGCCATGCTACAGGCGTGGCGGTTCTACAGTCTGCGCCGGTGGTGGCTGACCTGCGACTTCTGTCAGCCCAGCCGTGAACTGATCATCGACGAAGCGGTGGCGCGTGGCTTGATCGATCTGCCGGGCTACGCCGACCCGATCAAGCGCAAGGCCTATTGTCAGGCGCTTTGGATTGGCCCGGCCCGGGGCGCTATCGACGAGCTCAAGGAAGCCAACGCTGCTGGCAAGCGGATTGAGATCGGCGTCAGCAACGAGACGCTGGAGACGGCGGCTATGACCGGCGAGCCCTGGCAACAGGTGTATCGCCAGCGAGCGCGTGAGATTGATCAGCGCCGCAAAGGTGGCAACTACCAGTTGCCCAAGGGTGCCCAGCCTGAGCCAGAAGCACCAAACACCAATCAGGAGTAAACCCCATGCCACGTGCATTTGAGCTGGCCGCGTCGCGGTCATGGCTGATGCTGCCTGACGCTTTGGATAACCTGATGGCAATCGCTGATCGTCAGGGTGAGCCGGAAGCGTTGGAGGCAAGGATCGGTAAGCCGCTGGAGAATGCCCACAGCGTTACGGTGCGGGATGGCATCGCGGTGATCCCGGTCACTGGCCCGATCATGCGCTACGCCAACCTGTTCACGCGTATCAGCGGTGCCACCAGCACGCAAGAGCTGGCGACTGATCTTCAAGTCGCGCTCGATGACCCGAAGATTAAGGGCATTGTGCTGAACATCGACAGCCCTGGTGGCGAGGCCAGCGGCATCAACGAACTGGCAGACATGATTTATGCGGCGCGTGAGCGCAAGCCAATCAAGGCTTATGGCGGCGGTTATGTCGCCAGCGGAGCCTACTGGCTGGCCAGCGCGGCTGGCGAATTGGTGGTTGATGACACAGCGCTGGTTGGCAGCATAGGCGTTGTTACCGAGGTGCTGATCCGCGACGCCAAGGAAGGCGAGAAGCGTTACACCATCACCAGCCAGAACGCCCCCAACAAAAGGCCTGACCTCTCAACGGAAGAGGGGCGTGCAGTGCT
This sequence comes from Halopseudomonas phragmitis, assembly GCF_002056295.1. Classification (NCBI taxonomy): domain Bacteria; kingdom Pseudomonadati; phylum Pseudomonadota; class Gammaproteobacteria; order Pseudomonadales; family Pseudomonadaceae; genus Halopseudomonas; species Halopseudomonas phragmitis. The sequence goes on along the minus strand of NZ_CP020100.1, from coordinate 4,021,384 downwards.
CAGCAAAACCATCGACTCCATGTCTGGCGTATTCGTTGCCAAGGTTGCTCGCAACCTGGGCGTTGATGTCGAGCGCATCCCTGAGATGGGCGACCACGGCGGTTTGCGAGTCGGCGCGGAGGCAGTAGACGCTGGGCTGGCGCACCGTTTGGGCTCGCTTGAGGGCCTGATTACCGAAATGGCCAAAGCGGCCGCAACCCCGAGGAAACTCACCATGACAACTGTAAAGACCACGGCGGAACTGCAGGCGGCGCTGGCTGCCGGTACCGACCCGAACACCATCCAGATTGCCGCCCTGGAAGCGGTCGACGAGAAGGCCATCACCGCCGATGCGGTCGCCGCAGAGCGTGCCCGTGTTAAGGGTATTCAGGCGCTTGCGGCTGCGGGCTTCGAGAAAGAAATCGAAGCCGCAATCGACGATGGCTCCAGTGTTGAAGCCACCGCCCTGCAGCTTTTCAAGGCCGCGCAGGATCGCGGCATCAGCCTGGCTGGCATCAAGGCTGATGCAACCCGCACCACCACCCAAACCCCGCCGGCGGAGAGCGAATCTGCTGAGCGGGCCGCCACTGCCAGCGCGATTGCCGCTGGTGCAAATCGTCGTTGACAGGAGGCCACATGGCTAACCCGATCCGTTCTACCTATGTACCGGTTCAGCTTGCTGCTGGCCATTTCCCCGTTGTCATGGAATCGGTGGTAATCGCTCAGGGCATGGTCCTGGCTGCCGGCGCCGTTCTGGGCAAGGTTACCGCCAGTGATGAGTATGTGCTGTCTCTGGCAGCCGCCGAAGATGGGTCCGAAACGCCGGATGTCATTCTGGCAGAGGCTGTCGACACCACCGAAGGTGCCGCGCCCGCGCCAGTGATGCTGACGGGTGAAGTACTTGCCGCCCAGCTGACGCTCGGTGCCGGCCACACCATCGCTAGCGTGAAGGCTGCGCTGCGTCCCCTTTCTCTGTTCATCCGCTGATAGGAGCACCACAGATGGATATTTTTGATACTCGCACCATGCTCGAGGCGGTCGAGCAGATGAAGACGCCGCGTCGGTTTCTGATGGCGACGTTCTTCAACGGCTCCAACCCGCGCACCTTCGGCACCAAGACCGTTGACATCGATATCGTCAAAGGCAAGCGCAAGATGGCGCCGTTCGTGCATCCGAAGCTGCCCGGTAGCGTATCGCTGGGTGAAGGCTACAGCAGCAGCACCTACGCGCCGCCGTATGTTCAACCCAAGCGCGAAACCACTGCTGACCTGATCCTCAAGCGGGCGGCTGGTGATTCGCCATACGCTGCCAAGTCGCCGGCGCAACGAGCTGCTGAAAAACTGGGCGAGGACCTGCGCGACCTGGATGACGAGATCATCCGTCGTGAAGAGTGGCAGTGCGCTCAGGCCCTGACTACTGGCCAGATTCGTGTGGTCGGCGAAGGTGTTGATGACACCATTGATTTCCTCATGGCCGCTGACCACAAGATCACTCTCACCACTGACAAGTGGAATGTTGATGGTTCGGATCCTATCGCCAACCTGCGCGCCTGGAAACGCAAAATCGCCAAGGATTCTGGCCGCACTGCCAACACTGCTGTGCTGAGCGCCGAAGCGGTTGCGGCCTTCCAGGCCAACGACATGGTGATGAAGCAACTCAACACCCGTCGCGTAGACATGGGCATGATCAAGCCGGAAGAGCTGCCGGACGGCGTGACCTATCTCGGCTACCTGAATGACCCGGGCCTGGACCTGTACGCCTACGACGAATGGTACCTGGACGATGAAGAAGTCGAGCAGCCGATGATTCCCGAGGGCGGCCTGATTCTCGGTGCCAGCAACACTCGCAATGCGATGCTGTACGGTGCAATTCAGGACCTGGAAGCAATCGAGAGCGGCATGGTAGAAGCTGCGCGCTTCCCGAAGAGCTGGGTCACTCCAGAGCCGTCTGTCCGTTGGCTGAAGCTGCAGAGCGCGCCCATGGCTGGCTTCCTTGAGCCGGACGCTTTCATCTACGCCAAGGTGGTGTGACGTGGCTGGCAAAGCGGCTAAGAAGCCGCAAGCCGAGCAAGGGCCTGATGCCGGAGCAACTGAGGCCCCGGCAGCCGCTGTAGGTTTTGTTGTCGTCTGGGGCTGCATTCAGGAGTCCGGCAAAACCTACATCGAGGGCGAGCCGTACCAGCCTCCAACCCCGGAGCTCGAAGAAGAGCTGCTGAAGCAAGGCATTATCGCCCGGGCCGGAACGGCGGAGGAATAAGCCGTGAGCGACTTCTCTGCTGCAATGGCCGACATGGACACCGCCCTGCTTGAAACGCTCAAGGATGGGCGAGTCGACTTCCTCACCGCTGCCGGATCGGTAGCGGTTGAGGGGCTTGATGCCATCGTTGATACGGATGTACAGCGGATCAACGAGGTTTCCGGGTTCGTTGACCGGGTGGTAACGGTCTGTGTCAGCAAAGCCGCGCTGGGTGCGTATGACCGCAAGGGCGGGGTGCGCAGTAACTCGATCGAGCCGGTCAAGTACCTGGTCGGTAAAAACTGGCATCTGGATGGCATTGCCAGTGACGACGGCGATCTGATCACTTTCTATCTGGTGCCCTGACATGCCAATACGCGACGTTCAATCGGAAGTCATCGAAGCCCTCAAGACCTTACTGGCGCCGGCTGGGCATGTTGAAGAGGGTGATGTGCGGACCATGTTCGATGATGAAGACACTGGGCTGCCGGACAGCTTAATCGTACTGCAGCCAGGAGACACCATCGAACTGGGCTTTGGTCAGGAGACCCCGCGCATGAAGAACAGTGTGCGCGAGCAGGTCACCATCAACATCGTTCCGGTCACTCGCAAACGGCAATACGCTGCTGAGCTTCGAACTTTGAGGCTGGCTGTGAAAGTGGCCACCGCCGGGAATAAGGCTGGTCTCGACTCCGTTCAGGGGGTGCAGCTTGTCTCATTTGCCGCGCAGCCGACAGTGTCGCCAGAGCAGGGCAGGCGCTGGGCGTTCCATGTCATGCCTCTGCAAGTCACCTATGTCCAGCCGCTCCAGTGAGCGGCTTTTTCTTTTCAGGAGTTCGCAATGATTCATGCACAAGATCGCTCGTTCATCGGCGTCGGCATGCTGTCGTCGAAAAACTATCAAGCGGCCAGCGGCCTGCTTGAGGTTGGTAACAGCCACTCGCTGGCGCTGCAGCACCCAACGGAGCAGCGCGCTCTGCCGAACTACCGCACCGGCATCGGCAACAACAACTCGAAGACTCGAGTAACCGCCGTGACCGGTTCGTACACCCTTCATGATGTGACCCCGGCCAACCTGGCGCATCACTTGAACGCGGTAATCCACAGTGTCGCTGCCGGTGAGGTTTCTGGTGAGTTGCAGCCTGTTGTCGGCCAGCCCCGTGAGTTGGTGGTGTTCAAGTACCTGGTTGATACCTCTCAGCCTGTGACGGTCACGCTGACACAGAAAACTGTGGCCAGCGAGGCCGCCATGGGTAATGCCGGTGACGGTCAAGTCTCAGGTCTGAGCGTCACTACTGCCGGCGTGGGTGCTTACACTGTCACGCTGACCAGTGAGACTGATTTCACCCTTACTGGCCCGGGAGATATCCAGATTGGTTCTGGCACGGTTGGCACTCCGTTTGTTGGTGGTGGCCTGGCGTTCACTGTGGCGGCTGGCAGCACCCCTTTTGCAGAGGATGACGCATTTACCATCACTGTGAGTGAGTCGGCGGCCAGTGCCGGCGAAGTGGGTACTGATTACATCGTCACCCCTTACGGCATCCAGCTGACCGAAAACACCAGCATGTCGCCGGGTACTCTGACCGTGGGTTACACCCGTCTGGCGGCTGATGTCAGTGAGGTGTTAGCTCAGGCAACGCAGGGTGAGAAGACACTGCACTTTGCCGGCATGAACGATGCCCAGGATGGCGAGGTGTATGACGTAACTATTCACCGCGTGAAGATCAACATCATTCAGGAGCTGCCGGTCAGCAGCACTGACTACGCGGCTCTGGCTGTAACCTTCGAGGCGTTGCAGGACGTGACCCGCGTAGGGCAGGGGCTCTCGCAGTTCTACACCATGCGGCAGGTCAAGCGCGCCGCCTGATCTGGCACTGTGCCACAACCTGGGGTAAGGTTTCCTTCTCAATAATGGGAGGGAAACCCTATGAACCAGTGTCCGGCTTGCAACTATGAACTGACGATGGCTGAGCAGGCATCCAGCCAAGGCAAGTGCCCAAACTGCGATGTCTACTTTGCCAAGGTTCTTGCTCGGCAGCAGCAAGCAGCCCCAGTAAGCAAGCGCGCCCGCGTAAAAACAGGCAAAGGCAAGTTGGCTTATCTGGGGGTAGGGTTGGCAGTGGTTTTTGCCGGCTATATCTATGCGTCTCCATATCTGGCAGTTAACAGTCTGAAAGCAGCGACCGAGGCTCGTAATGCGCCGGAAATGTCGGAGTACATTGACTTCCCATCTGTTCGCCAGAATCTCAAGGAACAAATGACTGCCAGCATCATGGTTGAGGCTGGCAGGGAACTGGGAGACAACCCGTTTGCAGCAATGGGTATGGCCTTGGCTACCACAATGATTGACGGTTTGCTGGAGGGGATGGTTACCCCTTCGGGGCTTGCTGCATTGATGGCTGGTGAGTCGCCCGGAGGCTCTGCAAGCACCAGTCAAGACGGCTCATCGCGGTCAGTTAAAGAGCCTTTCGCTGATGCCTCGATGGGGTATCGGGGCTTGAATCGCTTTGTTGTTGTGGTACCGAATGAGGCCGGCGAGGTTGCAGACTTTGTTTTCCGTCGATCTGGACTTGTTGGCTGGAAACTGACCGAGCTGCATGTTCCTGTTAAATAGGTAGGCATTGTGGCCGATTGGCCAATCTAACTTTCACAACCCCGCCCCGGCGGGGTTTTTTATTGCCTGGAACAAACCCCATGAGCATCAAAGACCGCCTGATTCAGTTCGTGTTTCGTGGCAAGGATGATCTGTCGCCAGAGGCGCGCAAGATTGCCGAGGCGCTGGAGAAGGTCCGCAAGGAAGGCGAGTCCGTCCGTGAGGAACTGGACCGGGCGAAAGATGCCCAGGGGCTGGCCATTGCGTTCCGGACCACCAGCGAGGCAGCAGAGCGCGCCCAGGCAACCCTGGATCGCACCGAGAAGCGGGTTGAGGATCTGCGCAGCGAGTTGGATAGAGCGCCTGATAGCAAGGGGCTGGCAACGTCACTGCGTGAAGCTGAGCGCGAAGCCAGCAAGGCCGCCCGTGAGCTGGACAAGCTGACGGTTGCCACCAAGCAGGCCGAGGAAGCCGCCCGTGGTGCGGGAATTGATACCCGCAACCTGGCAGACGAAGAACGGCGCTTGAGTGGCGAAGTAGAGAAGTCCCGGCGGGCGTCTGAGGACAATTCCCGCCAGTTGCGCGACCTGGAGCGACAGCAGCGCGCAGCAGCAAGGGCAACACAAGAACACCGGTCCCGGGTTGATGCTGCCCGTGCTTCGATGGCCTCGGCGGGGAAAACCATCATTGCCTACGCTGCGGCGTATGTTTCGTTGTCCGGTGCTATGCGTCTGGTGCGCCGGGGTTATGACTTGCTGCGCGAAGGGGTGCGCAGCGTCATTGCTGAGAGCAGCAATCAGGAGCAATCTCTGGCCCAGCTCCAGGCGGCACTTGAGGCGACAGGCAGCGCAGCGGGTTTTACGGCAGACGAACTGCTCAGGATGGCAGATGAGCTGGAGCGTAACAGCCTGTTCACGGGTGAGCAGATAGTTGATGCGCAGACCCGGCTGCTGTCCTACACCGATATCGTTGGCGAGCAGTTCCCCAAGGCATTGCAGATTGCGATTGATCAGGCGCAGCGCCTGGGTATCAGCGTTGAGTCGTCTGCTGAAACCGTGGGCAAGGCGTTACAGAGCCCGTCCAGAGCTATGGAAGCGCTGGGGCGGCAGGGCTTCAAGCTCGAAGCTGGGCAAGACCGTTTGCTCAAGCGCCTGGAGGCCACCGGCAAGATGGCCGAGGCCCAGGCCATCATCATGGATATGCTCACTGAGTCCTATGGTGGCGCCGCTGCTGCGGCCCGGGTGGGCACCATTGAGGGGTTGTGGAAGAACCTGACCGACCGGCTCGGCGAGTTCTACAAGATGGTCGGCAACGCCGGGATGATCGACTACCTCAAGGGGCGGTTAGAGGCGGTTGGCGACTACATTGCCGAAATGGCCACGGATGGCCGGCTGCAGCGCCTTGCCGAGGCGCTTTCAAATGCCTTTATCCAGGGTGCCGAGAAGGTCCAAGAGTTCATCGTCAAGCTCGGCAATATCGACTTCAACACGCTGACGGATGATGCATCGACCTGGCTTAACGACTTCGGTAACAAGCTGGAAGACGCCATGCTGCGGATCCAGCTTTTTCTGGCTCCATTCAGAACGCTGTTCAATGGATTGACGGCGGGCGTCAGCACGGTTGGCGCGGCAGTGACTGGCCTGTGGGGGCTGGTCCTGAGAGGGATTGAGGAAATAGCCGAGCGCATTCCGGACATCTTCGGCGGCGAGAAGATCCACGCCGGAGTAAAGAGTGCGCGTGAAGCACTGGATGCGCTGCGTGATGGCTTCGTTGACCAGATTGAGCAGGACGGTAGGGACATCCGTAATGCCTGGGACACAACCTGGGCTTACGCCAACAAAGCCAATAAGGGCATCAAAGACGCCGCCGCCGAGGCCTCTGCCGATACCGTTGACCAGTGGGATGCAGCGGTTAATGAGGTAGTGGCCAAGCAGGAAGAGCTGGCCCAGCAACTGCTGCAAACCTTCCTTGCCGGTACAAACCAGATCCAGAGTATGGCTGAGGCGCTGTCGCTGATCGACACCGCCAAGACCATTGAGCAATACAAGGGCCTGCGTGAGGCGCTGCTGGCAGCCTATCAGGATGGCAAGCTCAGCCAGGAGGAGTTCGCCCAGAGCCTGAACCTGCTGGCCGAGGGCATTCAGGAATTGGGTGGCGAGTCCGAGCAAACGGCCCGCCGGCTCGAGGATGTCATCAACGCGCTGGGTGATTTCAACGATGTTCAGCGGGCCATCAAGGACGCCAAGACTGACGTTGACATCAGCAAACTGCGCAGCGCAATCACCAAGCTGTATGAGGACGGGTCGCTAACCGCTAAGGAATACAACAAGGCGGTCAAGGAGCTGGAGCAGCAGCAGGCCAAACTTAAGGAGTCGACCGACGATCAGGCAGGCAGCCAGGACCAGCTGACCAAGAGTCTCGACGAGGCCACCCGGGCGATGCTGGATCAGGCCGAGGCGGCAAAAAAAGCTCAGGAAGAAGAGACCAAGGCCAGCCAGCAGCGCCGTGCCAACTGGTCTGATTTCTTTGGTGGGGTGTTGACTGAGGCGCGTTCATCGCTGGCAAACCTCAGTGAGGCCGCGCTGAGCGCCTTCGACTCGATGAAGCAGATCAACAACACTGATCTGTCATTTGACTTGAGCAGTGTCAAAGGGATTGAGGACGCAATCAAGCAGGTAAACGGCCAATTGGGCGAGCTGCATCGCAACCTGGCTGACGGGTTCCGCCAGAGCAACCCCTTTGCGCGGTTTGCCGATGAGACTCTGCTGGCCAGCAACCAGTTGCAGAAAAGCTATCTCGAGCAAAAGCTGCAGCTTGAGCAGCTGATGGCGTCCTATGAGAACGGTACTATCAGCCTGAGCAGCTTTCGGTCGGCTGCCCATGGCCTGAAGGCCACTCTCGACCTGCTGGATGCGTCCGACCTGAGTCGCCTGGACTCGGCCCTGGCCAGCGTCAAGCAGCGCATGGATGGGTTGGCTCAGAGCACCAAGAGCACGCTTGAAAGCCTGCAGGATGAACTGGACCGCCTGCAGGGGCGTGAGGACGAAATCGAGCGGCGGCGCATGGCCAACCGCCGCGCAGACCTGCAGATGCAATTGGCCGAGGCCCGAGCGTCGGGGGATAACCGCTCGATTCAGAACCTGCAGCAGGCAATCAGCATGCTGACCCGGATTGAGTCTGAGTCCGCCTTTGCCCGTGAACAGGCCGAGCGCGAAAAGCGGCGTGAGGTACAAGCCGCCGCCGCGCCTGGCGCTCCGGCAGCCCCGGCTCAGACTCAACCTACAACAGTGATCCGGCTGGAGTCGCAGGGTGGAGCTGTTGATGTGGCTGTGCCAGACGGCCAGGAGGCCGCATTGCTGAGCATTCTTGAGCAGGCCGGACTGAGGACTATCAACTGATGCCGCTGATACTTGATGACATTGACCTGTCTGCTGACCCGGCCCTGGGCGGCGATCAAATGGAGTGGGTGGATGAATGGGACTGGAACCCCGTTGAGCAAACCCAAGAGCGCAGCTTGACCGGTGCGATGGTGATTCAGGAGGGCGGCAAGCTGTACGGCCGCCCGATTACCCTGCAGAGCAACGGTGGCGCCTGGTTCACGCTGGATACAGTTCGGGCGCTGGAGGCCAAGCGGGGTGCCCTTGGAGCGGTTATGCTCCTGACCTTGCCCCGTGGTGATCAGCACTTCGTCACCTGGAATCGGGTGGGTGGCGCACCAGTGCAGGCCCGCCCGATTTTCCGGTGTGTTGACCCGGCAGACACCGAGTATGAACTCACCCTGCGACTGATCACCGTGGCCCCGCCGCCAGAGCCGGAGGACTAGTCTGAAAGCTTGATTTTGTCGCGGCTGTGGTTGATCTTGAGGTTTTCTACTGGGGCAATCGAATGGCTGAACGCTTCTATCACTACACTACCCCGCAGGCTTTCTTCAGCATTATTCAGTCAAAGCACCTGTGGATGCGTGATGTTCGTCAGATGAATGATCATCGCGAGCTGCATGTAGGGCGTGAGTTTATCTCTGATGCTTTGGCTGATGACAGATTTGGGTATGAGTTTGTTGAGCGGATGGACGAGCACTCTGCGGAGCATGAGTACTATGTTTCATGCTTTAGCGAGAACGGGGACCAGCTATCGCAGTGGCGAGGTTATGCGGGCGATGGAACAGGGGTCTGTTTGGGATTTGAGGTAGATCGAGAGAGCCTATCTGAGATTTTCCAGTTCAGGGAGGTTGTGTATTACGACAAAGGGGCGGCTGACTCAAGGGTTGGGTCGCTAATGCAGAACCTTGCCCGGCGGTACGGGCCGATAATTAACCAGATGGTCCGCTCTGATATATTGGAACGGCCAGAAGTCGAAAACGATTTCATCAGGATGTTGGCTGAAATCAAGGGTGAGCTGGCTAGTTATAAGGGCGTCGGATTTAAAGAAGAAAAAGAGTGGCGGGTCATTTATAGCCCGACTAGTCGCATGTATAGGCTGAACTCTCAAGGTCCTTTTTTCGTTGATCAGATGTACCAGCTTGAGTTCGAGTTTGCCGTGTTGGGCTCTATGCTCTGTAAGTGCTTCAGGTTGCCACTCTGTGGTGAGCTGGCATTTATGCGTTTGGTTGAGGTCAGGAAGGGGCCAAAATGCACCTTCATTCCTGAGGATATTGCTGAGCTTGTGCGGATATCAGGACTTAATGATGATGTCGAGATCACAGACTCAAAGATAAGTTATCGATAGTGAAACAACTCTTCAAAACCCGCTGCGTGCGGGTTTTTTTATGCCCGGAGAAAATGCATGACCATCAACGTCGATGACGTAAAACTGCTGAAATCCCAGCGCCTGACAGATGAAGAAGATGGCGGCGGGCGGGCCACCGGTGAGGCGGTGATCGATGGGGAGATGAACAACCTGTTCCCCGATATCAGCCGCCTGGACAGAACGCTGGGCCGTATCAGCCTGCGCAAGGCGTTTGCCGGTGTGCTGACCGATAATGCTGACCCCTATCTGGGGGCGCATTCGATTGTCACCCAGGCACCAGAGGATCCCCGTGTCAGTGTGCTGTTGTTCAACTCCAACAGCCAGACCGACGAACGCCGCGATGCCCGGTCGGTTATCGAAGGCTACGTGGTGCCCAGCACTACCGCTCAGTTTGAGTTGCTGGGCGATCAGTTCGCCGGGCAGCGGGCGATCACGGCCATTCAGCGAGTTGAAGCGCGGGTGCCGGAGGTGGGTGAGGTGTACCAGTTGGTGGCCGGTAACGATTCCCAGTATGTCCGGGTTCAGGCAGTGGACCCGACTATCGAGGAGTTTATCTACGACTACGGCAACGGCAACTTCATAAACTTCACCCGGCGGCGGCTGGCGATCAGCATCAGTGCGCCGCTGCTGCGCCGGTTCGCTGGCGGGCAGGCGGTGCCCACAGGAACAACCGCCACCAACCTGTCTGGCGAGGCCAAAACCCTGGTGCTGGCCACACAGGTGGCTGACGCGGCCCGTTACTTTGGCCTGAGCCCGCTGGCCCAGGCAATCACCGCCGGGGATATGTCGATCAATGTCAGCTCGGTGTATGCCCAACTGGTGCCCAGTACCATGCGTGAGAGCGCTCTGATAGATCAGCTGGGCGGTGCTCGCCGGCGCTTTGTTGTGCCGGCCAGCCCCAATACCCGAACGCTAACCCTGGTATTTGCTCAGGTGGTTGCCGGCCATAGCCGGGCATTCGTCACCACTCCGGCCGCATTGAGCAGCCTGTCGCTGAGCATTGGCGGCGGGGTGTATGCCGATGACGGGCAGGGTGAGCTGACGTGGCGCAGCGGCAGCAATGCCTTCACCCGCATTACTGTCGACTACGAAACCGGCGAGATCAACGCCTGGCGCCCAACCACCTTTACTGGCAATGCCACGCTGACCTACCGCCCGGCGGCAGCGATCACCGGCCAGTCTGTGACGGGTGAGATTGACATCACACTGGGTAACCGGGGCTTTGCCTACACCCTGGCCCTGGCTAACGCCGTGCCCAGGCCTGGCACGTTGTCTGTCAGCTACATGGCGCTCGGCAAGTGGTATGAGCTGCGCGACCTGGGTGCTGGCGAGCTTGTGGGCGAGGGTAGTGGCAGCGTGGACTTTGCCACCGGGTCGGCCATTGTCAGTCTGAATGCGCTGCCTGATGTGGGCACCAGTCTGATTTACAGCTACGTAAGCCAGATTGACGACAACCTGCAAACCCATGTTGGGGTGGGGGCTGTGCCGCGTATTCGGATTGAGCACCAACTGCCGCATGGCGGCATTGAGCCTGGAAGCGTGACCGTAACCACCCTGCAGGGCGGTGTTAGTAAAACGCTGCTGGACAACGGGGCGGGCGAGCTGGATGGGGCCGGTGGTACCGGCACTATCAGTTACGCCAGTGGCCGGTTGGTGCTGTTCCTGGCTGCCACACCGGATACGGGCAGCACTATCTCATTCGCGTATGAGCAGGCCGCGTTCGATGTCGACACGCCCATGACGGCAACACCTGACACCGGCGGAATAGTGAGCGGGGTGATTCCTGGTGCGCCACTGCAGCCTGGTACGGTGCAGATTCGCTGGCAGAGCCAGCGCAAAGCGCTGGTGCCATCGGAGGTTCCGGGTTCTGGCTCGTTCACGGGCATTCAGGTTGTTGACCACGAGGCCAACGACGATGGCGCCGGCAACTGGCGCGGTTATACCGGCAGCATCAACTACACCTCCGGAGCGTTCAGCCTGCGCGTTGAGCAGCTTTACGATTATCTGGAGCACGAAATCCAGTACGACTTGATTGAGGTCTGACATGGGAATAGTTGCAGGCAAACGCTATGAAAGTCGCCCGCGCACAGTAACGACCACAGTGCCCCGGCAGGAGGTGTTCGGCGGCACGTTGATGATCCGAGCGCAGGCGGCGGGTGCTGTTTACGATCAGCAAGCTGACTCTGTCGTTGCGCCGCCGCTTGAGATTGAGCTGCTGCCGGGCGTAGCAAACCCCATTGTGCCGGGCAGCCTGATTTTTCAGTGGGCTGGTGAGACCTATACCGACCGGGCCGGGGTGCTGTTCCGTGGCATCAGCACCTCAACCAATGCCGGGGTTGCTGTGGGTACGGTTGATTACGCCAGCCGTATCGCCACGCTGACAACCTACCCGGCCGGCCAGTCGGGGGCTGTTACGCGCCTGGCCTGCTTGACCACCAGTGCGGGATTCAGCACCACTGAGGCTGTGTTTCGTACACCGGGCGCGCCGCTGCGGCCAGCCAGCGTGCAGGTTACGGCGGTACGGGCGGATACCTCGGCTATTGTGACCGCATCGGCGGACCTCAACGGCAACATTGCCGGCGGCATCATTAACGGCAACGTGGATATCAATGCGGGCATTGTGCGTTTGCGCTTCACGACAGATCCGGATGATGTAACTGGTGCCGCCAGCGTGCCGGTTATTGCGGCCATGTTGACCTACAACACGGTAGTGCAGACCAGCCTGCCCATGTCTGCCGACTTGCTGGGTCTGGACCCGGTGCGCTTGCCGGCTGACGGGCGTGTGCCGATCTATCGTGAGGGCGATGTGCTGGTGATCCACCACACAGCGGCAACCGAGGTTACCCCGGTTGCCGGGGATACCGTGCAGCTTGATCGAGACCATCAGGCCGCGATAGAGGTGGCCGACAGCTTCGGTGTGCTCATGGACCCAGACCAGTACAGCGTTGACCGCGAGCTCGGCACGTTGACCTGGGCAAACCCGTTGCTGGTTGAAGACAGCGAAGGCAACCCTCTGTCGTTGCCGCTGTTCATCCGTGACCGCGTAGAGCACATGACCGTGTGTACTGAGGTGCAGATTACCGGGGCGCTCGGTATTGGCTCACCCATGCCCTGGGATTTACCCGTGGGCGAAACCAAGGTCAGTAGCGCGGTGACCTGGGGCGACCTGCAGGCCAGGGTATTCAGTTGGTTCACCCAGGCTACCTGGAATCAGGGCGCGCCGAACTGGGGTGACAGCCCGATAGGCAATAGCACAACGGCCAACTACAACCTACTGAACTACCCGGTGATCATCACCAACAAAGGCGCTATCGCTGGCAAGTGGGCGCTGGTGTTTACCTCGGCCACGTCATTCAACGTGGTTGAGGAAAAGCTGGGGGTGATCAGCACCGGCAACACCTCGACCGATTGCGCGCCGATTAACCCGGCAACCGGGGTGCCGTACTTTACCATCCGCGCCCAGGGCTGGGGCTCTGGTTGGGCGGCAGGCAATGCAGTGCGGTTCAACACGGACGCCTGCCTGGGGCCGGTCTGGATTGTGCGCACTGTGATCAGCGGGCAAGGCACGGTAGATGATGACAAGTTCAAGTTGCAGATCAGGGGGGATGCTGACTGATGAGTACGCCAAGGCTATATCACCGAGACCAGGCCGGGGCACCTTCGATCTCTTACGCTAATAACCGGGTTGCAGACTGGGCAGCGTTAACGCTTATTCTCAAGGCGTGCCTGATTGATGGGTATTCTGGCCGCCCTGCGGCTGGCTGGACTCTGGAGGACGAGGGTAGCGATTTTGTTGTTTTCAGGAATGGTTCGCAAAGTGGCTATTTCGCTCTAGTTCAGGAAGCCACCCAGGCGTCATTGGCAACTGTTTATTTGTTATATAGCTATTCGGGGATGTCGGGTGGGGTGCCGCAAGGGAGTGGTGTTAAATCAGGTACCGCTGCGGGCAACTCGCCGCCTCATAAATTTAATTTTGCCTACTTTGCAAGGGCCGCAGAGGCTTGCTCTTGGGCTTTAGTGGCTGACTCTCGGACCTTTATTATATCTATTGCATCGATCTCCATTACGTCACCTGCTGAGCTCGGGTTGGCGACTGGTGGGTATTCTGCGAGCTGTTCAACCCTTTATGTTGGCGAGGACAGCCTCGGCCAGTTCATAGCATGCGGTCATGATATGACGACAGGAACAGGTACTTCGGCAGGCGCCGCAAAATTTGATTTCAGCGGATTTACTGCGCTGCGTTATCCTGACACTGGGCTGCTTGTAGATTCGGCCAGTATTTCTGTGAGGACGCCTGGACTTGCTGTTGTTTCGGTTACAAATCCGGTTGAGGGTTTTTTTGTACTCGAGAACTGCCATCTTCAGCCTTTATCTTGGGGGTGTAATGGCGTGTATGGCGATTTTAGGGGGGTATGCACGGACTTCAGGATTGCTCTTATGTCCAAATCTGTTGCCGCTCAGATGCTGGGGTTTGGAGAGCCTCTTACCACTCGAAACTTTAATACTCCGATAAGCCTGGGGGATGAGTATGAGTATGTCGTGGCCTCGGGGAGTGGGAATAACTCAAGAGCCATGTTGCTGACAACAAACCCAGCATTTTGGGAATCATTGGGATGAGCACTCAAATTCAGTACCCTTACCAGGCCGATATTCCATCGTATGAAACCCCGCCCAAGATCCAGCTGCAATTCCGGATGCTGCGCGACGGGGAGGTAACCGAAAACCCAAAGCTGGTTCGCATTTACCGGAGTTGGGATACGGTTGGTAAGTTGGAGCTTGCCTTTTTGGCAGAGGATGGTGAGTTCTCTCAAACTCTCTCCGTCAGCTTGGCAGAAATGCTGGCTCAGGGAGAGTGGCTGGTTACTGGGCTGGATGATGAAGTACCGCGCCGGACGCGCGCAGCTTACATGAGCTTTAGTGAGAGCGGAGTTGTTCTGTTTAACATCAGCGCTGGCGAGGGCGGCGGGCCTTCCGGGGATCCGGCCTCGGTTGAGGCTATTGTTCGGGTTGATGGCTTTGCCGCTACTCGGACTGTGGTTGCCTTGGAGCGCCAGGGCGATGGTGAGTGGCGAGTTGGCGGGCATACTGAGATTTCCGGGGGCGGGGAGCTGCAGCTGCGAACCCTTGGTGGCCCTATCTATGCTGTTGCCATTGATGACTATGGGGTGGCTTTTACCTCGGCCTTGGCGGTACTGGTTGGCCAGCGCATTCGCCCAAGCCAGTTTCGTGGGTGGCTTTACGAGATCACCCAGGCCGGCCAGCTCCCAGCCACTGAACCAGAGTGGTGGCCCATCGAGGGCGACAACGCTCCGCGTGAGCTCGGCACTGCTCGTGCCGTCGCTGTTCGCTATTACCGGCCACTGGCCCATGGTCCTGTACCTGTCGAGATGATCTGATGCTTGCAACTGAAATTGGCGCCGGCTGGTCCCGCGCCAGGCCTGTCAGCGCCCGCGATGCGGGTATGCCCTGGGGGACGCTGCAGCCTGCTGAGGTTTCGCCGTCGCTTGACTGGGGGAAAGGGCATGCGCTTGATGCCAGCATGCTGGCGGGCTGGGATGGCCTGGCCGGTCTTGATGTTCATTTGCGAGCCCGGTGGACCAGAGCGCTGAGCGTAGACCGGTGTGCGGCCAGCCCCTTTGATGTGGTGCCGGTCAAGGACTTGTTCCTGACGCCGGGCTGGGATCGCAGCATTCAGCGCCGGGATTTGCATATCCAGATCCGCTACAACCCCATGCCGGCCCGGGCGGACTCCAGCACCGCGCCGCGCTTCCAGCGATCTGACGAGCACGGCCCCAGGTTTGATGCCGAGCTGGAGCGCGACCGTAGCCTGTATGTGCCCGGTAGCCCGCTGGCGTTCACCTTCAGCGGCCAGCGTTACACGCCGAGTAATGCACCGGTTGTGTTTTTTGACTTCCGCTATGCGCCGGCACCACGGGTGATCCAGCCGGTCGACAGCGGGGCAGTTGTCAATTTCCGGCCAGCCCGGCGGCTGAACCTGCCCATGGCTTTGCTGTGGGGGCGGGCGAGGCCGCTGGACCCGGTGCCGACCGGCATTGAATACCCCGACTACGAAGGGCCGATCACGATCATCGTTCCGCCGCCGGCCGAGCCGGACATTCTGGAGACCTACATGATTGCCAACAGCGTGAGCCTGGTGGTGCTACCCGGCCGGGCCCCGTTAGCGGCCAGCAGCATCCGGGTTGAGCGAGATATCGACTCCTTTGCCTGGACCCTGCAGGCGCAACTTGTCGGCCGGACATCGCTGAACCTGGTCCGGCCTGATGCCGCTGGCCCGAAAGAAGTTGAACTGGCGATCAACGGACATACCTGGTCGTTCATCATTGAGCGCTACACCGGTACCGGAAAGCTGGCAGATGAGCGCTACACGGTGACCGGCGTCAGCCTCACCCAGCTGCTTGCCAAGCCGTACGCCCCGGCCCGCAGCCAGACCAACACAGCACCGGTCAATGCCGAGCAGGCCGCTGTGTTTGAACTCGAGTACACCGACTTTACAGTCAACTGGGATACCTGGGTGGCAGGCCCGCCAGACTGGACCATGCCCCCGGGAGCGTTCAGCTACAGCGAGCTGACGCCGATGGAGGTCATCGCAAAGTTGGCAGAAACCGCTGGCGGGGTTGTGCGGCCTGCACTGAATGCTCGTGAGCTGACCGTGCTGCCGCGTTACCGCGAGCCAGTCTGGCAGTGGTCCAGCGCGATCATGGACAAGATCATTCCTGCAGCGATGGTGACCGACTGGGGCAGCGAATGGCAGCCGCAGCCGGAGTGGAATAGCTGCTACGTCAGCGGCACAAACCATGGCATCGGCATCATGGTGCGCCGGGCCGGCACCGCCGGGGATAACCCAACCCCGGATGTGTACGACGACTGGATGACCGGCGAGCAGGCCGGTCGAGCGCGGGGCATCGCGGAACTGTGCAAGGGTGGTAACCAGGAGATCGTCACTTTGAACCTGCCGCTGTTCCCGTCGACCACCGCGCCTGGCCTTGTCGAGCCCGCCATGCTGTGCGAGGTGCGTGATATTGATGAGACCTGGCGCGGCCTGTGCCTGGCCACCAGCATTGATGCGCAGGGCGTAGGAGCGGCCAGGGTGACGCAGACCCTGCGCCTGGAGCGTCACCACAGGGAGGGCGCGTAATGTCGACAGTCAACCCATGGAAGCGCTTCATCGGCCTGCTACCCGGCGGCAGTCGGGCCGTTGGCACAGTAGCCAGCGTCAGCTTGCAAACCGGTACCAGCATCATCACCCTGCGCAACGGCAACCAGATCAGCGCAAAAGGCACCAGCGTCGGCCAAGGGCTCAAGGCATTGGTAGTGGATGGCCGCGTAGTGGGGTCGGTGCCCAGCCTGCCTCAGTATGATGTTGAGGTGTAGTATCATTGGTCATGGATGATGGCCATTTGATTCAGGGAGGATTGCCCGTGTATCGGTTTCTCGCTTCTGCAGCATTGCTCGTTGTTGCTACTCAAGCCATGGCTCAGAGCACCACGGTTTATAGGTGCCCGGGCCCGAATGGGGAGACGGTATTCTCTCAAACCCCTTGTGCGGCTACAGGCGCAGAAGAGCTGTTGATTCACCGGAACGAAATAGGCGGCACGCTTGGGCCGTCGCCGGGCTATTACGAAGAGCGGGCAGCACAGGAGCGTCGCCAGGCGTTGCAACGCCTTGACCGGCTTGAGCAGGATCTGGCCGAAGCGAGAGCAAATGCTCCGTGCAAGGAGTTTTCCAGTGGAGATCTGAGAACGCTCAGAATCCGCCGCCAGGTTGTGCCGGGCATGCCGAGGGAGGATGCTGTGAAATCCTGGGGTGCACCAACTCGTATCAATGGCACCCAGTACGCCTATCACTGGTCGAGTGGGATCTCGGCCTATTTCTACATTGAGAATGGGTGTGTACGCACGGTGCAGGGGTACTACGGCGGACGGACTTAGAGTTGCGGGAGTAAAAAAACCGGCACTGCTGGAGCCGGTAATCCTATCACATGGATGTCAGCCCGATGCGCTCGTGCTGACTTCCAAATAATGCCATAGCTAGCCTGAAACAAAATTGAACTATGTCCCATAACCCGCTGTGTGCGGGTTTTTTTGTGCCTGGAGAAAATATGAGAGCACTGATTGAGCGCCTGCAGCGAGATCTGCAGGGCGGTGGTTTTTATGAAGGCCTGATCGATGGCCAGTGGGGGCCGATGAGTCAGGCGGCTTGGGAGGCGGCACTGGGCGCTGCGACTTTGCGTAGTGACGCGAAGGTGCCGAGTAAGCCAGCACGTGTTGCGCTTTCTATCGCGTGGTCGGCAAAGGTGTCACAGGCATTCTGTGATCGCGTGATCTGGATTGCTGCCAGCCTGGGTATGCCTGCCGATGGTGCTGATTGGCTTATGGCATGCATTGCGTGGGAGACCGGCGAGACGTTCAGCCCGTCTGTGCGCAATGGGGCTGGTAGTGGCGCGACTGGGTTGATCCAGTTTATGCCGGCGACCGCTCGGGGCCTGGGTACGACGACTGATGAGCTTGCGCGGATGACGCCGGAACAGCAGCTGGACTACGTATACCGCTATTTCTTGCCCTATCGCGGTCGCCTCAAGTCGCTTGCTGACACTTACATGGCCATCCTATGGCCGGCGGGTATAGGCAGGGCACTGGACTGGGCGCTATGGGACTCGACTAGCCGGCCTACGACTTATCGCCAGAACGCTGGGTTGGATATCAACCGTGATGGGGTGATTACGAAGGCAGAGGCGGCAGCAAAGGTTCAGGCGAAGCTGGACCGGGGGCTGCAGCCGCAGTTCAGGAGAGCGGCAGCATGATTACTCGACTCCATGTGATAGCGATTGCAGCGGCAGTTCTGCTCGGCCTGATTGTTGGTGGCATAGCTGCTTGGTACTGGCAGGACAATCGCTGGTCGGCGCGGCTGAGCAGAGTTGATGCCGTGCATAGCGACACATTGGCAGAGATTGCGCGCGTTGCTGCCGGCCAGGTGCAGCTTGAGCAGGAAAAACGAGCTGAGCTGGAGCGGCAGCGCAGGCTCATCGATGAGCACTATTTCAAGGAGTACACCGATGTCACGTCTATCAATGCTGAGCTTGTTGCTGATCTCGCTGCTGCTCGTCAGCGGCTGTCAGTCCGCGCCGCAGGTGCAATATGTCCCGGTGGAGTGCCCCCCGCCGCCGGCGCCCCCGGCATGGATGATGGTGCCGGAGCCCGAGCAGACCTACACCCAGCAGTTGCTGCAGGTGTTGTCGGAGTGACGGGGCGGGCGGATGAGTGTCGGGTAAGGTTGGGGGCTTTGCAGGAATGGGTGAGAGGTGTGGTGGGTGAATGAGAAAGCCCGCCGGGTGGCGGGCTGGGGTATTACATGGTAGTGATGTAGATTTCCAGCAGCAGCTGGATCACTCTCAACACTTCAATGAAGATGGCCATGTTGGCGCTCCTTCTGTTTGAAGGTAGATTGATCCGGTCCGAGCCTGAGTGTTGACAATGATGGTACCAGTTGTTCACACTCATCCATGTTATCAGTCGGCTGAGCCGGCATTTTAAGTGTGTGCGGTAGTAAGCTTGCCAGAGCCCTACCGTACACTCTTGTTCTCAAAGTTTTTTCATAAAGCCTCCTGTTCCGCCGAAAAGATCGATGTTAATGCCCTTTTGGGGCGCTGTGAGCTGCTTGCAGCCGCTTGTCTTGATAGGCAGTCTCCCATATGTCGTGCCTGATTGATAACCCGTGCATATATATTGGGTTTAGGAAGACAATAGCGCAGAGCAAGCAAGATTGCCTAGCACAATTTTCATTTATTTTGTTTACCGTCTGTCGGGTTTTTTGAATTTTCCTGTTGTCCCTACAATAGCGCCAACCTGCCACCAATGGCATTGGTTAATCGATGGTGAGAATGCCGGTTAGAGCTTCATCAAAAGCGGCTATCGTTCGCCGCTTGTCAGGCGGTGCGGCTTCTGGGTTGTTGGCGTAGTGTCGGTGGTCAAGTGCAACCTGCCGGGATGGTAGGCGCTGTGAGGGTTTGTGCGCTATGCTGTATTTATATACAGCATTTTTAGGTGTGATTATGCGCAATGAACTGAGTCTGAAATGCAGCATCCTGGCAAAGACCGAAACCGGGTCTATGGATACGGGGGCGGATGACCCGGTGAAGCTGGCCAGCATCGCCATCAAGTTGCTGATCTATGCCCGAGGGCTGGAGCCTGCACAGGGGATCATCAAGGCCCAGTACCAGGCGCATGCCCGTGACTATGTGTCTGGGAGGATGCAGGTGGGTGCGCCGGGGTATCAGAGGCACGTTGTGAATCGGTCGAAAGAGCTGGAGGAAATGCGGCGGAAGGCTAGGCGAAGGGTCGGCAAAAGTGCGCTCTAAGTATTAAGAATTGCAGTCGAGAAAAAAGCGGGTATCACGGCGGGTATTGATGGCTATTGGTGATGAATTGCCTGTTAAAAATCAAGGGCATACCAGGCAAAGAAAAATCGTCCATGTTGATTGTGACTGCTTCTACGCGGCCATCGAAATGCGTGATGACCCGCGCCTGCGCGGCCGGCCACTGGCGGTTGGTGGTGATCCAGGCAAGCGTGGGGTGATCGCTACCTGCAACTACGAAGCCCGGGCCTACGGGGTCCGTTCGGCAATGGCCTCGGCCTATGCCAAAAAACTCTGCCCTGACCTGTTGATCGTACCGCCGCGGATGGCGGTCTACCGCGAGGTGTCGGCGGCGGTCCAGGCGATCTTCGCTGATTACACCACGTTGATTCAGCCCTTGTCGCTGGATGAGGCCTATCTGGATGTGAGCGACAGTCAGGTCTGCAAGGGCAGTGCAACGCTGATGGCGCAAGAAATCCGCCAGCGGGTACGTGACAGCCAGGGCATTACCGTGTCTGCCGGCGTGGCGCCAAACAAGTTCCTGGCCAAGATCGCCAGCGACTGGAACAAGCCCGACGGGCTCAAGGTCGTTTTGCCGGATGAGCTGGAAGCCTTTGTCGCAGCGTTGCCGGTGGAGCGCCTGCATGGGGTGGGGCGCGTCACTGCCCAGCGTCTCAACAATCTGGGCGTGGACACCTGCGCCCAGCTCAAGCTCTGGCGCAAGGCTGATCTGGTGCGTGAATTCGGCAGCTTTGGCGAGCGGTTATGGGAACTGGCGCGCGGTATCGACGAGCGCCCTGTGGTGGTGGAAAGCCGGCGCCAGTCGGTCAGTGTCGAGCATACCTATGATCAGGATCTGCCGGATCTGGCGGCCTGCCTGGACGCCTTGCCGCCCTTGCTGGACAAGCTGGCCCAGCGGTTGGGCCGGTTGGAAGGTCAGTACCGGGTCAGCAAGCCGTTCGTCAAACTCAAGTTTCACGACTTCACCCAAACCACTCTGGAACAGGCCGGTGCACCGGTAACGCCCGAGGGCTACCGCGATCTCTGTATCCAGGCGTTTGCCCGGGGTGCCCGGCCAGTGCGGCTGATTGGGGTCGGGGTGCGGCTGGACAATGCCCATAGCCCGCTGGGTGAGCAGTTACTGTTGTTCTAGGGGATTACTTGCTAACGCACTTGGGGCACAGGTGGTTGTCGCCCCGTGGCCGCCAGCCCAGTTCGGCAATCCGCTGTACCGCTTTGGCGGTGCGCTGTTCCAGGCCATCTTGCTCGGCGGCGAGGAATTCGAAGGCCTGTTCGCGGCCGCATTCGTCGCACTGGATCGACCAGCCCAGCACCATTTGATTGCGCAGATCCGGGCCCTTGGCCGTTGCGGTCCACTGCCCGGGTGGGTTGATCAGGTAGCGGATCTTGTCGACCTGCAGTGGCAGCGGCAGGTCTCGGCTACCTTTAACCGTACAAATCAGCCGGTCGCCCGGTTGCACGCCACCGCCTTGACCGGTGACCTGATACAGGCCCGGCGCCAGGGTGCGGCACTCGATCAGGGTGTGCGATGGGTTGAGTACGCTGCGGCGAAAGTCATGCTCGGCCATGGCTGGTCCATGAGTGGCGAATCGGGCCGGCATGATAACACCGAACGGGGTTGGCCCATCACCCGGATGACTGATAGTCGGTCTGCTGCCGAGCACTGGCTATGATGCAGGCACAGTCACCATCACCAGACACAAGAGGATAGCCATGAACGTCAAGCAATTGTTCGATCTGACCGGCAAGGTCGCGTTGATCACCGGTGGTACCAAGGGCCTGGGTCTGCAGATGGCCGAAGCGTTTGGCGAGCAGGGTGCCAAAGTGTTTATCAGTGCGCGCAACGGTGCCGAGGTCGAGAGTGTGGTTGCCGAGCTCAATGCCAAGGGTATCGAGGCTGCCGGTATCGCCTGTGACCTGGGCAAGCTGGACACTAATCCGGTCCAGACCCTGGTCGATGCGGTGGAGGCCCGGTTTGGTACCATCGACATTCTGGTCAACAATGCCGGTACCACCTGGGGCCAGCCGGCGGTTGAGCACAGCTATGACGGCTGGCAGAAGGTCATGACCCTGAATGTCGATGTGTGCTTCTTGATGGCACAGGAAGTCGCGCGCCGGTTCATGATCCCGCGTCAGTCGGGCAAAATCATCAATATTGCCTCGATCGCTGGATTCAAGGGTAATCGCCCGAACAGCGGCGTTCATACAGTGGCCTACAACACCAGCAAGGCGGCGGCGATCAATCTGACCCGGGCGCTGGCTGGCGAGTGGGGACCCTACAACATCAATGTCAACGCCATTTGCCCTGGTTATTTCCCGACCAAGCTGGCCAAGGGGCTGGACAAGGTCAGTGAGATGATCAAGCAGGGCACTCCGCTGGGACGTATTGGCGGTGAAGACGACATCAAGGGGCCCGCGGTGTTCCTGGCTTCGGAAGCCTCACGTCACGTCAGTGGTCAGGCGATTGCGGTGGATGGTGGGAACTCGGTCGTCTGATAGCCGGTCACGGTTTGCTGCGCGTCGGCCCTGCGCTTTAGAAGCAGGGCCCTCGCTCGCTAAGGGCTAGAGGCCCTGGCTCAACTGCTTCACTGCCAGCGCGACGCGAGCGCCATATTGCTGCTCCAGATGGTCCATATGGCGCTGGTGCAGTTGGCGCTCGGCCCGGCTCAGATCTTTCCAGGCCTGATGGGTGGGGATGTGGGCGGTGGCGTCGTAGACCAGTTCGAATACTTCCACATCCAGTTCGGGGCGTCGTGGGCCGTGATAGTTGTCCAGCAGGACCTTGATCCGGATGCAGCCTTCGATCATCGGCGCCTGATCGTTGGCCATGCTTTCGGCAATAAAGCGGATGTCTGTAGCCAGACGCTGGTCACGCTCCTGATCCAGTCTGGCGCGCTGTTGCTGCCGTTGCCAGACCTGGCGCCACAGATAGCCGGCGTAGACCGCCAGCGCTACTACGATAACCAGCCCCGCCAGGGCCAGCCAATACCCCATCGACATATCTTCAAAAACTCAGTTGGGCAGGGTCCAGCACCCCGTCTTCGTACAGATTGATGGTTGAGCCAAATAGCAGGCCGGTGCGGATATGCCCTTCGATCCGGTAGCGAATCGGCTGACGTCCATCGACCAGCTTGGTCAGGTCGCCCAGGTGTCGCCACAGGTTCGAACGTACGGTCAGATCGAAATGTTCCGAACCGTAGGCCGGTACGGTGAAGTGATTGTCACTGACACCGGTAGCCAGGCGTACATCGTTGAGGTAGACCTGATAGCGCATGCCGCGTATTGGCAGGCGCCGGCTACTGGGATTATCCACCCGCAATTGTAACCGAAAGGTCTGCTCCCACAGATTGGCTCTGAGCATTTCCACATTGGCCAGACGCACATCCGGCTTCTCGTAGCTGCTACCCAGGCTGGCGCAACCCTGAAGTACAAGCAGGGCCCATGCGGCCATCATGGGAAGGACGACGCGGCGTTGCATATCATTCTCCCGGTCCATGGCGACTGCTGTAGTGAAAGTTGTAGTGCAGTCGTTGGATGTCCATACTAACCCTAATTGATTGAAACGGAGTGACATCATGTCGCAATTTCAGATCATTTTTCAGGGCCGGCTCAGTCCCGGGGTGTCTCCGGTCGAGGCGCGCCAGCGAATTGGTCAACTGTTTCAGGTGGGTGAGGCGCAACTGGATGTGCTGTTTTCCGGTCGCCGGATTGTCATCAAGCAAGGGCTGGATGCGGCTGCCGCGCAGAAGTATCAGCAGGCAATTGAACGGGCTGGCGCCCTGTGCCAGGTTGAGCCGCCACTGGATGTGGCGCCATCGGTCAGCGAATCCGCGCCACAGCCACAAATTCAGCCTGAGCAGCCGATAAGCCGCGGCCTGGCTCCGCGTGATGAGTTCATGGCCGCTTTTCGTGATGTCGAGGCCCCGGATTTTGGTATTGCCCCACTGGGCGCGGATCTGCAGGACGAATACAGCTCGCACACACCCTTGCCGCTGGACCTGTCGGCCCTGAGTCTGGCGCCGGTGGGCAGTGATATGGGCGAAATGCAGAAGCCCGAGCCGCCACCCGCACCGGATACCAGCCACTTGAAATTGAAGGATTGATGGTTTCTTTGGGAAATACTGATTAATTGCACATAAGCTCAGTAGCCCGGTCAGCGACAATTGGGCCTGCACTGGAATTGATTTAATCAGTATTCCTTTAGACGCAGCAGCACTGTTTGAACTTGCGCCCAGACCCGCAGGGGCAAGGTTCGTTGCGTCCGGCCTTGATCGGGTGATTGGGGTCGATGAAGTACCAGTGTCCGGCCTTGTTGACGAAATCCGAGCATTCACGGTGACTGTGGCGGCTGCCGTCAGGGTCGGCCCAGTACGCGATGAAGGTTACCTGTCCGCGGGCATCGCCAGCTACCACCTGTTCGACCTCCAGCCCCAGCCACTGGCTGTCCCGACTCCATTGACTCATGGCCTCGCGGGCCAGAAAAGCCTGTTGGGCGGGCAGGGTGGTGGCCACCAGATAATCGATCAGCCCCAGCACATAGGCGCAGTAGCGCGAACGCATAAGCTTTTCGGCGCTGGGCGCCGGCAGGCCCTGATGCCAGCTTTGACAGCACTCGGCATAGCTTTGCTGGCTGCCGCAGGGGCAGAGTTGGCTGTCGGGCATCATTACCACCAATACTTGCCGAAGTTCTGCGGATTGGCCCAGTATTTCGAGTTCAGCCAGTCGGGGGCCGGTTTGTATTCGGCCAAATCATAGGTGAACAGTGTCAGGCTGCGCCCGTCCTGCTCGAAGCGGGCCTGACGTTGCAGGGCCAGGCCAAAGAAGTCGGTGTCCTGCCAGGCGCTGGCCGCCTGCATGTCGACCAGTACCGCCAAACGGCTGACCGACAGGTTGCGCAGTCCGGCCAGCAGTTCGATGCCCTGGCGTTTGTCCAGGCGTTCGAGTTGGTCGGCAATGATCGCCAGATCGTAGCGGCAGTTGAGCAGTTCGGCCGATAACGGGACTTCGCTGGTGTCGATGCGCTGGCAGTCGTCATGCTGCTCGCAATAGGCCAGCGCTGCCGGCACCGGCTCGGCGCTGACGCACAGCAGGCGTTCCGGACGGTAGTGATCGAGGATCGACAGCAGGGTAGTAGTGGGAGTGGTCATCGCTGCGTTGCTATGGGCATGAAGTCGGCAGGTTAGCACAAGCACGCTGGTCGCGCAGGTTCAGAGCCGCGTACCGCTGGCCGGCCATGTTATCATCGGCGCTGCACTTCGGAGCCCGCATGCTGAACGATGATCTCAAAGGCCAGATCCAGACGGCCTATCGCACCTTCCTGGAAAACAAGTCGCTGAAGCCGCGTTACGGCCAGCGGGTGATGATTGCCGAGGTGGCCAAGCTGTTTGGCGGGGTTGAGCTGGACGAAGAGGGTCACCGGGCCGGCGAGGCAGCAGTTGCGGTGGTCGAGGCAGGCACTGGAACCGGCAAGACCGTGGCCTATTGTCTGGCCGGTATTCCGATTGCCAGGCATCTGGGCAAGCCGCTGGTGATTTCTACCGCTACTGTGGCGTTGCAGGAGCAGATCGTGCTCAAGGATCTGCCCGATATTCAGCGCAATGCCGGGCTGGATTTCCGTTTTTCCCTGGCCAAGGGGCGCGGCCGCTATGTCTGTCTGTCCAAGCTCGATCACCTGTTGCAGGACAACCAGGCGCTGGCCAGCCGGCAGCAGGGGTTTGCTGAGGAAGGTTTCAATATCGAGATCGATGAGGCCGGGTTCAAGCTCTACACCCGCATGGTCGAGGCCCTGGCCAGCAACAAATGGGATGGCGAGCGCGACTCCTGGCCAGAGGCCCTGGAGGATCAGGACTGGGCCAGGCTGACCACTGATCATATCCAGTGCACCAACCGCCGCTGCGGGCACTTCAATCAGTGCGTGTTCTACAAGGCCCGCGAGGGCGTGCAGAAGGTCGATGTGATCGTTACCAACCACGATCTGGTGCTCGCCGACCTGGCGCTGGGTGGTGGTGCCATCCTGCCTGATCCGCGTGACTGCCTGTATATCTTCGATGAAGGCCACCATCTGCCGGACAAGGCGATCGCTCACTTCGCTCATCATACCCGGCTGGCGGCTACCGCCGACTGGCTCGATCAACTGGACAAGAACCTGACCAAACTGCTGGCCCAGCATCCGTTGCCGGGCGACTTTGGCCGTCTGCTGGAGCAGGTGCCGGCCCAGGCCAAGGATCTGCGCCCGCATCAACAATTCATGCAGCAGGCACTGACCGAGGTGGCGGACTTTGCCAGTGCCGAAGACTTTTCCGGGCAGATTCGTCCGCAGCACCGTTTTGAGCACGGTGAGGTGCCGGAGCATCTGCGCGAACTGGCCGGCGAGCTGAAGGCCGGTTTCGGCCGACTGACCGATCTGCTGCAACGGCTGGTGGATATTCTCAAGGAAGCCATGGATGGCGAGACAGTCGGGGTGCATCAGACCCAGGCCGAGGAGTGGTATCCGCTGTTTGGTGCGCTGCTGGCGCGGGCCGAGGGCAACTGGACGTTGTGGACCCAGTTCGCGCTGGTCGATCCTGAAGGCAAGCCGCCGACCGCGCGCTGGCTGACCCTGACTGAGACCAATGATATTGAAGTGCACGTCAGCCCGATTCTGGCTGCCGACACTCTGCGTCAATACCTGTGGCATAGCGCCTTTGCTGCGCTGGTGACCTCGGCCACGATTACCGCGCTGGGCAAGTTCGATCGCTTCAGCCACCGTGCCGGGCTGCCGAAAAGTGCGGTCTGCACCCTGGCGCCGAGCCCGTTCCGGCATGCCGACTGCGGGGTGTTGCGGATTCCGGATATCGGCGCTGACCCGCGGGACAATAGTGGGCACTCTGCGGCGATCATCCGTGAGTTGCCGGTCATGCTCGAGGACGCCCTGGGCAGCCTGGTGCTGTTCTCCTCGCGGCGGCAGATGCTCGAGGTATTCGCCGGTTTGCCTGCCGAGTTCCGGCCCCGGGTACTGGTCCAGGGCGATCTGTCCAAGCAGGAACTGATCCGTCAGCATCGGGCCCGGGTCGACAAGGACGAGCCAAGCGTCATCTTCGGCCTGGCCAGTTTTGCCGAAGGGGTCGATCTGCCGGGGCGCTACTGCGAACATGTGGTGATCGCCAAGATTCCCTTTGCGGTGCCGGATGATCCGGTCGAGGCCGCGCTCAGCGAGTGGATCGAGCGCAATGGCGGCAACCCGTTCATGGAGATCGCCGTGCCTGATGCTTGTCTGCGCCTGGTGCAGGCCTGTGGCCGGCTGCTGCGTACCGAGCAGGATCGCGGCGTGATCACCCTGCTGGATAGGCGGCTGGTGACCCAGCGCTATGGCAAGGCGATTCTCAATGCACTGCCGCCGTTTCGCCGCGAGATCGAGTGAGCAGCATATACAGGTATTCAGCCTGTTGAGTGACGTTGCAGAGCTGCTACCTTATGCCGTCTTATCTCTGGCTGGAAAACAATCGATAAAGGAAGCTGTATGACCATGCCCCAGGGTTATTTCGATCCGCGTTTTGCCTCCGTTCGAGAGCTGTTCGCCGAGCAGATGGCTGACCCCCAGGCCCGCGGCGCGGCGCTGTGCGTAACGGTTGGCAACGAAACCGTGCTGGATCTGTGGCAGGGGGTGATGGACAAGGACAACCGTCAGGTCTGGGAACAGGACACCCTGGTCAATGTGTTTTCCTGCACCAAGCCGCTGGGCGCGGTTGCTCTGTTGCAGCAGGTCGAGGCCGGACGCATCGGGCTGGACAGCCCGCTGGCCGAGGTCTGGCCGGAGTTTGCCGTCGCTGGTAAACAGGCCGTGACGCTGCGTCAGGTGCTGGGCCACCGTTCGGCGCTGTCCGCCGTGGCCAAACCGTTGCCCCCGGAGGCACTGTTCGACTGGCAGGCGATGGTGGCTGCGCTTGAGCAGCAGGAGCCCTGGTGGACGCCCGGCAGTGCCCATGGCTACGCGCCGGTCAGCTATGCCTGGCTGCTGGGTGAACCCTTGCGTCGGGTCAGCGGGCAGCGCCCCGGGGCCTATATCAATCAGCATGTCTGCGCCGCATTGGGCATGGATTTCTTCGTTGGGGTGCCGGATGCCGAGCTGGACCGGGTGGCCCATGTCTCGCGACTGCGCAATCAATACGGCGATGAATATGCCCGGGCCCTGTTTGCCGCCATGGGCCAGCCCGACAGTCTGGCCGCCAAGGCCTTTGGCAACCCGTCGAGCATGATGACCAGCACCAATACCCGCGAGTGGAAGCAGGCCGAGATCTTCTCTGCCAACGGTACCGGCAATGCCCGCGCGCTGGCGCGCTTCTGGCAGGTACTGGCGCACGGCGGCAGTCTGGATGGCGTGCACCTGCTCGACAGTGAACTGGTCGGGTTGATGGCGCAGGAGCATAGTCAGGGGATGGACCGCACGCTGCTGGCGCCGACCCGGTTTGGCTTGGGGGTCATGCTCGAACAAGATTATGAGGGTGGTGGTTTCGGCATGGGGCCGCAGGCCTGGGGTCACCCCGGTGCCGGTGGCGCCCTGGGGTTCTGTGATCCGCAGGCGCAGGTCGGGTTCGGTTATGTGACCAATACCATGGGCCCTTACGTGCTGATGGACCCGCGGGCGCTGGCCTTGAGCCGAGAGGTGTATCGCTGTTTGCGTCAGCTTGACTGAGCGAGGCTTGCTCGGGATCAATGCAGTGGCTTGGGCTGTGCTGCTAGCATGAACGGATAATTGTCAGGAGTCTTGTTGCATGAAACCGAGCATTGCCGACCTGCGTCGTGAATATACCCGTGATGGCCTGCTGGAAAGCCAGGCCCCCGACGAGCCTTTCCGCCTGTTTGCCCAGTGGTTTTCCCAGGCTGTCGAGGTCGAGCGTACCGAAGCCAATGCGATGATGTTGGCCAGCGTTGATGAGCAGGGGCAGCCGCACCTGCGCACCCTGTTGCTCAAAGATTTCGATGAGCGCGGCTTCGTGTTCTTCACCAATTACCAGAGTGCCAAGGGCCAGCAACTGGAGTCCCATCCGCAGGCGGCGATGACCTTCTGGTGGCATGACCTGGAGCGTCAGGCGCGGATCGAAGGGCGGGTCGAGCGCATCAGTGCCGAGGAGTCCGATGTTTACTACCAAAGCCGCCCGCTGGGTAGCCGGCTGGGCGCCTGGGCCTCGCCGCAAAGCCAGGTAATCGCCAATCGTGAAGTGCTGGAGCAAAAGCTTGCCGGGCTACAGGAGCAGTATGCCGATACTCTCCCGCCGCGCCCGCCCCATTGGGGCGGCTATCGGCTGGTGCCCGAGCTGATCGAGTTCTGGCAGGGCCGGCCAAGCCGGCTGCATGATCGGCTGGTCTATCGCCGCAGCGATGGAGGCTGGCTGCGTGAACGGCTGGCGCCCTGAGTCGCGCTGACGGCAAACCTTGCACCGCGCCACCCCCGCTTCCATACTGCTGAAAAACAGCAGGAGACCGGCATGGGGATTGGCGTTTTTCACAACAAGGTGGTGGTGATCACCGGTGGTTGCGCTGGAATCGGCCGGGCACTGGCATTGCGTTTTGCCCATGCCGGTGCGCGGATCGCGATTCTCGATATTCAGGACGAGACGCTGGTTGCCTTCCGCCAACAGTTGATGGATAAGCTCAACGCCGAAGTGCTGGCGCTGCACTGTGATGTTGCCGACGAAGCCCAGTGCGAGCAAGCCATCTGCCAGGTGATCGAGCATTTCGGCGGTATCGATGTACTGATCAACAACGCCGGCATCACCCATCGCAGCGCCTTTGCCGAAACCGAACTGGCGGTATTTCGCCGGGTCATGGCGGTCAATTACTTCGGCGCTCTGCATTGCACCCGGTATGCTTTGGCCAGTCTGATCGAGCGTCAGGGCCAGGTGATCGTGCTCAGCTCACTGTCCGGCTTTGCGCCTTTGCTCTATCGCAGCGCCTACAATGCCAGCAAGCATGCCCTGCATGGGTTGTTCGAGACATTGCGTATGGAGGTACGTGAGCAGGGGGTCAATGTCATGCTGGTTAGCCCCGGGTTCACCGCCACCGATATCCGCAAGAATGCCCTGGTGGGCGATGGCTCGATCAGCCAGCAGGTGATCAATACGCCGTTCAAGGTCGCCTCGCCAACCGATGTGGCTGACGACATTTACCATGGTGCGCTCAAGCGCAAGCGTCTGCTGGTACTGTCCAATGTCGACTGGCGTGCGCGACTGGTGGCACGGCTGTTCCCGCGGTTGTTCGAGCGCTGGATGCTGCCGAAACTGTCAGGGCTCAATCATTCCCGTTAGGAAAACACTGATTAATTGCACATAAGCTCAGTCTCAGGGGATTGCACGGAGACTGGTGCCTGATCTGGGGAGCGTCGTCGGAATGCCGCCCAGCGCCGCGCGATGCTGGAGCTGCCGGATAGCAAGGTGTTGCAGGATAGCTCTGTGTCGCGCAGGCGCGCGACACTCCCAGGGGATTAGATCGTTCCCGTGCATGGGGCCCTCCAAAGGCGCTCTGCGCCCAGCCCGGCTCCAGCGCGGTTACGATGAAACGTCAACAGCCCTAGGATTTATTGTCCAGCCACTCCAGTACCCCGTTTGCGACCACCTGGCCGCTGGCGAAACAGGCGGTCAGCAGGTAGCCGCCGGTCGGCGCTTCCCAGTCGAGCATTTCTCCGGCACAAAACACTCCAGGCAGGGCTTTGAGCATCAGACCGTGGGTCAGCGCCGTGGCCATCACGCCGCCGGCGCTGCTGATCGCCTCGTCCAGCGGCCGGGTGGCGCTGAAGTTGATGCCGAGCTGTTTGATGCCAGCCGCCAATGCTGCCGGGTTCTGTAGCTGTTCATGGCACAGGTGCTCATGCAGCAGGGCCACTTTGAGCGGGTCGAGGCCGGCTTTTTTGCGCAGCACTGAGGCCAGTGACTGGCCCTTGCGCGGTTGGCTGAGTAGCCGTTCGAGCTGGGCCTGGTCACGGTCGGGCGCCATATCCAGGGTCAATCGGGCTTGCCCCTGTTGTTCCAGTTGTTGGCGCAGTTCGGCAGACAGAGCGTAGATCAGGCTGCCCTCCATGCCATCGTGGGTGACAATGCATTCGCCGCGCCGGCTCAGTATCTCACCGCTGGCGCTGGTGACTTGGGCAATGACCGGTTTCAGCGGCTGACCGGCGAAACGCTGGCTGAGATATTCACTCCAGTGACAGATGAACCCGCAGTTGGCCGGGCGCAGTGGGTTGATTTCCACGCCACAGGGTTCGAGCAGCTCAGTCCAGTGTCCGTCCGAGCCCAGGCGCGCCCAACTGCCGCCGCCCAGAGTCAGTACCGTGGCGTCGGCCTGGGCCAGATAGGGGCCGGCGGGGGTGTCGAAGCGTAGTTGTTGTTGCTCCCAGCCGAGCCAGCGATGCCGGGTATGCAGTTGCACGCCCTGATCACGCAGGCGCCGCAGCCAGGCCCGCAACAGCGGGGCGGCTTTCATGTCGGTGGGGAACACCCGGCCGGAGCTGCCGATGAAAGTGTCGATGCCCAGCCCTTGAATCCAGTTGCGTAACTGCTCGGCGTCGAACTGCGCAAGCCATTGCCCGACCCAATCGCTGGCTTCACGGTAGCGCTGAATGAACTCCGGTTTGGGTTCTGAGTGGGTAATGTTCATGCCGCCGACTCCGGCCAGCAGAAACTTGCGTCCGACCGAGGGCATGGCGTCATACAAGTCAACCTGCAAGCCTGCCGCACTGAGACGTTCGGCGGCCATCAGGCCGGTCGGACCTGCGCCGATAATGGCAATGTTGGGGCGATTGGTGGGCATCGGCGTGTCGTCGTATCAGGCAGAGCGCGCAGTGTAAGTAAAGCCGGGCAGCCCGGCAAATGCTGCAGACTGGGGTCAGCGGCCTAGCCCGCGTTCGTGCCAGATGGTCTGGGCGCAGTGGTGGAGTATGCCGTGACGCCGTGCCAGGGCATCGCGGTCTTTGGAGTAACCACCGCCGATCACGGCGCAGACCGGAATGTCACGGCCCAGGCAATGCTCCAGAACGAGGCGGTCACGGGCTGCCAGGCCCTGGTCGGTCAGGTTCAGATAGCCCAGGGCGTCGTCCCGGTGCACGTCAACCCCAGCGTCATAGAGGACCAGGTCGGGCTGGTAGAGCGGCAGCAGGTAGCCCAGTACATCTTCGACTACCTTGAGATAGCCTGCGTCATCCAACTGTCGGGGCAGGGGAATGTCCCAGTCACTGTGAGCCTTGCGCGCAGGGAAGTTGCTTTCGCAATGCAGTGAGACGGTAATGGCTTCGCTGTCGTGTTCGAGGATACGGGCAGTACCGTCGCCCTGATGCACGTCGCAGTCGAAAATCAGCACCCGCTGGATGCGGCCACTGGTGAGCAGGTAGCGGCTGATGATTGCCAGGTCGTTGTAGACGCAAAACCCTGAGGCGAAGTCGTAGTGGGCGTGGTGGGTGCCGCCGGCCAGATGGCAGGCCAGACCGTGCTGAAGGGCCAGTTCGGCGGTCAGCAGTGAGCCACCAACCGCGCGGGTGGTACGGCGCACCAGCGCCTCGCTCCAGGGCAGCCCCAGGCGTCGCAGTTCCTGCGGGCCGAGGCTGTTGTTACGAAAGCGGGCGACGTAGCCGGGGTCGTGGGCCAGACTCAGGATTTCATCGGGGCAATGCGTGGGTTGATGCAGGTTGTCAGTATGCAGAACGCCGCTGGCACGCAGGTGATCGTGCAGGCGCACGAACTTGTCCATCGGAAAACGATGTTGCTCGGGAAACTCGAAACTGTAATCCGGGTGGTACACCAGAGGAATGTCCATGGGGTGGCCTTTATGTTCCGGAATGAATCGATATAGCGCCATGCTGGCTTGGCAATGTTACCCAAATCCCGGGTTCGTGGTTAGAATGAACGTTGCTGCGGCAGGCTGTCGCAGTATCCCTGTTTGCTGTCGAGGAGCCCATATGAGCCAACTGCTGGATGATCTGGTACGCCTGTTGGCGTTGGAAAAGATCGAAGAAAACCTGTTCCGCGGAATGAGTCAGGATCTGGGCTTCAAGCAGTTGTTCGGCGGCCAGGTATTGGGCCAGTCGCTGTCGGCCGCCAGTCAGACAGTTGCAGCCGAGCGGCATGTGCATTCGGTGCATGGGTACTTCCTGCGCCCGGGCGATGCCAGCCTGCCGATTGTCTATCAGGTCGATCCGTTGCGTGACGGCGGCAGTTTTACTACCCGCCGGGTGCAGGCGATCCAGAAGGGCAAGCCGATCTTCACCATGATCTGCTCGTTTCAGGGGGATGAAGAGGGCTATTCACATCAGGTCGAGATGCCTGATGTTCCCGGGCCGGAAGGGTTGGCTAATGAGACCGAGCTGACCCGTCGCTACCAGCACCTGATCCACGAAAAGGTGCGCGACAAGGTGATCATGGACAAGCCGATCGAGATTCGCCCGGTCGGTAATTTCTCGCCGTTCGACCCGAAGCCGGCCGAGCCGCGCCGCTATATGTGGTTCAAGGCCGATGGCAGTCTGCCTAACGACCCGCAGGTACACCGCTATCTGCTGGCCTACGCTTCGGACTTCCACCTGCTGGGCACTGCGCTGCAGCCCCATGCGGTATCGTCGTGGTCCCGGGATACCCAGGTGGCCAGCCTGGATCATGCGCTTTGGTATCACCGCCCGTTGCGCATGGATGACTGGCTGCTGTACGCCATGGATAGCCCGTCAGCCAGTGGTTCGCGTGGCCTGTCACGTGGGCAGATCTTCAATCGCGACGGGGTGCTGGTAGCATCGGTAACCCAGGAGTCGCTGATGCGCAAGCTGCAGCCCTGATCATGCGCGATCTGCAGGCCTGGATCTTTGATCTGGATGGCACCCTGACCATCGCTCAGCATGATTTTCCGGCCATTCGTCGTGAGCTGGGAGTGCCGGCCGAACAGGACATCCTAGGGTATATGGCGGCCTTGCCGGGGGCAGAGCGGCTGGCCATGCAGGCTGAATTGAACGCCATTGAGCTGCGTCTTGCGCGCGAGGTCGAGCCGGCTCCGGGAGCGGCCGACTTGGTCCGCCAGTTGCATCGTGAGGGTAAGCATCTGGGGATCCTGACTCGTAATCTGCGTCAGGTGGCCGCTTCGTCACTGGAGGTTATCGGGGTGCTCGATTGTTTTGCCGCTGGCAGTATTCTGGGGCGGGATGATGCGCCACCCAAACCGGACCCTGGTGGAATTCGGCTGCTGCTGGACAGTTGGGGGTTGTCAGCCGAACAGGCGGTCATGGTCGGCGATTATCGGTTTGATCTTGAGGCTGGGCGGGCGGCGGGCTGTCGTACCTGCCTGGTGCATGACAGTAACCTGTGGCCGGCGCTGGCTGACTGGCATCTGCCGGATTGTCGCCAGTTACTTTGGGAACTGAAGGCTTGATGGGCCTGGGGGTGGGCGCATGCCGGCAGGTGAGTGCATGCTGCGCCAACTGATGCATCGGCTGCTGGGCCGCCAACCAGCCCCGGCCAGGGTTGAGCCTGTTGTTGCCGGAGAGCCGCCAAAGGTATCGCATCGAGAATCGCCTGTCGCAGCCTCTGCCCCCGCCCAGCTGAACACTGACCTGGAATTGGCGGTTGTGGCTAGCCTGTTTGGTCTCGATACGCCGCTGATACAACCTCCGAACGAATTCGAACAGCAGGCCTTGAAGGCCTTGAAAGGCGTGCTGGCGGGGGACTTGAAGGACTCCAGCCTGGTACCCAGGTTGCCGTCTTTATTGCCGCAACTGATGAGCCATTTCCGTAGCCCTACGGTCAGCAGCAAGGGGTTGGCCGAGATGATCGGGCGTGATCTGGTGGCGGTTGGTGAAGTCTTGCGTGTGGCCAACAGTTCCTACTATCGGCGCAGCAAGGAAGTCACCAGTCTTGAGCAGGCGGTAGTGTTGCTGGGCGAGCGAGGGCTGCGCCAGGTTGTGGCCAATCTGCTGGTACGGCCGATCTTCAATACCCGTGACGGCCATTTCGGTCAGTTGGCCGGCGATCTGCTGTGGCGCCAGTCGGAACGGGTGGCTCAGGTTTGCGCCGCACTGGCGCGGGCCGAGCGTGGTAATGAGTTTCATGCCTATCTAGCCGGCATCTGCAGTCACCTGGGGTTGATGGTGGGTTGTCAGTTGCTGGATAGTCGTTTCCCTCGTGGTGGTTATGTGGCCAGCGAGTTGTTTTTGCGCGACTGGCTGCGTCTGGGCCGGCGTTTGAATGCCGGGGTGGCTCGGGCCTGGAACTTTCCGGCTGGGTGCTATCAGGTACTCGAGGCTATGACCGAGTCTGCACAGGTGCTGGCACCGGCGGCAGATGTAGAGCGTCTGGAGCTGGCCATGCGTGTTTGTCAGCAGCAATTGCTGGCGACTAGAAGTGGGCTTGCTGCGGCGTCGCAGGAGCCGGTCAACGAACTGCAAATGCGGCGCCTGCAGGTGGCCCGGCAGGCGCTGGAGCGCTGTTCGTAAGCGTTTTGCTTACAGCAGATGCAGGCGCATGGACAGGTCCACCGCCTTGATGTCCTTGGTCAGACTGCCGATTGAAATGTAATCGACCCCGGTTTCAGCGACGCTGCGCAGGGTGGTTTCATTGATGCCGCCAGAGGCTTCCAGCTTGGCCCGGCCAGCGGTCAGTTGAACGGCCGTGCGCATGTCTTCCAGGCTGAGTTCGTCGAGCATGATAATGTCGGCGCCAGCCTCAAGCGCTTGGCGCAGTTCATCCAGGCTTTCCACTTCGACCTCTACCGGCTTGCCCGGCGCCAGAGCCCGGGCGGCAGTGATCGCCTGGGCGATGCCGCCGCAGGTGGCGATATGATTTTCCTTGATCAGGAAGGCATCGTACAGACCGATGCGGTGGTTGTCGCAGCCGCCGCAGGTCACTGCGTATTTCTGCGCCAGACGTAGGCCCGGCAGGGTTTTTCGGGTATCGAGCAGGCGCACATTGGTGCCTTCAACCAGATTGGCGAAATGGCGGCTGCGTGTTGCCGTAGCTGACAGGGTTTGCAGGAAATTGAGTATGCTGCGCTCGGCGGTCAGCAGCCCACGGGCCGGGCCTTGCAGCAGGCACAGGGTCTGGTTGGCCTGCAATTGATCGCCATCGGCGGCGTGCCAGTCGGCGTGAATCTTGGGGTCAACCTGACGCAGCACTTCGTTGGCCCAGGCCACGCCACAGAATACGGCCGGTTCACGGGTGATGATCCGGGCCTGAGCCTGGCGTTCGGCGGGAATCAGTGCAGCAGTGATATCGCCACTGCCGACATCTTCAGTCAGGGCGCGACGCACATCTTCTTCAATGCTGGTGTGCAGGCTGGCAAGGGTCAGGTTGGGCATGCGGACTCCGGGAGCACATCGATAATGCGCGGGAGTATACCCTAAAGCCCGGGCCGTTGCGGGGCGGCCCGGGCTGAAGTGCTTACTTGGTTTCCTTGAGCAGATTGGCCGGGTTGCTGAAGTAGTCCTTGGTCAGCTTGAAGACCACCGGACTGAGCAGTAGCAGGGCAATCAGGTTGGGGATAGCCATCATCGCATTCAGGGTGTCGGCCACCAGCCAGATGGTGCCCAGGTCGATTGCTGGTAGGGTGCCAAGCGGAATGGCAAGCACCCAGATCAGGCGGAACGGCAGGTTGGATCGTTCGCCGAACAGGAACTGGGTGCACTTTTCACCATAGAAGCTCCAGCCAATGATGGTGGTGAAGGCAAACACAGCTAGACCGATACTGACAATGTACTGACCCCAGCCGCCCGGCAGGCCTGCATTGAACGCCATAGCCGACAGCGAGGCTCCGTTGGCTCCGCTATCCCAGACACCGGTTACTAGAATCACCAGGCCGGTGATCGAGCAGACGATGATGGTGTCGATGAAGGTGCCGAGCATGGCTACGGTGCCCTGACGGATCGGGTTGTTGGTTTGAGCTGCTGCGTGAGCAATCGGCGCGCTGCCCAGACCTGCCTCGTTGGAGAACACCCCACGGGCGATACCGAAGCGCATCGCTGCCCAGACGGCGGCGCCAGCGAAACCGCCGGTAGCAGCGATCGGGTTGAAGGCGTAGTAGAAGATCATGCCGAAGGCTTCCGGCAGCTTGTCGGCATGGATGATCAGGATGATCAGGCCGCCACCTACATAGAACAGCGCCATCAGCGGGACCAGCTTGCCCGCCACTTCACCGATGCGCTTGATGCCGCCGAGCAGTACCAGGGCAACCAGCACGGCAATCACGATCCCGGTCACCAGTGGGTGGATGCCAAATGTGCTCGACAGGGCGTCGGAGACCGAATTGGACTGAATGGTGTTGCCGATACCGAAACCGGCCAGCATGCCGAAGATGGCGAACAGAACACCAAGCCACTTCCATTTCGGGCCCAGGCCATTTTTGATGTAGTACATCGGGCCGCCGACGTGGTTGCCCAGTGCATCCTTTTCCCGGAAGTGGACCGCCAACACCGCTTCGGTGAATTTGGTGGCCATGCCGACCACTGCGATGGCCCACATCCAGAACAGTGCGCCGGGACCGCCGAAAAACAGGGCGGTGGCCACGCCGGCGATGTTACCGGTACCGATGGTGGCTGACAGTGCGGTCATCAGGGCGTTGAAAGGGCTGATATCGCCCTCTTCACTGCTCTTGCGACCTTTCCACAGCATCTTGAAACCGAAGCCGATACGGCGTTGTGGCGTGAACTTGAGACCGAAGGTCAGGTACAGACCGGTACCTGCCAGCAATATCAGCATTGCTGGCCCCCAAACAACGCCGTTTATGGCGTTGATCACATCAATGAGCGACTCCATCGATTAAAATCTCCCGAAGAGGTTGTTATAGTCATTAGTGCGAATGCGGCAGAAACATTCGCCCCGCCGTGATAGGCGGAGCTGATTGCTGGCCGCCAGCATGGCGCTTTACGCTATTGAGCATAAACCACAATTGCGCGCTCTGCTTCGGCGCTGTGCACAGCATGGCGGGGTTGTCGGGGGCGAGCCTGCCTGTGATCGTCGATTTGTTACAAGAATGCGTCTCGCGGACTATTTGGCTGTTTTGTGCCGAGAATCTGTGATGTCGGTCATAAACTTGAGTTCTGCTGTCTGGACAGTCGGTGAAAGACGGTATAATGCGTCCTTATGTTGACGCCAATTTTATGACTTACGGATAGTTGGTCACATTTTGCAGGGTAAGCTCCGGTGGCGTTGTTCATGACAAGCACGGCTTGTCCGGAGAAAGCGCATGTCCCAGGATTCCAAGGTTGTTCACATAGGTGGTGTCCGACGCTCAAGTGAGCCGGTTCCGGTATCCACCCTTCCGACGTTGTTGTTGCCTGTGCGCGACAAGGCGCTCGGATATTTGCGCGCGACATTGGCAGCCCTGTTCGACAATGCCGACGACAGTCTGTTCGAGATGGCTGACCGGGCCGGCAGCAACGCCGATCAGACTCTGTTTTTTGAAGCCATGCGTCTGGTCCGCCTGCAGCGTCACGCCATTGAAAAGAGCTGTACCGATGGCCTGGTACGTGAGCTTGAAGAGCTAAATCGACCCGAAGTTTCACCGGTTGGCGGATTGTCATTTGAGCTGGATACCCTGGCCTTGGTTCAGCCTGATGAGCTGGAGCAAAGCGTTGCACTGGATAGCATGGTGGGCCGGGTAACCGCGCGCAACCAATTGCCGTTGGCGCACCTAGCGACCCGGATCAATAGTCTGGTCAAGCGCAACATTGAGGAACGCAGCAATCCTCTCGGACCGGCGTTGCTGGCCAAGGTATTCGCTGACAGTCTGGTCACATTGCAACTCGACATCAAAGTTCGGCTGATCATTTTCAAGCTGTTCGAGCGCTATGTGTTCAACCCGGTTGACCAGCTCTATGCCGAACTTAATGAACAATTGATCGCCGCGGGCATCATGCCTGATCTACGCTTGGCGCAGGTCGGGCGTGGTGCGGTTCGCTCGGCTCCTGGCACCGGTAGTGTTGAGCGTGGTGGTATTCAGGTTCGCGAGCAGGAAGAGCAGCAAATTTTGTCACTGTTCAGTGATCTGATCGGTAGCTGGCGGCATGCCAGTGGCGATGCTGCCCTGTCGGCACTGGGTACTCCGGGTGCCGTCCCCCTTCCCAGTCATGAATTGCTCAGCGTGTTGGCACAGCTGCCGGCTGGCGATCTGGCTGCTGAAGACATGGGTGGGGCTGGTTTGCGGACCAGGGTCCAGCAATTACTGAACAGTCGACGCCAGGCAACCGGCGAGGCGCGCACCCTCAATCGGATTGACGACGATGTCATCAATTTGGTGTCGATGCTGTTTGACTTCATACTTGATGATAACGAACTGCCGGCAGCGCTTAAGGCTATGATCGGACGCCTGCAGCTGCCGATTCTACGGGTGGCGATTGCTGACAAAAGCTTCTTTAGTCAGTCGGCCCATCCAGCTCGACGTCTGCTCAATGAGCTGGCGCGGGCAACGCTGGGCTGGAGTGATCATGATGACCTGCGCCGCGACCAGTTGCATGGCTTGCTGGAATCTATCGTTGAGCGGTTGCTGGCTGACAGCCAGCCGGGCCCTGAGTTGTTTGAAGCGTTGTATGGCGAGTTAACCGGGTTTGTGCGTTCCGAGCAGCGTCGTTCGGAGCGTATTGAGCAGCGTACCCGCGACGCGGAGTTGGGGCGTGCGCGTATTGAGGCCGCCCGCAGCGAAGTGGCGCGCAGTCTCAACAGCTTGTTGATAGGGCGTGTGCTGCCGGTGTTCGTGGTCGATCTGCTGCGCGACACCTGGAGCCAGGTTATGCAGATAACCTGGTTGCGCGAGGGTGGCGAGGCGCCAGCCTGGCGTCAGGTGGTGGCGGTGGCAGAGCAGCTGGTGGCTGGTATCGAGCCTTCCGATGAGCCGCTGGAGCGTCGTCAGAGTATGCATCTGGCTGTGCGTCGTGCCCTGCAGAAGGGTTTTGCCCTGATCGGCCAGGATGATGCGCATAGTAACGAGTTGCTGCAGCGCCTGGAGGGGTTGCAGGCCCGAGTGTTGGATCAGACCGTATCCAGGGTTGAGGCGGTGGTGGCTGAACCAGCATTCGAGGAACCTGAATCTGATCAGAGCGTCATTTCTGAGCCAGAGCCTGCGCCGCCGGCGGTCGAAATCTGTGAGCCGGTGATGCCTGAGTCGGAGTCCGAAGCTGTACCTGTCCTGGTGGACGACCTGCCCAGTGTCAAGGCCAGTGCCTGGATCGAGAGTCTGCATACTGGCGGCTGGTTCGAGCTGGCGCTGAGCAGTGAGCAGCCGGTCCAGCGTTGCAAGCTGGCGGCGATCATTGCCTTTAGCGGCAAGTATATCTTTGTCAATCGTAACGGCCTTAAAGTCGCCGAGTTCACCACGGCGGCGCTGGCCCAGCACTACGACGCTGGCCTGGTGCGCCTGCTTGATGACAATCAGCTGTTCGACCGGGCGCTGGAGTCGGTGATCGGTAACCTGCGCAAGATTCAGGCGGCGCGTCACTGATTCACGGTCGCCTGCCGGCGGCTTCCCGGCTTCTTAGTGGGGTCGGGGTGCGTCTGGCGGGCAGGCCTGCTAGCATAGGGCCTCCTCTGTGAGCGGAGTTCCAAGCCGATGCAGGTCAATGAAGGCTGGCTTAGCGGGGTGATTCATTGCCCCTCGCCACATTTCAATCAACGGCCGACCGGCGAGAGCATCTCCCTGTTGGTAATTCACAACATCAGTCTGCCGCCAGGCGAGTTTGGCGGTGGGTATGTTCAGCAGTTCTTTCAGGGGCAGCTCGATAGCGCGGCCCATCCTTACTTCACCTTTATTGCCGGAATGCAGGTCTCCGCTCACTTTCTGATTGAGCGTACGGGCCAGATCACCCAGTTTGTGTCCTGTCTGGATCGTGCCTGGCATGCCGGGCAATCGCGGTATGCCGGGCGAGATCAGTGCAATGACTTTTCGATCGGCATCGAGCTCGAAGGTGCCGATGATGTGCCCTACAGCGACGCCCAGTACCAGGCTCTGAGTGCATTGACTCAGTGTTTGCGCAAGGCCTACCCGGCGATTACCCTGAGTCGGATTACCGGGCATGAGCACATTGCACCGGGCCGCAAGACTGACCCGGGGCCTGCCTTCGACTGGGGACGTTATCTGCGCAGTCTGCGTCAATCCCGCTGATCCGGGGCTACAAGGAGAGTCACTATGAGTTTTCTGGTACTGGTGCTGGTCGCCTTGATCTTGCGCTTCACACCTTGGCGCAATGGGTTGCCGATCGATGTGTGTGGTCGCTGGAGTACCTGGCTGCAGGTGCGTCTGGGCAATCATGCCGAGTGGCAGCGGATACTGCTGCTGATGTTGCCGCTGTTACCCCTGGTAATCCTGTTGTGGTGGGTGCAGGGCATGGCGTATGGGCTCTTCAGTCTGGTGCTGCATGCGGCTGTATTGCTGCTGTGCGTTGGGCGCAGTGACCCGCTGGGCTCGATGACCAGCGAGTTGGAACAGGCTTGGGCGCGCGGTGATCAGGAAGCTGCCAGTCTGGTAGCTGAGCGGGAGCTGGGCATTGTCTGTGATGAGCCGAGTGGGTTACTCAGGGCTGTGCGTGGTCGGTTGGTTTGGGAGGCTTGCCATAGCTATTTCGTGCCGGCTTTCTGGTATTTGTTGCTGGGTCCGCTTGGAGCTTTGGGGTATCGCCTGCTGGCTAGCGCCAGTAGCGAGAAGGGTGGGCTGGCCAATGTGTTGAGCCACTCTCTGGAGTGGCTGCCAAGCCGCCTGTTAGGGCTTAGTCTGGCGCTGGTCGGGCATTTCGACGCTACCCTGGCGGTTTTGCGCAGGCAGTTTGCGCGCTGGGAACTGAGCAATGCTGAACTGCTTGAACAGTGCGCCGATGCAGCCTTGCAAGATGGTGCCTCGACACCGGAGCATGAGGGCATATTGGCCAGTGTCCGGATGTTGGTTAAACGTTCGTTGCTGGTGTGGGCAGTCTTTATTGCGCTCTATGCTGTGCTGGGTTAAAGATGCCGGCGTATTAGCCGATAGTAGCGGTGTAAGACATTTAATCATGGCTCGATTGCCTGGCAGGCGAGCCCATAACCGCAAGGAAGACTGACAACGAGCCAGGAGGCCGCTTAATAATCATAACGATAATGGCTATGCCGGCGTTTGGCGCCTGCGGCCAGTCCCGAGAGCGACGGGGCGTTGTATTTGAGGAGAATTCTGCGTGAACAGTCTTCTGGCACCCGCCATAGCACTGATGAACAGGTTGAGCTACGGCATGAAGTTCTGCCTGATCAGTGTCCTGTTTTTCGTCCCCCTGCTTGTGGTCAGCAGTATGCTGGTCAAACAGTCCTTTGAACGCGTTCAGTTGTCCCAGCATGCACTGGACAGCCTGGAGCTGGTACGCCTGACCCAGGAGGTGGTCAAGCGGGCTGAAGTATTGAGAGATCTGGATCTGATTTCCTTCCATCTGGGGCAGGGTGATCAGGCCGCAGCGCTGGAACAGCGGACTCTGGAGCAACGCAACCAGATCATCGAGGCACTGCGTGGCCTGCCTTATCGCAATGGTGATGCTAGCGCGGCCGATATGATCAAGCAGCGTGATGAGCTGTTGGCCTTCTATACCCGTATTGGCCAAGAGTCGATCCGCGCCCGGGCCGACATGTCGTCCCAGGCTTATGGTGCTTCGCTGTCGCTGTTGTCTGTGACGGCCAGCTATGCGGGGCTACTGCAGGACTTCGATGCACTGGTACGGCAACTTGGCGCGCTGGTGGTGGATGGTATTCCCCAGGTGACGGGAGCTTTGGGTCATGGTCGGGCGGTCGGTGGTTATGCGATGGGGCAGGGCTATCTGAGCTCGGACGCCAGTCGGGAAATGGACGATCTGGTCGATAGCATGGGGCGCTTGCAGGCCGACTACCAGCAGGCGCTGGGGCTCATTCAGAGTCATCCGGATTTAGCTGGGTTGCGCACGGCGGCGCAAGCCAGTTTAGCTACAGTGGAGCAGACCCGTGAGATCTTCGAGGAAGACATCATTCTGGCCAACAGCCTGGATGGTAACTGGGCCGGGTTCTTCCAGCGCATCAGTGCCGAAATCGACAAATCCTATGCGTTGGGGTCGGGTATCCTCAACAGCCTGGAGCGGGTGCTTGAACAGCGTCTGGGGGCCAATACCCGGGCCACCGTGTTGCTGGTGGTCGCGCTGGTACTGGTGATCGTGCTGATCATCTATCTGTATGCTGGCTTCTACATGGCCACCCGCAGAACCCTGAAGAAGTTGTCAGTGCAGATGGGGCAAGTGGCGCGGGGCGATATGACGGTCCAGGTCGAGGTTGACAGTCGCGACGAGCTGGGCGCGCTGGCTGCCGAGTTCAATGACAGTATCGGCCGGATTCGCGAGCTGATTCGTCAGGTTGGTCAGACCTCCAATCAGGTTCAGCAGCAGTCCGAGCAGGTAGAAAGTATCTCGGCCGAAAGCAGTCAGGCGGTGGCTGCTCAGCGCAGCCAGATCGAGCAGGTGGCTACAGCCATGAATGAAATGGCTGCTACCTCGCAGGAGGTGGCACGCAGTGCTGCTCTGGCTGTGAACAATGCAGAGCAGGTCAACACTGAAACCCTCAATGGCCGGCAGCGAGTCGAGGCTTCGGTCGATGGTATTGAGAAGCTGGCGCGGGAAATCGAGAACTCGGTGAATGTGATCAACCGGCTGGCCGATGACAGCGCTTCAATCAGCCGGGTGCTGGATGTGATCAAGGGTGTGGCCGAGCAGACCAACCTGCTGGCGCTGAATG
Organism: Halopseudomonas phragmitis; assembly: GCF_002056295.1. Classification (NCBI taxonomy): domain Bacteria; kingdom Pseudomonadati; phylum Pseudomonadota; class Gammaproteobacteria; order Pseudomonadales; family Pseudomonadaceae; genus Halopseudomonas; species Halopseudomonas phragmitis. Next base: position 3,977,745 of record NZ_CP020100.1, on the reverse strand, counting down.
CGGCCATCGAGGCAGCCCGGGCCGGCGAGCAAGGTCGGGGGTTTGCTGTGGTGGCCGATGAGGTGCGTACGCTGGCGCGTCGGACCCAGGAGTCGACTGAGGAAATCGAGCAGATGATCGTGCGCCTGCAGGATGGTGTGGGGGCTGCGGTTAAGGCCATGGGTGCCAGCCACAGCATGACTGGCGAGGCGGTGGATGCGTCCTTGCAGGTGCAGCAGGCGCTGGGCAACATTCTGGCAGCGGTAACCCAGATTGTTGATCAGAGCCAGCAGATCGCCGCTGCGGCCGAGCAGCAGACCGCAGTCAGCCATGATATCGATCAGAACATCGTCGAAATCAACCATGCAGGTGAACGCACTGCCGAGGGGGCCCGCCAAGCCGAGCAATCCAGCAACCGCATGGGGCAACTGGTGCAGGAGCTGCAGCGAATCGTCAGTGCTTTCCGGGTCTGAGCGTTCTGGTTGTGGAATCAACGCCCCGGCTGGTCCGGGGCGTTGTCGTTATAAGGTGCTATTGCGGTTTGGGCTTGGGTGCCCACAGCACTTCGGGGGTGCCCTCGGCCTTGGCGATGCAGCGAGCAACGACAAACAGCAGGTCTGACAGCCGGTTCAGATAGATTGGGGCCTGCGGATTGACATCGTCCTGGCGTGCCAGGCTCAGATACCGGCGCTCTGCCCGGCGGCACTGGCTGCGGGCCAGGTGGGCCTGGGCCACGCAGCGTGAGCCGCCGGGCAAAATGAAGTTCTTCAGCGGTTCCAGTTCGGCGTTGTAGTCATCAATCAGTTGCTCCAGTGCGCTCACATCGCCGGCATCGATGATGTGGTGGCCGGGGATCGCCAATTCTCCGCCAAGATCAAACAGGCGGTGCTGAATTGGTCCGAGCAGCGCGGTGAACCGGTCCAGACCCTGCCCGGCCAGTTCGGCCAGCAGCACACCGAGCTGGCTGTTCAGCTCATCGACACTGCCCATGGCTTCGATGCGTGGGTGATCCTTGCCAATGCGCTGGCCGTCAGCCAGGCCGGTGTCCCCCTTGTCGCCAGTGCGGGTATAGACTTTGCTCAGGCGGTAGCCCATGGTAATCGCGCTCCTAACAGCAAAAAACACTAGGTTAGCGTGAAACGGGCCGAGGCAACATATCAGTTGTGCGGCAGCCCCAGTGTGTGGAGCAGGGTTTGCAGCTCCTCGTGCAGGGATGTCAGTGCCGGGGTAGGTAGCCCTCGCTGTCTGGCCTCGCGGCAAGCGTAGCCAAGAATGTAGTCGATCTCGGTGCGGCGACGGGCATGGATATCCTGACGCATGGATGAACTGTTGCCGGCGGTGGCCTGGATCACGCTGTGGATACGCTCCCCCAAGGCTTGGCGACCAGGGCTGCGAGCGGCAATGCTGAGCAGGCTGTGCAGCTCATCAATGACCTGTTCAAGCTGGATTCCGGCCCGTGCCGGCACGTCACCGTTACGGCAGTCGAACAGGGCGGTGAAGGGGTTGATCGCGCAGTTCACCGCCAGTTTTAGCCAGAGTACCTCAAGGATTCGGCTATCCCAATGCCAGACGATCCCGGCCCGGTCTAGCTGATTCAGCCACGCGGGAGCTGCACCGCCTTGCGGGTCGCCAATCCGGGTTTCGCCGATACCAGCCCAGCAGACGTGGCCGGGGGCCGGGCTCCAGGCGCCGTCGGTCACACTGGCAAACAGGACGCGGGCATTGGGGAGCAGGGCCTGGGCCTGTTGCTGGCTACCCAGACCGTTCTGCAATAGCAGGCAGTCGCTCTGGTCCAGCAGTGCAACTGGCAGGCTGCTGAGTGCGCTGTGCACTTCATGGGCCTTGGTGGCCACGATCAGTTGCTTAATGGGCTCATGGCAGTCGCTGATCGGCAAGGTCTCAATCGTCAGTAGCTCGCGCTTGCCTGCCTGTTCAAAGATCAACAGGTTGTTTCGGCTCTGCCATTCGGCCTGGCGCCGGGCATCTCGCAGGAGCAGGCGGCAGGGCAGGCCGGCGCGAGTCAGACGTGCCGCCCACAGCAGTCCCAGGCTACCGGCTCCGAGTATATGCAGCATCAGCCGTCCGTTACGGCACTTCAGTGATCAGGTTGGTGGCGTAGGCCTGTTCCAGTTGCTGTTCCACCTGCTCCAGCCAGGCGCTGGCATCAGCTTGGGACTGGCGTTGGCTGGCTGAGCCCAGGGCCATGCCGGCGCGAACCGAGAGATAGCCCTCGCTGGTTTTGAAGGCCTTGAGATTGAGGCCGTCATGCAGGCGGCGGAAACTGTTGGGTTTGCATTCCAGTGGGTCATCGGCCAGGGTGACGATGGCAAAGGCGTTGTTGCTGACCCGAGCGATCACGTCGGTGGGGCGGACCAGTTGTTGCAGGCGGCGGGCTATTCCCTTGAGCAGTTCCTGGCGCACATCTTCACCGAATCGGTTGCTCAGTTCGTCGAGATTCTGTACGCCGAGCACCAGCAGGCAGCAGGCACCACCCCGGGCTTCAACGTTGCGCAGGCTGTCGCTCAGGCGCTGGAGCAGGTAGCGGCGGTTGCCGATGGCGGTCAGGCTGTCGACCAGATTATGAGCCTCGAGTTGCGCATTATTGACTGCCAGCAGGCGGTTCTCGTCGAGCAGGCGGTTGATCAGTTGTGAGGTTCGATCAGCAGCGTAGATGCGTGGCAGCAGTTGCTCGTTCATGGCCGATTTGCTGATGAAGTCATCGACCCCGCGATCGAAGGCTTCGCCCAGTACGTTGTCGCCTTCGCGAGCCGTCAGCAGGACAACATAGGTGTAATGGTCGCTTTGCTCGTCAGCCTGGCGGATGCGGGTGGTCAGCTCCAGGCCATCCATTTCCGGCATCAGCCAGTCGGCGACCATGACGCTGGCCGGGCGTTGTTCATGCATGGCCAATGCGTCCATGGCGGAACTGGCGAACCGGATATCGGTATAACCCGCTTGAGACAGGGTATGGCCGATAACCGCGCTGCTGAATTTGGTATCGTCCACCACCATGATGCTTAACTGCGGGTTGGGCATGGCAAGGCTTCCGTTCAGGGTCTATGTCGTTTGAGGCTATAATGCCACGAGCTTGTGCTGTTGTTTTGCTATGAATGTCATAAAAAACGTGTTTTATCGAGGTTAATGCATGCCATCGTTCGATGTGGTGTCCGAATTGGACAAACATGAAGTCACTAACGCCGTGGACAATGCGGTCAAGGAGCTGGACCGGCGCTATGACCTGCGTGGCAAGGGCAGTTTTGAGTTCAAGGACAAGGATCTGCTGGTGCAGTTGACGGCCGAAGCGGACTTTCAGTTGGGGCAGATGCTGGAGATCCTGCAAATGAGCCTGATCAAGCGCAAGATCGATATTCAGTGCCTGGAGATCAAGGATGCCTATGCTTCTGGCAAACTGGTCAAGCAGGAGGTTGTGCTGCGTGAAGGTATCGACAAGGAACTTGCCAAGAAGATCGTGGCTCTGATCAAGGACTCCAAGCTCAAAGTTCAGGCGGCGATCCAGGGCGATCAGGTCCGGGTAACCGGCAAGAAGCGTGATGATCTGCAGGATGTCATGGCCTTGCTGCGTGGCGCCAAGCTTGAAATGCCGCTGCAGTTCAATAATTTTCGCGATTGAAAAAGCGCTGATTGAATTTAAAGTCGGTGTCAGCCCCAGCAGGGCTGCTGGGTTTTCGTGTAATTAAAAAATCAGGAGAAGGTAATGGAAGATGTTATGACCCAATTGGATGGTCTGCAGGAGGCGTGGTTGCCGCTGGTCATGCAGTACGGCGGTCAGGTGCTGCTGGCGCTGATCACCCTGTTGGTCGGTTGGTGGATCATTGGGCGGATCAGCACCACCGTGCTGCGGCTGATGGAAAAGCGCAGCGTCGAGGCGACCTTGCACGGTTTCATCGGCAATTTGGTCAATATTGGTCTCAAGGTTCTGTTGCTGATCAGTGTCGCCGGCATGATCGGTATTCAGACCACTTCGTTCATCGCGCTGATCGGTGCCGCCGGTTTGGCTGTCGGTCTGGCGCTGCAGGGCAGCTTGGCTAACTTCGCCGGTGGTGTACTGATTCTGTTCCTGCGTCCGTTCAAGGTCGGTGAATATATCGAGGCTCAGGGTACGGCCGGTACCGTGGACAGCATCCAGATCTTCCATACCGTACTCAAGACTCCGGACAACAAGACCGTGGTGATCCCCAACGGTAGCCTGTCCAATGGCAATATCATCAACTATTCGCGCCAGCCGACCCGGCGGGTCGACATCAATATCGGTATTGACTACGGCGATGATGTGAAGAAGGCCCGCGAGATTCTGCTGCGTCTGGCTCAGGCAGATGCCCGGGTGTTCAAGGATCCGGCGCCGGTGGTCTGGTTGGTGTCGTTGGGTGATAGCTCGGTCGATCTGTCCCTGCGTATGTGGACCAAGACCGAGGACTACTGGGGCGTTTTCTTTGACACCATCGAGGCGGCCAAGGAAACCTTCGACCAGGAAGGCATTACCATCCCATTCCCGCAGCGCACCGTGCACATGGTTGCGCAAGCCAGCAACGGTTGATCTGTTTGGGGGCGTCTATGGCGCCCCCAATAGTCTCTTGGGAAACACTGATTACATCAGCTTCGGTGTTGGCCCAATTGTCGCTGACCTGTTCTGGACACGCCGTGAACCCCCTCCGGGTCCGGCCAACCGATCACAGATCGGTCGGCGTTCGGCTGCGCACCAAGCATGCTTGGTAAACGCTTGCCTCACCCCTGGGGGCTTGACGATGCCCGTCCGGGGCATCGACAGTCCAGAACAGGTCAGCGCCAACCGGGCTGCTGGGCTTGCGTGCAATTAATCAGTGTTTCCCTATCCCTCATCAATCCCTGGGCGCCTGCTGCGGTCGGGGTGCGCCACCTTCAGCAATATCGCCACCAGAATGATCGCCGGAACCCCGGTCAGGGCGGTGATGATGAAGAACATCTCCCAGCCGACATGCGCGGCCAGAACTCCGGTGAAGCCGGCGGCGAACTGCCCCGGCAAGGTCATCAGTGAGCTGAACAGCGCGTACTGGGTGGCAGTGTAGGCGGTGTTGGTCAGGCTCGACAGGTAGGCGATGAAGACCGAGATTGCCAGGCCGCCGGTGATGTTGTCGGCAATAATCGCCATTACCAGGCCATGCTGCTGGGGACCGATATGCGCCAGCCAGGCAAAGGTCAGGTTGGTCGCCGGGGCCATGAAGGCGGTAAACAGCAGAATCGGTGCAATCCCGAATCGAGCCACCAGGACCCCGCCGATGGCGGCGCCAGCCAGGGTCATGGCCAGACCGAATGCGGCAGCAATATTGGCAATTTCAGCCTTGCTGAAGCCCAGGTCCAGATAGAACGGATTGGCCATCACGCCCATGAAGATATCGCTGATGCGAAAACAACCAATGAACAGCAGGATGATCAGTGCGGCTTTGCCATAACGCTGGAAAAACTCGGCGAACGGGCAAACCACGGCACCGATGAACCAGGCTGTGATGCTTCTGCGCCATCCATTGTGTTGGGTATTGGCCAGGTAACTGTTGACCCGCTGCTCGAACTGGGCCGTCGACTGGGTAACCGCAACCTTGGGTTCGGCGATGATCAGGGTGGTTATGATGCCGACCAGCATCAACAGCGCCATACACAGATAGGCCAGAGTCCAGCCGTTGACTACGGTGATCAGTCCCCAGTCATAGAACAGGGTGCGCAATGAATTGAGCACCAGGTTGATGGCCAGGCCAATACGTGACCGGCCACCAGCTTCCTCGGTGTAGGCCGGTGGTGGGGCTGCGGGGTCCAGGGCGGCGATGTGCAGGGCTCCGGCCCCGGCGGCAAGGATCGCCACCCGGTAACCGGTGACATAGGTAGCGGCCATGGCCGCCTGGCGATGCTTGGCTTCAGCCTCGACCCGGTAGGCGTCGATGGCGATGTCTTGGGTGGCCGAGCCAAAGGCGGTTAGAATGCCGAACAATGCGATCAGGCCCAGATTTTCGCGTGGATCGGTCAGCGCCATTCCCAGCAGGGAGCCGGCGATAACTACCTGAGCCAGTATCATCCAGGCCCGGCGCCGACCGAGCCAGCGGGTCAGCAGCGGGATAGGGGCCCGGTCAATCACGGGAGCCCAGAGCACCTTGATCGAGTGGGCCATGCCGACCCAGCTCAGAAAGCCGATGGCGGCCAGATCAATGCCCAGGTCGCGCAACCAGGCACTGAAGGTGCCACCAACCAATAACAGCGGCAGACCGGCGGAAAAACCGAGAAACAGCATGCCCAGAACCCGGGGATTGAGGTAAACCCGCAGCCCTTCGTGCCGGGAGCTATTGGCCAGGGTTTCGCTGTGTGATGCTTTCATGGAGTTCCTTGGGGGTATGGGGCTCAGTCCGGCCAGCCATAACGTTTCATATTGACTCGTCGACCGCTGACCATAATGCCTTCGTCCATCAGTCGGCGGTATTGTTCCTGACCGGCCGGGCTATCGGCCGGCAACGACAACTGGCCCTGGCTGTTGATCACTCGGTGCCAGGGCAGATTGCTGCCCTCTGGCAGTTGTCCCAGCCAGCGACCTACTTGCCGGGCGCCTCGTCCCAGACCTGCTAGTTGGGCTAGTCTGCCGTAGCTGGTGACCCGACCAGCGGGGATGCTGGCCAGCGCTTGCAGGAAACGTTGCCAGGATTCATTGGTCGAACCTTGGGGAATGCTTGCTGGCGCTGGTGGCTGGGGCATGAATAGTAACGCTCGAATCTGAAATGATGTTAAGGATGTTGTATGTGGTGCAGGCCGTACTGTCTTTTGTTGTTGCTATGTTTCAGCTTGCCGACCCTGGCCGACACTCTGTGGCTCGACAACGGTGATCGACTAACCGGCAAGATCGAACTGCTTGAGGGCAGTAAGCTGGTAATAGTGACCGATTTTGCCGGTCGGGTGACGGTGGATGTCAAGCGAATCCGCACTCTGGAGAGTGATCGGACCCTGCTGGTCAAAACCCAGGGGCAGGCTGAACGGGCCATGGGGCTGATGGCTTCGGATACTCCGGGCACTGTGCTGCTGGTCAATGGCCTGCCAGAGCCCCAGGAATTGCCGATCAGCGCGATCCGGCAGATGCTTGAGCCGCAGCCGGTGATCGAGGACTGGGTCTGGGAAGGCAAGGCCAATGTCGCGCTGGATATCAAGGATGCCGAGACCGATCAGCGTGACCTGGATATCAGTATCGACACCCAGGCCCGCCACGGCGACTGGCGACATGGGTTAGCCTATGAGTTCGAGCGTGACTTTCGCAATGATGTGAAGAGTCGGCACGTCTGGGATGCTGAGTACGATCTGAGCTGGTTTTTTGCCGATCAGTGGTTCTGGCAGACCAGCGCCAGTTATCAGCGCGACCTCATAGGCGATATCGAGCGCCGTATACAGTTTGGTATGGGGCCAGGTTATGAGTGGTGGAATAGTGCTTTGGGGCGTTTTGAAACCTCGGCCCGGCTGGACTACCTGCAGCTGGACGAGCGCACGGGCGAGACCTGGCATACCAATGCATTGGCGCTGGAGTGGGACTACCGACGCTTTTTGTTTGGCAAGCGTTTCCAATTGTTCCACAAGGCTGAAACCCTGATTCCCGACGATGATGCAATCCGCTATGCGGTTGATGCCGAGCTGGGGTTGCGCTATCTGCTCAACAGTTGGATGGCACTTAGCCTGAGTACCGACTGGGACTATCTCAAGACCACTGACGATACCGGGACCAACTACAAGCGCTATCGGTTAGGGCTGGGGGTCAACTGGTGAAACTAAAGGCCCGGGCCACAAGTAGCCCGGGCCGGGCGGCTAGATGCGCAGACCACCATCGAGTTCAAGGATGCGACCGGTGTAGTAGTCGTTCTCGAACAGGTAAGCCGCCGAATGAGCGATTTCGGCTGGCTTACCCATGCGCTTGAGCGGAATGCCGGAGGTCATCTTTTCCAGTGCCTCGGGTTTCATGCCTCCGGTCATCTCGGTTTCGATGAAGCCTGGGGCGATACCGGCCACGCGGATGCCATAACGCGCCAGTTCCTTGGCCCAGACCACAGTCATGGCCGCGACCCCGGCCTTGGCTGCTGAGTAATTGGACTGACCAATGTTGCCGGCGCGGGAAATCGAGGAAATGTTGATGATCAGGCCCTGGTTACCCAGCTCGATCATCTTTGCTCCAACTTCACGGGTGCACAGGAACACGCCGGTGAGATTGACGTCGATCACCGACTGCCATTGCGCCAGGCTCATCTTTTGGATTTCGCCGTCCTTGCTCTTGAGCAGCAGGCCGTCACGCAGGATGCCGGCATTGTTGATCAGACCGTTGATAGCGCCGAAGTCACTGGCTACCTGGTTGACCATATCAGTGACCTGTTCTTCATTGGCGATATTGCACTGATAGGCCCGGGCATCGCCACCGGCAGCCTTACAGGCGGCTACTGCTTCGTCCAGTCGCTCCTGATTCAGGTCGACCAGCGCCAGGCGGGCGCCCTTGGCGGCGAGAAATTCGCCCATCGAACGGCCCAGGCCCTGACCGCCGCCGGTAATGATGATCACGCTATCTCTCAATTGCATGCTTGGCACTCCTCATAGCCAATGAAATCGGATGGGAAAACAGGGCTGCAAGCATGCACCAGATGGGGTGAATAGAGAAGACCCGTTTGGCGTATTTGGTCATCTTTTGACTTTGATGTCGGCATGGCTACAAATACAGCCATCCGTCGGCCTGTCTTGAAACGGTCGGACTGCGTACCCATATAAGGGTTTTGGTCACTGAGAGCTGAGGCTTGCATGCCGTTTTTCCGATTTCTTCTGTTGCTGGTGCCGCTGCTCGAACTGGCCGGCTTGATCCTGCTGGGGCAGGCCATCGGCGTGGGGATGACCCTGTTGTGGGTGCTGGTCAGTGGTTTGCTGGGCATTGCTTTGATTCAGCGCCAGGGTTGGGCAATGGTTCAGCGCCTGCAGGTGCAAATGGCGCATGATCGCTCGCCGTTTGCCGTCTTGCGCTCTGGGTTCTGGGGTGTCCTGGCGGGCGTGCTGTTGATGTTCCCAGGGGTGATTACCGATGCGCTGGCGATTCCCTGCCTGCTGTTGGCCTGGCGCAGTCGTGGTCAGCCGGCTCCGGGGGAACCGGGTGGTCCGCAGGTCTGGCAGCGAGGTGGTCACACCATCATTGAGGGCGAGTGGGAAGCCAAGTCCGAGGCCGAGCGCCGCACTGACCGGCAGATTGGCGATCAGTGAAAAAATTTGCTGTGCGCCCCTTGAAATGGCTTGCCTGGTCCCCATTAAGGATTCACCCGTTTTGACGAGCCCGCCACGGCGGGCAGCAGGACAGTGACGCGACTCTGCAACAGAGGTCCGTCCTTCAGGCCGCAAGGTCTGGTTTTTTAACACGAAGTGCCGGTCTACCGGCCAATGACATTCAAATTGGGAGACTCACAACGATGAAAATCCGTCCGTTACACGATCGCGTGGTCGTTCGTCGCAGCGAAGAAGAGACCAAAACCGCTGGCGGTATCGTTCTGCCGGGCTCTGCCGCAGAAAAACCGAATACCGGTGTGGTGATAGCTGTGGGTACCGGGCGTCTGCTGGACAACGGTGACGTACGTCCGCTGGCCGTCAAAGAGGGCGACAAAGTGGTTTTCGGCCCCTATTCCGGTAGCAACACCATCAAAATCGATGGCGAAGAGCTGCTGATGATGAGCGAGTCCGAAATCTACGGCGTGCTGGAAAGCTGAGCACTGGCTGGCAGATCCCCAACGAATTCATTGAAGGAAAGCAAACATGGCTGCTAAAGAAGTTAAATTTGGTATTTCCGCCCGTAACAAGATGCTCGACGGCGTCAACACCCTGGCCAATGCGGTCAAGGCTACCCTGGGCCCGAAAGGTCGCAACGTGCTGATTGAGCGCAGCTTCGGCGCGCCGCTGATCACCAAAGACGGTGTGTCCGTAGCCAAGGAAATCGAGCTGAAAGACAAGTTCGAGAACATGGGTGCGCAACTGGTCAAGGACGTTGCCTCGCGCGCTAACGATGACGCCGGTGACGGTACCACCACTGCTACTGTACTGGCTCAGGCCATCGTTACCGAAGGCTTGAAAGCCGTTGCTGCCGGCATGAACCCGATGGACCTCAAACGTGGCATCGACAAGGCCACCGTCGCCATCGTCGCTGAACTCAAGAATCTGGCCAAGCCCTGTGAAGACTCCAAGGCCATCGCCCAGGTAGGTACCATCTCTGCCAACTCCGACGATTCGATCGGCAAGATCATCGCCGAAGCTATGGATCGCGTCGGCAAGGAAGGCGTGATCACTGTTGAGGAAGGTTCTGGTCTGGAGAACGAGCTGTCGGTGGTTGAGGGCATGCAGTTCGACCGTGGTTACCTGTCTCCCTACTTCGTCAACAAGCCGGAAACCATGTCCGCCGAGCTGGATAACCCGTATCTGCTGCTGGTTGACAAGAAAATCTCCAACATCCGCGAACTGCTGCCGGTTCTGGAAGCCGTTGCCAAGGCTGGTCGTCCGCTGATGATCGTAGCTGAGGATGTAGAAGGCGAAGCCTTGGCTACTCTGGTAGTCAACAATATGCGCGGTATCGTCAAGGTTGCTGCGGTCAAGGCCCCGGGCTTTGGTGATCGCCGCAAGGCCATGCTGCAGGATATCGCCATCCTCACCGGCGGTACCGTAATCAGCGAAGAAGTTGGCCTGAGCCTGGAGAGCGCTGCTCTGGAGCACCTGGGTCAAGCCAAGCGCGTTCAGATCAACAAGGACAACTCGACCGTGATCGACGGCGCCGGCGCCCAAGTGGATATCGAAGCCCGTGTGGCCCAGATCCGCAAGCAGGTCGAAGAAACCACTTCCGACTACGACCGTGAAAAACTGCAAGAGCGTCTGGCCAAGCTGGCTGGCGGTGTTGCGGTAATCAAGGTTGGCGCAGCCACCGAAGTGGAAATGAAAGAGAAGAAGCATCGCGTTGAAGACGCGCTGCACGCTACTCGCGCCGCTGTTGAAGAAGGCGTAGTACCTGGTGGTGGCGTGGCTCTGGTTCGAACCCTGGCTGCCATTGAAGGCCTGAAGGGTGACAACGAAGACCAGAACGTCGGCATCAAGCTGCTGCGTCGTGCGGTCGAAGCGCCGCTGCGCCAGATCGTCACCAACGCCGGTGAAGAAGCTGCTGTGGTTCTGCAGAAGGTCAAGTCCGGCGAAGGTAACTTCGGTTACAACGCTGCGACTGGTGAGTACGGCGACATGATCGAGATGGGTATTCTCGATCCGGCCAAGGTTACCCGTAGTGCTCTGCAGGCTGCTGCTTCGGTTGCCAGCCTGATGATCACCACCGAGGCCATGGTTGCCGAGCTGCCGGAAGAGAAGCCGGCCATGCCGGACATGGGCGGCATGGGTGGTATGGGTGGCATGGGCGGCATGATGTAAGCAGTCCGTCGCTCAGACGCTCCGAAAACCCGGTACCGTAAGGTACCGGGTTTTTTGTTGCTGGAGATACTGTCCGTGAGTCGGTGCTGGGCTACACTCGGTGGCACAATGATGCCGGGGTAGGCTCTGTAGCCTGATTTGGCTATGCAACGTCTTTCTTAGCGTCCCTGCCTTTACTGGAAACCGATACATGGCTGATGTGACCCCGGTGTTTGAGCGGCAAAGCGCCCCGCGTGGGCAGTTCTGGAAGATGACTCGGCTGTGTTGCATATGGGCTGGCTCGATTGACGCGGCCTTTTTTGTGCTTTTTCTGCTGTTGGGCTCACCGATCCTGGCCTGGATCAATATCATCAGTATTGCGATGTATGCGACCGCCATTTGGGCGCTCAAGGCCAGGCGCAACCGGCTGGCGGTAGCGCTGATCTGGATCGAGGTTACTGTGCATGCGGCCCTGGGCAGCCTACTGATCGGCTGGGACAGTGGTTTCCACTATTTTCTGCTGATGTTCATTCCTGCCCTGTTTGCCGGCATGCGTACCACGCGTCATGCCTGGTATGGCGTGCTCGGGCTCTGGGCCTTCTATGTCGCATTGGATCTTCTGATGCGCTTTGTCGAGCCCTTGCAGCCAATCAGTCCTGCGGCGCTGTTGTGGGTCCATCTGTTCAATCTGAGCGTAGTATTTCTGATGTTCAGCTATCTGTCGGTGTTTTACGTCGGTACGGTTACCCGGGCTGATCGCCATCTGCGCCGGATGGCCGCGACGGACGCTCTGACAGGGCTCTACAATCGCCGTTATGTGATCAACCTTCTGGAGCGGTCCCAGGCTGAGGGTGCGGAATTTGGGACCACAGCCTTGCTGTTGCTGGATGTCGATCATTTCAAGGCGATCAATGATCAACACGGACATGAGGCCGGCGACCTGGTGTTGCAGGCGGTCAGTCGTGCGATCAAGGCCTGTGTGCGTGAGCAGGACACTGTAGCGCGCTGGGGTGGCGAAGAGTTTCTGGCGGTATTGCCCGGTAGTGATCTGGAAAGTGCGCGCACCATAGCCGAGCGGGTCCGGCAGGCGGTGGAGCAGGCGGGCACTGGCCTTGCGTGTCCATTGTCGGTCAGTATCGGGATCAGCACGCATCAGGCCGGAGAACCGCTCAACAACAGCATTGCCCGTGCCGATGAGGCGCTTTATCGCGGCAAGTCCGCCGGGCGTAACCGGGTTGAGCTGGCCACGAACTGAGATCGGTTGAGGCGGTTGTTTTCAGAATGTAAGACATTGCCTACATGCGTTGTAAGTCAACGTTGCTGCGTGTTGTGCGTGCTGAGAGGAAATATCTTTAGTTTTTTTAGTAACATGCTGTTTTTTAAAGGTTTATTGTTTGTTGTGGTTGAGAATATGTCTTATTCATGGGCTTGTGCGGGAGTCGTAACGCGATATTATGTGCCCATGCGTTAGGGACAACGCTGTTCGGCAGGGAGCTGAACTAGGGATGATCAGGATGACGACGTCAGGATGACGGGACACGGATAGCACATAGGGAATAAAGAGTGGGCGGGTTTATCCCGCCCCTTTTTTTTGCCTGAAATTTTTTGCCTGAAATTTGCCCTGGGCGGACATAAAAAGACCGACACAGGGTCGGCCTTTTTCGCGGTTTGCTGCTGGCGCTTAGCGCTCCAGATACTGCAGCTTGTCCGGCACACCATCCCACTCTTCAGCGTCGGCCAGCGCATCCTTCTTCTCGGTGATGTTCGGCCAGACGTCCGCCAGCTCAGCGTTCAGTTCGATAAACTCCTGCTGATCTTCTGGCACTTCGTCTTCGGAGAAAATCGCATTGGCCGGGCACTCAGGCTCGCACAGGGCGCAATCGATACACTCGTCCGGGTGGATCACCAGGAAGTTGGGGCCTTCGTAGAAGCAATCGACAGGGCAGACCTCAACGCAATCGGTGTACTTGCACTTGATGCAGTTGTCGGTAACAACAAAGGTCATGGTGGCTCTCCATCAGAATCAGGCGGTCGCAAAACGTGGCGCGTAGTCTAGCAGTTTTTATCGGCTGGTACAGACGCTGGCGGGGTTTTGCTACCGCACAGCGCCATTCATTGGGGCTTCAATGAAAATGACTATCATTTCTCGAAAGATCACGACAGTTCCGCTTTCCATTGGTATAGCAGTTCCAGGGCCTGACGAGGGCTGAGATCGTCAGGCTTGAGCTGTTGCAGGGCCTCCACCAAAGGGTGGGGGGCGCTGGCGAACAGATCGTTTTGCAGTGGCTGCTCGGCTGCCCGGCCTGGCGTACCGGCGTGTTGTGCAAGGCTTTGCTGCTCAAGCTGATGCAGGTGTTGGCGCGCACGTTCAATCACCGGACGTGGCACCCCGGCCAGTTGTGCTACCTGCAGACCGTAACTCTGACTGGCTGGCCCGGGCTGGACGTTGTGCAAAAAGACGATGCGCTCGTTGTGCTCGGTGGCATTGAGGTGCACGTTGGCAACGCCGGGGTCGGTGTCGGCCAGCGCAGTGAGCTCGAAATAGTGAGTGGCAAACAGGGTAAAGGCGCGTACCCGGGCCAGATACTCGGCGGCTGACCAGGCCAGCGACAGGCCGTCGAAGGTGCTGGTGCCGCGACCTACTTCGTCCATCAATACAAGGCTGGCCTCGGTGGCGTTGTTGAGAATGTTGGCGGTCTCGCTCATTTCGACCATGAAGGTAGAACGGCCACCGGCCAGGTCGTCGCTGGAGCCAATCCGGGTGAAGATGCGGTCGACACAGGACAGCTCAACCCGGCTGGCCGGGACATAGGCGCCGATATGGGCGAGCAGAACGATCAGGGCGGTCTGGCGCATGTAGGTCGATTTACCGCCCATGTTCGGGCCGGTAATGATCAGCATGCGGGTTTCAGGGTCCAGGTTCAGGTCATTGGCCACGAACGGGGTGTCCAGTACCTGCTCGACCACCGGATGCCGGCCGCCCTCAATGACAACCTGGTTATCATCGACAAACCGCGGGCGGCAGTAGTCCAGGCTGCTGGCGCGCTCGGCCAGGGTTGCCAGCACGTCGAGTTCGGCCAGGCTGGCGGCGCTGTCCTGCAGGCTGGCCAGATCCTCATTGAGGCGATCGAGCAACTCGTCATAGAGCTGTTTTTCCCGTGCCAGAGCCCGGCTGCGGGCCGACAGTGCCTTGTCTTCAAACTCTTTCAGCTCCGGGGTGATGAAGCGCTCGGCCCCCTTGAGGGTCTGACGACGCTGGTAATCGATCGGCGCCTGATCGGCCTGGCCGCGTGATAGTTCAATAAAATAGCCATGTACGCGGTTGTAGCCGACCTTCAGGGTCGACAAGCCGGTACGTTCGCGTTCGCGGGTTTCCAGATCGATCAGGTACTGGCCGGCGTTTTCGCTGATGTTCTGCAGTTCGTCCAGTTCGGCATCAAATCCGGGGGCGATGACGCCGCCGTCCCGGATCAGCGCCGGTGGGTTGTCGATCACCGCACGGGCCAGCAGTTCGGCCAGTTCCGGGTAGGTGCTGACCTGTTCGGCCAATGCCCGCAGGTGCGTAATTTCCAGTGGCGCCAGCGCCTCCTGCAGTTGCGGCAGGGTAGCCAGAGCGTCGCGTAGCCGGGCCAGATCACGTGGCCGGGCTGAGCGCAAAGCGACACGGGCGAGAATACGCTCAATGTCGCCAATACCTTTGAGGATAGGTCGAATATCTTCGTGATAGTGCTGGTCGAGCAGGCCGGCGATGCTGTCCTGACGCGCCGTGAGTATGCGCATGTCGCGCAGCGGGCGGTTCAGCCAGCGCGCCAGCAGGCGGCTGCCCATGGCGGTGGCAGTGTGGTCGAGCACATCGAGCAGGGTGTTGTCACGCCCGCCCGAGAGGTTGCTGTCGATCTCCAGATTGCGCCGACTGGCGCTGTCGATCACCACGCTGTCTTCGAATCGCTCCTGGCTGATCGCACGAATGTGTGGCAGAGCGGTACGCTGGGTTTCCTTGGCATAACCGAGCAGGGCGCCGGCTGCGCCTAGGCCAAGGGTCAGATCCTGGCAATCGAAGCCGACCAGATCCTGAGTGCCGAATTGCTGGGTCAGGGCCTTGAAGGCGCTGTCGCGGTCGAACTCCCAGGGCGCCCGGCGACGTACCGCCCGGCGGCGCTCGATCGGGGTGTTGGTTTCCCAGTCGTCGGGGATCAGCAGCTCAGCCGGGGCCAGGCGTTCGAGTTCGCCGAGCAGGGTTTCCCAGCCCTTGAGCTCCATGACGCAGAAGCGCCCGCTGTTGATGTCCAGAGTGGCCAGGCCAAAGCCGCGCTCGCTGCCGAGCAGGGCGGCCAGCAGGTTGTCACGGCGCTCATCGAGCAGGGCTTCATCGCTGACCGTGCCGGGCGTGATGATTCGCGCCACCTGGCGCTCGACCGGGCCCTTGCTGGTGGCTGGGTCGCCAACCTGCTCACAGATCGCGACAGACTCGCCAAGCTTGACCAGTTTGGCCAGATAGCCCTCGGCGGCATGAAACGGAATGCCGGCCATGGGAATCGGCTGGCCACCGGACTGGCCGCGGGCGGTCAGAGTGATGTCGAGCAGGCGCGCGGCCTTTTTCGCATCGTCATAGAACAGTTCGTAGAAATCGCCCATGCGGTAGAACAGCAGCTGATCCGGATGCTGCTGTTTGATGCTGAAATATTGTTGCATCATTGGCGTGTGCTTAGAAGCGTCTAATTTCTCTTTGCTCATCAGTGACTTACTTTAAGTTTCAGGATTTTGTGGGGCATGATTGGGGCGTTTTTCACTATCTTGCATTGCCTGCCAGATGCGCTGAATCTCACCTTCTGAGGCGTCGTTCATCCATTTTCCGTAGACCTTCACCAGCATGGTGAAGTCTTTGTGCCCCATCTGGTTTGCGATGAAGGCAAGGTTACCATGCGCGGTGATGCACCAGCACGCATAGGTGTGGCGCGTTTGGTAGGGGCGGCGTGGTCGGATGCCGGCGCGGCGCTGGATGTTGCCCCACTTGGTGTTCCAGGCGGTCGGCACAAACCAGTTGTTCACCTTCATTCTTCTGGCTTGCACCCTAGGCGACATCAGCGGTGTGATGGTGTCGGTTCTGCTCTGGTGCCTGTTGATTGCGACGTCAACGGTTTGCTGAGGGAATCCCCTGGCCAGCTTCATCAGCGTCTTGGCAGCTTCCAGCGCCGGCGGTAGCAGCAGGACTGTCCGGCTTTTCGTTGTCTTCGGCACCTTGAACGTGCCCCTGCTGGTGACAGATCGCACCACCTGCAGACATCCCTTCTTGATATCAATATCCTCCACTCCCAGCCCGCACAGCTCGCCTGGGCGCAGGCCGGTGTAGACCATCAGTGTGATGGCGGCGCTGTCCTGCTCGTGTAGGCATCCCTTCTCAATGAGCTGCTGATACTCCTCGCGGGTCAGCGGGTCTGGATCTTCCTCTGTGTTGTCAAAACGTGTGCAGGCGCTGGCCAGACCGGCCGGGGCGTACCCGTTCTTCTCGCACCACTCCAGCATCCCGGCGAACGTGGCCAGGTAGTGATTCACAGTGCTCGGCTTGCGGGTGGCAATCAACTCTGCGCGTAGGTTCTGAATATCCATAGGCATCAGTGTGCTGGCCAGTCGGTCAGGACCAAGCGTGTCGACCGTTACTTGCAGGGCATGCCGGTACCGGGCCTCTGTGTCCGGGGTAATATCTACCGCTTTGAGTGGCAGGTAGAGCGCCATCAGTTCATGCAGGCGTGCGGATCTGCTGGCTGGTCGTTCGCCTGCGTGCTTTGAGTCGGGGAACGCTTGGCCGTAGTCGAATGTGCCAGTTTTGATTGCATGAAGAACCGCCGCCCTTTTTTGGGCGGCGTGTTTGACGTTGGCTTTGGTGATCGGCAAGCCGAGGGTTTCACGGTGTCGCCTGCCTCGGTACATGAACACGATACGCAGACTTTTGCCGTGAACCTCAACCCCTGGCGACTTGGCCAGTTCGGCCTCTATGCCGCTTCCTGTGGTGCGCTCTCTGCCCAACGATCAAACTCCTCAAGGTTGATTAGGATTCTGCCATCCGGTGCTTTGCGCCACAGCTTGCCCTGTGGCCATACCCCGCCTTTGATCTTGTGCTGAATGGCGTTGACGGTGTAGCCGGTCAGTTCGGATGCGCGGTTGATCAGCACCCAGCGGACTGTGCTCATACTTGCACCTCCTGCCTGCTCAAGCTCATCGCTATCGGCTGCACCCAGACTTGCTTATCCCCCTCCACAAGCTGCGCTGCAGCACCACTCCCAAAGCGGAGCGGTGTGCTCGGTTCTGCTGCGTGGCGCACGCCTTGGGTGGGGGGATTGGCGGTTACGCGGTGGCTGCAAGGCTGGGGAGTAATGCCTGCCCCTGCGGGGCAGAGGCTCTTTATAGCGCTGCCGTTGGCTGGGTGAGGGCGACCATGTGGCGCGACGCTGTTGGTGGGTGTCGGGTTGTGGTCGCCGCCGCGCAGTAGCGCGGCAGGAGCTGC
Source organism: Halopseudomonas phragmitis (assembly GCF_002056295.1). NCBI lineage: Bacteria > Pseudomonadati > Pseudomonadota > Gammaproteobacteria > Pseudomonadales > Pseudomonadaceae > Halopseudomonas > Halopseudomonas phragmitis. The sequence goes on along the minus strand of NZ_CP020100.1, from coordinate 3,959,852 downwards.
GGTGTAAGCGGCAGCGGGTGCTGTGCTGGTAGTCATGCGCAGTCTCTCCCTTCCGATAGGTAAGCCGGTGACGCTGGCTGGCAGGGCTGCTGTGTTTGCAGTGCCTGGCGGCGGTTGTGGGCAGTCAGCTCGCTGAAAAGCTGCATCTGGTACTGATGAAACGCTTCTTCGCTGCTCCAGGCGCGCAGCCGCTGGGCAAGTGGTTGGGTGCCAGACAGGCATGGCCATGGAGTTCCATCACCCGGCATCAGATCACGCTTCTCTGTGGCCAGGGCGATCATGTCGGCGTCGTGCACGCATGCCGGCAGCTCCGGATCGAGCCGGAAGCGGGCACAGATCGCGTGCCAGATGTGCTGCTCAATCTGGCGGGCGTCTGGCAGTAGCGCTTTGAAGGGGCGGGTGATGTCGCCAATGTACGCTTCGGTGGCGTCGTGCAGCAGGGCAATCAGGCGGTGCTCTGAGGGTACCAGCTTTGCCACCATGCAGCTGTGTTGCGCCACGCTGTAAAAGTGGTGGGTGTGGCCGTTGAAGCGGCACAGGTGCGCCAGTGCGTGTGCAATGTCGAGCGGGCTGACGTCCTCTGCGCTGGGGCGCATAAGGTCAAAGTGCTTGCCGGTGTGGGTGAGTATCCAGCTCATGCCGCACCTCCCTGCATTACCTGCGCTTCATCGTTTGGGCTGGCACTGTCCGGGCACGGAGGCGCTTGCTCTATCCAACCCAAGCGCGCGGCCATACTGCGGCACTCGTCGCGCAGTTCGCGAGCTGTCTTGGCTTGTGGTGCGTTGAAGGCATCAAAGGTGCGGGCGGCCAGATCCAGCGTGGCGGCGGCTTGTAGCAGGGCGCTGCGGTCGAATACCTGCAGTACTTTCACTTCACGCAGCCGGGCGCTAAGGTCCGCGATGGTTTGCTGCTGACGGTCAGCGATGTGCTGCTGCTCGCTCACCAGGCGCTCGTGCCGGCTTACCTTGTCGTTCAGTAGATCCTGCTGAATCTCGTGCTGCACGTCGCGTTCGCCGCGCCCAATGCGCAGGCCATAGAAGTACAGTGCGAGCGGTGCGCAGATCAAAATGCAAAGGCCTATAAGGGTGGTAGGTTGCATATCCATGGTGGTTGCTCCGTGGTTTATGGGGCCGGTGGTGGCGGCCTGTGAGTCAGGGTTCGTCTGGTGGTGCCAGGGTTTTGGCCAGCGTGTTGTCCGCTCGGGCGGCGCGCTGGTCTATGTAGGCGGCCAGGTGGTGAATCTCGATGTACTGGCGGGCCTCGCGGCTTTCTTCCAGTGTGGTGACCGGAAGGGGCAGGCGTGGGGTGCCAAGTACGCGTTTAAAGCGGTCTTCATTGACGTTGCGAAACAGGCGCTCGCGCAGCTCCTCGCGGGGCACCAGCACGGTGCCGAACATGCGAAAGAGCATGTCCAGCGTGCTTGGCCGGGGCGGCGTGTGCAGGCGCAGTACCTGTTGAGCTGTGTCCTCGGTCACGATGACTCCTTGTTTCGTTTCGGGTGGTTCCAGGCAATGGTCAGGTGCGTGCGCACCAGCGCTTGCCAGTGGGATGGGACCAGATCCATTGCAGCGCGGCGCTCGGCCAGTGTGGGCAGTTGCACAATGGCTGCTGCCCAAGCGCGAGGCGTGAGTGGCTGCACTGTCTGGCCGTTGCTGCGCAGGTTCTGACCATCAAGCAACATCTGCCCGGTCCGGTGGTGGCGGTGCGGGTGGTTGCATGTCGAGCTGGAAAGCGAGCCAGCGCAGCCCGTCCCGGCGAATGCGAGTAGAGCGGCTGTACTGCATGCCAAGTGATGGATGTGGCCAACTGCTCTCGTGCACGAACAGATAGGCACGGTGCTGCTGTGGCTGGGCGGGTAGGTTGCGGTCGTTCAGCAGCCGCTTGGCGCGCATGCGCTTGATTAGCTCCGGGCGCGTAATGCCCAGCGCCTTGGCGGCGCTTTGCAGTGTGTATGCATACATGGTCCACCTCTCAGGCTACCTGTGCGGTGCTGCGGCAGGCGCTGAGAAAGCGCTGCAGCAGATCGTGCAGTTGCTGATAGGCGGCTTCCGGATCGGTTGGCAGCGCCATGCAGAGACGGGTGTCTTGCACTTGAATGCAGGTGCGCTCCGGTGAGCTGATCACCTCCACGTCCAGATCGTCGTCTGTGGTGAACTGTTGGGTGCCTTGTCGCATGACGACTGCGCGGCGCAGAGTACTCTCCACTTCGGTCACCAGATCCCATTCATCAGGTTGGGTGGCTTCTGTGTGCACGCCGTTGATAGTGCCTTCAATAAACCGAGCCGCGCGTTCCGGGCAGGCTGGGCGCTTGAGGGTGATGCAGCTGTGGCCCTGGTCGCTGCTGGCGGTCAGCTCAACAGCATGGCTGCATTGCAGCACCAGCATTTGCACTGTTGTGCTTACGCCCAGGTTGTTGCGCAGGGTGTGTTCAAAGGTGCCATTGAGTGCCAGTTGTGCTGGCAGGCGGGCGTGGCTGGCCTGGTTGAGTCTGAGCATGTTCATGCTGCGTCGCCTCCTTGTGGTGAGGGGGAGGGGGTGCGGCTGAGCAGGCGTGGTCGGCTAACAACATACCGGGCGCCGGTGTTGCGTGCGGCTCTGCGCAGATCAAAGATGCGGTCTGCGCTGCAGGATGGCAGCGCGTGGAGTGTGGTGGTCTTCATCGTTTACCTCGGCTCTGTGGTGGAGAGATGAAATAAATATGAACCAAAAGTACAATTAGGTAAAGAACTTTTGGTTTATATTGTCCGGCGGTGAGAGTGTGAGAGCGAGTGCTCATTGAGGGCCCCAAGCAATGCAATCTTGCAGGGGAGACCGTATAATTTGCCGATTAGAGGGGGAGATGTATGCCTACAGCGGTTTCACTTTTTTCAGGTTGCGGCGGTTCTGATGCGGGGGTGATCTCTGCCGGTTTCGACGTGATTATGGCCAACGATATTCTTCCCTATGCCCGTGACGTGTACCTGTCCAACTTTCCAGACACAGACTATTTCCTTGGGGACGTCTCGACGATTGAGAGCTTCCCCAGAGCTGATCTGCTTGTAGGCTGCTACCCGTGTCAAGGGTTTAGCCAAGGTGGGGCACGTGAGGCGAATCGAAAAATCAACACGCTCTACTTGGAGTTCGCGCGAGCTCTTGGGGATATTGAGCCTAGAGCATTTATTGCTGAGAACGTTTCAGGGCTGCGGCGCAGCACCTATCGTCACCTGTTGGAAGATCAGCTTAAGCGTTTTGCCGAGGCAGGAAAGTTCGGTTATGACGTCAAGTGGCAGTTGCTAAACGCGCACGATTATGGAGTCGCCCAAGAACGGAAGCGGCTCGTGATCGTTGGCATTCGAAGGGATTTGGGAGCAAGCTTCTCGTTTCCGGGTGCCACACATGGGCCGTCAGTCGACAAGCCTTATTTCACCATTAAAGAGGCGCTGGCTGGGCTTCCTGAGTGGCCGGCGGGTGAGTTTTGTGAGGACCCTTTCCACTGGTATTACCTGTCCCGCAATCGGCGCAGAGACTGGGGAGAGTTGAGCAAAACTATTGTGAGTCATATGCGGCACATGCCTTTGCATCCCGTTAGCCCGGTATTGCAGCGTATTCACACTGATAAATGGGTGTTCGAGAGCGACGCGCCAGCTAGGAGGTTTTCGTACCGAGAGGCGGCCAGGCTTCAGGGCTTCATGCCCCGATTCACTACACACCAAGGCGACATGGTTTTTCCTGAGAACATTGAAAGTGGGCGCAAGGACTTTGCATACAATATGCTCAGGCACCGCTACCGTGTGATTGGTAACGCAGTGCCACCGCCGATGTTTGAAGCGGTAGCTGCAGCGTTGCCTGACATATGGGACTAAGTCCGGTAATCGGGTAGGAATAACCTCACTCCTGCTATCAGCTTTTCCTTTAACTCTTGAGGAAATGTGGCGTTATATTGCTCCGATATTATTGCTAGGCGAAGACGATCGAATGTGACACCAGCTTGGGTACATACGTACGAAAAAATGTAGTGCCCAGGTATGTGGTATGGAACTGAGAACGCTGGTAAGAACTCGGCCCAAGTAATGGGGTTTAGCCACTGCTGTAGTTTTTCCTTGCTCAGGTCGTCTAGCTTGTCTACCCAGTCATTCCCGCACGCACATTGTCCTAGAAGGAAAATCTTGCCGTTACGCTGGTCGCCAAACGGCTTCCAGGCAACGTAGTCCATTCCTTCATCCTTAGGTCCTACATCTCCCTCGTCTGGCCCAACTGGGATTCTTGGATGCCATTCAAACTCGCCTGTCAGCCTTTTGACATGAAGCATCAAATCAATGAAGGACGTCGGGCGGTCTGGGCCGTGGGATGGCCATCCCGTCCTGACACACTCAGCCTTTTCTCCGAGATAAAGCTTTGCTACCTCCGCGGATAATAGTTCGAATGTGATAGGGAGAGAGTTGAATGGCGCTCTGGTGATGTTCTTTTGTAGGCTGGTTACTAGGCAGAATTCATAAGCTGATGTTGAGCTAGGGATGTACCTCAGCGTGTTGCCTTGACGAACAAAAGGGTAGCTTCCATTACCAAGAATTGCTCTTCTGTCTATTTCAATGGCGACTTTTCCGCTTACTTCTTCTATCGCAAAATCTTCCTGCTCCCAATTGTTGTCAGCATTTAAGTCGTCAGCATGATGTTCATCCGCGATTAGATCATCTTGCACTCCAGTGTCTATCGGAGTGGAACCAAATTTCATTGCTTCTAATTCGGTTTGGTCTGCATTTGTTGCTGGTTTGAATAGTAATGTTCTATCGCTCCAGCGAGTAGTGTCTGGAGTGTACATTATTCAACGGGACTCGGCTCATCGAGGTTTTTAATCGACCTGAAAAGGGCAGCAGCTAAGTTGGCAACGTCGCGGGCCTGCGCAAGCACCTTCTCTGCATCTTCAGCAGGGATATCGCCACTGTTAACTAAGCCTGTAGCTGATATAAGTTCTTCCTTGCACGTCATTAAAGAGCTTGTGAGCTGGTCAATTGATGGTCTGGTTTGCTTGATGATCTCATCGATGCTTTTTCCGCGCTCCAGGAGGTCGCGCTGCACTGGGTCGCTAATAGCTGTTGCTAGAGCTCCTAGCTGTCTGGAATCGGTAATCGCACCGTTTTGAGCGCTGCTACGGTCACCAAACATGTAGCGTACGATGTTGCTCGCTTCCCTAACACGATCTTGCGGTACTGGTTTCTGATTCTTTTCGTCAAATTCCGCGAGTTTTAAGTGGTCTCTTACTCGCGCGTAGTTAAGTAAGGTGTATATCCAGGAGAACGGGAACTCAGGATTGCTGCCTCTGCCTTTTCTGCTGCTGTTTTCCGGAATGAAGTCGCCGCTTTCTATTAGCTGGTTTACGAAGTAATAACCTTCTAAAAGTCTTTGGATTGTGTTGTTTTTATCGCCGGTCACTTCTGCGATTTCGTTGAGCGTCATCTCTCCAGACGAGACTACACTGTCAATCCAGGCGGCTTTGGCATATGAGTCCCAAGCTTTAGCAGAAGTGATATGTCGGACACCTAAGTAGGCGTGTAGCTTATTTAGGTTGTCTGATTTCCCAAAGACATGAACAGGGATGGTTATTCCCGGTTCGTTCCATTTTTCAAGAACTTCTTCGCTAAACTGGCTTGTTCTTTGGTGTTGGTTATTTGCACGGTCTGAATGGCTTAGTATTAAGCAGGCTGAAAGGCGTCGGTTTCCTTCGATAATGGTGTAAGTTCCATCATCATTTTTTCTCGCGATTAATGGCTCGGCATCAAAGTAACCGTTGTAGGCCAAGGAACTGAGGACGTCGTCAATGCCGAAATTCTCGACAATGTAGTCTAATATTTCTTTTTGATTTCTTCGCGCGCCTTTAGCTACACCAAAGCGTGGGTTTTCCGCGTCGAGTAGCAGCTTATCTAACGCTATATATTCGACGGGTCTTTCAGATGTTTCGCTCATTTCCAGTGCCTTGATGAGAGGTCAAAGTTTTCTTGCATTCCAGACCAGCAAAACTCTGCCGTGAATCTGCACGTCAGAAACACAAATGATCTGGTCCTTGTGCTTTTCGTTATCGCTAATCATGTCGAACTGGGTAGGGGAATGTTTCTGAAGGCGTTTAATGTACAGAAGGTTGTCCCACGTAAACACGTAAACCCCGTCACCCATAAAGGAGTGGACTCCGCGGTCGATGATGACTGGATCTCCGTCGTTGATGGTGCCTTCCATGCTTTGGCCCCATCCGGTGATCACTGCCAGATTCTCAACCTTGCTGAACGAGATGCCGCGGCCAATCAGGTGAGACTCGTGCAGCGTAAGGTGGCGAACAGTTTCGATGTAGTCGGCGGGAACCTGTCCGTGGCCCATTGCGCCGCGAATGTTGTACTGGGGGATCGAGATTTCACCATCTTTGAGGCGACCGCGCCCGGCAAAGTCAGCTGTGATCACATTGTTGTCCTTAACGTTGCTACCGCTCGGCGAGCCTTCACCGTATTGCAGCCACTCCACGCGGACACCGAGATGGTTGGCGATAGTAAGCATATTGGCGCGCCCAGGCATGGTCTCGCCATTCAACCACTTACTTGCGGCCTTGTCGGAAACCCCGGCCACATCGCGTAGATAAACGCCTGCGCCCCAAGATTCCTGCCCGGCATTTTTGAGGGCGGCTTTCAGGCGTTGGGCAAAGGCTTGTCGTAGTTCGTCATTTTGTACCATGTGTTCACTATTGCACGGGCTTGACTGTACTTTCAGTACCGAGTTAATCTGTACTTAAAGTTCAAAAAGGTTTGCTTATGAGCGCTTTGAAAGAGGTTGTCGCAAAGGCTGGTGGCGTATCTGCAGCTGCTGGAATCTGCGGAGTTAGCCCCAGGGCTGTCTACAAGTGGCTTGCTGCTGACGCGTTGCCTAGGACTGAATACACCGGCGAAACCTCTTACGCAGCAGTTTTGGCGAAGGCCGCTGGTGAGCCGTTCAGTGCTGAGGAGATCCTTGCGCGAGGTGCACGAAGAAAGGCAGCGGCTTAGCGCTATTGGTCTCATGTTTCACATCCGCTCTCTATGGCGGTGATGAAAGCCAGCCCGTACTGGACTGGATTCGGTCGCGGTACAGCCGTGAGGTTGAGCCAAGACCAAATTCTTCCGGCGTAAGCCGGGCCGACATCTCCACCACAGATGATCGGTTGCAGTAAGTGACTGCCGGGCACGCCCGGCTATCACCGACCTGATTGGATCAGGACTTGCCGGTATCTCCACCACAGATTTACCGGCCTTTGGTTGCCCGCCGTCTCCACCACAGATAGGCGGGCGGGTTGGCAGGGGCACCACGGAGCGGTGGCCCATGCCTTTTTTCTGGCCGGCGTTTCCACCACAGAGCAGCCGGTCAGGGGTTTGTGATCACTGGGACAGTGCTCACAGCGCAACTGTAGCAAAACAGGCGCGTTGTGGCACTGGCAGACTTTGGAGAGAACTGCCATGAGTCGAGCAGCCATGAGTTGCGTCGAGCGGGCCAAGCGGGAGCTGTTGCCGCTGGAGCTTGCCTGTTATCACGCGTTGCGTGAAATGCCCGGCGGTACCGCCGGTTTTGCTGCCCAATATGGGCGTAACCCTTCCACCATGCAGCACAAGCTGAGCCCCACTCAACGCACCCACAACCTGACGCCCGTTGAGGTTGAAGAAATCACCGCCTACACACGCGACCCGCGCATTGTGGACTCCATGATTGCGGCCTTTGGCAATGCCTGCTGGGTAGACCTGCAGCCGTTGCTTGACCGGCAGCAGCGTGAGCACCAGGGCGAGGTTGAGGCGTTGGCGGGTGTGTTGAGCAGCGCGGGCGAAGCCTTGCGTAAGCAGTCTGTCTTGCTTGAACGGCTGGGGCACCACCTATCAGACGGAGTGCTGGACCACGGCGAGGTGGCCGAGTGTAAACAGCTGATTCAGCGCGTTTACGGCGCGTTGTTGTTGCTGGAGCGCACACTGGACCACCACGTTGAGGGAGGGCCAGCCCATGGCTGATAACGTCGATATTGCCAACGATAACGTGCAGCGCTATCTGGACCAGAAACTGGCTGAGCGCTCGACCCGTGCCTTGCGCACGGTGGCGCCCGCGTGTGAAGACTGCGGCGACCTCATTGCATCAGAGCGCCTGGCAGCTTTGAGCGGCTGCGGTTGCATTCGCTGTTTGGACTGCCAGCAGTTGTTTGAGCACAAGCAAAAGGGGGTACGCCATGGCTGAAGTACATGAGCTGTTGGAAGATGTGTTGGCGCAACTGCGCGATGCCGGGCTGGACCCGGACACGCCGCTTGAAATTGGTGTGCGCACCCGCTGCAAGGCGAAAGGCGACCAGGGCAAGGCCCGCACCGGGTTTTATGTGATTTATGAGCACCGCAACGATGGGCGAACGTTCTATGCGGGGGCGTTCGGATCTTGGCGTGAGGGCAGCAAAGGCGACTTTCACAAGTTGAAGCCTGTTGGCGGCCGCATGAGCGAGGAAGACCGCAAGGTCATCAAGGCGCGGATTGATGCCACCAAAAAGCGCGAGGCGGCCAAGCAGGCGGCACGACACGCACGGGCAGGACGGCGCGCTGCTGCCATGTGGAAGACGCTGCCAGAACGTGGCCGGTCTGCCTACCTGGAGCGCAAACAGGTAACCGCGCTGGGCGTGAAGTTTGGCCGCAAGCCGGGCACGGCATTGGTGCCCATGCTGAACGTGCGCGACCAAGTGGTGGGTTTGCAGATTCTGTTTGATCAGCCGGATGAAGACGGCCTGAGCAAACGCTATTGGCCGCCCGGCCTGCAGAAAGAGGGTGCGTTCTGCCTGATTGGGCCGCATCCAGAGCCGGGCGAAGCGGTGCTGTTGTGTGAGGGCTACGCCACCGGCGCAAGCCTGCACTTGGCCACCGGTATGTGTGTGGCGATTGCCTTTGATGCGGGCAACCTGATGCCGGTGGCCGAGGCGATGCGCGAGCGCTACCCCGGCCGACAGTTTGTGTTTTGCGCTGATGACGACTGGAAGACCACTAACGCCAAAGGCGAGCCTTGGAATCCGGGGCAGGAGAAGGCCGAGAACGCAGCGGCAGTGGTGGGTGGCCGTGTGGTCATGCCGCTGTTTGAGGGCGAGCGGGAAGACAAATGGACCGATTTTAACGACCTGCACGTGGCTGAGGGCATTGAGGCGGTGCGTCGGCAGGTGATGGCGGTGGTGCGGCCCCGTGCCGAAGGCGGCTGGCGGGAGCACTTGCACCGCAGCAATACCGGGGCACTGGTGGCGCATGTGGTGAACGTGGCGCTGATTCTGGCGAACGATGAGCGCTGGGCCGGGGTGATTGCCGAGGATATTTTCAGCTCCAAGACGGTGAAGCGCCGGGCCACGCCTTATGGCGGCAAGGCAGGGGAGTGGAGTGACCTGGACGACACCCGCACGGCGATCTGGCTGGCCGAGCAGTACGGCTTGCGGGTGAAGGCGCTGACGGTGCTGGAGGCGGTGGGTGTGGTTGCCCATGAGCACCAGTGGCACCCGGTGCGTGAATACCTGGCCAGCCTGCGCTGGGATGGTGTGCCGCGCTTGCGTAGCTGGTTGCGTACCTATCTGGGTGGCCGAGCATTGGCAGACCGCGAGGATTACCCGGACATCATGGGTATGCGTTACCTGGTGTCTGCTGTTGCGCGGGTGATGAAGCCGGGCGCCAAGGCGGATTGCGTGATCATCCTTGAGGGTTTGCAGGGGCGGGGTAAGTCCACTGCGCTGTCGATTCTCGGTGGTGAGTGGTTCATGGATACGCCGTTTCCGCTGGGGGACAAAGAAGCGTTTCAGCAGATCCGCGGCAAGTGGCTGATCGAGCTGGGTGAGCTGGATGCGTTCAACAAGGTTGAGAGCACCAAGGCGAAGCAGTTCTTCGGGGCGACGACGGATACCTTCCGAGCCAGTTATGCCCGGCGCACGGTGGATGTGCCCAGGCAGTGCGTGTTTGCCGGTACCACTAACCAGGACGAATACCTGCGCGACCCAACGGGTAACCGCCGTTATTGGCCGGTGGACTGCACCAAGGTCGATCTGACGGGTCTGGCCGAGGTGCGCGACCAGTTGTGGGCAGAAGCCTACGAGCTGTATCTGGCTGGCGAGCCGTGGTGGCCGCAGAGTGACGAGATGGACATGTTCACCGCTGAACAGGATCTGCGCTTTCAGGGGGATGCCTGGGAGGCGCGGATTGTGAAGTGGCTGGAAGACAACCCCTGTGAGTCGGTCACCAGTGATGTGCTGCTGGAAAAGGCGCTGAACATGGACCCCGGCCACTGGGGCAGGCCAGAGCAGACGCGCATTGGCCAGGTAATGCACCGGCTACGGTGGCGCCGGCGGCGGCTGGCACCGCAGGGGCGCTATGGAATTCGGCCTTACGCGTACTTGCGGCCAGATGACTGGAAGGCATGGGCGCATCAGGCCTCGACACCGAGGGAGCCGGTGTTATGATTCGCGCTATCGATGACATGTTGCGCCTGTGGGCAGCAGAGCTGCATCCTCCTGACGGGGTGTGGCTTGAGTCTGGAGGCCAGTGCAGTAGCCCGCTGGGGGCGTTGATTGACGCTAAGGGCGTGATGATCCGCAGTACGCGGGGTAGCCGTGTGTTGCTGGACGAGTCGGCCGATATTGAGCTGATCGTGAACAAGCATCTGCCGCTCAAGGAATCGCAGGTGGTATGGGAGCACTACGTAAATCATGACAGTTTTGAGTACCAGCGCCTGGAGGCGTGTGGCTGTAGTCGAGCCCAGTTTTACAGGCGATTGCACATGGCTCATGTGCTGATACAGCAGGCTTTGTTGAACAGGAAGCGCGCCGCATGAGGCGCGCTTTTTTGTTTGTGTCCCACATCCCCACCTGCGTTTTGAGGTCGGGCAGCGTGGAGGCCGCGCATTCTCTGGGTGTGTCCAACACCCTACCGTTTACCCCCGCCCCCCGTGCGTGCGGGTACATGTGTGCGCCTACGCGCGCACGCGTGCATGCGCGCACATATTTATTATCCCCTTACAGGTAGGGAAGTGGGACACAGTCAGTAAGGATGTGGGGTTGCGCTGTGTTGAACCTCTGACAAAGGTGGGGCATGTGGGTCAGGCGCCGCAGGCGCCAAAGCCAGATTGGGAATACTCGCGGTGTTCTCGCGGTACATTGGCGGCACACTGCGGGTGCACTGATGGTGTGGCAGTAAACCTGCCTTGCTGCCATGAGAATCAGGGGGTATAAATCCCGTAACTTCAAAGAAGTCTGCAAACACAACCCGGCCAACGCGCCGGGTTTTTTGTTTCTGGTGCCCGGCGGTTGCTGATTCTGCCAAGGACGCGGTGCCACCCAATCATGGCAGCCCAGTGGGGGCTTTTACCCAGCCAAGCGGCTGGGGTTTTTTATTCAACGCGCGGAGGCCGCATGTCTGACCCAAGCAACCCTGCACCCATCGGCAAGGCGATTGCCGAGATTCCGCTGTGGATGGCGATTCTCCTGGCGCTGGCATCCGGCTTGAGTGGCGAGATGTTGCGAGCCTCTGCGCTGATCAATCTGAGCTGGAAGCAGATTGCTGCCCGTATCGGCATGCGCTTCGGTGCTGCCGGACTGGTTGGTATTGCAGTGTTCATGGCGGCATTTGCCCTGGCAGTGCATCCGTACTTAAGCGCGGCGCTGTGTATCTTCTCGGCCATGCTGGGCGGCGATGTCGCCAGCAGCTTGTTTGAGCGCTGGGCGGCTAAACGTGCAGGGGTTTGTGAGGTGCCTCCACATGGGCGAACAGGGCAAGACCAGTAAGATCACGAGCAGCGCGGCCAAGGGATACGACTACCGATGGCAGAAGGCGCGACTGGTCTGGTTGGCCGAGCATCCGCTATGTGCAGAGTGCAAGCGGCATGGCCGGGTGACGCCCGCCACGGTGGTTGACCATAAGGTACCGCACCGGCTTGGCCAGGCGCTGGCGAGTGGTTGCAAGCTGGCAATAGCTGCAGCCCGCAAGTTGTTCTGGGATCGGAAGAACTGGCAGTCACTCTGCAAGCAATGCCACGACAGCTACAAGCAGCGGGTCGAGAAGTCCGGCGAGCCTGGCTGCTCGGCTGATGGCATCCCGCGCAACGCCAGCCACCATTGGAATCTGTGAGCCGGCAGGGGTGGGGGCACCCAAAAGCCCTCAATCGACGCACTCTCGAACGACGGGGGGAACCTCGTTTATGTGAGCGGGAAAAATGGGGGTGGCCCCCTTTGCTGAGGGGTGCGCCCCTGTGTGAAATCTGAGGTGATTTATGGCTGGAAATGCAAATTCTGGTCGGCACGCCAAGCCGGCTATTGTGCATGTTCTGACCGGCAATAAGTCGAAACTGCCAGCGCATAAGCTGCAGGATGAGATGCAGGCCAGCCCGCTGCCAGTGGAAGTGCCTGCGCCGCCGGACTGGCTCGACGATGATGCATGTGCTGAGTGGGAGCGAGTGGGCCCTGACTTGGTATTGCTCGGTTTGGTGACCAGGCTCGACCGGCAGGCGCTGGCCCAATACTGCGAGGCGGTTAGTGACTACCGCCGCTGGACGTTGAAGATCCAGCGCTTGAACGATGAGTTGGAAGGCCGTGGTGATGTGATGACTTACCGTACCGGTGCCAAAGACTTGTCCATCTGGCGCAAGCTGCGTAACGACGCCGAACGCCGCGCTGACGCGGCTGGGGCGAAATTCGGTTTTAGTCCGCTTGCGCGGCGCAACCTGCGAGCGCAATTGCAGGCCCCGCAAGGTGAGCTGTTCCCCAATGAGCAAAAAGAGATCGCGCAGAAGTACTTCTGATCGCGTAACCCAGTTTGCCAAGCAGGTGGTGGCCGGCGAGATCATTGCCGGACCGCATGTGCGTGATGCCTGCAAGCGGCACCTGCATGATCTGGCGACCGCCAATGAGCGTGGGTTGCGCTGGGATCTGAGTCTGGCGCAGCGGGCGATTGGCTACTTTGAGGATGTGCTGCGCCTCAATGGTGGGCAGTTCGAGGGCAAGCCCTTTGAAGTTCTGCCCTGGCAGGCGTTCGTGGTTGGTTCGCTATTCGGTTGGCTGGGCGCAGACGGCTTCAGGCGATTCCGCACTGGGTACGTTGAGACAGCGAAGGGCTCGGGCAAGTCGCCGCTGGCGGCAGGCATTGGGCTTTACGGGTTGACCAGCGACGGTGAGGCTCGCGCCGAGATCTACGCTGCCGCGACGAAGAAGGACCAGGCACAGATTTTGTTCCGCGATGCAGTGGCGATGGTTGACCAATCGCCGCTGCTGGCGGAGCGCCTGGAGAAGTCTGGCGCGCCCGGGCGGGAGTTCAACCTGGCTCACCTTCGGTCAGGCAGCTTTTTCCGCACGGTTGCTGCTGACGATGGGCAATCAGGCCCGCGCCCACATATTGCGCTGCTCGATGAGATTCATGAGCACAAGAGCGGCATGGTGGTGAACATGATGCGCGCCGGTACCAAGAACCGGACTCAGGCGCTGATCTTCATGATCACCAACAGTGGCACCAACAAGCAGAGCGTGTGCTGGGAGTACCACGAGTACGGGGCCAAGGTAAGCGCTGCCGGTGCGGCGGGTGCTATGCCGGGTGATCCGTACTATGACGACAGTTTCTTTGCGTTCATCTGCTCGGTAGATGAGGCCGATGATCCATTCCAGGATGAACGTTGCTGGGCGAAGGCCAACCCGAGTCTTGAGCATGGCATACCGGGCATGAAGTATTTGCGTGAGCAGGTGACTGAGGCGCGAGGCATGCCAAGCAAAGAGGCGACCGTGCGGCGGCTGAATTTCTGCCAGTGGGTTGAATCTGCGAGCCCATGGATCAGCGGTGACGTGTGGCTGGGTGCCCGCGATGAGTATGCTGCTGAGCAGTTACGAGGCCGCCGATGCTATGGGGGGCTGGACCTGTCCAGCACCCAGGATCTGACGGCTCTGGTTTTGTTGTTCGAGCCTGACGACAGCGACCCGCATTGGCGGCTGCTGCCGTACTTCTGGTTGCCAGAAGACGGGTTGGCCGAGAAGGCTGACCGGGACCGTGTGCCCTACACCACTTGGCAGGACCACGGCTGGTTGCAGACCACGCCGGGCAGGGCGATCAGTAAGTTGTTTGTGCTGCACCAGTTGGTCGAAGTGGCTGACAAGTTCGACCTGCAGGGCATCGCTTATGACCGTTGGCGCATTGAAGACCTCAAGCAAATGATTGCCGATGAGGGCTTGGTGCTGCCGGAGTTTCATGCTTTTGGTCAGGGCTACAAAGACATGGGGCCAGCGCTGGATGAGTTCGAGCGGCTGTTGATCGGTGGCGCTCTGAGGCACAACGGCAACCCGGTAATGACCTGGTGCGCGGCCAACGCTGTAACAGCACAGGATCCTGCGGGCAACCGCAAGATTGCCAAAGATAAGGCCACGGGCCGTGTAGACGGTATTGTTGCCGGCGTCATGGCCGCTGGCAGAAGTATTGCGCCGCCCCCTGAAGCAGAACCGGAGGCCGGCATCATCCTGTTGTGAGGTCTTCATGTTCGGAAAAAAACGCCGCGAGCAGCAGGCCCAGGTAGAGCAACTGACTACCCGACTGGCCGAGCTGGAAGGCCAGATCCAGAATAGCGGCGGCATGGTAAGCACCAGTGACCGCGAGGCGATTCTTGAGCTGTTCAATGTGCAGCCCAGCTATGCCGGCCCAACCGTAAATTCGCAGACTGCAATGAAGGCCTCGGCGGTTTACGCGAGCGTGGCGCTGATTGCGGGCGCCATTGCCTCGCTACCCATTCCGGCTTATCAGCGGACGGCTGATGGCCGTGAGAGGGTTGATCATCCGGTGTGGTATCTGCTGAACGAGCAGTTCACCCCGAGCTTCAGTGCCTTCGCTGCCTGGGAGTATCTGATCAGTTGCAAGCTGCTGCGCGGCGACAGCTATGCATGGCTGGTGCGTAACAGAGCCGGGGAGCCAGAGGAAATCATACCGCTACCATGGACGCAGACGCTGGTTGAGCGGCGAGGTGGGCGCAACGTTTATTACTTCGAGCTTGACGGCGAGTACTTCGGGGTAGACCAGGAAGACATTCTGCACTTTCACAGCCTGGGTTTTGACGGGGTCAAGAGTCCGTCGGTGATCGGCCTGGCGGGTCGGCAGAGCATTGGGGTGGCGCTGGCAGCGGAGGAATACAGTGCCCGTTTTTTCAGCAACGGCGCCCGTCCTGACTTTGCTATCAAGCACCCCGGCAACCCGGGCACGGATCAGGTAAACCTGATGCGTGAGAAATGGCTGGAGCGGCACCAGGGGGGTAGTCGTAGCCACTTGCCGGCAATGCTCACAGGTGGTGCCGATATCAAGGAGCTGACCATGTCTGCCGAGGACAGCCAGTTATTGGAAACTCGGCGCTGGCAGGTGGTGGATATTGCTCGGATCTTTGGTGTGCCGGCGCACATGATCGGTGAGCATGAGAAATCCAGCAGTTGGGGCAGCGGTATTGAGCAGTTGGGTATCGGCTTTGTGCGCTGGACGCTGAACCGTCACCTGCGGCCGATTGAGCAAGAGCTGAACCGCAAGTTGTGGCCGCGCAGTGCTCGCTATTTTTGTGAGTTCAACCGCCAAGGGCTGCTGGCTGGTGACAGTAAGGCCGAGGCCGAGTATCTGGGCAAGGCGCTCGGTGGTCCTGGATCGCAGGGCTACATGACGGTCAACGAAGTGCGCCGTATCAAAAATCTGCCGCCCATAGCTGGTGGCGACAAGCTTATTTGGGCGGGAGAAAAGGCTAATGAAAAACCGGCTGCTGAAACTGGTTCAGGACAACCTGAAAGCGGAGAAGAAGTTTGAAATCCGCGCCGAGGGTGAAACGCCTGAGATTTTCTTGTACGACGCTATTGGCGATTGGTACGGCATCAGTGCTGAAAGTATTGTGCGCGCCCTGCGCGACTTCGATGGACAGGATGTGCTGTTACGGATCAATAGTCCGGGCGGTGATGTGTTCGAGGGTCGTGCGATGGCCACTGCTATTCAGCAGCACAGGGGGCGGGTTACTGCGCAGATTGACGGTCTGGCCGCAAGCGCTGCCACTTATGTAGCTACGGCGGCGGCAGAGGTACGTATCAGCCAGGGTGCGTTCTTCATGATTCACAACGCCTGGACGCTGGCCATTGGCAATGCTGATGAGCTTGAAGTCACGGCAGGCTTGCTGCGTAAGGTGGACGGCAGCATCGTCAACGATTACATGCTCAAGACTGACAAGGACGAAGCTCAGATTCGTGAGTGGATGAAGGCTGAAACCTGGTTCACTGCGGATGAGGCGGTAGAACACGGCTTTGCCGACAGCCTGCTGGAAGGGCAAGGCGCGGCCTTGGCAAATCGTTGGAACCTGGGCGCCTACAACAACACCCCCGCCGCCCTGCTGGCCAGCAAGCGGCAAACCGAGCAGCCACAGTATGACCGGGCCATGGCTGAGCGTCGTCTGGCTCTGCTGGAAAGCCTTGCAGCGTAGCGGGCTCCCGCACGCAGCACTCACACCGCCATCTGGCGGTTTTTTTGTATCTGAAAACCGGAGAACGACTCTATGAGTATCCAAGCCAAGCGGGAGCAGCGCCGTAAGTTGGCCGAGCAAACCCGTGCCCTTATGGACGCCAACCCGGCTGATAGCTGGGGGCAGGAGCAACAGCAACAGTATGACAATCTGGTGGCTGAGATTGACCGCCTGGACGCTGACATTGAGCGCACCCAGAAGGTGCTCGACATTGAAGCCAAGGAAAAGCTTACCACCCGCCAACGCGCCGAGCGCGAGGGTATCAGTGACGACGAAGCCACCCAGCGTAGCTTGGAAGACAAGGCCGTTTTCCGCTCCTGGCTGGCTGGCGGCATTGATGCGCTTACCCCCGAGCAACGCGAGCTCGTAGCTAAGCGCCGCGAGGATCTGCGCAACGCTATGAGCACCGGTGTTCCGGCCGAGGGTGGCTATCTGGTGCCCCGTGAGTTCAGTGCCACTCTGCTGGAAGCGCTCAAGGCCTACGGCGGAATGCGCGAAGTGGCGCAGGTGATTCGCACCGAATCTGGTGCGGCTATGGACTTTCCGACCACTGACGCAACCTCGGAAGAGGGTGAAATCATCGGCGAGAACGTCGAGGTTGACCGCGAGGATGCAACCTTCGGCACTCTGCCGCATGTGGTCTACAAGTTCAGCTCTAAGGACATTGCGGTACCTTTTGAGCTGCTTCAGGACAGCGCTATTGATATCGAGGCGCACATTCGTGAGCGTCTGGTTCAGCGCTTGGGACGTGTCACCAACCGCATGTTTACCACGGGCACTGGTGCTGGTCAGCCGCACGGCATTGTGACCGGCGCGGCTGCTGGCAAGATCGGTGCAACTGGTCAGGCCACCAGTATCACCTGGGAGGATCTGATCGATCTGGAACACTCAGTTGATCCGGCCTATCGCAGTGGTGGTGCAGCCTTCATGTTCCACGACAACACTCTGCGCGAGCTGAAGAAGCTCAAGGACAACGAGGGTCGTCCGATCTGGTTGCCTGGTGTATCGGCCAGCGAGCCGGATGTGTTGGCTGGCTACCGCTACAGCATCAACCAGCATATGCCGGTGATGGCGGCTGGTAACAAGTCGGTGCTGTTCGGTGACTTCAGCCGCTACATCATCCGCGATGTGATGCAGGTTGCCCTGTTCCGAATGAGCGATAGCGCTTTCACCCGCAAGGGGCAGGTCGGCTTCCTGGCGTTCATGCGCAGCGGTGGTCGCCTGATGGATGTTGGTGGGGCAATCAAGGCGTACCAGAACTCTGCGTCGTGATGATGCCGATACGGGGCTGCATCGCAGCTCCGTGCTTAGTCTCAATCTGACAGGAGCCAGATCATGGCCGCGAAGAAAGTGAAGTGCCTTGTGCTGCTCGATGAGCCGGCGCACGGGCTCAAGTGTGGGCAGGTGGTTGAGCTGGATGCCGCACTGGCGCAGCAGCTTGAAGCCGCCAAGCGAGTGGATACCAGTGCTGCCGCATTGAAGGCAGCCATTGCAGCCCAGCCGCTACAAATCGTCGACAGCGTGATTGAAGACGATGGCAATCAGCAGCCTGCTGGTGGCCAACAGCCTGGGGAGTAACAGCTATGCACCTGACGCTCATCAGCGGCCCGGAACAGGAGCCGCTGACCTTGGCCGATGCCAAGCTGCAGTGCCGCGTCCGCCACGACAAGATGGATGCGCGACTGGAGCAACTGATTCGCAGTGTGCGGCAGCAGGCCGAGAAGCGCACCGGTCGGGCGCTGATTACCCAGGAATGGGAGCAGCATGCCTTACATGCTCCGGGGCGTATCCCTCTGGTGCGCTGGCCAGTGCAAAGCGTTGGGCAGGTGAGCGTTGATGGTGTTGTGTTGGACCAGACGCTGTATGAGGTGCACGCCGGAGATCGTGCGTGTGTACTGCCGGCCGATGGCAGCAGTTGGTTGGGCCGTGATGTTCGTGTGCGCTATCTGGCCGGCTACGGCGATGAGCCTGCCGATGTGCCGGGTCCGATTGTGGACTGGATGCTGATGCGCTTGGCAGCGCTGTATGAGAACGCTAGTGGCGTGGTGGTTGGAACCATTACAGCGGAACTTGGTTTTGTTGACGGCTTGCTGACCGACTACGAGGTGCCCGCATGAGGTCTGGCCAACTGGATACCCCGGCAGATGTACTTGAGCTGACACACGGCCTGCATCCTGCAACGCTCGGTTGGGTATGGGTTGGCATTCGTGCCAGAGAGGGCGACGTGGCACCCGCTCGCGGCTTGCGCAGTAGTGCGCAGGTTCAGGTGCGCGCCTGGTGGGATGACAGCTTGGTGCCGGGCCGGTACCTGCGCGCTGAGCATCGGCTGCTGTTGATTGATGACGTGCGCGACATTACCGGGCAGCAGGTAGAAATGCAGCTGGCCTGCTCGGAGTTGATCGGTCAGCCCGGAGAGTATCGAGCCGAGGGCCAGCCGCCCAGGTCTTGCCGTATCTGCTTAATCCATTCCGCTCCTGTGGTTGACGAAGCTGGGCGCGTCACGGACTACCAGACTCGTGCTGAGGTCGCGTTGATTGAGGCAGGTCGGCCTCAGATTGGTGACCAGTTGGTTGTCGGTGATGTGACCTACAACGTGATCGCTTACGACGATGGGTCGGACGATGGTGTGGTGCGTGGCTTGTGGCTGGAGGCGCAGTGATGGAGCTGGGGATCAAGTTGCAGGGTGTGCCGTTTGCAGAGGCCCGGCTGGCAACAGTTAATCGCAGCATTGAGCCGGTGCTGCGGGGGGCGCTGAACACTACTGCGACCAGCGCCCGGCGTGAGCGCTATACCAAGCCGCTGCGGGTGGCATTGCCATCGCGGCGCTTGAATCGTCGTTTGGTGATCAAGCGGGCGCGGCGGGGGCGCATGGATGCGCGCATCATCCCATCCAGCTCGGGCATTGCTGTTACCGAGTATTCGCGCTGGGGTTTTGACCCAATTGATCGGACCCGTGCGCGGGTGTGGGTGATGGGGCCGTCGGGCAAGAAGATCGCTGCGGGCTTTGTTAATCCTTCGGGCCGCAGGCAAGCGCCGCTTGGTACGCGTAGCGAGAAGCGCGGAGCCAAGCGCACCTACACCTACCAGCGGGCACTGGGCGAGGCGCTGGCCCCGTCTGCTGCGTTCTGGTTCAAGCAGTTGTCTGGTGGCGCTACGGTGCGTTGGGTCAATGGGTTTTTACAGCGCGAGTTCGAGCGGCGCATCAGGCTTGAAATTGCCAAGGGGGTGAGATGAGTGAGGGTGCAAATCTGACGGATGCCATTGTGCAGTGCCTGGGCGAGATTAGCCCGGCCAATGGTTTCCACACTGACATCAAGGCTGTGTATGGGCCCTTGGAATCCAAGCCGGACAAGGCGCCACTGCCTTGCCTGCTGGTCAGTCTGCCGGACGACGGTATGGAGGAAATGGTTGGCCCGACGGTTAAGCGCCTGGCCACCTATGTGGTAGAGGCGCAGTTCAGTCGCGTGGCCAGTCTGCAGGATATGCAGCGCTGCCACCACGACATTCTGCGCGCTCTTGGCTATGGGCAGTACCAACCAGAGCGACCGCTAAAGCCCGGCGCTGTTGAAGAGGAAAGCGTGGAGTACGACCAGGCCTTGGACGGGGCTACGCAGCGTGCTGCGAAATGCAGGCTTCAGGTGCGCTACATCGAGCATTACTGATTACTTAATTTGAAACCCGCTTTGGCGGTTTTATATGACCAGAGGAATTCACCATGGCTGATACTCGTGGCGCCTTTATTGGCAGCGGCAAGATTTACCTTGCTGACATTGAAACGCCTGAAAAACTGATTTTTATTGGCAACTGTTCTGCTCTGAGCTATGAGCCAGATGTTGAAGATATGGTTTTGCCGGACTACACAACTCCTGGGGGTGGAACAGACTCAAGCGTTTCGCGGATTACGGCAATGAATATTGCTTACACTGCGCATCATTTCAATAAAGCCAACATCGCACGGGCGCTGAGGGCTAAGGTGAGTGATGTGCCTGGCGGTAACGCTGTGGATGAGCCGCACACTGCTTATCATGGGGCGCTTGTCAAAACCAAGTTCCCTAAGCCGAGCGCTGTTGTTGTGAAAAATCAGGCAGGCGATGTGACGTATTTGCTTGATGAGGACTACATCATTTCGGATGCCGGTATCGAAGTGCTGGAAGCTGGTAGCATTCCTGATGAGTCCCAAATCACGGTGTCATATTCGTACCCTGCCCATGCCGATATTCAGGGAATGACTGCAAGCAATCGGAAGTTCCGGCAGGTGTTCGTGGGGCTGAATGAGGCGCGCAGTGGTAAACCGATGATTGTGGATGTGCATCGTATCTCGCACAGCCCTGCAACTCTGGGTCTGATCGGCAGTGATTATGGTGCGATGGAGTTCAGCGGTAAGGCGGAGAAAGACCCAACCAAGATTGGTACTGATGTGAGTCAGTTCCTCTATGTTCAGGACGTCGATTGAACATGGCGAGTATATGACGTGCCTCTGGCATTGGACTATGATCCTCCCTGGGTTGATCAGGGAGGGGTGACTATGCGCGTAATGGCATTTTTTATACTGCTGATGGTTGCTGGCTGGGCGCATGCGGCAACCGTTTATCGCTGTGAGGATGCTGCTGGTCGAGCGGTATTTTCGCAGACGCCGTGTTCTGGTTCTGCTGCTGAAGAGGTGCAGATCCGCAGAAATGAAATTGGTGGGACGCTGGGGCCGACTGAAGGCTATCACCGGGAGCAAGAGTTGCGCCGGTTGAGTGGGGAGCGACGAGAGATTGAGAGGCGTTACGAAAGGGCTTTGTCCGATATCGAGCGAGGGGCGTGCCGAGAGTTCAATAGCACCGACCTACGGACCATGATCATCAAGAATCAAGTTGTTGAAGGTATGACTCAAGCTGATGCATTGCGGGCTTGGGGTAGGCCAAGCAGCGTCAATGGCAGCCAGCACGCATACCATTGGCCGCGAGGTGGTTCATCTTATTTCTATGTGAGAAATGGTTGCGTTACTACGGTGCAGGGTACTTATCAACGTTAGTTTAAGTTCAAGCACAAACCCGCCTCGGCGGGTTTTTTTGTGCCCGGAGATTGTATGTCTAACCTGAATATCCTTTTCCCGGAGCCGGGCGAAGTAGTGCTGGCCGGCAAGCCTGTGAAGCTCAAGCCGGTAACGCTTGAACACTTTGAGCTGTATGGCCAGGCAGCGGCTGAACTGATGGGACTGCTAAGCAACGCGAATGTGCAGCAGATCAACCGGTATGCCGCCACGCATGCCGGCCAACTGCAGAAGGTGCTGGCGGTGACGACTGACCTGAGCTGGTGGCAGCGCAAGCGTTTGCCAGCAACGGTGGCTGTGCAGTTGCTGGTTGCTGTGGTAGCTGAGAATGCTGGTTTTTTCGGCGAAGCTCTGCCCGCAATGGTCGACAAGCTGAATGGAGCGAAATCGTTCAGCGACTGATACGGGCAGGGCACCACCTGCAGGACATTAGAGGTTACACCCTGGCGCAGATCGAGGCATTCAATAAGGCCATTGCCGTCGAGGATCGGGCTGCTAACCGCATCGCTCTGATTGCCGCGCGTGCAGCGCAGGTGTCTGGGGCTGACTTCCGCAAGGTCATGAAGGATATCGGGTAATGTCCAGAGTCAAGACTCAGCTTGTCATTGAGGGTAAGAACAGCACCCGTCAGACGTTCAAGGAAGTCAGCGATGATCTGAATAGCCTTGAGCAGCAATTGAAAACTGCTGGTCGAGCGATCAAGGCTTATTTCAGTGTTCAGGCTTTGTCAGGGGCTTTGCGCTCGGTAACCAGAATTTCTGATTCTTGGGTTGAGATGACCGACCGGCTGAAGATAGCCACCGGGACTCAGGAGGACTACGAGCGCAGTCTTGATCGCATTCGTGATATCAGCGACCGCACCTTTACCAGTATGGCTAACAACGCTGAGTTGTTTATCAACTCTCTGCAGCCGTTGCGCGAGCGTGGTTTTACTGACAATGAAATCCTGAACTTTACCGAAGCGGTGAACCTAGGGTTGGTTGCTAGTGCTGCCAAGGGGCAGGCCGCCGAGGCGGTTATTCAGCAAGTGAGCCGTGCGATGCAGCAGGGCGTGCTGCGGGGTGATGCTTTTAATGCCGTAATTGAACGGACTCCAGCTTTGGCTGAGGCGCTGGCCCGTGGCCTGGGGGTTACAAGGCAAGAGCTGATCCGCTTGGCGTCGGCAGGAGAGTTGACCAGTGAGAAGGTTATTCCAGCGATCAACAGCCAGCTGGATAGCCTGGGTGATGCTGTAGATGGCATGAATATCACCGTTGGCGACGCAATGGTGCAGATTGAGCGGGCTATTCAGGAGGCTGTTGGTCAAACGGATATGGCGCCATTGATTGAGGCGCTGGGTGAACTCAAAAAAACCCTGTCAGACCCTGTTGTTGTTGAAAACATCGTCAGGCTGACTTCTGCTCTTGTGAATCTTGCGGCCTTGTCGGTTGAGGCTGGGAGTGGGGTTGTGACGCTGGGTGATGACCTGGGTTACATCGCGGCCCGCATTCTGGGAGGGGTTTCTGATCTTGATCGTGCCAACAAGGAAATTCAAAAGCTGGAGGCTGCCGCCAATGGGTGGGGCATTCTCGATCTTTGGCTGAGTGATGCTGAGATTGAGCGGCGATTGGCTGCGTGGCGGGAATACAGGGATGCCTTGATCGAGCAGCAAACAGGGATGAGCGCAGAGTTGCGGGCTGTTGCTCAGCAGGCTGAGGCTGAGGCGAGAGAGTTGCATGATCGGCAACTGGCAGATTACCGGAAGTATCTAAGTGACCTGCGCACTCTCCAGGAGCAGCAGATTAAGGACGCTGAGACAGCGGCCAGGCGCCTGGTTTCACAGGAGCGAGCGGCCCAGCGTGATATTGAGAAGGTTCGCGCCGACAGGCTCAAGATTGAGCAGCGGTACCGGGATGCGCTGACAAAGCTCGGAGGCACTCAGGAGGCATCCTACGGGGCGGCGCAGGCGCTCAAGGCTGGAGCGCGACAAGCGCTTACCAGGGGGGATGTTGAAGATGCCCAGCGCCAAGCACAGGCTGCTCTGCAGATGTTGCAAGAGTTGGCCGAGGCTGGAGAGAACACCTATGGCTTTGCTGGCTTTATCAAAGAGCTTGAGGCCATTGAGCTGGCTGCTAATGACATAGAGCAGACCCGGGCCGAAGAGAAGCTGCAGGCCATTCGCTTGGAAATGGCAGACCTGGCCAAGCAGGCTGAGGAACTCAAAAGCACTTCTATCTCCTTTGAGATGGATGAAGCCAGCCTGAATAAAGTGCGTAGCCAGATCATGGAACTGGCCAGGCAGCTCGGTAATGAGCTGATATTGCCCGTGCGGGTCCAGGCTCCGGGTGGCGGTGACAGTTTGCCGGGGTACGCCAGCGGTGGTCTGATTCGCGGGCCGGGCACTGGCACCAGCGACAGCATTCTTATGTATGGCTCGAATGGTGAGTACATGATTCAGGCGGCTGCGGTACGCAAGTATGGAACTCACTTGCTGGACATGATCAACGGTATGCAGTTGCCACGCTTCGCTGATGGTGGCCTGGTGGGTGATTTTAATCCTCCTGCCTCTGGTGCGCCTTTGCACCTATCTCTTGATGGGAAGCCTTTCGAACTGAGCGGTCAGCCACAGGTGCTTGATGAGCTGGCCCGCTTTGTGCGGCTGAGCAAATTGAAACGGAACTGACCTCATGCCTGAACTCATCCTCGGCGGCATCCCGGTGACGCTATGTTCCGGTGTGCCTGCCGTAAGCTATGACGCTCCCGACGGCTACACAGATGCAGTGCTGAGCGGTGGTCGACCGGTGCGCATGCGCCACTTCAAGAAAAGAACTATCACCATTACGGGCACTGGTTGGATAGATACCGGTCTGGACTCTCTTGACTGGGATGCTTACCACGAGCTGTGGAGCCCTGCCCCAATGCGGCTGAGTACAGTTCTGCCGCAGGCGACACTTACCAGTGACGCCCGACCGGATGAGTCGGTCATCGCAGAAGCGCTGGTGAGTGGACGCCGGGTGAGTACGCCAGTGGAGATGGTCGGCCGTGTGGCAAGCATGACCCCGGTAGCCGGTGCATCGCTGTATGAAGTCGTCTGGTACCCCCGGTTCACTGTGCTATGCACACCGCCACCCGCTAGCCTGGCTGACCGGGTTGTGAGTTGGCAGCTTTTCTGCCGCGAGGTTTGACATGCTCAATAGCAACCCTCTAAACAGTGGGCCGCTCAATAGGCTGTGGGGTGGGGCAAGCGGCGCGGCGGTGGAGCTGGAGCCCGGTGACAGCTTTGTATGGGATATAGCCCTGACGTTGGGTGGTACTGATGTGTCGGCCAGTCTGGCTGGGGCGGTGCGTATCAGCCGGCCAGAGCAGGGTGATAGCGTGTGCAGCTTTGCGCTTTGGCTTGGGCCAGATCCGGTGGACATCGCTGCCTACACAGGCATGCCGGTGCAACTGGATTTCGTGTTGTTGGGAGAGGCGCAAACCAGCGTGCGGCGGTTTACTGGCTACCTGGTGCAGCCAGAATTCGACGTACTCAGCCGGGTTCTGAGTTGCGAGGCGACAACACGCCTGGCCGACTCGATTGAGACTATGCCTTTTGAGCAGATAGATCTACTGGTTGGTGGCTGGTGGAGCGCCGATGTGTTTGAGCCGCGCGAAGGGCGCAGCCGCTGGGAATATGCCCAGGAGCGCCTGAGCACTCAAACCGTCAGTTTGAGCGTGACCATGAATGGTCAGCCGCGCATAACGAACTGGTACTCGGCGGGCACCAGCTATGTTTTCACTCAGGGCAGCACGCTGTATCAGTCGCTTGATGTGGCGTTGGCCTCGCTGAGTGATACCACGAATGTAGTCGAGCTGGAGTTGGATTATCGCTACACACGATACCGGCAGCGCTACCAGCGTTACAGTTGGCAGCACCCTGGTACCGGAGGACTTGTGGGGGTTCAGGGGCTGCTGGCATGGCGTGAGGACTCTACTGAGCTGCCGGACATACCCATGATCATTCAGGCTACGGAGCAGGCTGGGTGGTGGGTAGCTTATGCCGAGTGGTATCGCCTGCCGGGGGATCTGCCGAACCTGCCTCAGCCTTGGTACAACAAAAACACAGACCTTTTACTGGGGGCAGATTGGCGCGCTTCGATCCGCTGGACCCAGCGCGCGGTTGAGCGCTACCCGATACGGCTGGAGATCCCGGCTGCTGTCGCTGCTGTCGGTGAGGTGATTGCGCGCGAGCGTGTTGTTCTGGATACCGATACGGATAGTGACAGGCTGTGGGAGGAAAGCCGGGGAGCGGCTGGCGGGCTGGTTGGCGATGATGAGCCGGAAACCCAGCTGCCTCGGCGTGATCAGGCGCGCCTTGATAATGCAGTGCTGACTGCTTTGCACCGAGCGAAAGCGCAGTTGCTGGCCGCGCAGCGGGGCAACTTGGTCAGTTGGCAGATTCCGTTGGCTCATGCCTTGGGTGTGGATCTGGGGCAGCGCTTGAAACTGGATGATCAGGCTTGCATCACCGGTACTGTTACTGAGTTGACCGATGATCTGGACATGGACACCGGCGCGGCGTTGCTGACTATCACGTTGGCAGTCAGTCAAGGGGCAGAGAATGCGGTAGCTGATCCTCTCGTTGTACCGGATGCCCCCGCTTTTGTTGACGACTGGAGCCCAAATGTCCCGGTAGTACAGCCGACGCAGTTGGGGCTGCGTATAGAGAGTCCGCCTTATGACGAGTCGCTGCCGGGGTTTGCGGGTAACTATTCCATAGGCAATGGAGCGCCGGAAGACCGTTATCCGCGCCGTTTTGCTGTGGATACACCTGAGATACCGGCGCAGTGGCGTGATGAGATCGCCGCGAGCCAGTCATCCACCTATCGGGTGGCACCGCCAATTGATCTGTTGGAGATTTGACGATGACGCAGAGTGCGAATAATCAGCGTCAGGGGCAGCGGCTGCTCTCTGATCTGGCCGGGCTGATTCCGCCAGCTCGTGAGCCACGTCAATTACGCCAAGAGGAGCCGCGCGGAGCAATTCCAGGGCGGCGCGGCCAGGCTGAGGTAAACCTGCAACCGGGAACCGGGGAGGGCGGCGGCGCAGGTATCGCCAGCCCGTTGACAGAGGTTTCGCGCACTTACAGCGCCGAACCTGTGTTCCTTCCGACCATCGACGGCAGCGGCTATTTCCGTGTGCGGAAAATTGACTCTATGACCGTGCTGGACGCAGAGGGCCGGGAGATTGTGATCAACTTTGCCGAGGCCGGGAATCTATGAGCTGTGAGTTTAACTGGGAGGGGCCGCTGAGCATTGAGGCTATTGACCCGTACCCCTGGCATGGCCTGGTCTACTTTGATGCTGGTCAGAACTGGCTGATTCCGGATAATGGTCACCCGCCGCGCAACCTGCCCAACCCGCCGAACGTCTCCAGTTTTTCATTTTCTGAGTTGTACCGTGGTCGAAAAGATGCCGCGCTGTGGGACTTGGGCTTGCCTGAGCCGCCATTTTCACAGTGTTTGGATGACGCGGGGGCTGAGTCGCGCTCTGTGCGTCTGCTGGATATTGGGAGCGGCCTTATCTCTGTGAACGGGGTGCTCAGGAAGGTTGGCATTCGAGTCAAGGCTGATGGCGGAATTGGTGAACGTGAGCTTTATGATTTTGAGTACTCCGGCCCTGGTAATCCTCCTGCTCTTGCTGAGTTTGAAATTCCGTCCAGTATATTGTCTGGATATACCGTGTTGCGTCACCCTTATTTTGGGGATGATATCGTGCTTGGTGTTGGTGGATTAGTTCACCAGTTTGACCGGTCGCCAGACGGGTCACGGCGTTTGTATGGCTTGGTCGGTAGCTATGTTAGCGGCAGTGTCACCTACGCTTTTTATTACGGTGTTTTCGAAATTGTTATAAGCGCTGATGAAGATTGGAACTGGTCAGTTGATGTTGTAGTGATTGCCAATGCTGAAGCCTGTGTCGGCGAGTACAGTTACAATTGGGATGAAAATGCCTATATCTCTGGCATAGACAAAGACACTGGGCAATTGATCTCCTGGCGATATGCCCCTAGCCAGCCTGCAAGCTGGACCGTTGGTCCTGGTCAATCTTTTGATGTTCTAAAGCCATTTAGAGTGGGCTGGGTTGAATACACGGTTGCGCACTCGGGCGTTGTGCTCGGCGGTTGGTACAATGCTGCAGGAAGTGTCGAGCTGGTTCGGATGAGTTATTCATATAACTGGCTTGATGTGAGTGATATAGACGGCACATACGGGGAAAAGGAAACGCCTGATAGTGAGTATTATAACTTCGCAAGATATAGAGGCACCCGGCAGTGCAAGCGCAGTATGGTTGTTAATCTGAGTGCCGGAGGGAGCACCAAAAGTTATAACTATAGCTTTGATTATGTTCAGACAATGAATATTGATACCGTCTTCCGCGGCATCATTGATGGCGAAAGAATGTCTGGCACTGTTGAGCGAGATGTAATAGAGACCTTCGGTGAGCTTTCGCATGTAAGAGACGAAACTTTTACTTATACAAGCGAGACTCCATTTGAAATCCCGTTTGACCCCCAAAGTATTTACAGCATGGTGCCCAGGGAGCCGGGGTTGTATGCGCCATTTGCAATCGTGCGGCGCCCGGAACTTTCTTTTCCTTCGAGCATGATTGACTGCAAGCCAGCGGCTACGGGCTGCGGTAAAACGTTTGGCTTTGTTGCCGTGAACAAGCGGGACTCCGGGCAAAACCCCTGGAGTTCGGCCCTGGTCACGGGTGTGCTGACGCCGGCAGGGTCCGTCGGCGATGACTTTCATATCTCTTCGTATGCGGGCCGCCCGAGCGGCCCTTATGAGGAGGCCTATTACAACCCCATGACGGGCGAGACTGCTAGAGTGGTCGACTACCCTGACATTTTGATCGCCGGGTGGATCTGATGAATCTTTCTTTTCTAAACAACTTCAGTGCCCCGATAGTGCTGGACCCTGGCCCGGCGATTGTTGCCATTGACATCCCCGATGGCCTTTACCGCCTCACCCTGACAGACAGCCTGACAACGCCCACCCGCTGGGAGATTGTGCAGGCCACCGTCCAGGCCGGCCTGGCTGAGCTGGTGCGCGGGTTGGAAGGTACCGATGATCAACTCTGGCCGGAGGGTAGCTGGGCGTACTGCGCTATTACTGCGGGGGTGTTGCAGGACATTTTTGCCCGGCTGGCGGCGCTGGAGAATCCGCCGCAACCCCCGGAGGGTGAGCTTGAGTTCGTGTTTGTGGTGGGTGAGCTATCGGCTGAGTCTGAGTCGTATTCCCGGGTCTACGGATACCGGGCTGACCCGCTTGCCGGTGAGCTTCTGGCCGCGCCGGCCGAGGTTGCCGGGGTGGCTTTGAGTGTTTATGAGGTTGCATCCGACAGCTGGCTGGAGCCGGGCTGGGAGGCCCATGGGATCTATGCCTGGGGTGCTTGTGAAGGCTTGTTTCCGATCCAGTATTACGCGGTGGCGGGAACCGGGGTGCCGGCTGGGATGGTTGCTGAGCTTGTTGTTTGGCCGGCAGATGAGGGGGCCGAGTGGGAGATTATGTTCTCTGACATGGATGCATCTGCTGGTTGGACTGTTGGGCAGCAAGTCACGCTGACTCTGTCCCCGATAGACCCGCCTGAGTCTTTTGTTATCGATATAACTGTTGGGTCGTACAGTGAGGGCGGTTCTGTCGAGAAGGGATACCGGTCTGACACGTCGATGGGGTCTCTCAACTCGGCATCAACCGAGCTTGGTGGCATTGATGGGGTTGTGGTCACAGGGCTCTATGTTGTTGAGTCTGGCGACGATTACACCCTTAGAATTGAGGGGAGTAGCCCTGAATCACTGGCTCAGGATCAGGCTGCCCGCTACTACCTAAGCGGTCCCAGCTTGCCTTCTGGCGAGCAGGCGTTTCTGATTGATCACGAATCCAGCGGGCAGTTTTTCTGGTACTTCGATGTACCGCTTGAGCAGTCGGTGGCCTGGGCTGACGGGGCTAACGTTGTTGTCGCGTTGACGCCTAGTCTGATTTAACCGATTCCAGGCCTTTTTTAACTGGGGTGCGTGGCGGCTGGTGTGAGGGCTGCCAGTAAAAAAACCGGCCCCAGGGAGCCGGTAATCCAATCACTTGAAAGGTCAACTCGATGCGCTCGTGCTGACTTCCAAATAATGCTATAGCCAGCCTGAAACAAAATTGAACTATGTCTCATAACCCGCTGTGTGCGGGTTTTTTTGTGCCTGGAGAAAAATGATGACAGAAACGCTTGGACAGAAGCAGCGCCGCTTCACTCGAATGATCGGCCTGTTGATCGAGTATGCCTACCAGAATGGCTATGAGCTGACGTTCGGGGACGCATACCGCGACCCGCGAGTGCATGGGCAGGTTGGCGAAAAGAAGTCGTACAGCTCAGCGGGATCGCTGCACAAGCAGCGCCTGGCGGTGGACTTCAATTTGTTCCGTGACGGTCGGTACCTCACCCAAACAGAGGATCACCGGCTGTTGGGTGAGTATTGGGAGTCTCTGGGTGGCGCCTGGGGTGGGCGGTTCAATGATGGGAACCACTACTCCCTGGAGCATGATGGGCGGCGGTAGCTGCTACAGCTCGCACTTATAGCGCTCCAGTAACTCGATACCGAGGCGCTTAACCTCATCTCTGGCAATTTCGCGTTCCGCTTCTGTCAGTGCCTCGTTGTCGAACGCATCCGCATGCTTGGAGGAGTCGAGCAGGAGGGCCGCAACGTAGTCTTGCGCAATGCTGCGGGCAGTGCGACCCCTTACGATGGGTGTTTTTCTTAAGCGGTTGTTACTTGCCATCCTGCTCCTCCAGCTCGTCAGTATCGGCTGAGGTAAACGTAATGGCTCTGACCACTTTTTGCGAGTCATTGGCGATCTTGTAGATCACGTTGCCAGATCGCAGGTAGGTGTATCGCTGGTCAGCGATGACTAGCTGCCCGCTCAGATGTCCGTCAGGTGTGCTAATTACCTGCGTTTTATTTGCAGATTTTTGTGAGGATAGGCCCATTTCGGTTATCTCCTTATTAAATGCGCTACCTTCTCCGATACTGAGTATCCATATCGGGGCGAGCAGAAAAACCAGAGCGACTGTAGGTGCACTTGCGATAGTCAATACTGCGCCAAGCTCCTTGCTGATCTTGTTAGGGAAGTTATGAGTTATGACCCAGTAAATACACAGTGCGACTATTAAAAAAAGCACTATCAGCTTTAGCCAGAGTATGTTCTTGCTGCCGTGAAGAAACGCCTCGATGGCGAAGATGTAGCCATTTAGTAGCAAGGAGGGCAGCCCAATCTCTAGTTCAGAAATCTCAATGCCAACCTTGCCGAGATACCCCGCTAAGAAAAGGTAGCCTGCGCCGGCTAACAGGCCGTTTGTGGCAATCACGACCTTAGTGATGGTGCCTAAAAGCTCGCCGTTTTTTGGGGAAGCGGGTGGCTCTGTTGCTTCAGGTTGCTTTGCTGGTCGCTTCGGTATATCCCAACGCTTTTTTGTCATTCCCTGATCGCCCCTGAAAAAAACAGAGGTTATCACGCTCGCGTTTGTACCGGCAGATGCCTTGCTGCCATCCATGAGCCCGCACCCGCGGGCTTTTTTGTGCCTGGAGGAATCATGTTTGGAAACTGGAAATGGGCGGCTCAGCTTGTGGTCGCGGCTGGGTTGTTGGTGGTTGTGCTGTGGGCAGGGTGGTGGGCTGTGTCGCCGCGCATCGAGCTGCAGCGGTTGAGGGCCGAGACGGCCGAGCGGGATCTGGCCAAAGCCGATGAGCTTATCCAGGTGCAAGCAAGGGTGTTGGAAGGGCAGCAGCAGGAAATGGAGCGCATTGCGGAGATCGGCCGAGGGCTTGAGCTGCTGCGGCAGCAGGTGCGCCGCAATGCCGCTAATCAATCACAAGCGATAGAGGAACTGAAACGCAATGACCAAACTATTAGGCAGTATCTGTCTGAGCATGTGCCTGTTGAACTCGGGCTGCTCTACGCCCGCCCAGCCACAACCGATCCCGCAGCCTACCGTTCAGAAAGCACAGTGCAGCCTGGTGCCGTGCCTGCTGCCGGCACGCCAGCCGCTGGTAGTGAATGACGATTGGCGTAGGGCGTTGGATGAAGCGGAGAACGCCTTGCTTGCGTGTGCTGTGCAGGTCCGAGGGTGCATTGATCAGGAGGATTTCCATCCATAAAGGCATAGCGGATGGCGTGAGCCGGCGTTAATCTAGGAGCCCTAGACGTATATAGATGTCTGGGAGTCTTTGGATTGCGCCTCGGAAGGGATGCTGAATGTACAAGATTATTGATGTAGAAATACAGGGGTTCTGGGGAGAGTTTAAAGCGTTCTGCTCTTTCAATAACGATGTAAATATTGTTATTGGGCAGAATGGTACCGGCAAGACAACATTCATGAATATATTGAATGCTGTTCTATCGGTAGATGTTTCTGCTTTGGCGGAAAATGAGTTTGAGTCAGTGGTCGTGAAGCTTGGTCATGAGGGCAGCACACGAACTGTTCGTGTAACTAAGCATGACGATGTTCCGTTCGCGCTTGCTAAGTACAGCATCGGTCAGAAAAAATTTGCTTTGCCTTTGATTGGCGTCGATGAAATTCGAAGTGCGTCGCTATATCGGCGGCGCGCTGCTGAAGCGGCTCAAGTAATCAAGGATGAGCTGGCTGGGCTAGTGTCTCTGGCATCACTTTCGGTGTACAGGTTCAGGAATGCGCAAGAGTACGATGCGGGGGATCGAGGGGCGTATAATAGGAAGTTGCAAGGGCCTGTGGATGCTCGCTTGCAAGAGCTGATGCAGGGGTTGACTAAGTATCAGCTTGAGCTGTCACAGAAAGCAAGGGATATTTCTTATGAACTTCAGCGTGAAGTTCTTATGTCTTTGCTTTATCAGCAAGAGCCTAATCCGGCTAAGACAGGGTTTGCGTTGACTTACGATGCTGACTCTGAACGCAAAAATCTGATGTCTGCTTATAAGCAGCTGGGACTTTCTGGTGGTTCAGTTACCAAGAGAATTAACGAGCATGTAAAAGCCGTTGATGAGGCGGTTAGAGGGATTCGAAGCTGGTTGGATGATGAGCGGGAACGTAAGGAGCTTAAGGCGCGCGGTGAGCGAGTTGATCGAGTTGAGCGTGATGACCAGTTAGACTTTACTCCGATCGAGGCTTCCAGACGTATCAGTAAAGTTTACGAGTTATCGCTTCAAGCTGAGAAAGACAGCAAAGATGTTTTTAGTCAATTAGATCTCTTCCTGAAAATTATTTCTGACTTTATTGTTGGCAAGCGGTTTGAGTTTGATTCAGGGGTTCTGACAATTGTTGAGCCAAAAAAGTTCTCGGTTTCTAAGCTCTCCTCTGGTGAGAAACAACTTCTTATTTTGCTGACTGAAGCAGTGCTGCAGAGACAGGAGTCGTATATATTCTTGGCTGATGAGCCGGAGTTGTCTCTTCATATTGCATGGCAGCGGAGAGTCGTGCCTGCCATTAAAAGCCTTAATCCCAATGCGCAGGTAGTCGTGGCTACCCACTCCCCTGAAATTGCAAGTAAATATAAGGGGTCGATAATTGATATGGAGGATATCCTTCATGTCGTCTCTTGATTATTCTGCCGATGCAGAAAATGTGTTGAACTTTTTTTATCGATGCGACGTCGTTTTGTATGTTGAAGGGGATGACGATATACCCTTCTGGAAGGTAGTCTTTGATGAGTTGTCTGACGTGTCGGTTGAAGTGCTTCCCATGTATGGTGCACCAGAAGTTGACAGGAAAATAAATGAGATATTAGAAGCTGATCTTAAAGTTCTGGCAGCACGAGATTCGGACTTTATCCGTGCTTCAGGGCAGAATATTCAAGACCCTCGAATTCTCTACACCCACGGCTACTCTATCGAAAACTGCCTGTACAACGTTGAGTCAGTCGCAGAGATATCGTTCGTGTGGTGTCGTGCAGTGCGTGCAACCCAGGCTGACTGCGAACGGTGGTTTGAAGACGTCTTTCGGGCTGTGGAGCAGCTAGTGTTATACGACTGCGCAAATCATATTTACCAGCGCGGTGTTGCCGTGGTCCCCGATAACTGCACTAGGTTTATGGTGTCTGAGAAGTCGCCTGATTTTGATTTACAGAAGCTGCAAGCGCACCTTGCTAAGGTGGGAAAGCTTTTCTCAGCGGAGGAGCTTGCAGAGGCGGCTAAAAGAATCGCAGAGTCGAACGTAAGTACGAGAAATCTGATTCGGGGGCATTTCCTTGAAAGCTTGGTGCAGAAGTATGTTTCCAAGAATACCGGTGCATCAAATGCAAAGAAGAGTGTTTCATTTGATGCTCTTTATGCCAGTGCGGTTGGGTGTCTAAAGAACTCCATTAGACGCCGCCCTGAGTCTGCGTTCTATCAGCAAGCAGTAAATGAGGCTATTGGTGCTTTGGCCGATGCATAGAGCAACTACATCGACTTGAGTGGAACCGTATTTGGCGATGGGTATCCTCGAAAGGGTACCCACCGTTGGAGCCACCATGTTCGCGTACAGTATTACTATACCGTTGACCAAGGGCCGGAATCCGGCTACTGTTTCTACGTCACTGCAAATTCAGCGACAAGGGTTTGGCGACTCGTAACTACCAGGCGGACACCGCCTTTTCGCGGTTTTTTTGTGTCCGCAACACGGCAAGGCCTTTATGGGCGGGCCGTGTGGGAGACCTTCGGGTCTGCCGGTTACTGGTAGCCGGTTCGCCAACCTGCACGGTTCGCTCACCCTGTTTGGCGACGGGGTAAGCGGAAAGCACCGCATACCAGAGGCCTGTGATCATGCCGAAACTTCCCGTTCTTACCCTCAATCCGTTCAAAAATCGCGCCGCCCGCTACCGTGCCCAGGCACTGACCGCGCTGCACGCTGACTCCTCCCTGTCTGTCCGGCTCAAGCGGTATAACACCGCCATGGCCAAAGCCCGTGACCTGGAAGCGCGTGGAGGTGCCCAATGAGCGTTCAAGCGCAGGCGTCGGCGGCTGCTCCGCTGCACTTCAACAACCGGCGGGATCTCCCGCTGCATCGCTTACCCTTCATTGGCCCAGTGCGCGGCCGCACCCAGTTCAGCTTTTGGGCTGTGCCCAGAACGGGCGGCTACGCCGGTGGTAACGATGCGGGGCGTGGGTTGGCTCGCATTTACCTGAAGTACCTCAAGCAGCACGGCCGCCCTGAAGGCCTGGGCGCGCTCCAGTGGATCGTGCTGGACATGATCGGGCCTCCCGCTGCGAGCGTGCTGACGCCGGAGCAAGCAGCACTGCGCGGCCAGGTGGTTGGCTTTTTCTCTGAGCTGGACGCGTGGTTAGAGGTGGCTGCATGCAATCTGGAAGGCGGCTTGGATGCCCAGAGCGATAAGGCGCTGCTGGCCCTGGTCAATGCCGGGCTGCATTCTGATGAGCGCTGCGGGGAGGGTGAGTCATGAGCCAGCCTATCATCGAGTTCGCGTTTGATGACAAGCCGGTGCGTGTGGTGCTTGTGGATGGTGAGCCGTGGTGGGTAGCGAGCGATCTGTCGCGAGCGCTTGAGTATCGGGATGCGGAGAAGATGACTCGTATGCTGGATTCTGATGAAGCTGGTACCCACAATGTGGGTACCAGCTCGGTCAATGGTGTTTCGCAGATCCGCGAGATGACCATCATCAACGAATCCGGCCTGTATTCCGCCATCCTGCGCAGCCGCAAGGCCTCGGCCAAGCGCTTTAAGAAGTGGGTCACCTCTGAGGTGCTGCCCAGCATCCGCAAATATGGCGGGTACGTTATGCCCAACACGCAAGCTGACCCCGAGCCGGTACCGAGGTCGTCACGGGTAGAAGCGGAAGAGGTGGTGGCTGCGGGGCGGGTGTTCCGCTCGCTCTACACCGTCGGCCGCAGCATGGGCATGCCGCGCCGGCTGGCCGCCACCCGCGCCAACCAGGCCGCCGAGCGCACCACCGGGGTGGATCTGGCAGCCGAGTTGGACGCCAGCCCCTGGCTGGATGGCCCAGACATGCCCGCGCCACAGCGCAAGGCCTATGAGCTGCAGCAACGCATCCGCGCACACCTGGTTGCCAATGATTGGCCGCAAGGCTTCAGCGTGCAGCAAGTGATAGAAGCCCTGCAGTTGGTCAATGATCGAGGCACCCAAACCTCCGTTGGTAGCTGCCTGCGGTTGCTCGGCTACAAGCGGGTGCGGCTGTCACCTACTAGACCAGGTGGGGCGCGGCCGTATGTGTATCAACTGGATACTTTGCCTGCGTTGGAGGTTTGTCAGTCAATGATTCCGGTCAGGGCCTGTTCATAGGCTCTGATCGCCCGCCATTTATCTGGCAGTGCTGTGCCTGTCAGCTGAGCGGGCTGGTGGTGTGCGGTATTGGGGGTATATCCTGCCAGTGCAGCGGGTGCTTGGGGTGCGTAAGTGCCGCAAGCGTGGGGCAGGATTGGGGCAAAGTGTGCGCCATTACATGCCAATAAGCGCTATTTTTTCTATTTCTGCTGCGCAGTAACTTTGCTTCAACCGATTGAAAATAAAAGATTTTGTCGAGTTTATGCGGTGCGTTGTTGCATCATTGGCGTATGGCTGGCGGATTTCTCGGCGCGGCTCATGAAAGTCCCTGGTCAGTCGAATGAAAACAGCCCGATAGTCTACGCAAACCCGCTCAAGGAGAACACATGTCGCATTACGATCCGTTGATCGATACCGCTGCTGCCCGGCTTGGCAATGCGCTGCGCCGTCATGGACTGACGGTAACCACCGCCGAGTCCTGTACTGGCGGCGGTATCGCCGAGGCCATTACCCGGGTCAGCGGCAGCTCGGCCTGGTTCGAGACCGGGTTCGTTACGTACGCCAACGCCAGCAAGGCACGCCTGCTGGGGGTTAGCGAAACCGACCTGGCCGAGCACGGTGCGGTCAGTGAACCTGTGGTGCGGGCCATGGCTCAGGGCGCCCTGGAGGCCGCCGGTGCCGATCTGGCGGTGGCAGTCAGCGGCATTGCCGGGCCTGATGGCGGTTCGGCGCAAAAGCCGGTAGGCACTGTATGGTTTGCCTGGGCGGTGCGCGGCGGTGAGGTGCACAGCGAGTGTCGACGACTGCAGGGTAACCGCCGTGAAGTGCGAGCCCAGACCGTGCTCAAGGCGCTGGAAGGGTTGGAGAAGCGGGTTGCCAAGCCGTTGGCACTCTGAACTGAAAAGAGGGGTAGGCGAGGCCAGTCTTCTATGGAATAATACTGACCAAATATACAGTAGTTGATTCGTCGACCACCCGTCACTCCAGAGAGGATGCACAATGGACGAGAACAAAAAGAAGGCGCTTTCCGCGGCTTTGAGTCAGATTGAACGTCAGTTTGGCAAAGGCGCCGTGATGCGCATGGGCGACCATGAGCGCCAGGCCATTCCGGCTATCTCGACTGGTTCTCTGGGGCTGGATATCGCCCTCGGTATTGGTGGACTGCCCAAGGGCCGGATCGTTGAAATCTACGGCCCGGAATCTTCCGGTAAAACCACCCTGACTCTGTCGGTCATTGCCCAGGCACAGAAGCATGGCGCCACCTGCGCCTTCGTCGATGCCGAGCACGCACTGGACCCCGAGTACGCCGGCAAGCTTGGCGTCAACGTCGACGACCTGCTGGTTTCGCAGCCCGATACCGGTGAGCAGGCGCTGGAAATCACCGACATGCTGGTACGCTCCAATGCGGTTGACGTGATCATTGTCGACTCGGTAGCGGCGTTGGTACCCAAGGCCGAGATCGAGGGCGAGATGGGTGATCATCACGTCGGCGTACAGGCCCGTCTGATGTC
Source organism: Halopseudomonas phragmitis (assembly GCF_002056295.1). NCBI lineage: Bacteria > Pseudomonadati > Pseudomonadota > Gammaproteobacteria > Pseudomonadales > Pseudomonadaceae > Halopseudomonas > Halopseudomonas phragmitis. The sequence continues at coordinate 3,922,563 of NZ_CP020100.1, read as the reverse complement.
TCAGGCACTGCGCAAGATTACCGGCAACATCAAGAATGCCAACTGCCTGGTGATCTTCATCAACCAGATCCGTATGAAGATCGGGGTAATGTTCGGCAACCCAGAAACCACCACCGGTGGTAATGCCCTGAAGTTCTATTCCTCGGTGCGCCTGGATATTCGCCGTACCGGCGCGGTCAAGGACGGTGACGAAGTGGTCGGTAGTGAGACCCGGGTCAAAGTGGTCAAGAACAAGGTGGCTCCGCCGTTCCGCCAGGCCGAGTTCCAGATCCTCTACGGCACTGGCATCTACCACAATGCCGAGATCATCGATCTGGGTGTGCAGATTGGTCTGGTCGAGAAATCCGGTGCCTGGTACAGCTACCAGGGCAGCAAGATCGGTCAGGGCAAGGCCAATGCCGCCAAGTTCCTCGAAGACAACCCACAGGTGGCCGACGAGATTGAGAAGGCCATTCGCGACCAGTTGCTGGCCAAGCCGGGCAATGCCAAGGCGGCGGTTGAAGACAGCGCCGAACTGGACGCCTGAACCAGGTTGCTAGGTCTAAGCAACGGGCTGCCTACGGGTGGCCCGTTGTTGTATGAGGAGTGACCATGTTTCGCCGTTCACAGCTCGACAGCCCGCAGGCGATTCGTCGCAGTGCCATGGATCTGCTGGCGCGGCGTGAGCATAGCTATGCCGAAATGCTGCGCAAGCTCAAGCAGCGCGGTGCGACCAGCGAGCAGGCAGAGATCGAGCTGGATCGTCTGCAGGATGACGGCCTGCTTAGTGACGAGCGCTTCTGCGAAGCCTATGTCCATGCCCGCAGTCAGCGCGGCTATGGGCCGCAGCGTCTGCGGGAGGAGCTGCGCCAGCGCGGTGTGGCTGCCAGCCTGATCGAGCAGGTGCTGGGCGATGCGTGCTGGGACTGGCCAGCGCGGGCCCAAGAAACCTTCAACAAGCGCTTCCCCGAAGGCAAGGCCAGCGATCCCAAAGACCGGGCCAAACAGCTGCGCTTTATGCTGTATCGGGGTTTTGGCTCCGAGTTCTAACCTTCAGGCGCCAACCCTCAGTATTGCAAGTGCTCGGGCTGATTGACGAAGTCGATCAACTCCCGCAGCCGGCCATGATCGCGGCCATTGAAACGGAAGCTCAGACGATGCAGATGGCTGAATTCCGGTTCGTCCAGCTCCTGACGGCAATCCTGATCCTGACAGAAACCATCCTCCACGCAGATGTCGGTGAACTGCTGTTCAAGCTGACGCAAGGCGTTGTGCTTGAGTGGGTGGTTCAGGCGCAGCAGATAATGCGAGTTGATCCAGCGCGAGGAGTGATAGTTGCGATAGAAGTTGAGGACAACCTGTATGGCGTCCTCGGCTGAGTGAACAAGGCTGATCAGGCGAAAGTCGGCCTCGTGGATGTAGCCGTTGGTACAGAGCTGTTCGTTGAGAAATTGCAGCAGGCTTGTCCAGTAGTTGCCGTCAGGGGTGTCGAGCAGGATCACCGGAACCACCGGGCTTTTCCCTGTCTGGATCAGCGTTAGTACTTCCAGGGTTTCATCAAGAGTACCAAAGCCACCGGGGCAGAGGATCAGGGCGTCGGCTTCCTTGACGAAGAAAAGCTTGCGCAAAAAGAAGAACTTGAACGGCAAATCATGATCAGTTTCATGAATCACATGGTTTGAGCGTTGCTCGAACGGCAAAGTGATGTTGAAGCCAAGACTATTGTCCAGGCCAGCGCCTTCATGGGCGGCGGCCATGATCCCGCCACCTCCGCCAGTGATCGCCATAAAATCATGACGCGCCAATTGCCGACCCATATCCTGGGCCAGCTTGTAAGCGGGGTGCTCGCGGGGAGTGCGTGCCGAGCCGAACACAGTAACCTTGCGGCTGCGCTTGAACTGATCCAGGCGGGCGAAGGCCTGCTCCAGTTCACGGATGGTTTGCAGCATGATCTTGGCGTCCCAGCGGTTGCGATCAGCCTGGGCCATGCGCACCACGCCATGTAGCATCTCGCGGTAGAGTTCGGCATTGCCACTGTTGCCGGCAGTCAGCTCGACCAGTTCGTCGAGCTTCTGTTGCACGCCTTCGCCAGTGGTTTGCCAGTGACGGTTGAGGTAGTCAACAGGTCCCAGTTCGTCGCTCATGAGAGGCTCCTTGGCAGTCTTTGCTGCTCAGAATGCGATCTGCTCACCCTGCTCAGGAATGCTGGCGGGCCAGCCCAGTTGTTGATGGATGGTGTCTGCCAATATCTGGCTCTTTTCCAGCTCCCCATGCACCAGATACAACTCAGGGCAATGTTTGAAGTGCTTGAGCCAGTTGATCAACTGACTTTGCCCGGCATGGGCGGAAAATCCCCCGAGGGTGTGGATCTGAGCCTTCACTGCCAGATTCTGGTGGATGACCCGAATCTGCTTCTCGCCATCGACCAGGCGCCGGCCCAGCGTGCCTTTGGCCTGGAAGCCTGGAATGACGAGATGACACTCCTCGCGCCAGATATTGTGTTTGAAGTGATGGACTATCCGGCCGCCAGTACACATGCCGCTACCGGCAATAATGATCGCTCCACTCTTGATCCGGTTCAGGGCCATGGACTCTTCCGGCGAGGGTGTGCATTTGAGAATTGGCAACCAGTTGTAGAGCCGGCCTCGGCGCTGGCCATCGCCGGCCAGCTTGCGCTCCTGCTCGGAGGCAGGCAGGTAGCGGCTGTAGATATCGGTAGCGGCGATCGCCATGGGGCTGTCGAGAAACACCGCTTGCTGCTTGAGGGTGCCGTTCTGGTAGAACTTGCCCAGGTAGTAGAGCAGGTCCTGAGTGCGGCCGACGGCAAAGCTGGGAATCAGAACGTTGCCTCCCTCTCGCCAGGCCTGGTCGAGTATCTGCTGCAATTCGGCCAGGGTTTCTTCCTGATTGCGATGGTCGCGGTCGCCATAGGTCGACTCCATCAGCACGAGATCGGCTTCATCCAGGGTGGCCGGCGGCTGCAGCAAGGGTGAGCACTGGTTACCAAGATCGCCGGAGAACACCAGTTTACGCGTCAGGTTATGGGCTTCGTGTATGGTTACCGCGACGATGGCCGAGCCGAGGATATGTCCGGCTTCATGGAAGCAGACCTCGATACCCTTGGCGACCATGGTCGGCTGGCGGTATTCCAGCGGTTGCAGTAACTCGAGCGCCAGTTCGGTATCACGCTGGGTGTAGAGTGGCTTGATCAGGGGCTTGCCTGAGCGGGTGCGCCAGCGGTTTTCCCACTCGGCATCACGTTCCTGCAGGCCCGCCGAGTCCTTGAGCATCAGGTCCAGCAGTTCGGCGCTGGGCGGGGTGACATAAATAGGCCCGCTGTAGCCTTCGGCAACCAGTTTGGGTAATAACCCCGAGTGATCCAGGTGGGCGTGCGACACCACCACTGCGTGCAGGCTTTTGGGGTCAAAGGGAAAGCGGTTGCGGTTGCTCTCCTCGTCGCGGCGAAAGCCCTGGGTCATGCCGCATTCAAGCAACACCCGCTGGTCGTTGGCCTCCAACAGATAGCAGGAGCCGGTTACCTGGCGGGTGGCGCCATGGAAGGTCAGTAAAGCCATGATGTCCTCATCGGTTGCCGTATCTATAGCTGACAGTATGGCTGCTTTGGGACGTGTTGGCCTTGATATGGGTCAGCCTTGGCTGACCCGGAACGAGATAGGGGCGACTGTCACAGGGCCTGACAGTGATCGGCGACGAAGCTTTGGGTGAGGACTGGCTGGCCCGAGTCGGCGATGACGAAGTGATAGGTGAGGGTGGCGCCCATGTCCAGCAGACGGCGAAAGCGCTGATCGGCACAGACGCTCGCCTGCAACTGGCTGCGAACCAGCAGGGGGTCTGATTGCAGGCGTTCGGCATATTCGGCATTGACTGACAGGTGGTTGACCAGCTCGCTGCCGTTGGCGACGAAACCTTCGTCGGTAATGTCGGCATTGACGGCTCTGGGGGTACCTTCGCTGCTTTGTTCGGCAACTTGCTTGAGGGTTTCCTGCAAACGCATTTCACGCAATGAAATCGCGTGGCTGGGTAGCGCGATGAGCAGGGCTATCAGAACGGTGAACCAACGCATGATGGGGCAATCTCCAATGGCAGGAAGCAAATCCATGTATCCCTCTGACCATGGCGATCTGAACTGGTTCGCCGCCACTGCAAAGTTGGCCCGTCTGGCGTATCCTTGCTGGTCACTGGCTGCATGCTGTCATGCGGCCATGATGCTGTCCAGTCCGTGGGATTATCCTGGTGAATACGACTCTGCCGCATGCGGTCAATCAGTTGCGTCATGAACTCAAGGCGCGCTCCACCCGTGAGTTCAAGGCCCGGGGCTCGCGCATGCAGCGCTGCGCCGGCTGCCATCTGGCCGTGCATACCTGCATTTGCGCACTGCGCCCGAACCTGCAGGCCGAGCCCTGTTTTTGCCTGCTGATGCATGCGCTGGAGCCGTTGAAGCCAACCAATACCGGGCGGCTGATCGCCGATTGTCTGGCTGACACTCAGGCGTTCGTCTGGTCGCGTACCGAGGTTGATCCGGCGTTGCTGGCGCTGCTGGCCGATCCGCGTTGGCAGCCTTACGTGGTGTTTCCGGTTGAGTACGCCCGTGTCGGGCAGGCGGTGGTCAGCGCTCCCCAGGCCACGCCGGGCAAGCGTCCGCTATTGATCATTCTTGATGCTACCTGGACCCAGGCGCGCAAGATGTTTCGCAAAAGCCCTTATCTGGCCGGCTTGCCATTACTCAGTCTGCAGCCTGAGCAGGCTTCGCGTTACCGTCTACGCCGCTCCTGCCGCGAGGAACATCTATGCACAGTGGAAGTGGCGGCGGCCTGCCTGGCAGCGGCCGGTGAGCCTCAGGTCGGTCAGTGCCTGGATGACTACTTTCAGGTGTTCAGCGAGAGTTATCTGGCCTCACGGTTGAGGGTGTCGGCGCCGCATAGTCCAGCGCGCGAGCGTTTGCAAGCAAGGCTTGAGGGCTGATAGCGCTCAATGATGCCCGGCCGGCTCCTGCTGAACTGCCAGCAGTGTGCGGCGCCGTTCCAGGTATAACGGTACCAGTTGAGCGATCAGCATACCGGCGAGCATCAGGCAGCAGCCGATAAAACCGCGCAGACTCAAGGTTTCATTCAGGACCAGCCAGCCAGCGATGGCGGCGAACACGGCTTCCAGACTGAGAATGATTGCGGCATGGGAGGCAAGCGCATCCTTTTGCGCCACCACTTGCAAGGTGAAGGCAATGCCTACGGCCAGCAAGCCTCCATACAGGATCGCCGGTCCGGCCAACAGCACTGCATCCCAGTCGATTGGCTCTAGGGCGAAGGCCAGAGTCAGACTGATCAGGGCGCAGACTACGAACTGGAGAAAGGCTACCCGGATTGGATCGTAGCGACTGGCCAGTGCGCCGACCAGCAAAACATGCACGGCCCAGCAGGCAGCGCCAGCCAGTTGCAACCAGTCACCAGAGACGATCCGGTAATCCTCGTTGATGCTCAGCAGCAGCATGCCGACCAGTGCCAACAGAGCGCCACCCCAGGTTCCCAGGCCGGTACGCATGCCAATGAACAGGCCAAACAATGGGACTAGAATTACATACAGACCGGTGATGAAGCCGGAGTTGGTGACTGTGGTGAACATCAGGCCGATCTGCTGCAGGTTAATCCCCAGAGTCAGTACCAACCCCAGTACCAGGCTGCCCAGCAGCATTGGTCGGCTGAAGCGCCGATGAGCCTGGTCGGCCTGCGGGCGAGCCAGTAGTACCAGTGGCAGCACCACCAGTGCGCCAAGGGTGAAGCGCAGACCGGTGTAGAGGAGGGGGCCGATATGTTCCATGCCCAGACTCTGCGCGACAAAGGTCGTGCCCCAGATCAGGGCGGTGATCAGCATCAGGGCGTCGGCTTTGTAAGTGCGCAGGTTCATGACTGCTTCCACATGGCTGGCAAAAGAGCGGAATTATGCCGCCCACCTGCCGTGGCAGACAGATACAGTTGCATGAGTGATGGCCATAGCAGTCTTTGTGCTGAAGTTAAAATTGACGCGGAGCGCTCTGGATGGCAGGCTTGACGCCCAGCCAACGACAACAAAAAAACTTGGGAATCCCTGCATGGGCCTGACCTATGACATCCTGATCGCCGATGATCACCCGCTGTTTCGCAGCGCCTTGAAGCAAGCCTTGAGCAGTGGTCTGGGGGCTGATCTTCGCCTTACCGAAGCCGGCAGCATCGCCGAATTGCAGAACTGTCTGGATCAGCGCGGTGACTGGGATCTGGTCCTGCTGGATCTGAACATGCCCGGCGCCTACGGTTTTTCCGGTCTGGTCCTGCTGCGTGGCCAGTATCCGCAGATTCCGGTAGTGGTTATTTCGGCTCAGGAAGAGGCCGCTGTGGTGACCAGAGCCCGGGACTTCGGCGCCAGTGGCTTCATTCCCAAGTCATCGACTCTGGAAGGTATTCAGGCGGCCGTGACCGAAGTGCTTGAAGGTGGGGTATGCTGGCCTGCCCAGAGTGAGGATAGCGGCCCGTTGTCGGATCAGGAGCAGGCGCTCAGTGCCCAGCTGGCCAGCCTCACGCCGCAGCAGTTCCGGGTTCTGACCATGGTGTGTGACGGCCTGCTGAACAAGCAGATCGCCTATGAACTGAACGTATCGGAGGCGACGGTCAAGGCCCACGTCACTGCAATCTTCCGCAAGCTTGGGGTGCGTACCCGTACCCAGGCTGCCCTGGCGCTACAGCACATGGAGCTGACCCAGACCGGTCACTGACGATGAGCGACAATCCTTATAAGGGTATTACCGGTTGGCGCCGAATCTGGCGTGCGGCGGGCTATTCGCTCGATGGCCTGAGTGCCGCCTACCGCGGCGAAGCCGCATTCCGCCAATTGGTATGGCTGGCGCTGGTGCTGATTCCCCTGGCCATCTGGCTACCAGTCGACAATATTGGCCGTGCCTTGATGATCGGCAGTGTGCTGTTGTCGTTGATTATCGAGTTGCTCAACTCGGCCATCGAAGCTGCGATCGATCGAATCTCGCTGGAACGTCATCCATTGTCCAAGGCCTCCAAGGATATGGGCAGCGCTGCGCAGATGCTTGGGTTGCTGTTGATCATCGTGGTCTGGAGTCTGGTGCTGCTGGGTTGATCAGCAGTTGGTCGACTTAGGTCGTAGGGTCCATGACTGGGCAAATGCCGTCAGCACTGCCAGACTAACTTCTGTTTCCCCGATATGATGCGCGACGGTTGACGATGCTTTCAGGTGGCCTGGTAGCCTTTATTTTCCTGCTTTATATGGCGTTGCTGTTCGCCATCGCCTTCTGGGGTGACCGTCGCCCCGGGGAGTTCAATCCGCGCCTGCGTGTCTGGGTCTACAGTCTGTCACTGGCGGTCTGGTGTACCAGTTGGACCTTCTTTGGCGCCGTTGGCATGGCCTCGGAGCAACTCTGGGGCTTTTTGCCCATTTACATCGGTCCGGTACTGCTGTTCCTGTTTGGCTGGCGTCTGTATGCCCGCATGATCGCCATCAGCAAGCAGGAAAACATCACCTCGATTGCTGACTTCATCGCCTCGCGCTATGGCAAGTCCCAGGCGCTGGCGGTGGCGGTCAGCCTGTTGTGCCTGGTCAGTGTGTTGCCCTATATCGCCCTGCAGCTCAAGGGTATCGTGCTGGGTTACAACCTGCTGAGCGTGCCGGCGATGCTTCAGGGCCAGGCCGAAGAGTCGACGGGGGCGGCCGATACCGCATTGGTAGTGACGCTGGTGCTGGCGCTGTTCACCATTTTGTTCGGTACCCGCAGCCTGGATGCCACCGAGCACCACCGTGGCATGATGCTGGCGATCGCCTTCGAGTCGCTGGTCAAGCTACTGGCCTTCCTGGCGGTTGGTGCCTTCGTGACTTTCAGTCTGTTCGGCGGGGTGCAGGACCTGCTCGAGCGTGCCAGCAGCAGTCCTGAGTTGTCCGACTACTGGCAGCGTGAAACGCTGGTAACCAGTCTGATCTTCCAGACCTTTATCGCTATCCTGGCCTTTCTCTGCCTGCCGCGGCAATTCCAGGTTGCGGTGGTGGAGAATATCGAACCGGGTGATCTGCGTCTGGCGCGCTGGGTGTTCCCAGCTTATCTGGTACTGGCTGCGCTGTTCGTGGTGCCGATCAGCCTGGCTGGGCAGATGACCCTGGGGCCGGCGGTCTCGGCCGACTCCTATGTGATCAGCGTGCCGCTGCTCGAAGGCCGGCCAGTGCTGGCGTTGCTGGCGTTTCTTGGCGGAGCGTCGGCAGCGACCGGAATGGTGATCGTGGCCGCCATTGCCCTGAGTACCATGGTCTCCAATGACGTGGTGCTGCCGTTGATGCTGCGCAACAAGAGTCAGCAGGAACGCTCCTATGAAGAGTTTCGCGGCCTGCTGCTGAATGTTCGGCGCACCAGTATTCTGGTTATTCTGTTACTGGCCTATGTGGTCTACCGGCTGATCGGTTCGGCCGGGACTCTGGCCAGTATCGGCCAGATCGCCTTTGGCGCGATTGCCCAGTTGGCACCGGCTATGTTTGGCGCGCTGTTCTGGAAGCAGGCCAATCGCAGCGGGGTGTTCGCCGGACTACTCATTGGCCTGGTGCTGTGGCTGTATCTGCTGATCCTGCCGTTGGTGGGCTCTGGTATGGGCTGGCAATTGAACGGTTGGCCGCTGCTTGAGGTGCTGCACGAGCGTTCGCTGGGGCTACCGGTCAATAGCATCACCCTGGGTAGCCTAATTGCGCTGACCTGCAACTTCATGGCCTTTGTTATGGTCTCGGTGTTCAGCCGAACCCGGGTGCTGGAGCATTGGCAGGCTGGCCGTTTCGTCAGCCAGGACTCGCAGGCCTGGGTCGATGGCCCGAGTCGGGCCTTGCTGCGGGTCACGGTGGAAGACCTGCTGGCCCTGGCGGCGCGCTTCGTTGGTGAGGAGCGGGCGTTGGTCAGCTTCCAGCGTTACGCGCAGGTTCAGGCCCTGAACTTCGCGCCGGGCCAGGTTGCCAGCAGCGGCTGGATTACCCACAGCGAGCGTTTGCTGGCCGGGGTGTTGGGAGCTTCTTCGGCACGGGTGGTGGTCAAGGCGGCGATTGAAGGGCGTGACATGCAGTTCGACGATGTGGTGCGTATCGTCGATGAAGCCTCGGAGGTCTTGCAGTTCAACCGGGGGCTGCTGCAGGGCGCGATCGAGAACATCACCCAGGGCATCAGCGTGGCCGACAAGGAACTGCGGCTGGTAGCCTGGAATCGTCGCTATCTGGAAATGTTCGAGTATCCCGATGGTCTGATCACCATTGGCCGGCCGATCGCCGACATTATTCTGAACAATGCCCAGCGTGGGCTGTGTGGCCCGGGCGATCCGCAGGAGCATGTCGACAAGCGCATTAACTGGATGAAGCAGGGCACTGCTCACCGTTCCGAGCGGCGCTTCCCCAACGGCCGGGTGATCGAGATCATCGGCAACCCGATGCCTGGCGGCGGCTTTGTTATGAGCTTTACCGATATCACCGCGTTCCGTGAGGCTGAGCAGGCGCTCAAGGAAGCCAATGAACGATTGGAGCAGCGGGTGGCCGAGCGGACCCGCGAACTGTCCGAACTCAACGAGGCGCTGCTGCTGGCCAAGGCCCAGACCGAGCGCGCCAGTCAGTCCAAGAGCAGGTTTTTGACCGCCGTCAGCCATGACCTGATGCAGCCGCTCAATGCCGCCCGGCTGTTCTCGGCTTCGCTCAGTCACCAGGAGGGCTTGCCGGCGGAAAGCGAGGAACTGATTCGCCATCTGGATACCTCGTTGCGCTCGGCCGAGGATCTGATTTCCGATCTGCTGGATATCTCGCGGCTGGAGGCTGGGCGGGTCAACCCGGAGTGGAGCGATTTCGATCTGGCCGAGTTGCTGGAGCCGCTGAAAATCGAGTTCGGGGCGATTGCTGCCGAGCAGGGTGTAGACCTGCGGGTGCTGTCCAGTCATTTACGGGTGCGCAGTGACATGCGCCTGCTGCGTCGGGTGCTGCAGAACTTCCTGACCAATGCCTTCCGCTATGCCGGGCGCTCCCGGGTACTGCTCGGGGTGCGGCGTCAGGGCGAGCAGGTGCGGATCGAGGTGTGGGACCAGGGGCCTGGCATTCCGCGCGACAAGTTGCAGGTGATTTTCGAGGAATTTCAGCGTCTGGATAGCCATCGAACCCAGGCGGAAAAAGGGCTGGGGCTGGGCCTGGCGATTGCCGACGGGCTGTGTCGGGTGCTTGGTCATGAGCTGGGCGTGCGCTCCTGGCCGGGGCGTGGCAGCGTGTTCAGCGTGACCCTGCCGGTGGCCAAGCACACGCCAGTCCGGGTGGCTGTGCCCAGTACTCAGCCGGCGCCAGTGCTCAGTGGTGCGCAGGTGCTGTGCATCGACAACGAGCCGAATATCCTGACCGGGATGCAAAGCCTGCTCAGTCGCTGGCAATGCCATGTGGCTATCGCTCGCGACCGGCTGGAGGTCGAGCAGGTTCTGGAGTCCGGCTTCCAGCCGCAGTTGGTGTTGGTCGACTATCACCTGGATGCCGGGGATACCGGGCTTGAGTTGATGAGCTGGCTGCGCGAGCGGCTGTCCGACGATCTGCCAGGTGTGGTGATCAGCGCCGACGGGCGCAGCGAACTGATTGCCCACATCCGTCTGGCGGGTCTGGATTACCTGCCCAAGCCGGTCAAGCCGGCGGCTTTGCGGGCCCTGATCAGTCGCTATATCGACCTCAAGTAGGGCACTGTTACTGCCCAACTGTATCTTGTGGGGGCGGGGTGGGGCTGTTAGCGTACTCTGCCATCCCATATGAATGTTGCACTCATGTCTGCCCGTTTTCAGGCGGCCCTGCACGGGGCCCGCGATACCATTCCCATGCTGGTCGGCGCGCTGCCGTTCGGCATCATATTCGGCACCTTGGCGGTGGCCTCGGGGTTGTCGCTGGGCGCAACCCTGGCCATGTCTCTACTGGTGTTCGCCGGCTCGGCCCAGTTCATCGCTGTCAGTCTGGTGGCCTCCGGGGCTGGTCTGGCGGTGATTCTGCTGACGACCTTCATCGTCAACCTGCGGCACATGCTCTACAGTGCCAGCCTGTTGCCCTTTGTGCGTCATTTGCCGCAACGCTGGCGGGTGCCGCTGGCATTCTGGCTGACCGATGAAAGCTATGCAGTGGTTCAGCATCACTACCACGATGCTCAGACCCCAATGACCCACAAGCACTGGTATTTTCTTGGTTCCTGCCTGGCCATGTACAGCAACTGGTTCGCCTGCACCCTGATCGGCGCGTTGCTGGGCCATGCCTTGCCGGGCATGGCTGGCTGGGGCCTGGATTTCGCCATGGTCGCAACCTTTATCGGTATTGTTGTGCCTATGCTGCGCACCCGGCCGATGCTGGTGGCCGCGCTGGTTGCGGCAGTGGTAGCGCTGGTTGCGCATCCGCTGCCCTACAAGCTGGGGCTGATGCTGGCGGCGTTGCTGGGGGTGGCTGCCGGGGTAATGGCTGAGCGGCTGAATGCCCGCGAGCGTCTGGAGGTGGCTGATGAGCAGCTTTGAGGTTACGCTGATCGCCGGTATGGCGCTGATTACCTTCGGTATTCGCTATGTATTGTTTGCCGCCGGCCATCGGGTGCGCTTCAGTCCGCTGGTCAGTCAGGCACTGGGCTATGTACCCGTGGCGGTACTGACTGCGATCATCGTTCCGGCAATGGTCATACCCGACGGCCAGCACTGGCAACTGAGCCTGGACAATGCCTACCTGATCGGTGGCCTCATCGCTATCCTGATCGCCGCACGCTGGCGTAACCTGCTGGCCACCATCGGTGGCGGTATGCTGGCCTTCTTCCTCTGGCGCTGGCTGGCCCAAGGGTTGTTCTGATTACCACAGCGAGGTGCGCCCGGTCCTGATGGCTACGGCCATCAGGCTGATGGCCGCCAGCGAAATGCACAGGGTGAAACCGATTACGGTTGTGCCGAAACCGATCAGATCACTGACGAAACCGACCCCAAGTACTACCGAAGCCATGGTCAGATAGGCTAACAGGTAGAACGTTGAGTTGATGCTGGCGCGCTCGCTGGGCGGGGCATCCTGGCTGATCGAAGCCATGGCCACCACCCCGGTGGAGCCGGCACCACTGGCGGTGGCCAGGGTTGCCAGAGTAAACAGCCAGGGCGAGGCCAGGAGCACCGCGCCGGCCATCACCAGCAGGCCGCTGATCAGCAGGGTCGGGCCGACCAGTAGCAGACGATCACGTGGTTGGTGTTGGCAGAAAAACTGGCTGAGTCCGGCAATCAACTGCCAACCGGCGGCGAACATCCCGGCCAGTGCTCGGTCACTGATACCTACCAGCTCACGGGCCAGCGACGGACCCAGCGAAGCGTACAGACTGCCGGTTGACCAGGCCAGGCAGATGGCCGCCCCAGCAAAGGCAAATGGCCCCAGCAACTCGCGTGGCACCCGAATAGTGGTAGGTCTCCAGCGCCGCAGGCTGAAACCGGCCTGGCGTTGTCCGATCCCGCTTGGCCAGGGTGCCAGCACCAGCAGGGCGATGGTCGTCAGGCTCATGACCACGACCAGTACGAAGGGCCAGGTATCCGCGCCTGGCCCGAGTTTCAGTGCCAATGAACTGAGCATAGGCCCGGCAAAGGCGCCCAGGGTGAAGGCCAGGGCCGACAGTGTGGCGGCACGGGTCCAGTTTTCGTTTGGCTCCAGTTCCACAACCGCTGCTGATGCAGCCCCCGTCACCAGCCCGGTACCCAAACCGGTCAAAACCCGCGCCACCCCCAGCCCGACAATATCCTGAGCCAGCAGGAACATCACTGCGCCGGCGGCGATGAACAGCATGCCGGGTACCAGCAATTGGCGGCGGCCGAGCTTGTCCGACAATGAGCCCAGGGTCAGCAGCATACTGATCACCCCGAGCACGTATACCGAAAAGATCGCCGTCAGGGCCGTGGATGAAAAGCCCATGCGTACCTGCCAGACCGCATACAGTGGGGTTGGCAGGTTGCTGGCGAAGATAGTGGTGAAGATTGCCAGCAAAGCCGCCGCCATGGCCAGGCGGCGGCTTTCTGGTGGGAGCGTCGTTGGCGCAGGGCCCGGCATAGCGTCATTTCCTGGGCAAAATAACGGCCATTATTGCAGAGTGCCGGCCCGCCTGCGCTAAGGATTGCTGATCACGCTTGGTGATGTACCCAGCCCATGGGCGAGTTCCGCTAATGACAATGGGTAGTCCGGGTCCAGAGCGCGCCGGCGCAGCGCTGTCAATTGAGAAAAGTCGCGTGGCGGTAGAGGCCAGTGCTCCGGGGCTTCGATCAGCTTTACACCGCTGTCGGTAATCTCGGCCAGGGCAAAACGGAAGGGGTGATAACCAGTCATGCCCAAACGCAGATCGGTAACCACCCAGTGATTGTCGATCAGGTCATAGCGCAGCACATCATCTGTGAACCAACGCAGCCGCTGGTGAGCGCTGCTGCCGGCCAGGGCCGTCTTGGCTGCCCGGTAGTGGCGCGGCAGGCGCTCCAGTGGCGGCGGCTGACGGTCCAGCCAACTCACCACGCCTTCGTAATAGTCATCACCATCAATTGCCACCACCCGCCAGAGCAGGGTGTTGAACGGGGTAGGCGAGGTGAAGGTCTGCTCGGTCTGAATGCCGCGCTCGGCCAGCGCCAGTTGCAATTGCTGCTCGGCCATCTGCTTGCCGGCCAGAGTACTGGCCAGATACAGACTGCTCAGACCCAGTGCCCAGTACTGCCAGCGCAGGCCGCGGTGGCGCAGGCCAAACAGCAGGCCGACGATAACGGCCAACAGCAGCGGCAGGGTGTATAGGGGGTCGATGATAAAAATGCTCGACCAGGCCGTAGGCGTAGGGGTGAACGGCCAGAACAGTTGTGTGCCGTAGGCGGTGAAGGCGTCGAGTAGTACATGGGTCACCAGCACCAGCCAGATCGTTAGCCATAAGCGCATGCCGGTGTAGCCGGGATTGGGACGATAGCGGCGGATCAGCCAGGTCATTAGCAGGCTCAGACCGGTGAGCACGAACAGGGAATGGCTGAAACCGCGATGCTGGGTCATGTTGGCTACGGCATCGCCATAATCAAGCACCACATCCAGGTCTGGCAGGGTACCAAGCATGGCACCGTAGAGCAGGGCTTTGCGTCCCTGCCAGCGACCGAGCATGGCACCATGAATCGAGGCGCCGAGAACTGCCTGGGTAATTGAATCCACTGCCACCGTCCCGTTTGGTTCAAGGGCGTCAGCTTAACCCGGTCGGCCAATACAGGCCCAGTGGCAAATGGATTCGAGTTTTTTCCGGCTCAGAGGGCGTGTTGCTTATCCAGCTCAATGGACGCATCGAGCAGTTCCAGCAGCGCCTTGCGACTCTTGAGCTTGGTATTGCGGTGCGCGGTCATGTTCAGGGTGGTGAGGAACTTGGCCATCGCCAGGGTTTGCTCTTCCAGTTGATCGGCGGGCACCACCTTGTCCAGAAAGCCAGCTTCTACTGCCTGCTCCGGTGAGAACATCTCGGCATTGATGACCGAGCGGTTGAATGCTGCGTTGGTCAGCCGGGCGCGGGCCAGCTCAATGCCGACATGGTGCATGGTCATGCCGATCGCCACTTCGTTCAGGCCAATCTTGAACGGACCCTCCACGCCAATCCGGTAGTCGGCAGAGAGCAGGATGAACGCACCCTTGGCCACGGCATGGCCGGTGCAACAGACCACTATAGGGAACGGGTGCGAGAGCATACGCCGGGCCAGAGTCGAGCCCTTGGCTACCAGCGCCTTGGCCGCCTCGGCGCTGGACGTCATCACCTTGAGGTCATAACCACCCGAGAGCATGCCCGGCTGACCGCTGATCACTACTACCGCCCGATCCGCCTCAGCCTGGTCCAGCGCTGCATTGAAGGCATCGATCACCTCCGGTGAAATCGCATTGACCTTGCCATTGCTCAGACTCAGGTGGGCAATGCCGTCGGCAAAACGGTAGGAAACCAGCTCGCTCATGATCAAATCCTCGATGCAAAGACCACAGGCCGACACGGCCTGGTATCGAGGCAGTTTAACAACTTAATCATGACCGGCCAGTTCTGGCTATCCTGTTGCCGTGGCTGCGAAAAAGGGTTTGCCAAGGCAGCCTGCATCCGGTAAATTAGCGCGCCTTGGTAGCCGGGTGACCGGTCATCAAGCCTCCGGAGAGGTGTCCGAGTGGTTGAAGGAGCACGCCTGGAAAGTGTGTATACGTTAATAGCGTATCGAGGGTTCGAATCCCTCTCTCTCCGCCAGACAAAGTAAAAAGGCCCAAGCGCAAGCTTGGGCCTTTTTACTTTTCCCGGGGGAAAGTTGGGGGGACAACGGTGCCGAAAGATCTTGCTCGTGTTGATCAGGGCTTGAGCCCCATAATGCATTCAGACCCGCCAAGCAGTATGTGGCTTACTGTACTGGTACCGTATTGGTAAGTTGCTGCATGACTATGCGTGGAGAAAGCTAAAAAGTAGCTTATAACCTGGCCTGATCCTCCAGGCATGGTCTGAATTGACGATGTCGAGGTCTTCCCCGGCTTCTAGTCTGCAAGAAATTGTAGCCACGGAACGCCGGGATGAAAGCTCTGTCACTAATTACCCGCCGGGACGATCTGGATCGGCAGGCCTTTCGCAACTATTACGAGTCGACTCATTGCCTGTTGGCGATGAAATACTTCCCATTCGCTCAATATGTTCGTAACCATCTTCTGGATGCTGAAGATCTGGACTTCGACTGTATAACCGAAGTCCGCCTTGCCCAGGTTTTGGATGTGGGGCGCATCATGCGCTCCGAATCACGTAACCGGGTGCTCGATGATGAAGCCCAGTTCATGCGTCAGGAGATGATTCGGGTTGGGTCGGCGCATGAGCTATTGCTTTCTGATTGGCGTGATATTAAACCGGCTGGGGGCTGCGCTGGTGAGCGTGTGGTTGTGTTATTGCCTCCCAATGCTTCCGCCACCGCGCAACTGGTAAGGGCCCAGACACTGCTGCAGGTTTTGGCCGGCGGTGAGTTTTACGACATCAAGGCCAGCCTTGATCAGTTGCAAAAAGGCGCGTCGATATTGCCGTTTGCCGCCTTGCTGTGGTTGGAGGCTGAGAATATCGAAGAGCTGCAATCCAGCCTTACAAGAGCCCTTAAGGGTGATGAGCGTTGCATTCGGGTGGCTACTTGCCGATCGGATGCTGATGAGTTGAAAGAGCGTTTCGTGGCATTTCTTCCGTAATTGTGGAGCACAATAATGACAACATTTTCCCGCAGAGACTTTATTGCCGGTACCGCGCTGCTGGCTGCTGGTGCCGCAGTCAGCACGTTACGGGCCCCGCTCAGTTGGGCTGGGTCAAGCGGGCTGCGCTTTGATGAATATGTGCGTTTCGATGCCATGGGGCTGGCTGAGCAGGTGCGCCTGGGTGCGGTATCCCCGGCCGAGCTTCTGGAACTGGCGATCAACCGTACTGAGGCGGTCAATCCGCAGATCAACGCTGTGGTTATGGAACACTTTGAACTGGCCAGGCGACAGGTTGCGGCCGGAGTCGGTGGCGGAGCCTTTGCTGGGGTGCCTTTTCTGCTCAAGGACCTTGGCGTTTCCATGGCCGATACAGTGACTACCCAGGGTTCACGGTTCTTCAAGGATGCCCGAGCCCGGCAGGACGACCCGTTCGTGCGCAAGGTGCGTGATGCCGGACTGGTGGTCTTCGGCAAAACCCACAGTCCTGAGTTTGGTAACAGTCCCAATACCGAAAGCTCCCTGTTTGGCGCAACGTGTAACCCCTGGAATCTGGATTACAGCGTTGGCGGGTCGTCAGGTGGTGCCGCTGCTGCAGTAGCGGCCGGCATTGTGCCGGTTGCCCATGCTAGCGACGGTGGTGGATCGATTCGTATCCCGGCTTCTGCTTGTGGCTTGTTTGGCCTGAAGCCTAGTCGTGGTTTGGTGCCGATCGGTTCGGGCGATGGGGAAGTGCGTGGAGGCCTGTCGGCGCAGCATGTGATCAGTCGCAGTGTGCGTGACACTGCCGCAATGCTGGACGCTTTTGCCTGGTCGAATCCGGGGCGGGCGTTTGATGCCCACTCGGGTGAGGGCAGTTATATTGCGCAGATGAAGCGTGAACCCGGGAAGCTGCGCATCGCGGTGATGCAGGAGCCCTTGCAGGATTTTCCGGTCGATGCCGAATGTATCAAGGCTGTTGATCAGGCCGCACTGCTTTGCCGCGAACTGGGGCATCGGGTCGAGGAGGCGGTACCGCGTATCGATATGGCCTCCGCTGCCCAGGCATCAGGGCTTATGAGTATTGTCAGCCTGGCGCATCGTGTAGCGCTGCGAGAAGCTGAACTTGGGCGTGCGGTTACGGAGGCTGACCTGGAGCCGGCCAACTGGCAGATGTTGAGCTGGGGCAAACAAATTCCTGCGCTGGACTATGCCCGCGGACTTGATGCGCTGCAGCAGGCAGCGCGCGAAATGGCCGAGTTCATGCAAGATTATGATGTGCTGCTGAGCCCTACCCTTGCACAGGTCCCGCCCAAGCTCGGGGTAATTGACATGGCGCTGCCGCTGGAGCAGTTCGGGGCTGTGGCAGGCCGGGTTGCGGCATTTACATCAATATTCAATACCACTGGCCAGCCGGCGATGTCGGTGCCTTTGTACTGGACTGAGTCTGGACTTCCGGTTGGGGTGATGTTTGCTGGACGTTTTGGTGAGGAGCGTACTTTGTTGCGTCTGGCGGCGCAGCTGGAACAGGCGCAGCCCTGGTTCACGCGCCTGCCGAAATTGTAACGCTAGTCTTTTAGGACGATGAATAGTCGCCGGAGGTTAGTCAGAGTGGCAGTCATCAACCTTTGAAACCTTGGAGAAGCAATATGCCTATTACTGCGGTTACTGGTTCGGCCTCGGGCATTGGGGCTGCGCTCTGTGCCCAATTGCGCGAAGCCGGACATACAGTCATTGGCATTGATCGCGCCAATGCTGATATCAATGCCGATCTGGCAACGGCCGAAGGTCGGCAGTTAGTGATTGAGCAAGTGTTGGCCAAGTCTGCCGGGACCCTTGATCATTTGGTGCTTTGTGCGGGTGTGGGTGTCACGGCGCCTAGCTGTGGCTTGATTCTCGCGGTCAACTATTTCGCCGTCAGTTCATTGCTTGATGGCTTGGCCGAAGCGCTGGGCAACGGGCATGAGGCTTCGGCCGTTGTTGTGGGGTCAGTGGCTTCGGTGCAGCCGGGCGTGGATAAACACCCAATTATTGCGCAGATGCTCGACGGTGATGAGGCTGGCGCCTTGGCTGCGATCGATGACATCAAGGAGCCTAGTCTGGCTTATGCCGGCTCCAAGCTGGCAGTGAGTATTTTGGTGCGGCGCAAGGTGCGTGAGTGGGCCAAGCGTGGAGTACGCTTGAACGTGGTTGCGCCGGGTGTGGTGGAAACTCCTCTGTATAAGGCTTCTACCGAAGATGCGCGTTATGGCGAAGCGACCCGCAACTTTGTTGCTCCGCTGGGCCGGGGTAGCCAGCCGGATGAGCTGGCCAACGTGATTCGCTTTCTATTGTCTGATCAAGCCAGTTTCATGCATGGCACGGTGGTTTTCGCCGATGGCGGGATGGACGCTATGATGCGGCCTGAGCGTTTCTGATGGTTTGCTGAGTCAACACAAAAGGCCCCACTGGGGCCTTTTGTGTGAGTGGGCTATCCAGGTGCCGGGGGGTGGACAATAATTTTCTGGCGATGCAGCCAAGCCAGCAAGGCAATAGGGATAAGCAGGCTGAGGTTGATGATGAGCATGGCGTGGCGCAGTGACTCACTGCCGCTTGGGCCGCTTAGGGCGTCACTCAGAATGCCGGTCAGGAGCGGCCCGAGCCCTACTCCGGCGAGCGTAGTGCAGATGGTTTGCAGAGCAATGGCGGTAGCGCGCTCCCAGGGACTGACCAGTTGGGTTAGCAGATTGAAGATCGGGGCTACCCACCAGACGGTAAAGAAGCCCATCAGCGCGCACCACAGCATTGCCTTGGGTACAGGCATGTTGCCGATATGAAACACCGTTCCGGTTGGCCATAGCAGATAGGACAGCATGCAGAGCAGGGCAATGCTTTGACCAATAATGGGAATGCAGATCAGCCATTGCCGATTGGTGCTGCTCAGACGGTCACATAGCCAGCCGCTGAACAGGCCACCGACTGCGGCGGTAGTACCTGTTACCACTCCGGCCATGATCCCGGCATGTTGCAATGACAAGCCGTGTGAGCGGATCAGGAAACTGGTGTTCCACATCGCAAACGCAAAGCCGCTGAAGCTGAACAGGGCGCATACCGCGATCAGCTGCATATAAGCTCGATTACGCATTAACCGGTGGGCAGCCTGACGCAGTGACTGGTGGGGCGGCTTGGCAGGGGGGCTGGTATCCCAGTAGCCGCGCGCAGGTTCTTTGACCAGGAAGCTCAGCACCAGCGAAACAAGTAGTACTGGCGTGGCAATCAGGTAAAAGCCGGTACGCCAGCCAAAGTTGTCGATCACCCAGGCGCCCAGGCCCAGTCCGATAATCGCCGACACGGTAGGGGCGCCAGTAAAAAAGCTGATGGCCAGCGAACGCTGATTGGCTGGATAGAGGTCGGTAATCAGAGACAGGGATGCTGGGGTCACTGGTGCTTCGGTAACCGCAACCAGCATGCGGGCTAGTACTAGCATCCAGAAACTCATGGCAAAGCCGCATAGCAGGGTGGCTATGGACCATAGCAGGGCGGTAGCGGCCAGTAGGCGAACTCGGGATCGACGGTCCGCCAGGCGTCCTGCTGGCAATCCCATCAGGGCATAGACACCGGCAAAGGCCAGCCCGGAGATCAGCCCCATGGCTGCATCCGATGCACCAAACTCGAGCTTGATCGGCTCAATCATCACCGACATGATCTGTCGGCCGATGAAGAATCCGGCATAGCCAAACACCAAAACCGAAAGCACCCCATGGGCCCGCCAGCCGAGGCCGGGACTCTCAACTACCGTGGACATAAGATCACTCCCCAATAAACAACGGCCCCATCAGGGGCCGCTGGTAGGCTACAGAGGTTCAGGCCTGGCGCTGCTTGAGCAGAGTAAGTGCAGTGTCTTCGATCATGTCCTCCTGACCTCCAACCATGCCGCGGCGACCCATTTCGACCAGAATCTCTCGGGCTGGCACGCCGTACTTCTGCTCGGCACGTTTGGCGAATAGCAGGAAGGAGCCATAAACTCCGGCATAACCCATGGTCAGGGCATCCTTGTCGCTGCGAATAGGGAAGTCCATGATGGGAACGACCAGATCGTCGGCAACATCCTGGATGTCAAAGACATCTACGCCGGTCTCGATACCCATGCGACTGCAGACCGCGATCAGAATCTCCATTGGGGTATTGCCGGCGCCGGCGCCCAGTCCTGCACAGGCTGCATCGATGCGATTAGCTCCGGCGGCAATGGCCGCGATGGAGTTGGAAACCCCCATGGCCAGGTTGTGGTGGCCGTGGAAGCCGATTTCGGTTTCTGGCTTGAGGGTAGCGCGCAGTGCTTCGATGCGCGCGCTGACGTCCTGCGGCAACATATAGCCGGCCGAGTCGGTGACATAAATGCAGTTTGCACCGTAGCTCTCCATCAGCAGCGCCTGACTGGCCAGACCTTCGGGGCTGTTCATGTGAGCCATCATTAGAAAACCGACGGTATCCATGCCCAGGTTGCGGGCCAGGCTGATGTGCTGTTCCGAGACATCGGCTTCAGTGCAGTGGGTTGCCACACGGATGGTGTTGACGCCCAGATCCTGCGCCATGCGCAGGTGATCGACAGTGCCGATACCCGGGAGTAGCAGAGCGGAAACTTTGGCCTGTTTGAGAAGCGGAATGACCGCCGACAGATACTCTTCATCGCTGTGAGCCGGGAAGCCATAGTTGACCGAACTGCCTCCCAGGCCGTCGCCATGGGTGACTTCGATCAGAGGAATACCGGCCTGATCCAGGCCCATGGCGATAGCCTGCATTTGTTGCAGACTGATCTGATGTCTTTTCGGGTGCATGCCGTCGCGCAGGCACATGTCGTGTACGGTAATCTTCTTGCCGCTAAGATCCATGATGTGCCTCCTTACAGAGCGGTTTGCTTGAGCAGGTTTTCGGCGAACATTTCCGCCGTGCGGGCTGCGGCGGCAGTCATGATGTCCAGATTGCCGGCATATTTGGGCAGGAAGTCGCCCAAGCCCTCTACCTCCATAAAGATCGAGACCCGATTGCCGTCAAATACCGGCCCGTTGACCAGTTTGTAGCCGGGGACGTACTTCTGTACTTCGCTGATCATCTGCTCGATGGAAGCACTGATCGCCGCCTGGTCTGGTTCACCAGAAACCAGGCAGTGAACGGTGTCGCGCATGATCAGCGGAGGCTCGGCGGGGTTGATGATAATGATCGCCTTGCCTTTGCGTGCGCCGCCGACTTTCTCAATCGCGCTAGCGGTGGTGCGAGTGAACTCATCGATGTTCTTGCGTGTGCCAGGGCCGACCGATTTCGACGCGGCAGTTGCAATGATCTCGGCGTACTCCACCGGTTGTACGCGAGACACGGCGGCAACCAGAGGAATGGTTGCCTGGCCACCGCAAGTGACCATGTTGACATTGGTGGCACCGGCCTTGAGGTTGGCCGCCAAGTTGACTGGTGGTACGCAGTAGGGGCCTATGGCAGCCGGCGTGAGGTCGATCATAAGGACCCCTTGCTCAGTCAGTTTGCGGCTGTTTTCGCGATGCACATAAGCCGACGTGGCATCGAAGGCGATACGGATATCATCATCGCGTACATGTGGCAGCAGTCCATCGACGCCTTCGCAGGTTACCTTGAGCCCCATCTGTTCTGCGCGTTTGAGGCCTTCGGAGGTCGGGTCGATACCGACCATCCACACGGGCTCAAGTACTTCGCTGCGTTGCAGTTTATAGAGCAGGTCGGTACCGATATTGCCGGGCCCGATCAGGGCGCAGCGGATTTTCTTGCTCATAAGGTTCTCCCTGAGTGTCAGTCGGTGAAGCGCAGGCGGGCACTGCCCAGTTCGCTGATATGCATCTCGATCTGGTCGCCGGCAGTGACCGGAACCAACGGGGCAAGCGCCCCGGACAAAATGATTTCGCCCCGACGGAAGGGAATGCCCAGCTCACCAAGGGTATTGGCCAGCCAGGCAACTGCCGCGCAGGGGTGCCCCTGAACTGCGGAGCCCAGGCCATTACCGGCGGGTTGGGCGTTTTTCTGCATGGTCAGTTCCACGCTGGCCAGGTCGATTTGGCGTGGGTCAATGCGGGTCTCGCCTAAAGCAAAAACGCCGCACGAGGCGTTATCGGCGACGGTGTCCTGAATGCGGATCTGCCAGTCGGCAATGCGAGAGTCGACAATTTCAAAACAGGGGGTAACCGCTTCAGTTGCGGTCAGTACATCGTCGGCACTGATACCTGGGCCATTCAGATCTTCAGCCAGAATGAAGGCGATCTCGCCTTCGGCTCGGGGCTGGATCAGGTTGTACTCGGCCAGACTCACACTGGTACCGTTGGCTACCTGCATACGGTCAGTGAGAAAGCCGAAGTCAGGTTGATGCACATTGAGCATGTCCTGCACGGCCTTGCTTGTTACGCCGATCTTCTTGCCGATCACGCGTTCACCAAGTGCTTCGCGCCGGCTCAGAAACTGCAGGGAAATCCGGTAGGCATCCTCAATGCTGATGTCTGCATAGCGGTTGGTCAGCGGGGTGAGCGTTGTGCGCTGGCGCAGGGCGTTGAAAAGTTCGTCACCCAAAGCCTTGATCAGTTGTGGATCCAGAGCCATGTGCTGTTTGCCTCTCAGGTGGGGAATACGCTGGATTCGGCACCGCCGTCGACTTCGATGACCTTGCCGGTCACCCACTTGGAAGCCGGTGTTGCCAGATAAAGTGCGGCGGCGGCGATATCCTCGACTTCGCCCAGGCATTTCAGGGGGGTGTTGGTTTCCATGATCTGACGGATTTCATCGCTCATCACGCCCTGCAAGGCGTCGGTCATGATTGGTCCGGGAGCGATAGCATTAATGCGGATGGTTGGAGCAAAGTCCTGCGCCAGCATGAAGCCCAGTTGAGTCAGTGCGGCTTTGGCTGAAGCATAGCGGCTGAAACCGCGCTGAATATAGCGAGCGGCTCCTGATGTGATATTGACCACGTTACCCTGGCCTGCTTCGAACATGTGTGGAACGCACAGCTGAATGAGGTGGTAAGCGCTGGTGACGTTAAAATGCATGGAGCGGTCAAACTCTTCCCAGCTCAATTTCAGCGG
The DNA here is from genome assembly GCF_002056295.1 of Halopseudomonas phragmitis. Taxonomy (NCBI): domain Bacteria; kingdom Pseudomonadati; phylum Pseudomonadota; class Gammaproteobacteria; order Pseudomonadales; family Pseudomonadaceae; genus Halopseudomonas; species Halopseudomonas phragmitis. The sequence continues at coordinate 3,899,299 of NZ_CP020100.1, read as the reverse complement.
GTTGTTAGGGCCGCCGCCGCCAGCGTTATTGACCAAGTGAGTCAGTTTTCCGAAGGTTTGGACTGTGGTCTGGACTGCAGCTTCACGTTGGCTGGCGTCATTCACATCACAGCTGATAGCGATGGCCTGGCCGCCGCTGGCGCGGATCTGCTCAGCAACGGCTTCCACGTCGGCCAGGGTGCGGGCTGCGCAGGCTACTTTGGCGCCTGCTTCGGCGTAGGCCAGGGCAATGGCTTTGCCAATCCCTTTGCCGGCCCCGGTAACCAGGGCAACCTGATCTTTGAGGGTGAATCTGTCGATAAGACTCATGACGGTACCTCACTGGTAGGGTTTGTCAGGATTGGGCTATCTTCAGTTGTCCACAGGTCTGGAATGCCTGGGTCGGTGGCCTGGATCAGGCGTTTGAGCAGAATTTTCAGGGCTTGGCTATCGCCTGCGCCGAGCTTTTCAGTGACTTGCTGCTCAACGGCCTTGGCCAGAGCAACATGCTCCAGAGATACTTCACGGCCTTCAGCGGTGAGAACATAGCGATCCCGATTGCCTTTGCGCTCCATGACCACGTACCCCTGTTTCTCAAGAAACAGCATCAACGCCAGATTGACTTCGCGACCGGTGTAGGCCACGTAATGATTGATCTGCTCCAAGGTCAGTTTGTCTTGAATGCTCAGCACTGATAGGACGAAGAAGGCATGCTCGTCGAGTCTGTGGTTCTGCAGCAGGGTGCGCAGGTAGGCAACCAGTTGATAGTGGGCGCGGCCGGCCAGATAACCGAGCAGGTCTTCGGTATAGCTGCACTCCGGTGGGTGCTCCTGGGCATTGGAAAGGCGGACGCCTTCACGGGGTTTGCGGGCCGCCAGGGCGTATTGTCCGCTTTGAAATGCCAACGGGGGTAGTTCGCTCTTGTCGAAACCGAGCACTTCGCCAACAAAGATGACATGATCGCCGCCTTCATACATAAAGGCGGTTCGACACTGAAAGCGTGCGGTGCAATTGTGCAGCAGGGGGATATCGTTAATGCCCCGGTCCAGGTCAATTCCGGCAAACTTGTCTTCCCCTCGTGAGGCAAAACGGCCAGACAGGGTTTCCTGTTCTGTTGACAGGACATGCACGTTCCAGTGCTTGTTGCTCGAGAAGGCTTCAAGACTGAAGGCAGACTTGGCCAGGCTCCAGAGTACCAGTGGCGGGTTCAGAGACACCGAATTGAAGCTGTTAGCGGTAATGCCTACCGGTTCCCCATCACTATTGCGAGTGGTAATAATGGTTACGCCGGTGGTGAAAGTGCTAAGTGCGTCGCGGAACGCCTTGGGATTGAAACTGGCTTGAGCAGTCATGACCTGCCTCGCATTATTCGTGATAGTGCGGCAAGTATCGAATCCATGGGGGCTGCAGTCATCGTCTTAATGGACTAACGGTGGTGCGCATGCTGCAGTCGTCCGAACGGACGAGGATGCTTCCGCAGGCCTGGGCTAGTGTCTTTAGCAATTACAATAACGACCCATTCGCGGGTAAGGAGTCAGGCTGACATGCGTGCGCATCTGCAATCGATAGAGCAATTGACCTCACTGTTGGCTGAGCAGCGCCAGGCTACTGATCAACAGGGCATGGTGAGTGAGGATGTCCGGCGTCAGCGTATCCAGGCCGTGATTGACCTGCTGGTGGATGAGCATGAGGACTTGTCGGCTGCCATGGATGCTGACTTTGGTGGGCGCCATCCTGGTTATGGGTTGATGAATGATGTGCTTGGTTCGCTGTCATCGCTGAAATATGCCCGTGATCACTTGCACGAGTGGACACCAAGTCAGCCTCGTCAGGTTTTTCCGCCCTATGATCAGTTGGGCGCCCAGGCCTGGGTTCAGTACCAACCCAAAGGTACGGTTGGCATCATGGGAACCTGGAATGCGCCGTTGTTTACCTTGCTGAGCCCTCTGGCTGGGGCATTTTCTGCTGGCAATCGAGCGGTACTCAAACCTTCTGAAATTACCCCGCGTACCGCTGAAGTGCTGGCCAAGGCCATTGACGCACGTTTTGATCCGTTGGAGCTGGCTGTCATAACCGGTGGTGTTGACGTGGGGCAGGGGTTTGCTGGTCAGCCGTTCAATCATCTGGTGTTTACCGGCAGTACGGTTGTGGGGCGTGACATTATGCGTCGGGCGTCTGAGCATCTGGTGCCTGTGACCCTGGAGTTGGGGGGCAAGTCGCCGGTGTTGATCAGTCGGACCGCCGATATAGCCGAGGCTGCTCGGCGTCTGGCCGTAGCCAAGGGGACCAATGGGGGGCAAATCTGTATTTCTCCGGATACGGTATATGTCCCTGTGGAGTTGCGCGACGCTTTCATTCAGGCCTTTTCCCGGGCCTTTTCCCAGTTGTACCCGCAGGTGAGCGACAATCCGGATCTGGTCTGCGTAGTCAACGACCATCACATGCAGCGTATTGATGCCTGCCTGAACGAAGCGGTTGAGCTGGGCGCGCAGGTGGTGCGCTGTCCTGATGTGGAGTTTTCGCTGACGCAGCGCAAGCGGCCGATGTCTCTGGTGATCAATCCGCCGCGTACTAGTCGCATCATGCGCGAAGAGATCTTTGGGCCGGCCCTGGTTGTTTTGACCTACAGTGATATTCGGCATGTGGTCGAGGAAATCAACCAGGGCGAAAGGCCGCTGGCGCTGTATTACTTTGGCAATGATGACGCTGAGCAAACACTGGTGCTCAGCCACACCTTGTCCGGCGGGGTGACCATTAATGATGCGCTCATGCATGCGGCCATGGAGGATGCGCCCTTTGGTGGTGTCGGCGCCTCCGGTATGGGGCACTATCACGGCCGTGAAGGTTTCGTCGAGTTCAGCCACGTACGCACCGTATTCAAGGCGCCAGAGTTCGACCCGCGGGCCGAGTGGGGCATGCTTGCGCCTTACCACGAAGGGTTTACTGCAGCGATGAAAGCTCAGATCAGTCGCTGATCAGGAGCGCTTATCCCGCCATCCATGCAGGCCATCATGTCTGGTGGTCTGTTGCTGCACTCTCTGTCGGAGTACTTCGCATGTTCCCTGTCGCGTTGCGTATGACCATTGCTGCGCGCCTTCTTCTTTGGGCGGGCCTGGCAAGTATCTTGTTTTATAGTGCTGTGGCGCTGGGCTGGTATGGTTTGAAATTATCTCGTGACAGCCTGTATACGGCGCATGAAGAGCGTCTTGCAGCGATTCGGCAGACCAGTGAAATTGAGCGTCTGCTGGACTACAACCGGCGCCTGGTTCTGATTGCCTTCCAATATGACCCCGACGGCAAGCTTTCCATTGCACATGGTCAGGCACTGTCGGTTTATCTTGATGAAATTAGGGCCAATACTGCGCGCATCGAGGCGTTGCGTGAGCAATTGAAAGTACGAGATCTGGATGAGACTGATCATTTGCTGTTGGCCCGCTTTGATGAGCATTATGGGTTTTGGAGTGAAGATCTGGATGCCATGTTGGCATTGCTGGAGATCGAAGACTTTGGCGTTAACGGTATGCGTGTATTTCTCCAGGTTGGTGCTGAGGAGGGGCGGCAGGCGAGTGATGTGCTGGTTGAATTGCGGGCTTATCAGGAAGAGAAAACCGAAGCGGATTTCCTCCTTGCTGAACGCCGTTATCAATTAACGGTCAGCGTTTATATCGTTCTTGCCGTGTTCGGGCTGGTGGTTGGTAGCGCGGCCGGGGTCATGACCCTGCGCCGGCTGCGTTCCGGGTTGAAAATCGTGGCCGGGCAGGCCAAGGCCATCGCATCTGGCGACTTGACCCGCCAGCTCGACGTTTCAGGCAATGATGAAATCGCCGATCTGATGCATGATTTCGCTCGGATGCGCGATAACCTGCGCAAGTTGCTTGTTGCGGTGAGGGATCAGGTGAGTCTGTTGGGGCGTTCTTCTTCGCAAATGACATCGCTGTCCGATGGCTCATCACGGTTGGCAAGGCATCAGGCCGAAGCGGTCAGCAGTATGTCGGCAGCCGTGGAAGAGCTTTCGGTTTCGATTGATGAGGTGCGCAATCATGCCGAGGCGACCCGCCAGACCACCGAGCGAGCGGAGCAGGCGAGCCATGACAGTGAAGCCCTGATTGGCCAGATGAGTGCAGAAATGCGCGATATTGCAGGGGTCGTGGCGTCAACTGCAGAGCACATGCAGGCGCTGGAGAAGTTTTCCGAGCAGATTGGCAGTGTGATTCAGGTGATCAATGAGGTTGCCGAACAGACCAACCTGTTGTCATTGAACGCGGCCATTGAAGCGGCGCGTGCAGGGGATATGGGGCGTGGATTTGCAGTAGTGGCCGGTGAAGTCAGGCAGTTGGCCGAGCGCACGTCGCAATCGACTCTGGAAATTGTCGAAACGGTCAAGCAGATCCAGCATGGTACGCGGGCGGCTGCCGGTGGTATGCGTCAATCGGTCGAGAGAGTTGAGCGCGGAGTACGGCTGGCCGGGCAGGCCAGTGAGTCTGTGGCGGCCATTCGTGCTGGCACTGTAGAGGTGATTACGGCGGTCAGTGAAATCAGGGAAATTCTCAACGGCCAGTCAACAGCAACCCGTGAAATTGCTCAAGAGGTCGAGGGCGTGGCCTCTGGTGTGCACCAGATGTCCGAGAGTGCGGCTGATGGCGCTTCGGCAGCGCTAGAGCTGGAGCGCCTGGCGGTTGAGCTTGAGCAGATGGCACAACAATTCAGAGTGACCTGAGCCTCGCCTGGGGACTCGTGTGGTCGATGTGATTTTTTGTCTGGCCTGGAGCCGCCTGTGCGTCTCCGGGCTTTTTTATGAGTCTGCGGATCGTTCGTCGCTGCGGATATAACCCATAGTCCACATTGACGATGAGTCATACGGACAGCCTCCAGATAATCGAATCAAGCCGCGCGTATTGTCGTTGCGGAAAAGTCTTTGGAGGACCAAGAGATGGTTGTCAGTCGCGAAAGAACACAAAAAGAACTCGAGATGCTGGACGCCGCGCGCAAGATGATTCCAGCGCTCAAAGCCCGCGCCGAGCAGGCAGAGCGGGATCTCAAGGTGCCCGATGAGACCGTGGCCGATATGCAGGAAGCCGGGCTCTTTCAGGCCATGCAACCCAAGCGCTTTGGCGGACTTGAGCTGGATCCGCGAGCTTTCTTCGATATTCAGATGACCTTGGCCGAAGGCTGCATGTCCACTGCCTGGATTTACGGGGTCATGGGCGTGCATCCCTGGCAGCTGGCGCGCTACCCGCTGCAGGCCCAGGAAGAGGTCTGGGGCGACGACCCCAAAACCCTGGTGGGTTCGACCTATATGCCAGTTGCCAAGGTAACCGAGGTCGATGGCGGTTACCGTATCAGTGGGCGCTGGGGCTTCTCCAGCGGTAGTGAACACTGCAAATGGACTCTGCTTGGCGGCATTATCCCGCCGGATGCCAAGGGCGAAGGCTCCGAGCATGGCACCTTCCTGGTACCTTGTAGCGATTACCGGATTGAACGCAACTGGAATGTACTGGGGCTACGCGGTACCGGTAGTCACGATATTGTTGTCGAAGATGCCTTTGTCCCGTATCACCGGGTACAACGCACCAACAATACCAGTCTGGAGGCAACTCCAGGTCGCAAGGTCAATACCAGTCCGCTGTTCGCCATCCCCTTTGCTCAGGTATTTACCCGGGCAGTTTCCAGTTCCTGTCTGGGAGCGTTGCAGGGTGCCATCAACGAGTTCCGTGATAACGCCGCCAAGCACATCGGCAAGCATGGCGCCAAAACGGCGGAAGACCCCTTGGCCCAGGAAGTGGTTGCCGATGCTCTGTTGACACTTGATCAGCTCAAGCTAGTGCTGGAGCGCAACTTCGAACATCTCTGGACTCTGGCCGAGCGGGGCGAGTTTCCCGATGTTGAAACCCGGCTGCTGTATCGCTACCAGTCGGCATATGTGACCAACACCTGTGCTGAGAAAGTGAGTCAACTGCTGCGTTGCATGGCCGCTTCTGGGTTGTACAACACCAACCCGGTCGCACGGATCTTCCGTGATCTGCACCAGGCACGGGGTCATATTTCCAACAACGTGGCGGCTTTCGCACGTGCCTATGGTGCGGTTCAACTGGGACTCCCCAATCCTGATCCTTACGTCTGAGCCTGAGTTGGCCACCTGCAATTGTGGGTGGCCGTTGGCAGATCGCAACCAAGAGTAGTGACATGCATAACAAGAACGATTTCAGCGCAGAGTTTGATGTAGTGGTGGTTGGCTCCGGTGCTGGAGCCATGACGGCGGCTGTTGCGGCCGCCGACAAGGGCCTGAGTGTGCTGGTGGTGGAAAAAGCTGACCAATATGGTGGCACATCAGCTTTGTCCGGTGGTGGAATCTGGATCCCCAACAATCATTATTTCAAAGCGATAGGCGGTAACGACAGTGAAGAGCTGGCCTGGACCTACCTCAAAGCGGCCGTCGGTGATCGGGTTGATGAAAAGCGTCTGCGCACCTACCTGAAAAAAGCCCCTGAGATGATTGCTTGGCTGGAGCAACATACTCGGGTGCGCTATGCCGTGGCTGAAAAATATCCTGACTACTATCAGGATTTGCCGGGTGCCCTTGCTGGTGGCCGCAGCCTGGATCCTGAGCTTTTTGACCTTAGTCAGTTGGGTGATGAGTTGCATGCTCTGCGTGAGGGCGCTCCCGGCAATATGCTAATGGGGCGCATCGCCTGGACCGCGCGGCATGCACACAAGGCCATGTCGAAAAGTCGTGGCTGGCGCCTGATGATCATTGGTCTGATGCTGCGCTACAAACTGGATTTTGCCTGGCGGCGCAAGACCGGAAGCCGGCGTGACCGACGTACTGCCCTGGGCAATGCCTTGGTAGCCAGTCTGCGAGTGTCGATGATGGACCGCAAAATTCCGCTCTGGCTGAAAACCGACTTTCGTGAATTGATTGAAGAGGCTGGGCGTGTTTGCGGCGTGGTGGTGGAGCGCGACGGGCAGGTTTTGCGCATTGCAGCGCGCAAGGGGGTTGTACTCGGCTCCGGCGGCTTTGAGCAGAACCAGGCATTGCGTGACAAGTATCTACCACAACCAAACAAGGTTGCCTGGAGTGCTACGCCGGCGGGTGCCAATACCGGTGCGGCCCTTGAGGCGGCCCAGAAACTGGGGGCTGCAACGGACCTGATGGAGTGGGGTTGGTGGGCGCCTAGCCTGTTGGTTCCGGGTGAAGACCGGGCGCGCGGAGTGTTTGCCGAGCGGGCTTTCCCTGGTGCCATTGTGGTCAATGGCGAAGGCCGTCGCTTTGTCAATGAAGCTGCTCCCTATCTTGAGTTTGTCGATGCCATGTACCGGGACAATACGCTTAGCGGCGGGAAAACTATTCCGAGCTGGGTGGTGTTCGATAGCAAGTTCCGCTTCAACTATGCCATGGGGCCGCTTATGCCGGCCCAAATAATGCCGGATAGCCGCCTGCGCAAGGAGTGGCTGAACAAGGTCTATTTCAAGGCCGACAGCCTGGACGCCCTGGCGGCGCAAATTGGGGTCGATGCGGCTGGGCTGAAAAGCACCGTCGAACGCGTAAATGGTTTTGCCCGTACTGGTAAGGATGAAGACTTTGCGCGTGGCGGGAATGTTTTTGATCGCTATTACGGCGATAGCAATATCAGCCCCAACCCTTGTCTGGCACCAATGGAAAAAGGGCCTTACTACGCCATGCCCATGTATGCCGGTGATATTGGAACCAAAGGTGGATTGCTGACCGATGAGCATGCTCGGGTGCTGTGCGAGTCGGGAGAGCCGATCGCTGGCCTGTATGCCATTGGTAATACTTCGGCTTCGGTAATGGGGACAACTTATCCCGGAGCTGGTGGGACTTTGGGGCCTGCCATGACCTTTGGTTATGTTGCGGCTGGGCATCTGGCTGAACAGTGAAGAGGAACCCAGCATGAGCAAGCGACTGAACAACAAAGTGGCAGTGGTTACCGGGGCCGCCAGCGGTATCGGTGAAGCCGTTGTACGGCTGTTTGTAGCCGAAGGAGCTCGCGTGATCATGACCGATCTGAACGCGGTTGAGGGCGAGCGCATTGCGGCAGAACTTGGTAACCAGGTCGTGTTTATGACTCAGGATGTTGCTGATTCTGCGTCTTGGGCGGCACTGGCGGACTTGGTCCGGGAGCGTTTTCAACGCCTGGATGTGCTGGTTAACAATGCCGGTATTCTGCTTTCGGGGAACATTGAAGAAGCGACCCTGGAACAGTGGCAGAAACTGCTGAGGGTTAATGCAGATAGTGCTTTTCTGGGCTGTCAGACGGCGATTCGACTCATGAAAGTCAGTGGTGGTGGCGGTTCTATCATCAATATCTCCTCGATTGCAGCGTTGGCGGCGCGTGATGATTACATGGCCTATGGAGCTAGCAAGGGGGCGGTGGCGGCCATGACTCGCAGCGTAGCGGTACATTGTCGTAAGCAGAAATACCGGATCCGTTGCAATTCGGTACACCCCGACGGAGTGTTGACGGCCATGACGCGAGCGTCCTATCCCCAGGGTGTCGATCCGGCCCGTTTTACAATCGATAGCGATCCGATGAACCGGGCCTGCCTCCCGCAGGATGTAGCCTCTGCGGTGCTCTATCTGGCATCGGATGAGTCGCGAGCGGTCAACGGCATCGAGTTGCGGGTCGATAGTGGCCAATTTGTGATGAGTATCTGAAATGAGTAGCCACACCTATATCAGTCTGCCGGTTGCCGCAGTGATTCGGGAAACACACGATAGCTGCTCTTTTGAGTTTTCCGTATCTGCAGAGCTGCGGGAAAGGTTCAAATACCGTCCTGGCCAGTTTCTAACACTGCGCATCCCGCATGGCGATGACTGGTTGCCGCGCTGCTATTCGCTATCCAGTTCGCCCTATGAGAGTGAAAACCTGCGGGTAACGGTCAAGCGAGTAGATGATGGGCGTGGCTCGAACTGGTTGTGTGATCAGGTCAGGCCCGGTGATCTGCTGCAGACCTTGCCACCAGCTGGGGCATTCGTACCCAAGAGTCTGGAGGGTGACTTTCTATTGCTGGCCGGTGGTAGCGGCATCACCCCGGTATTGTCGATTCTGCGTTCGGTGCTGAGTCAGGCTCAGGGGCGAGTGCGCCTCGTGTATGCCAACCGCGATGAGCAATCGGTGATCTTTCGTGACCTGCTCCAGCAACTGGTTGCCGACTATCCGCAACGGCTACAGGTGGTGCATTGGTTGGCCAGCGTACAGGGGCATCCGAGCAGTCATCAACTGGCGCATCTGGCAGCGGGCTATGAAGCAGCCCAGGCCTTCATTTGTGGCCCGGAGCCGTTCATGGATGCCGGGGTTGCAGCACTGAAACAGGCTGGCTTGGCCAGTTCAGCAATCCATGTCGAGCGTTTTGTCTCACTGCCTGGTGAGAGTGAGCAGCCGGTGGCCACGGTCGTCGAGCATGCAGGAGCAACCGCGACCCGGCTGACTGTTGAACTCGATGGTGAGACTCGTGAAATCGAATGTGCTCCCGGAGAAATACTGCTTGCGGCGATGCAGCGCGAGGGGCTGGAGCCACCACATTCGTGCCTGGTCGGTTCTTGCGCCTCCTGCATGTGCACGCTGGTTGCGGGCAAGGTTGATCTTTTGCACAACGATGCCCTGGATCAGCAGGAACTCAGCGAGGGCTGGACGTTGGCCTGTCAGGCGGTCGCCACCAGTGATCAGGTGCATTTGCGCTTCCCCGATTAATTCCAATGAGAGTTTCCTCAGATGGCTTCAGTGTTTTCAACTCCGGCTGATCTGCCAGCCTCCATTCCGGCACTGGTGATGCGTGCCGCGCATTTGCATGAGGGGCGCACGGCGCTTGAAGATGCCGGGCAGTGCGTCAGATATGACCAACTGCCCGAGCGTATGTTGGAGATTTCACGGGCCTTGATGGCTGTGGGTATCAACAAGGGCGACCGTGTTGCACTCTGGGCGGCCAACAGCATTGATTGGGTGCTACTGGCTCTGGGGTTGCAGGCAGCTGGCGCGATTCTGGTTCCACTCAATACCAGAATGAAAGGTCATGAGGCGGCGGATATCGTTGCTCGTAGCGGAGCGCGTCTGGCGTTTGTTCAGGAGCATTTTCTTGGCAATGATTATCCGGCAATGCTCGCGGCTGTTCGGCCGCAGAGCTTGGAGCGCATGGTGGTCATCGGTACTGCGCCGGGTGCCGGGGATCAAACACTGTCAGCCTTTCTGGAAGCTGGAAGCTCCGTGACGCTCGATCAGGCTCAGGCCCGTGCCGCCGCAGTACGGAGTGAAGACCTGTCCGATTTGTTGTTTACATCGGGAACAACCGGCAAACCCAAGGGGGTTATGTATACCCATGGCCAGAGTCTGAGGGCATTCAATGAGTATGTGCGGATTATTGGTCTGGTACCTGGTGACCGCTACCTGATCGTCAATCCGTTCTTCCATTCCTTTGGCTACAAGGCCGGCTGGTTGACCTGCCTGTTGGGAGGGGCAACGATTTTGCCTCTGGCGATGTTCGATGCTGACGAGATCTTCCAGTGCGTAGCTCAGCAGCGCATTACCATTCTGCCAGGGCCGCCAACGCTTTATCTGTCCATGCTGGATCACCCCAGGTTGGCTACAGCGGATCTATCCAGCCTGCGTGTGGCGATAACCGGCGCATCGACCATTCCGCCGGTGCTGATCAAACGCATGCGCGAAGAGCTGGGTTTTGAACTGGTCACTACGGCATACGGGCTGACCGAATGCGGTGGTCTGGCAACCATCTGCGACCCACAGGACTCGGCGCAAACTATCGCCAGCACCAGCGGCAAGCCTATACCGGGCACCGAGCTGGCAATTCTGGATGCGCAGGGGCACGGCGTTCCGCCTGGAGAGCAGGGTGAGATCTGCCTGCGTGGCTTCCATGTTATGCCTGGCTATTTCAATAACCCCGAAGCTACCAGCGAAAGTATCGATGCCGAAGGTTGGCTGCATACAGGTGATGTTGGCAGTCTGGACGCGCAAGGCAATCTTCGGATTACCGGGCGCCTTAAAGATATGTTCATCGTCGGTGGCTTCAATTGCTATCCAGCCGAGATCGAAGCTTGTCTGAGTGAGCATCCGGCAATTGCCCAGGTTGCGGTATTGGGAGTGGCGGATCCGCGTATGGGGGAGGTCGGGTGTGCCTGCGTAGTGTTGCGCCAGGGCAGCGAGTTGAACGAGGCTGAGTTGATTGCATGGTCACGTGAGCGCATGGCCAATTACAAGGTGCCGCGTAAGGTGGTGTTTTATTCAGCTCTGCCGGTTAATGCTTCCAACAAGGTAGACAAACTGCAGCTTTCCGCTCAGCTATCTGCTTGATTTTATTTGCTGATCCCGCCTACTCCATTCGGAGTAGGCGGTTTTTTTTTGGCTTGCTGATACTGCCTGAACACCCTCAAAAGGTGTGGATAATAATCAGGAGCCTCATGTGAAGAACAATAACCTCAAGACAAGATGTCTGCAGCCGGCACTGAAGCCTTTGGCCTTCGCCGTCGCGGCAGGCTTGGCACCCGCTGCTCTAGCGTTGCCGACTATAGAGTTCGACAACGGTTTGACTCTGGATTCACAGGTCACCGCCAACTACACCTATTCATTCCGGACCCGTAGCCCGGACAGCCATTATCTGGCTGAACTCAACCATGATGACGGAACGCGTAACTTCAAGCGTTATCGTCCAATCAACAACCGGGTCAGTCTGTTTGGCGAGGTTATCGCCCAGAAAGACAATCTTGGGGCGGTGCTGCGGGCCAGTCATTTTTATGATGATGTCTACAAGCGTGACAACAATAACGATTCGCCCGGTAGCGTGAACCGGGTGGTCGCCAACCCAGGTGATGAAAAGCGTTTCATCGGTAAGACCAGGCGTGACAGTGGCAGTCGTTTCCAGTTGCTCGATGCATATGTGTATGGCAACTGGCCGATCGCAGAGACGCAGTATCTGTCTTTGAATGCCGGTCGTCATCTGGTTGCCTGGGGTGAGAGCCTGTTCTGGCCAAATATCAGTCAGGGTCAGGCCCCGGTTGATGCCACCAAGTTCAATGTGCCGGGTACCGAAGCCAAGGATGCCTACCTGCCAGTCAACCAGTTCTCTTTCACCTATGCATTGAATGAGAGCTGGGCGGTCACCGGCTTCTATCAATTCGAGTGGGAAGAGACGCGTCTGAATCCGGTCGGTGATTTTTTTGGCAGTGACTTCTTTGGTCCAGGCTCGCAATTTTTTCGCCTGGCTCCGGGAGTGATCAGTAACCTGCCGGACAACACATTTACTGTAGTCAATACCGCAGGTGAAGTTGATCCGCGAGACTCGGGCCAATGGGGTCTGGGCGTACGCTGGAATGTCGACTTCAACACAGAACTCGGTCTGTATCACTACCGCTACCATGACCGTGTTGCGGCGATGTTCTTTGATTTCAGTGGCACCACCCAATTCTCGTCTTTGAGCAGTATCGACAAGCTGGGATTTGGTCCGGGTATTCCTGCGCTCAAGTTTGGTTACTTTGAAGATATCAAGCTGACGGGGCTGAGCTTGACGTCGAAACTGGGAGATGTGCAGGTTGGCTCTGACCTGAGCCTGCGTCAGGACGCGCCTGTCTATCTGAGTAATGGGTCGCCAACCACGGGTGATCGGCTGATGACCAGCCTGAATGCAGTTTATATTCAGGGGCCCTCACGTCTGGCGCAACAAACAACCTGGATGGGTGAGATCGTCAATGAGCGGATTCAGTCGGTCGATACGTTACATGTCACTGGCGGCGGGCCAGGCGTGGATGGCTCTTTCAAAGACTTCGGTACGCGTTCAACCACGGTCATGGGCGTCGGGGCTTTTTTCGACTATCCGAGCATTATGCGTGGCTGGGATCTGACCCTGTCTGCGGTCTGGCAACAGAATCTCGACGGTTATGCGTACCAGGGCCTGGGTGAAGATGAAAAAACGCTCACTCTGGGCGCTGATTTCAGTTATTTGGGCAACTTTGAAATTGGCATGACCTGGGTCAACTACCTGTCTTCAGCCAATGTCGCCAAGGATCGTGTCATGGCTGACCGTGACTACCTGTCGATCAATGCCAAATACACTTTCTAGGGAGCAGTGAGCATGCGTGTCATCAAACCTTTTTGTTTGTCTCTGCTGGCCGCTCAGTGCCTGCTTACAGCGTCTCTGGCTCAAGCTGCAGCCACGCCGCAGGAGATTGCCAGGCTTGGCAAGGATCTGACCTGTGTCGGTGCGGAAAAGGCCGGTAATGCCGACGGCAGCCTGAGTGCCTGGACTGGTAAATGGCTGGGCGTACCTGAGCATGTTGATTTCCAGGGGACGGGGAATCACCCGATTGATCCCTATCCAGATGATCAACCCTTGTTCGTGATTACGGCGGCAAACATGCATGAATATGCCGGACGTCTGTCTGCCGGGCAAAAGGCATTGTTTGAAGCCTATCCGGATACTTTCCAAATGCCGATATATGAAACCCGGCGTGATTTCCGTTTCCCGGATTCGGTCTGTGAAGCCACCCTGCAAAATGCCCAAAGTGCTCAATTGGTCGATGATGGTGAAGGGGTTGTGGCCACCACGGGCGGCATCCTGTTCCCGTTCCCGAAGACTGGCCTTGAGCTGATGTGGACCTCGTCCTTTTTCACCTATCGGCCGTGGACCGAGGAACTGGTTTCAGACAACGCCTATGTGTTGAGTAACGGTCGCATCAACTGGGGGCGGGTAAACTCCCGGAACTTGGCGCCGTCGCTCAAACCTGGGCATATCGGCAGGACCGAGGGGCAGTCCTCCTTCTACCTGAACGAAACCCTGCTGCCGCAGCGTGATCGTGGTGAAATCAATACTGGAATGGAGTTCTTCAACCACCGCAGTGAACCTCGTCAGAGCTGGCGCTATGATCCGGGTACACGGCGTGTGCGGCAATCGCCGGAATACGGCTTCGATATGCAGTTCCCGGGTAGTGGCGGCTCAATTACCGTGGATGAGGTGCGCATCTTCAATGGCTCTGGCCAGCGTTACAACTGGAGCATTGTTGGCAAGCAGGAGATGTATATCCCAGCCAATACCTACCGTATCCACTCCGCAGATCTGAGTTACGATGAGTTGCTGCCGCCTCATCATGCCAACCCGCAACATATGCGTTATGAGCTGCGTCGGGTTTGGGTATTGGAGGCCAATATCAAGGACAACTATCGGCATCTGTATACCAAGCGACACATGTATGTGGATGAGGACAGTTGGCTGATGATCATGGCTGACAATTACGACGCTCGTGGTGGCTTGTGGCGCACCTCAATGGTGAACTACTTCTACGCATATGAGGCGCAAACCTGGCAGGCCGGGGTTGGGCTGTACCATGATCTGCAGGCTCGTAGCTATCTGGCCTTCAATTTGATCAATGAGCAGCCTCGCGGCTACATCCTCAATCGGGGGAATCTGTCTGCCCGGGATTTCGGTCCGGAAGCAGCCCGTCGCGCTGGGCGTTGAGAGCCTCAATAAAAAGCCCCGCCGACATGCTGTAACGGCGGGGCTTTTTGATTCGGGTGTCAGGTGAATCAGGCCGTCAGGCTGCCTCCGTTGAGCGGTAGTACCTGTCCGGTTACCCAGCTGGCTTCCCTGGAGGCGAAGTAGGCCACCCCGGCACCGACATCCTGAGGTGATCCGGCTCTAGGCACAAAGCAGGTTTTCTTCGCCAGTTCCTCGGAATCCCAGTTGTTCATGGTGCCGAGAGACAAGGCGTTGACGGTGATTCCCTTGCGTCCGGTTTCAGCGGCCAGATGGCGGATGAAGCCCACAGCACCCGCCTTGGAGGCGGCGTAGGCGGCAATGCCCATCGGCAGTCCGGCGCGCCAGGACTCTGAGGTGATTGCGACGATACGGCCATAGCCACGCTCAATCATGCCGGGCACGATTACATGACAGGCATTCATCAGTCCGAACAGGTTTAGATTGATGAAGTCTTGCCAGTCATCCCGGCTTGATTCGATGAACTTTTTGTAACCCATGCCGGTGACCGGTACTCCGGCATTGGAGACGAAAATATCAATCCCGCCGACCTGTTTCTCAATGTCGCGGGCCATCAATTCAACGGCTTGATAGTCGGTAACATCGGCAGGGGCGGCAATAGCCTTGAGGCCCTGTTCAGTTAGCTGAGCCGCCGCAGCTTGCGCGCGCTCGGGATAGTAATCGTTGATTGCGACTGTGGCGCCCAGCCTGGCCAGCGTTTCAGCGATACCCAGGCCCATGCCACGGCCTGCACCGGTGACTAGGGCCACTTGTCCTTCAAGCGAAAACAGGGGGCTGTTCATATTGGTGATTCCTCAAGTTTATTGGCCGCTGAACCTGGGCCGGCGTTTTTCAATAAAGGCTTGCATGCCTTCTTTCTGATCCTGCGAGGCGAACAGTAGGGCATTGGCCTTGCGCTCAAGTGCCAAGCCAGCCTCCAGCGAGGCATCCATGCCGGCAAGAATGACTTCCTTGATCTGTTCTGCCGCCAAGGGCGGCATGCCAGCAATCAGACTGGCCTGTTCCAGAGCAACGCTCTGAACCTGTTGATCATCGACCACTTCGCTGACCAGACCGCTGACCCAGGCTTCCTCCGCAGTGATTGGGCGCCCGGTAAGGGCCATCTGCATGGCTTTGGCCTTGCCAACCGCGCGTACCAGGCGTTGAGTTCCGCCAATGCCAGGCATGATGCCAATGCGAATTTCCGGCTGGCAGAAGCGTGCACTCTTGCCGGCGATAAGGATGTCGGCATGCATGGCTAGCTCACAGCCTCCGCCGTAGGCGTAACCACACACAGCGGCGATCACCGGCTTGGGGCAATGTTGTATGGGAGCCCAGACGCGTTCAGTGTGACGTTGCACGATATCGATCGGGCCAACGCCAGCCATGCTGGATATGTCGCCACCGGCGGCAAAAACCGTATCGCCGCCAGTAAGAATGATGCAGCGCACATCGGGATCTGTTGCCAGCAAGCTGAACTGTTCGGACAGCGCTGCCTGCAGGTCCAGACTCAGAGCGTTGCTTACCTTCGGGCGGTTCAGGGTCAGGCGGGCGACTCCGGGGGCTGGGTGTTCAAGCAGCAGAATGGCAGGGTCTGTATCCGACATGGGCATTGCTCCAAAAGTGAACGGCAGTATGGCGATACTGATGATTGTCGGGAGCGTGAAGGTGGCATTCATCGTCCGTTCAGACGAAGAGCCCGGGTGACACAGCCAATAGAGTGAGGGCATGACTTCGCAAGAGGAATGTCGGATGCACTCCCCCAATCAACTCGACTTCAGCGGCAAAGTGGTACTGATCACCGGCGGGACCAAAGGTATTGGAGCTGGGATAGCCTGTGGTTTCCTGGCTGCGGGTGCCCAGGTTGTCGTTTGTGGTCGCCAACAGCCGGAACATCTGCCGCAGGCGGCGGGGCGCAGTGCCCGGTTCATGGCGGCTGATGTGCGTGATGTAGAAGCCATGGCAGGAGTGTTTGCCGCCGTCAGCGAGCATTACGGCCGGCTCGATGTTTTGATCAACAATGCCGGTGGTAGTCCGCATGTGGACGCGGCGACAGCATCGCCACGCTTTAGCGAAAGCATTCTGCGGCTCAACCTGCTCGCTCCTTTAAACACCGCCCAGCAAGCCAACCAGTTGATGCAACAGCAGGCTGAAGGTGGCGTGATCATTTTCATTGGCTCGGTCAGCGCATCGCGCCCATCGCCTGGTACGGCTGCTTATGGTGCGGCAAAGGCCGGCATCGTGTCACTGGCCAGCTCTCTGGCGGTTGAATGGGCGCCGCGTGTACGGGTGTTGTGCATCAGTCCTGGTCTTATCCAGACCGAGCAATCTCATTTGCATTATGGCGATGCTGCGGGTATCGCAGCGGTCGGTCAGACCATTCCTGTCGGTCGCATGGGTGATCCGCAGGATATCGCCAATGCCTGTGTCTTCGCTGCCTCTCCGATGGCGGCTTATTTCAGTGGTACCAACCTGCTGTTGCATGGCGGAGGCGAGAAGCCAGCGTTTCTGGCTGCTTCGACCGCCGGCATGGCGTGATCCAACCCGACTGTGCCTGATTCGGCATTGTCCATTAGAACAATCAGGAGACGAACTTGGCTGATCAAGAACTACTCGACAAGGTACAGGCCATGGTCGGACGCGAATACGGTCGTGTCTATGCCTGGGACCGGGTGAACGCTCCGATGATCCGGCACTGGTGCGAGATCATGGGCATCAATAATCCGTTGTATACCGACGCTGCCTTTGCCCGCGATCAGGGGTATGCAGATGTGGTAGCGCCACCTGGCATGTTGCAGGTCTGGTGCATGGGTGGGCTGGACCAGGAGAGCTTCCCTGAGGGGTCTAGCACGGAGAACAATTTCGAGGTGCTCAAGGTCATCGAGCCTTACGGCTATCCGGCAGTTGTGGCGGTGAACTCTGACCTTTATTTCGACCGTCAGATAGTCGCCGGTGAGCGCCTGTACTTTACCAGCAAGCTGGACAGCGTCAGCGAAGAAAAGACCACCCCGCTGGGAACCGGTTTCTTCGTTACGGTGCTGATGAGCTATTTCGTTCAGGCCGAGAACGACGGTGTTGATGAGCCTATTGGTCGGCAATTGTTCCGAGTGTTCAAGTTCAAGCCGGCTCAACGGCCACAGGCGCAGAACACCGAGAAAAAAGCCGAGGCCAAGTCCGTCAAGCGCCCGTTGCCTGGTGTCAGCGATGATACCCGTTTCTTCTGGGAAGGCTGCGAGGCCGGCAAGCTACTGATTCAGCGTTGTCAGGACTGTAAAACTCTGCGTCATCCGCCGGGGCCCGTGTGCTCAAAATGCCACAGTTTTGCCTGGGATACCGTGGAGTCTACGGGCAAGGGGCAGATCTACTCGTTTGTGGTCATGCACTATCCCGAAGTCCCGCCCTTTGAATACCCCAACCCGATCGGTTTGATTGAGCTGGATGAGGGCGTGCGGCTGATTGCCGGTTTGATCGGGGTCGACAAGGATGAGCTGGCCATTGGGCAGCGTGTCCAGGTGGAATTCCAGCGTTTTGATGACCAGCAAACCCTGCCGCAATTCCGGCCGGTCACTGAATAAGGAGCCGCCATGGATTTTTCTCTGACTGATGATCAGCGCGCTATCGCCGAAATGGCCGAGAGTGTGTTTCGTGATTATTGCACTGACGAGCGTATGCGCGAGTTTGACCTCGATGCCCAGCCATTCATGCAGCCGCTGTGGCAAACCTGTATTGAGACTGGCCTGCATGCTCTGACCATTCCGGAAGCCTTTGGCGGCAGTGGTATGGGTATCACCGATCTGTATTGTGTGCTCAAGGCTCAGGGGGCGGGGCTTGGCCAAGTGCCCTTGTGGCAGCACCAGTTGGCAGCCTCCTGCGTGGCCCGATTCGCGGGTGATGCTATGGCGGATCTGGTGCAGCAGGCAGCCACTGGCGAGTTGCTGATGAGCTTCTCCCTCAATGGTCTGGCAGCCAGCCACGGTATTGGCCTGCAACTGGAGCAGTCCGATGGACATCTGCTGCTGCAAGGTTCGGTTGGGGCTGTTGATGTCGCCGCCCAGGCTCAGCGTTTGCTGGTGCTGGCCGAGTCTGAGGAAGGGGTACATCTGGTCTTGCTGGACCCGCGTAGCGACGGGGTAGAGCTGGTTGAGGGGACTTACAACCATGGCCTTGCGGTGGCCGATGTGCACTGCCATCAGGTGGTGCTCAGTGGCGATCAGATTCTGCCGGTTCAGGCCGTGGCTTGGCTGGAGCAGCGCGCGATTGCTGCGACGGCGGCGCTGCAGTTGGGTGTCAGTGAAGAGCAAGTCCGCCGTACGGTGGAATATGTCAATCAACGTGTTCAGTTCGACCGGCCGATCGCTACCTTCCAAGCTGTGCAGGTGAGCATGGCGGATGCCCATATCGCCATTGAGGCGTTGCGCAGCGCACTGTTCCAGCTCTGCTACCGGCTGGACAACAGTCTGGCCAGTGACTCTGAAGCGTTAGCGACACGCTATCTGTGTACTGAAATGGCGCATCTGGTTGGCCACAAGGCCCAGCACGTGCATGGCGGGATCGGTGTCGATCTGACTTATCCGATCCATCGTTTCCTTTACTGGAGCCGTTACCTGAGTCAGGTGCTCGGCGGTTCCGCTGCCAGCCTCGAACGTCTGGGGGACTGGTTGGCCAACAATGACAAGCTTGGATGGAAATATGACCTCGATGAAAACCAGAGCCTTTGCTGATACACGCCTGGGCGAGCAGTTGCCCGAGCTGGCGATTCCGGTCACCGTTACCCTTATCAATGGTGGTGCGATTGCCACGCGTGACTATTTTGCCGGCCACCATGATGCCGACGCGGCACGTGAACTGGGCTCGCCACACATCTTTATGAACATTCTCACCACCACGGCGCTGGTGCAGCGGTTTGTCGAAGGCTGGGCTGGCCCGCAGGCGACGTTCAAGGACATCCAGATCAAGCTGGGTGTGCCGAACTATCCGGGCGACACCATGACCTTTTTCGGCGAGGTCACCGAGCGGGACGAGGCCAGTAATACGCTGGTAGTCAGTCTCAAGGGCAAGAATTCCATGGGTAATCACGCGACCGGCAAGGTCACAGTGGTTCTGCCCGCGTAACGGAGAAATTACATGAGTGATGCATTGCTTTCCGGCAAGGCAGCCATTGTGGGCCTGGGTGCCACCGAGTTTTCCAAGAATTCCGGGCGCACCGAGCTGCGACTGGCAATGGAGGCTACCCTGGCAGCATTAGCGGATGCTGGTATCGACCCTAAGGATGTTGATGGTTTCAGCTCCTATTCGGTCGACAAGGTCCCTGAGTATGAGATTGCACGTCTGCTGGGCTGCAACAATGTACGGTTTTTCTCTCAGGTCCCCCATGGTGGGGGGGCCGCCTGCGGTCCGGTGATGCATGCAGCGATGGCGGTAGCCACCGGCGTTGCGAAAACCGTAGTGGTTTACCGGGCCATGAATGAGCGTTCCTGGTATCGCTTCGGTACCGGCAGCTATGGCTTTGGCGCCACGCCGATCTTCGATAATGTCAATTATGGCTGGTACATGCCGCATGGCTTTCATACTCCGGCGGCCTGGGTGGGTATGTTTGCCCAGCGCTATATGCATACCTACGGTGCGACTTCTGAAGACTTTGGTCGGGTAGCAGTGGCTGCACGCGACTTTGCTGCGACCAATCCGGCAGCGTTCTTCTTCCAGAAGCCGATTACCCTTGAGGAGCACCAAGAGTCACGCTGGATATGCGAACCCCTGCATTTGCTGGACTGCTGCCAAGAATCCGATGGTGCTGTAGCCATGGTTATCACCTCGGTTGAGCGTGCACGGGATCTGCGGCAGAAGCCGGTGATCATCAAAGGCGCGTCGCAGGGAATTGCCGACGGGCAGCAGAGCATGACGTCTTTCTATCGCGAAGATATTACCGGCTTGCCGGAAATGGGTGTGGTTGCCAAGGAGGTGTATCGCCAGTCTGGTCTGGGGCCTGATGCCATTCAGACAGCGGTTATCTATGACCACTTCACGCCCTTTGTCTTGCCGCAGTTGGAGGAGTTCGGGTTTGCCGAGCGTGGTGAGGCCAAGGAGTTCATTCGAGCCGGTCAGCATGCCCGTGGCGGTCGTTTGCCGATCAATACCCATGGTGGTCAGTTAGGTGAGGCCTACATCCATGGTATGAACGGTATTGCCGAAGGAGTGCGTCAGGTACGGGGTAGTTCGGTCAACCAGGTGGACAAGGTTGAAAACGTGCTGGTTACCGCTGGGACCGGGGTGCCGACTAGTGGCCTGATTTTGGGTATTGCCTGAGGAGGTGGTTATGTACGTTGATCTGACAGCGGAACAACGGGAACTGCGCCTGAAAGTGCGCGACTACTTCAATGGCCTGATGACTGATGAGCTGCGCCAGGAGTTGCGCGGTGCCGAGGGGAGTGAGACCTCGCACCGGCTGGTACGGCAGATGGGCAAGGATGGCTGGCTTGCGGTTGGCTGGCCTAAGGCCTATGGCGGGCAGGGTTATGGGCCGACCGAACAACTGATCTTTTTCGAGGAAGCCAATATCGCAGGGGCTCCATTGCCGTTCGTAACTATTAGTACGGTTGGTCCAGCGTTGATGAGTTATGGCACCGACGAGCAGAAGGAGGCTTTCTTGCCGGGTATCGCCGCAGGTGAAATCCATTTCGCCATCGGCTATTCCGAGCCTGGAGCTGGTTCGGACCTGGCTACCCTGAAAACCACGGCTCGGGTTGAAGATGAGCATTTTGTGGTTAATGGCAACAAGCTGTGGACGTCCGGCGCGCACTCAGCGGACTATGTTTGGCTGGCAGCCCGAACCAATCCGCAGGAGCCTAGGCACAAGGGGATCTCGATCCTGATCGTCGACTGCCGTAGCGAGGGGTTCTCGCATACCCTGATCCCGACCTGCAGTAATCCAACGGCTGCGACCTATTATGACAACGTTGTCGTTCCGAAAAACCGGCTGGTGGGTGAGCTGCACAAAGGCTGGCAACTGGTCACCGCGCAGCTTAATCATGAGCGTTTGGGGCTGGGTTCCTGGTCTGATCGCGTGGTCGGCATGTTCCGCAAGGTTTACCTGTGGGCCAAGGAGCCTGATGAGTCAGGGCGTCGTGCGATGGATCAGGGCTGGGTTCGCCAGCTTTTGGCTGAGTGTTATGCCCGGATTGATGCCATGCGGCTGATCAACTTCCGGATTGCTGCCGATCTGGAACAAGGCAAGATGGATGTGGCACTGGCATCGGTGACCAAGGTCTATGGTTCAGAGTCTGTAGTGGATATTCTGCGCAAATTGACTGAGGTGGTTGGTGCTAATGGTCTGGTGCGTGACGGCAGTACGGCAGCCTTTTTGATGGGCGAGCTGGAGTACGATGTACGGGCGTGCGTAACCTTGACCTTTGGCGGAGGGACCAATGAAATCCAGCGCGAGTTGATCGCTCAGTTCGGGTTGGGTATGCCTCGTTCCCGCTGATTGTCAGCAACGCAAAAGGCCAGCTTGAAGCTGGCCTTTTGCGTTTATGGCGGTGTCAGGCTTTGGGGCTAGGTTGCTGATCGCTCAAGGTAACAACTTGAGAACGTGCAACGACTGGGTGTAACAGAATTGGCCATTGCTATGGCACTGGGGGTGCTTGGGCTGGGGGTGCGGAGCATGCAAGGCTGCAGTTATGAGGATCGCCAGAAACACGGTTACTGAGCCAAATACCCACAGATGCGTTTTTGTTTTTTTCATCTCAGGCCCTCTTCTTGAGTTTGTGTGAGCCGGGAAAACAACTAATACAGGCTGACACTATTGCGGGTTCGCAGGGTTGCTGCCTCGTCCAAACGGGTTAGGTGTGCTGGTTGCTGACCAGTGGCAGGTATCGTCCACTCAGACGATGTCGGCGCAGGTTGCTGTTCTCAGAATCGGGTGCAAGCGATCAGGGAAACAAGCCATGAACGATAACAATTCACCACGAGTCGCTCTTGTGACCGGGGCCAGCCGGGGCGTTGGCTGCGGCATAGCCCGGGCTCTTGGTGCAAAAGGGATGACGGTATACCTAAGCGGTCGTACCTGGGATGGTAATGGCACAGACGTAGTCAACGGCCAGCCGTTGTCAGGTAACTTGCGCCAGGCAGCGGCGGACGTCTGTGCCGCTGGCGGCCAAGCGATACCGGTACTGTGTGATCATGCCGATGATGTGCAGGTCGCTGCGCTATTCAAGCGCATAGAGCTGGAGCAGGGGCGGCTTGATCTGTTGGTCAATAACGCGACTTTTCTCCCTGCACAGCTAATCGAACCAGGCCCGTTCTGGGACAAGCCACTGGATATGGCCGGTATGCTCGATGTCGGGTTGCGCTCGGCCTATGTCGCCAGCTGTTTGGCTATGCCGTTGCTGCTGCGTAGCAGGCAGGGTTTGATCGCATTTATTTCCAGCTATGGCGCCAACTGTTACATGCATGGCCCGGCTTACGGCGCACAGAAAGCGGGCTGTGACAAGATGGCAGCCGATATGGCGGTGGACCTGGAAACGACGGCGGTATCGGCTGTATCGCTCTGGCTGGGACTGCAGAAAACAGAGCGCAGTGCGTTAGCCGGCGCTAGTGTGGGTGCCGAGTACGCCGCATTTTTGGATCGGGCCGAGACGCCGGAATTCACCGGTAATCTGATTCATGCCCTGCTGAACGATCCAGATCTCAAGCAACTTAGCGGTCAGGCCCTGATTGTTGCCGAGCAGGCACTGACCTACGGCTTGCAAGATCTTGATGGGCGTCAGCCAGCGTCGTTACGCAACCAGCTGGGTGGTCCGCGTGGCGTGAATCCGGCCAGGGTGGGCTGAACAGTGGATGCGTTGTTGCAACGACTGATTCGCCTCGAAGACCTTGAGGCCATTCGTACACTGAAACATCGCTACCTCAACGCCTGTGACCAGAAAGACATCGATGCGATTCGTGACTGTTTCGCCGCCGGGGAAATCTGGATCGACTTCGGCCCGGTTGGCACTTTCAGCAACCGCGATGACTTTATCGAGGTCTACCGGCATATGGCTTGTCGTCCTCAGGTGGTTGACCTGCACCATGGAGCCAACCCGGAAATCACTCTGGATGGTGATGAGTGGGCTCAGGCGCGTTGGGCGTTGTATTACTTCAACCTGGATGCAGATACCGGGCTGACGCGTCAGCTTGGAGGCGTATATCTGGATCGCTATCGAAAAACCAGCGAAGGCTGGCGTATCGTCGAGAGCGTTTGCCGTCTGCACTCGGTGGTTAATGGTCGTCATTTGGGAGAGCACAATGTCGAATAATGCCTTGTCGTCTATCGAACAGGCCTTTACGCCGTTACAGATCGGGCCGCTGCTACTGAAGAATCGCTTCATCAAGTCGGCAACCAATGAAGGTATGTCGCCACAAGGCGTGCCTTCACGGCAATTGGTTGAGTTTCACGCGGCAATGGCTGCGGGCGGTGCCGCTCTGACGACGGTTGCCTACTGTGCTGTCAGTGCTGATGGCTGCACGCTGCCCAGTCAGATTCGTCTGGATCGGGCTACGCTGCCGCATCTGCGAGTGCTAACCGATGCGGTGCATGCAGCCGGTGGCGCGGTGTCGGCACAAATCACCCATGGAGGTTGTTTCACCTTTACCAAGGTCGAAGGTAAGCGGCGTCCGTTGTCGGCGAGTGGTGGCTTCAACAAGATCGGGCTCATGAGCGGGCAGTTTTTCAAGCGCGCAATGGGTAGCACCGACATGCAGCGTATCGCTGAGGATTTCGCCGAGGGGGCGCGACTGGCTCGGGAGGCTGGTTTTGATGCAGTAGAGATACACATGGGGCATGGGTATCTGCTCAGCCAGTTTATTTCGCCGCTTTATAACCGGCGTCGTGACGAATATGGCGGCAGCCTGGCAAACCGCATGCGTTTTCCGCGTCAGGTGCTGCGTCAGGTGCTGGATGCCGTGGGTGATGATCTGGCGGTGATCTGCAAATTCAGTATGACTGACGGTGTGCGTGCCGGTAATCGTCCAGAGGATGGCGTTGAAATCGCCCGGCATCTGGCTGAGGAGGGAGCGCACATGCTGGTGCTCAGTGCCGGCATGAATGCCGAATCCATCACGACCATGTTCGGTTCGTCTTTTCCGCCGGAAAACCGTGCGGTGGTAACCAATCCGATTATGAAGGCCGCGATGTATTTGCAGCAGTTGGCTGAAAAGCCTCGCGATTTCAGTGAGCTTTATCTGCTCAAGTATGCCCGTCAGGTACGCTCGGCAGTCAATATTCCGCTGGCTTATCTTGGCGGCCTGACCTCCGCTGATGGTGTCAATACGCTTATTTCAGAGGGGTTTGAGGCCATGGCCTTGGGGCGTGTGTTAATCCATGACCCGACTTGGGTTAACCAGTTGCGTGACGGCAGCATGACGCGTTCTGGGTGTACAGCCTGCAATCGTTGTGTCGCCATGATGTATACCGAGGGGGGCACTTCTTGCGTCCTGGGTAAGCCCGGTGATCCCTTGCTCAATAGTATGCCGGCCGCTGGCTGATCGCCTGGTAATTTTAAAAAGAACAAGAGGTGTTTATGAGTGCCGAAAAACGCTTTACTCCCGCCCGGGCCTGCTCGTTGGATCAGGTGCCGCACTGGGATCTTGAAACTGATGTGCTGGTGGTGGGGTTTGGTGCGGCTGGTGCCTGCGCGGCGATTGAGGCGCGCCAGGCCGGTGCAGAGGTTTTGGTGCTGGAAGTTGCTGCCGCTGGTGGTGGTAGTGCCAGCCTGTCGGGGGGCGAGGTCTACGTCGGGGGCAGTGGTGGTACTGATGTGCAGCGTGAACATGGGTTTGTCGACAGCACCGAGGACCTGCAGCAGTATCTCCTGATGGCCGGAGGACCGGCTGCCGATGCCGAGCGGGTGGCAATCTATGCTGGCAACGGAGTCAGTCATTTCAATTGGCTGCGTGAGCAGGGCGTACCATTCAAGGGAACCTATCTGCCGGGCAAGTGGATCGAGCCACCAACCGACGACACCTTGCTCTGGTCCGGCAACGAAAAAGCCTGGCCCTATGTTGAAAAGGCCAATCCGGCGCCGCGCGGGCATACAGTGCAGTTCACGGGCTGGGGTGGCGGCAAGGTGCTGATGCAGGTGTTGTGTGAGCGTGCCGTGCAGCTTGGGGCTGATGTGCATTACAACACCCGGGCGTTGACGCTGGTGGTGGATGCCGGGCAAGTGATCGGGGCTGTAGTCCGGGAAGAGGGCGTAGTGCGTTTTGTCCGGGCTAGGCGCGGGGTGATCCTGTGCGCCGGTGGTTTTATCTGCAACAGTGAAATGGTCAAGCGTTTTGTACCAGCAGCGTTGGACTGTGAGTTGCCGGTAACTGGCGGCAATGATGATGGTTCGGGCATTCGTATGGGCATTAGTGTTGGTGCGGCAACACTCAACATGCAGGAGTTTTTTGCCACCTTGCCATTTTTCCCGCCCGAATCTCTGGTCAAGGGGATTTTTATCAACGGACGTGGGCAGCGCTTCATTAATGAAGACAGCTATCACGGCCGGGTAGCTCATTATGTGCTGCGCCAGCCGGATGGGCGTGCCTGGTTGTTGGTCGACAACGAAATTTTTGGTCGTCCGGTGATCCAGGAAGATATTCAGATAGCTGCTGTAGGTGAAACCTGGGCTGAGGTTGAGCGGGAGTTGGGCTTGCCGGAAGGTGCTCTGGTACATACGGTCGAGGAATTCAATCGCCTGGCGAGTACGGGTAACGATCCCTATTTCCATAAGGCTGCAGAGTGGCTACGACCACTGACCGAGCCTCCGTTTGCAGCTCTGAGTTATTGCAAGGGGGACTTCCAGGGTCATGCTTTTACTCTGGGCGGTCTGGCCACTCGGCCCAGTGGCGAGGTACTGGATGCTGATGGTCAGCCAATCCCCGGACTGTTTGCCGCAGGTCGGACCGCCTGCGGTCTGCCGCGCTGGGGCGAGGGCTACAGCTCTGGTCTTTCGCTGGGTGATTCCACCTTTTTTGGTCGTCAGGCGGGACGCAAGGCAGCTGGTCAATCGGTTGTCTGATCGTCCGTCTGGACGACGAAGAGCGGCTGTACAGTCGGTAGAGTCAGAATCAAATTCCGTCCCCGGGTCCGAGGATCCGGCATCAACCGCCAACAGGTACGATGATGAGTGATCTAGAAGCTTTCCGCGCAGAAACCAGGGCCTGGCTGGAAGCCAATTGCCCCGCGTCGATGCGTACCGCCATGCCATCCGACGAAATGGTTTGGGGCGGCCGCAATCTGGAGTTCAAACATGAGGATCAGCGGCTCTGGTTCGAGCGCATGCGTGATAAAGGCTGGTTCTGTCCGGATTGGCCGAGCGAGTATGGCGGTGGTGGCCTGGATCATCAGCACTTGGCCATTCTTGAGGCGGAAATGCGTCGCTTGCGCTGTCGCCCACCGCAGATCAATCTGGGGATCTGGATGCTCGGCCCGGTTCTGCTCGAATACGCCAGTGAAGAGCAGAAACAGCGCTTCCTGCCGCCTATGGCGCGCGGCGAAGTACGCTGGTGTCAGGGCTTCTCAGAGCCTAATGCCGGCTCTGATCTGGCCAGTCTGAGAACCAGTGCGGTGCTGGATGGCGATGACTATGTCATCAACGGCACCAAAATCTGGACCTCATACGGCAACAAGTCTGACTGGATGTATGCCTTGGTGCGTACTGGTCCGATGGTGCCCAAGCAAGCAGGCATCAGCCTGATCGTGCTGGACATGCAGTCGCCTGGCGTCACAGTGACCCCGATTGATCTGATCAGCGGCAAATCCAGCTTCTGTCAGGTTTTCTTCGACAATGTTCGGGTGCCCAAATCGCAGTTGATCGGGCAGGTCAACGAAGGCTGGAAACTGGCCAAGGCGCTTTTACAGCACGAACGCCGGGCGATGTCGAAGTTCAGCGAATTTGCTCTGCCGACTCATTTCGATCTGGACGAGTTTCTTCAGCGCTGCCTACCGCAACCGACCAGCGCCGATGAAGTGGTTCTACATCAGAGAGCCATCGCCTGCATGATGAATGAAGAAGCCTACAGCCTGACCAATCGGCGTATGACGGACAGCCTGCGGGCGCGTCAGGATGTCTCCGGGTTGATGGCCATCTCCAAACTGGTTCACAGCGAGCAGGAGCGGGAGAAGTTCGAACTTTTGCTGGAATTGCTTGGCCATGAGGCGCTGGGTTGGGAAGGGCAGGGATTTTCACCGCGAGATCTGGAACTGACCGGAGCCTGGTTGATGAGCTATGCCCAGACCATTGCTGGCGGCTCATCTGAAGTTCAGTTGAACGTCATTGCCAAGCGTGTGCTTGGCCTGCCTGATGCCAAGTAAGGAGAACGCTGTGAGCCTGGTGTATAACGAAGATCAACTGCAGCTACTCGACAGTGCCCGCGACTTTTTGGCTGCGCGCTCACCCGTTGCCGCTCAGCGTGCTCTGCGCGATGAAAAAAGCCCACTGGGTTACGACCCCAAGGTTTGGGAAGGCATGATCGAGCTGGGCTGGTCCGCTGTAGCATTGCCTGAAGAGCATGGTGGACTGAATTTTGGCTTTGCCGGGTTTGCCCCGCTGTTTGAACAGATTGGTCGCCATCTGACGGCATCACCGATGCTCAGCAGTATCGTGTTGTGCGCCGGTCTGATTGAACAACTGGGATCTGCTGACCAGAAAGCTCTGTTGCCGGCACTGATTTGTGGTGAGAAACGCTTTGCACTTGCCTTGGAAGAGTGTGCACGGCATCAACCAGAAACCTGCTCCCTGATTGCGCGCAAGACCTCGGAAGGCTACCGTCTGAGCGGTCGAAAGGTGTGGGTCGCCGATGCCCAGGGCGCCGATAGCTGGTTGGTTGTGGCCCGTTCGGAAGCGGGGCAGCGAGCAATTTTCATCGTTCCTGCCGACACCCAAGGGGTCAGTGTTTCGCCACGGCAGATGATCGATGCGCGCAATATGGCCGAGCTGACATTCGAAGATGCGTTGGTTGAGGCTTCGGCACTGCTGGCTTGCGGGAATACCGAGAATGCTCTTGAGCGAGTACTTGAACAGGGCCGTACCTGTCTGGCGGCCGAGTTGCTGGGCCTGTCGGAAACCCTGTTTGAGATGACGATCGACTACCTGAAGACGCGTGTGCAGTTCGATGCAGCTATTGGCAGCTTCCAGGCCTTGCAACACCGGGCTGCGCGCCTCTATATCGAATTGCAACTGGCGCGTAGTGCAGTGATGGGTGCTTTCGAGTGCCTTGAGCGAACCGCCGACAATGCCGCAGAGTGTGCCCGCCTGAGCAGTCTGGCGAAATGGAAGGCCAACCAGGCAGCTCAACTGATCAGTAACGAAGCGGTGCAGATGCATGGCGGTATCGGTGTCACCGATGAGTATGATCTTGGGCTGTACCTCAAGCGTATTCGTCTGGCTCAGGCACAACTGGGGCATTCGGAGTTTCTGGCACGGCGTTATGCTGAGGCGAGCCAGGGTAATTCATGATCAACTTCCAGCCAGCCTCGATAGGGCTGGCTGGATGGCGTTTGATGCAATATCAGGACATAACAATGACAAAAATGCTATCTGGTAGTGAAGGGCCGTCAGTCGGCAGCTACCGACACTGGTTGGACCGCAAGTCGCTATTTCAACTGGGCATGAACAGCAGATACTGCCATGAGACTTGTCTGCACAAGACTACATCTTTGGCCGGGATGAACCGGTCAAGTAGGAAGCTGACCGCCAACTGCTGATGTTTCTGCGAAGCACCATGCTTCTAGACGATGACCAATAAGATCAGGGCCACGACCATGACCAATCCGCAAGCTTTTCTTGACACTGCCAAGGCCAGTATCCAGCAGTTGCTGCATGACCAGTCGCCCTTTGCCCTGGATACGGATACCTCTGGGGTGAAGTCTTTCCGCAATGCTCCAGTCAATCTGGTTGAAGCTATTCAGGCTGGGCGCCGGCATGGTAATGCGCCTTTGTTACTGTGGCAGCAGCAGCGCTATACAGTTGCCGAGTTTTTCGCGGCAGCAGATCAGTTAACCGCTGCATTGCAACAGTCACTGGGCTTGCGCCCGGGGCAGCGTGCTGCGATTGCCATGCGTAACCGCCCGGAGTGGATGATCGCCTTCGTAGCCTGCGTACAGGCTGGGGTGGTACCCGTGCCGCTTAACAGTTGGGGGTTGCGTGACGAGCTGTTGCACAGTATTGAAGATGCCGAGGTGGATCTGCTGATCTGTGATCTCGCACGTTGGCAGCAGATTGAGGGGGGGCTGCCCGACAGCACCCTGGTGTTGCTGGTTGATGGCAGCGGCGATGAAACCGTTTCGGCATTCTGGGAGCAGCAGATGCAACTGTCATTGTCTCCTGCCAGTCTACACCAGCCAGCTCCTGACGATGACGCGTTGATTCTCTATACCTCAGGCACTACGAGTCGGGCCAAGGGTGTGGTTTCCAGCCATCGTGCTTTGGGTCAGGCATTGTTTGCTCTGGACTATCAGGCGGCAATGGCCGGTATGACTTCACCCGAGCGCATCAAGCCGATCATGGAGTCAGGTCTGCAACCGACGGCATTGCTGTGTTTCCCGCTGTTTCATGTCAGTGGTCTGCACGCTCAGTTCCTCAGCATGCTGCGCAATGGCCGGCGCATGGTGATCATGTACAAGTGGGATGTTGATGAAGCCATGAGGCTGATTGAAACTGAACGCTGTACCCAGTTCAATGGCGCCCCAGTGATGATGCAGGAACTGCTCAATCACCCGCGTTTTGATTCTCAGGCAACCGCCAGCCTGTACTCTCTGGGCATGGGCGGGGGGGCTGCATCAGGTAGTTTGCTTGACCGGTTGTTGAGTGTTAAGCCGTTGGCCATGGCCGGTACTGGCTACGGGATGACCGAAGGTAACGGTATTGGTGCTGCACATTCTGGTGAGCAGTTCGTCCACTTCCCCGGCAGTGTGGGCTGGCCTCTGCCGATAGTTGATCTGGTCGTTGGTGAAACTCCCAGCAAGCCCATGGCGCCGGGGGTACAGGGGCCGATTTGGTTGCGCTCATCTGCAGTGATGAAGGGATACTGGAAACGCCCTCAGGAGACCGGTGAGGCCTTGCGTGATGGCTGGTTGTTCAGTGGCGACGTTGGCTACCTGAACGAACACGGCATGGTCCATATTACCGACCGGATTAAAGACATCATTATTCGTGGTGGTGAGAATATCTCGGCACAGGAGGTCGAGCAGGTTGCCGGAACACATCCGGCGGTGATCGAAGCTGCGGCTTTTGCCTGCCCGGATACGCGCTTTGGTGAAGTTGTAGGGCTGGTTGTGCGCTCTCGTGAGCCGTTAGAGACGAGTGCTTTGTGTGCCTTCATGCGTGAGCAGCTGGCAACCTATAAATGCCCTGAACATGTCTGGTTCACGTCGGAGCCCCTGGCTCGTAATGCAACCGGGAAACTGCAGAAACCCTTGATCAAACAAGCACTAGGGATTGATCAGGAGGTTTGAGATGTTGCGTCTGGATAACAAGGCGGCGTTGATTACAGGGGCGGCAATGGGCATAGGTCGGGGTATTGCCGAAGCTATGCTGAATGCTGGCGCCCGAGTCATGCTCATTGATATCAACACTACGGCACTAGATGCATGTGTCAGGGAGCTGAGTGAGCGGCATCATGACAGGGTCAGTAGCATGACTGTGGACGTGACCAAAAAGGCCCAGGTGCAGCAGATGATCTCCGCTACCTGCACCAAGTTTGGTCGCCTGGATATTTTGGTCAACAACGCCTGGAAGGGGGCGGGGCTGGCGCGTATTGAGCGTCAGAGTGATGAGCAACTGCGTGGCGCTTTTGATATGGCGGTGATGGCCGCCTTCTGGGCCATGCAGGCGGCCTTGCCCGAGTTTCGCCGGTTGGGTGCGGGTCGGGTAATCAATCTCTGCTCGCTCAATGGCGTCAATGCCCACATGTACAGTGCCGACTACAACGCTGCCAAGGAAGCTTTGCGCAGCCTGACGCGCACCGCTGCCCGGGAATGGGCGTCGGACCAGATTTGCTGCAATATCATTTGCCCTGGCGCTGCCAGCGAGGCTTATCAACGCTTTGCTGCCGCCAACCCCGCCAATGCTGCGGCCATGCAAGCAGCCAACCCGATGGGGCGTATCGGTGATCCGCTGCATGATATCGGGCCGGTGGCCGTCTTCCTTGCCAGTGACGACTGCCGCTATGTCACGGGCAATACCTTTTTCGTCGACGGTGGCGCCCACATCAACGGTGTGCATTGGTCTCCACAGCCAGGAGATTGAGGATCACAGTTGATTCTGGCCTGACAACAACAAACATAGAGGCATCCATGAACAAGCAAGCCAACCCCTGGGTAAGTTTCATTGCCCTGCTGTTTGCAACCTTCGTAACCATTGAAGCGGCAGCTTTTCAGGCCCCGGTTCTGCCCAGTGTCACAGCGCATTTTGGTATCCCGGTAAACCTGGCCGCGCTGATCCTGATTTTTTATTTCATTGCGGTGGCTGTGTTCGCACCCATGATGGGGCGCATGGGTGATCAGTATGGTCGTCGACGCATGGTTACCATAGGGCTGGTGGTATTTGGTATTTCCGAGTTCATGGCAGCATGGGCGCCAAGCTTCTGGTTTTTCCTTTTTGCCCGCTTTTTGCAGGGCCTGGGCGTGGCTTTCATCTTCCCGGCAGTGTTCAGCTATGTAAATCGGCTGTTTGCCGAGGATCAGCGGGGCATGGCGCTAGGCATCATGATGTTTATCATGACACTGGGGGCCGCCAGTGGCGGCTTGCTGGGTGGTTTGCTGATTGATGCTTTTGGCTGGCCCAGCGTTTACATCATCAGTGGCATCCTGGCGCTTCTGGGGTTGGTACCACTGCTGGTCTGGGTGCCGGAGAGTGATGGCGAAGTACCTGCGGGCCGGTTTGACAGTCTTGGGGCGCTGTTGCTGTTTTTGACGATCGCTGCATTACTGTCTTTGCCGACCTGGGCGGCTAATTTCGGTCGTTCATCCTGGGTAACCTGGGCCGTTGTGGTGGTTGGTTTGCTGAGTCTGATAGCGCTGTGGCGACACAGTGGCCGACAGGCTGCTCCAATTCTGGATGTGGCTCTGCTCAAGGATCGGCGCTTTGCTGTTCCCAGCGCGATCTACTGGATTCAGATGCTGCTTAGCAGTGGTGTGGTTTATTCGCTGGCATTCTTTATCAATAATCGCCCCGGTGGCTCTGCCGCGCAGTTTGGCATGGTGACCTTGGCGCTGTTCGGTTGCACTATGCTGGCCTCGCCGATCGCCGGCAAGTTGATTGATCATTTTGAGCCCAAGCGCATTGCAACCCTGTCGCTGATCGGCAGTCTGCTGGCGATACTGTTCTTTGTGCAGATGGAAACTACTGTTTCGCTGGGCTCAGTACTGGTGATGGCGGGCGTTATCGGAGTCATGATGGGGGCCAACAGTACCGCCTTGATGAAGTTGGCGTTGGGAGCGGTTCCGCCACATAAGGCGGGTGCCGGATCTGGGTTGTTCAGCATGTTGCGTGATTTGGGCTTGCCTACGGGCTCATCTTTGGCGTTGGCAATCTTTGGCTTGTCTTCGTCGTTTCACACCCGGCGTGTAACGGATGAAACGGCGGCCGAGCTGGGCCTGGGTGATGCTCTGGGGGCCGAGCTGATGGCGGCGGCGGGGCGCCGGTCGGCCGAGGTCAGCGCTGATCTGGCGGCGGCACTTCAGGCCTCCGGGGCTGAGGTGGGGCACGTGCTTGAAAGTATTACCGTGGCTTCTCTGGGTGGGGCAATCAACAATGTAGGCTATCTGCTGCTAATGATGTTGCTGCTGGCCTTGCTGCTGAGTCCCTGGCTGAGTTTGCGCAAGGATATTCAGGCTGTCTCGGGATAATCCGTTATACGTGTGGTGAAACTGAAACGGTAAGTATGAGTTGCTGCGCCAGCCCGGAAGTCCGGTCTGGCGCAGCTGTTTCATGCGTGGGTTTGGGCTCGGCGGCGAATCTCCGCGATGGCGACGGCGCAGGCCTCATCATGGTTGGGGTTGCCAGGCACCGTCAGGGTCACGCGGTCTACCAGTCCATTGAACCGGCTGACCAGTGCGTCTGGTAGCCCGGCATAGTCGCTGCTGACCAGGAAGGTATCGAGAATCTCGTCAGTAAGAATATTGGGCATGTCATGCCAGCGATTGGCACGGGTGAGTTGCTGGAGCTGTTCGCCAATTTCTTCCCAGCCAAATAATTCCAGGCTAGCGCGGTAGGCCGGTGTGGAAAACAGGAAAGCCAACATGTCGCGGAAGCGCTCACGCTCACCGGCGACTGTTTCTGCATCGGGGCCGGTGGCGACAAACTGACTGGCGCTGATCACAGGTGGTGGCAACTGTGGATCGCGCATAGCCAGGCCTTTGTTGATGTGCGGGCGAATGACCTCCTGCAGGTAGCGGACAGAGGTGTTTGTTGGGTGTGTGTGAATGCCGTCAGCTGTTGAGCCTACCAGCTCAAGCATCTTTGGACCTACGGCACCAAGCATCAGCGGAACGTCGGGTGCATTGATCGGGCCAGGATTGAAAAAGGGTTGCAGGCGAGTAAAGCGAAAGTGTTCGCCTTCGTAATTTAGTCTTTCCCCAGTGCGGAAACTGTGAAAGATTGCCCTCAATGCTTCCAGGTATTCGCGCATGCCAGCTGCAGGTGGAAGCCAGCGAGCGGAATAGCGTTCTTCGATGTTCTGTTTTATCTGAGTACCTAACCCCAGCTCGAAGCGCCCGCTAGACATGCTTTGCAGATCCCAGCAGGCCAGAGCTACGTTCATTGGGCTACGGGGGAAGGCGATGAGTACAGAGGTGCCAACCTTGAGCCGGCTGGTGGAGGCCAGCGCCTGTCCGGCCAATAGCAGGCCGTCATGGATGGCGTCGGAGACGAACAGCCCATCGTAGCCCATGGCTTCAACGCGACGCGCGAAGGCACCGATATCACCCAGCCCGAGGTTCTCTGGGGTAGAGGCAAAAACTTCCAACATGGTGATGCTCCTTGATATTACGCTTTTTGTGGTGCTGTGGGCACGTTGTCGAGTTTGGTCAGGCCGTCCAGCGTGCGGACCGGAATGCCCAGCTCCTCAAGCAATGGCAAGCTAAAGGTGATGCGTCCGGTTA
The DNA here is from genome assembly GCF_002056295.1 of Halopseudomonas phragmitis. Classification (NCBI taxonomy): domain Bacteria; kingdom Pseudomonadati; phylum Pseudomonadota; class Gammaproteobacteria; order Pseudomonadales; family Pseudomonadaceae; genus Halopseudomonas; species Halopseudomonas phragmitis. The sequence goes on along the minus strand of NZ_CP020100.1, from coordinate 3,864,708 downwards.
ACTGATCGCGTGGTTTGGAGCAGAGAGCCAAAGCTGCCTCGGCCATGGATTCAATTGGCTCAAAAAAGGCCAGCTCATCGATACTGCCGCTGTCTAGTGCTCCTTCACTGGCGACCGCTTCCACTGGTGCTAGAGTGTTGAGTGCAATAGAGTCGCTGGCCAGCTCCATGGCCCAGCCTGCTGTCAGCCTCTCCAGCGCCGCTTTGGTCGCCCCGTAGAGGTTGGGCGATGCAGCGGTGTGAAAGCGATACGCGCGATCATCCGTCTGATAGGGTCCAGATGCTGGTCTGCGTGCGGTATCACTGGACAGATTGAGGATCCAGCCGCCGCCCCGTTCGATCATCACTGGCACGACCAACTGTGTCAGATGCAGCGGTGCGATGAAGTTGATTCCCAATGACAGTTGCACGTGCTTCGGCTCCTGCCTATGCGTCGGGCTGAAGCGCGCAAACGCGGCGTTGTTCACCAGGATATCGATGCCTCCCCACTGTTCTAGAGTTTCGGCGATGATTCGTTCGCGGTCAGCTTCCTTCGAAAGATCGCCACTGATGCACATGCATTCGCCACCGCGAGCGCGGATGCGCTCGGCGGTTTCTTGCAAGGAACCAGGCAAACGAGCGCCCGGTTCGCTAGTACGGGCGGTAATCACTACCTTGGCACCCTCGGCAGCAAACCGCTCGGCAATAGCAGCACCAATGCCACGGCTGGCGCCAGTGATGATGGCAATCTTGTTGTTCAGAATATTGCCCATGATGATCTCTCTAATGATGGCGGTAGCGGCGTTGCACATGCTCTTGCCGAACCGCGATCACCTGTTCGCGCTCCTGTGCAGTAATTTGAGTTGTCTCGGCAGGAAGGTGCAGGCGAATGTCGTCGAACTTAACCTTGAGCGCTTGAGCCCAGGGTAGGTTGTCCATGGGTTTTTCCGGGTAGGCCCAGCGCACTGCCATATAGCCTTCGGGTTGCCCCGTGGTATCCAGCCAGTTGGCAATACCTGGATCATGATGAGCAATTACCAGGCGGTAGACGTTGTCGCGATCGCGATGTGCCTGCAGTCCGTTGAGACTGGTCTGATGGCTGCCGAACTCAAGGGACTCGCCCCACATGTTGCCGAGGTGAAAGCCGATGTAAACAGGCTCGACAGGCTGGTGTAGCTCAACAATAAGGGCCTCGTCATCGGCCAGTTCGAAGATGCCTCCGCAATAGACATTGGTGGCCATTCCACCAGCAGTTGCCAGCGAGGCGGCATTGGGCTTGTTGAAGGTGTTGCGTGGCATAAAGCATTCACCATCACCGTTCATGTCGCCATAGGCCTCGCAAACGACTGCATAGAATTCATTCCAGAAATGCACCTGGTTGCGGGTGATAGTACCTATGGTATGCATCTGCTGTGTGGCGCGTTCGGCATCGTAGACTGCGATGGGTTTGCCGAGTCGATCATGGCGATAGATGAACAGTTCCATCAGGTCTTCGTTGGCCCAGTCGCAGAACAGTTCACGCAGCATCACCTGTTGGGCGACATAGGTTTTTTCAATCACTGAGCCATCCTGCTGTTTGCGCTGGCGGGTGGTGCGCGTGAGCATGAAATTGCCGTTGTAGTCTGCGGGTTTTTCCGGCGCTAGAAGAATCTCAAAACTGCCGTCGGCAGCTACCTGGAGCTTGCTGGAGTCAAGTACGGCGCAATTGACGCGAGTGCCAGGTTTGAGCTCCTTAAGACTTCCACTTTCGCCCGAGAAGCCGCTCGGCGTCTCGAAAATTACATAATGTGGTGCCTTGCGTACTCCTTCTGGCGCTGATTCTGCGCGCCATGCGCTGGTATCACCTACACGGCCGCGAATGCTATAGGTGTAGTTGCCGTCGATTGGTGCGGTCAGGTAGATGGCGTCTGCGTTATCGATGGTCGAGCGGTTAAGGGGCTGGATTGCCCTTACGAAATAGGGGTTTTCCACTGTAGGGCCCAGACTGCGGGCAATGGAGCCGTACAAAAAGCCAAGTACGTAGCGGTAGCCTTCCGCCAGATTACGTGGCGAGGCTGGTGGAGCCCAAAGCTTGGGGTCGTCGACGCAGTTGCGGGCTTGCTGAACATCCTCCCACAAGGCGTCCCAGGCGTCTTTAAGTTGCTCGGCCACCTGTAGAGTAGCGGGGTCGTCATGATAGTTCTCAGGCATGGTCATGGTCGGTCTCCTTTTGTAATGTGTTCGGCAACTCCCAATCAAAGGTGGAAAACAGTGGTTCGAGTTGCTGATGGATTTCATCGTCGGCTAGGCCAAACTCGGCCAGGCTATAGCTGTGGCTTGTTTCATGTTTGCCTGAGCGGCTCGCTTCCCTGTCTAGAAAAGTGCTCAATTGCGGCGTCAGCGTTAAGCCGAGATCGGCATAGACTTTTTCAATAGCTTGACGTGGGGCGCTGATCAGTTCGCGGTAGTCGATAATCGCGCTCGGCGTTTGTGGGTGGCGCTTCAGCACCTGCAATGGATACAAATAGCTTTCATAAGACAGGTTGATCATTTCTCGGGTTGAGCGCTGGATGCGTTCGCTCGCAAGGTTGCCTTGCAGTTTCCAGCCGACATGCAACAGCTTGAGCAGACTGGGTATGGTTTCATACGGGTTGCGGTAGAGCACGACGAAGCGAGCATCCGGGAAGGCTTCCAGCAGGGACTCGACACGGCCACAGTAGGTAGGGTTCTTACTCAAGTGAATCTTGTTGTTGCCGTTGATATAGAGCTGGCGTTTGACACAGTTGCGGTAGAAGCGCATCAGTCGCCGACGGCTTCGGGCTGGTCTCTGATCGATGTGGAAAAAATCCAGTGAATCCATGTAGGGCAATTTGGTGGCCCAGAAACCAGAGGCACAGGAGTTGAAATACATCAGGTCGTCCTCCTCGGGTATGTTCAGGCCCATCTTGTGAATGTGCTGAGTAGGGCCGAACTTGCGTGCCTCCCAAGCCTTAAGTCGGCCTTCCAGATAGCCGCGTAGCAGGTGGCTATCCAGCCAGGCGCCGAGCCGGACCAGCTTTTTCTGGAGTAACGAGGGCAACAGCAACTCGTAGTATTTAAAAGTCGAGAAGCGCTCATCTCCGCTCATGAGCCTATGCGCCAGGGTGGTGCCACTTCGAGCATGACCGATAATGAAAACGGGTTCTCGAACCTTGGTGAACCACAGTTTGGGAAACAGCAGCATGTCGAGCATGAAGAACAGGCTGTGAACGCTGGCACGCAACGGCACCCGAACCAGCAGTAGCTTGTAGAGTTTGTAGCGTTGTTTCCTGCTGGCCTCTTTGGAGGCCATCCTCAGCATTTTCAGCCACATGGTGAAATCAAAATAGAACAGCACGTCATTCTCCTTGTTCATGGTCGCCATGCGGGCTGGCCGCTGGCTTGAAATGCAGATAGCCGAGTACCGCATGCACAAGTTCGGTTTCGAACTCGGGATGCATGATCAATTCCGGGTCGCGGTCCAGGGTGGCGTGGATAGTGCCTTCAATCATGTGCATGACTAAGGTTGCGGCCAGGCTGTAGTTGTTAACGCCCAGATTCCTGGAGTGGTGGGCTAGCGCTGACGGCAACCATTCGACAGTTTTCAGCTTCCGCGGGTGTTTCCTGCGCATGTAGTCTTCGAAGTCGTATTGCCAGTGGATCTCGAGATAAAACGTTTTCAGCTTTTGGTATAGGCGCTTATGCCGGGCAATATGTTCGCGCACGAAGAACGCCATGGTGCATTCCAGGGATGTTTCAAAGTGCGCCAACGTGGTTTGGTCGAAGCGGTTCAGCTCGCTGAGCTCACTCCACAGCAACTGGTTGCACAAGTCAGCCGCAATCGCTTGCTTGTCGGCGTAATACTGATACAGGGTGCCGATACTGATACCGGCAACTTCTGCGATGTGGTTGGTTGTCAGGCGTTTGTAACCCTCTTTCTCGAGAATTTTGAGGCTGGCTTCGCGAATGGATTGCAAGGTCATCTCCGCGCGCGACTGGGTCGGGTTTCTGCGCAAGGCCGGTGTACGTGCTGCCATCGTCTTACCCCTCTTGTTGTTATTGAGGACTGCCTGTCGTTTGTTGTACGCCGATAAAATTTCGCGCGCATAGGCCTTATGCAGGATAAATCCGAGCAGATTCGGTTTTGCCGATACTGCCCGGAGGGCATATCCCTACGGTGGCTCAGTTGCACTGGCCCCAAGCGGCAAAATGCGGGTTGTCGAAGCCGGTCTTGCCATACAGCAACCGTGCTCCGTCCAAGGTCAGAGTTGCGCCACCAGCGGCGCGTAACACTGCGTCGCCAGCGGCAATATCCCATTCCATGGTGCGCCCGAGTCGTGGGTAGAGATCGGCTTCTCCCGCGGCTACCAGACAGAGCTTGAGCGATGAGCCGGCGCTGACGCGCTGAGCAACCGGCAGATCGCGAAGAAAGCCACTCAGTGCGTCGTCATCGCCGTGTGAGCGGCTTGAAACGACTGTCAGGCCTTCGTTTGGCTGTTGTCGGGTGTGCAGGCTGCGTCTTGTGTCTTGTTCTTCAACGAAAGCGCCAAGTCCCTTGGCACCGGCAAACAAGCGGTCTAGAGCAGGGGCGTATACAACACCGAGAATTGGCTCGCCGGCCTTTATCAGGGCGACATTGATGGTGAATTCACCATTGCGGCTGATGAACTCTTTGGTACCGTCCAGAGGATCGACCAGCCAGAAGCACTCGCCGACCTCCGGTAGTATTCCGGTCTCGGCCTGTTCCTCTGACACCACCGGAATTGCCTGGTCGATGCGTTCAAGTGCTGGGACCAGAATCGCCTCGGCAGCCATATCGGCGGCGGTAACCGGCGAACGATCTGCTTTTTCACGCACCTTCAAATCGCTGTCGTACAAGTTCATGACGGCTTCACCGGCTTGTCTGACCAGCGGTATCAGGGTGTGCAGCCATTCGCCAAGTGATAGTTGTGTACTCATGTTGGTGTTTCCTATGTTAGCGGCAGGACTGCTTATGCGCATACGACCTTGCGGGTCTTGAGCAGATCGATGATCAGGTCGGCGGCGCTGTCGATGTTCATGTGAGTGGTATCGATGCGCAGGTCCGGGTTCTGTGGCGCTTCATAAGGAGAGTCGAGGCCAGTGAAATTTTTGAGTTCACCCTTGCGGGCCTTGCGGTACAGCCCTTTAACGTCTCGCTGTTCTGCCACATCCAGTGGCGTATCGACGAAAATTTCGATGAATTCATCGCTTTCAACGAGCGTGCGAGCCATATCCCGTTCGGCACGAAAAGGCGATATGAAGGCTGTCAATACGATCAGGCCGGCATCGACCATAAGCTTGGATACTTCGGCGATGCGGCGGATGTTCTCGACGCGATCGACATCGGTGAAGCCTAGGTCCTTGTTCAGACCATGACGGACATTGTCGCCATCGAGCAGATAGGTGTGCTGACCCATGGAAAACAGACGCTTCTCCACGGCATTGGCAATGGCGGACTTTCCTGCGCCGGACAAACCGGTGAACCAGAGTACGCAGCCTTTTTGCAGCTTGAGCTGTGCGCGTGCGGCCTTGTTGACATCCAGTGGTTGCTGATGGATGTTGTTGGCGCGGCGCAAGGCGAAATTGATCAGGCCGGCACCAACGGTATTGTTGCTGAAGCGATCAATCAGAATGAAACTGCCCATGTCGCGGTTGTCGGCGTAGGGGTCGAAGGCTATAGCCCGGTCCAGGCTCAGATTGCAAAGGCCGATAGCATTCAGTTCCAGCGATTTGGCCGGTTGTTTGTCCAGGGTATTGATGTTGACCTGATGCTTGATCTCGGTGACGCTGGCCGTCAAGGTTCGGGTTCCGATCTTCAGCAGATAGGGACGTCCTGGCAGCAACGGGCTGTCATGCATCCATACCAGGGTGCATTCGAACTGGTCGGCAATCTCCGCAGGGCCCGTGACGCTGGAGATGACATCGCCGCGAGAGATGTCCAGTTCTTCAGTCAGGGTTAGGGTGACTGACTGTCCGGCGAGCGCTTCGCTCAGTTCGCCGTCCATGGTGACGACAGCGGCAACTGTGCTTTCCTTGCCCGAGGGCTGCACGCGTACACGATCCCCTGGCTTGATCCGTCCGCTGGTGACCATTCCGCAATAGCCCCGAAAATCAAGATGGGGGCGGTTGACCCACTGTACTGGCAGCCTGAATGGTAACTGCGTGCTGTGGTCGTCGTCGATCTCGGCCTGTTCCAGCACCTGCATCAGGGTTGGGCCTTTGTACCAAGGCATGCGCGTGCTGGGCTCAACGATGTTATCGCCCTTGAACGCTGACAGAGGAATGAAGATTACATCCTTCATGCCCAGGTCGGCAGCGAACCGACGATAATCGGCAACGATCTGCTCGTAGGTGAGCTGCTGATAATCAACCAAATCCATCTTGTTGATGGCGACTATGACGTGGCGGGTGCCCAACATGGAGACTAGATAGCTGTGGCGCCTGGTTTGGGTCAGTATGCCCTTGCGTGCATCGACCATGAGAATAGCGGCATCTGCGGTCGAGGCACCGGTGACCATGTTGCGTGTGTATTGTTCGTGGCCGGGAGTGTCGGCAACAATGAACTTGCGCTTGTCAGTTGAGAAGAAGCGGTAGGCCACATCAATGGTGATGCCTTGTTCGCGTTCGGCGGCCAGGCCATCGACCAGCAGGGCGAAGTCGATGTCATCACCCTGTGTACCGAACTTGCGCGAGTCAGCTTCTACGGCGGCCAACTGGTCCTCGAACAGCATCTTCGACTCGAACAGCAGGCGGCCGATCAGCGTACTTTTACCATCATCCACACTACCGCAGGTGATAAAGCGCAAGAGACTTTTGTGTTCATGCTGTTGCAGATAAGTGTCGATATCTTTGGCAATCAGGTCAGAAACATGGGCCATCAGAAATACCCCTCTTGTTTTTTCTTTTCCATGGAGGCTGCGGTGTCATGATCGATGACCCGCCCCTGGCGTTCGGATGTTCTGGTCAGCAGCATTTCCTGGATGATTTGCGGCAGGCTGACCGCGCTGGATTCCACTGCACCGGTCAGCGGGTAACAACCCAGGGTCCGGAAACGCACCATGCGTTCCGAGATGCTGTCTCGCTGTTCTGGTGTGAGGTAGTGCAGAATGCGTTCGTCATCGACCATTACCAAGGTGCCGTTCAGGTCTACCACGGGTCTTTTGGCGGCGTAATACAAGGGCACGATAGGCACCTGTTCCAGGTGGATGTACTGCCAGATATCCAGCTCGGTCCAGTTGGACAAGGGGAATACGCGGATCGATTCACCCTTGTTTTTGCGAGCGTTGTATAGCTTCCAAAGCTCCGGTCGCTGATTTTTTGGATCCCAGTTATGTTGTGCTGTACGGAAAGAAAAGACTCGCTCCTTGGCGCGTGACTTTTCCTCGTCACGTCGTGCGCCACCAAACGCGGCGTCAAAGCCGTACTTGTTAAGGGCCTGTTTTAGCCCTTCGGTCTTCATTACGTCGGTGTGAACGGCCGAACCATGAGTAAAGGGGTTTATGTCGTGCTCAACGCCTTCAGGGTTGATGTGGACAATCAGCTCCATGCCGCTGTCACTGGCCATCTGGTCGCGGAATGCGTACATTTCCCGGAACTTCCAACGAGTGTCGACATGCAGTAGGGGAAATGGTGGGGCAGAGGGGTAAAAGGCCTTGCGCGCAATATGCAGCATGACGGCGCTGTCCTTGCCGATCGAGTACAGCATGACCGGTGACTCGGCTTCGGCCACAACCTCACGCATGATTTGGATGCTTTCGGCTTCCAGCCGCTGCAAATGAGTTAATGACATGGTTTGCCTCGTTGCGGTTATTGATTGTTGTAAGTGCCTGTCGATATCACGACTGCCTGGTTGCAACAGCCAGCGTGCAGTCGACAAGCGGTATGTTTTGGGTAAGTGACATAGTCAGCGGTGGGAGTGCCGGCGATATTGGCCGGTAAAGGGTGTCGCGTTGTTGCAGGGTACGACCACAACGGCTGCTGATGACATGCAGGCTGGATGGTGTCTGCAGTTGGCCGTTGTTGCCACCAGCCGCGCGGGTGATGGACTCATACATCAGGGTTCCGCCCAGGTCGTTGGCGCCTACCTGCAGGCATAGAGCTGCACCATCGTTACCCATCTTGACCCAGGAGGTTTGGATATTCGGCAGGACAGAGTCCAGCACCAGCCGGCTGACGGCATGCATCAACAGGCATTCACGTAGGGTCGGGCCGGAGCGAGCAAGCCCCTTGTGCCAGATGGGTGACTCCATATGCACGAAGGGCAACGGAACGAATTCGGTAAAGCCCCCGGTTTGCGCCTGCAGGTCATGGATCGCCAACAGATGGCGGGCCCAGTTTTGAGGCGTGTCGAGGTGGCCAAACATGATGGTGGCTGTGCTGCGTATTCCGCAACGGTGGGCTGTGCGCATGACCTCAAGCCATTCCTGGGTGGAGAGCTTGTCGGAGCACAGTCTGGCCCGGACCGGGTCATCAAGTATTTCCGCTGCGGTGCCTGGCAGTGTACGCAGGCCAGCGTCATACAGTTGCTGCAGGTAGTCGTGCAGTGATAACCCGAGTGTCTGGGCGCCCTGTTTGATTTCAAGAGGTGAGAAGGCGTGCACATGCATGTCCGGCACGACCTCTTTGACCGCCTTGACCAGGCTCAAGTAAGTCTCACCGGTAAACGCGGGGTGGATTCCGCCTTGCATGCAGACTTCCCGCGCGCCCTGTTGCCAGGCTTCTTTGGCGCGCTCGGCGACTTGTTGCGGTGTCAGCAAATAGGCTGGGCCACGTAACTGGTTGGCCGTTCGGCCTTTGGCAAAAGCGCAGAATCCGCAGCGGAAAAGGCAGATGTTGGTGTAATTGATATTGCAGTTGTTCACAAAGGTGACATTGTCACCACAGCTAGCCTGACGCAGAGCATCGGCCTGGTGGAAGATCGCCTGCAGGTCGGCACCCTCGGCCTGGAACAAGGTGACAATGTCCTGTTCGGTCAAACGCTGATGGTTGGCAGCCCGGGCCAGGATGTCGGTAATCTGCAAATTGGTACTGGCGGGGCCAAGGCCGTTGAGCAGGCGATGGGCGGCGCCGACGGGCAACGGTTTGCCACTACCGGGATACCATTGTTCGCCACGTGCATAACCTCGACTATCGCTGTTGCGGCGAATGGCCCGCGCCATCTCCGGGGCTGCCCAGCGATCAACTTCACGGACAAAGGCTGGAACCAGCGGCAGACGCTGAAGCAGGTGGCGACCAGAGCGTGCTGTTTCAACTGCCAACTGCTCTATTTGTGGCCAGGCCGCCTCGGGATTGACATGGTCCAGGGTGACGGGGGAGATCCCACCCCAGTCATTTACACCGGCGCTCAACAGTTGCCCCAAGGCTTCCGGGCGTAAGTTCGGTGGCGCCTGGATTGACATCTGTGAACCAAAGGCCAGTCGCGCCATGGCAATCGTCCATAACTGCTCATCCAAGTCGGGTTCGCCGGCCGATGCCATGCGGGTACCCGGTTTGGCCCGGAAGTTCTGAATGATGAGTTCCTGAAGATGGCCGTATTGCTCCTGCAGGCTGCGGAGTTCGAGTAAGGCCTCTAAACGTTCGGTACGCGTTTCACCAATACCTATGAGCAAGCCTGAAGTGATGGGAGCGCCTTGCTGACCTGCACTGCGCAGGGTGTCCAGGCGTACCTGGGGATGTTTGTCCGGGCAGTTCCAGTGTGCCCCGCCCGGCTCGCACAGACGTTGCGCGGTGGTTTCCAGCATGATTCCCAGGGAGGCTGACACAGCATGTAGTGGCACCACCTCATGCGGGTGCATGGTGCCTGGATTAATATGCGGCAGCAGTCCGGTCTCGTGGTAGACCAGATCAGCCATTGCCGCCAGATACTCCAGGGTAGTGGCGTAGCCGAGCTCAGCCAGTGCCTGGCGAGCCTGCTGATAGCGCAGTTCGGGCCTTTCTCCCAGGGTGAAAAGCGCCTCATGACAACCTTGTGCGGCCCCGGCTCGAGCGATCTCAAGAACCTCATCAGGGCTCAGGTAGGCTGAGGTCAGTTTTTTCGGTGAGGTGGCAAAGGTGCAATAGCCGCAGGTGTTTCGACATAGACGTGTCAGGGGAATGAACACCTTGCGCGAGTAGCCGACCAGTTGACCATGCCCCGCTAGGGTGAGCTCTTGCGCACAGGCCATCAGCGCGCTTAACGGGGCCTTTTCACCCAGAAGCATGAGTTCGTCGCGGCCGAGGCGTACGTCTTGACGCAATTGATTCAACAAAGTGCCGACAGTTTCCATGAGGATGAACTCCCGAAGCGTGTGGTATGAGCGAAGAGGGCGGCGGTCTCGCTGCCCAGCGCCGTTAAGTCGTCAAGAGTGTCGATGTCAAGGCCAAGCCCCTGACGACGCACAAGCGCTGGCTGGATATGCAGGTCATTGGCCCCAGCGACATGGCAGCGCAGGCTGGTGTTACCAAACTGGAAATCGAACGGCAGGTCTGTGGGCAGGTAGAGCGCATTGGTGCCCTGATCAAGCTTGTCCGGGGCAATTCCCAGACCCTGTTGGCGACCTTGTTCGATCAAGGCATCGATATCATCTGCACGGATCAACGGTAGATCGGCATGCAGAATGACCAGCTCTTGCGCTCCCTTCTGGCGCAGCACGCTGCGCGCTTGTTTCAGCGCCGGGTTTAGTCCGGGCTGGCGCTCCTGCAGAATCAGCAGGTCCGATCTGGGGGGAAGCCGGCTGCCAACCAGTGCGACGGCATCGACATGAGCACAGGACCTGGCAGCGTCTATGACCCTATCGAGCATGTGGTCGATCAATGCTTGCCGTTGTTGCCGCGTCAGGTGTGGCATCAGCCGGCTTTTGCTGAGACAGGTATTTTTAAGCGGAATAAGGGCCCAGCAGCTCATGTCCAGGTCTCCACGAGCTGCGGCAGTGACAGCCAGCTTCTGGACTGGGGGCTGTTCTGGTACGTGGTGACTTTGTGGGTGTTGAGCATGAGGTAACTCCCTGGTTACCTCCATTCAAACAACTGAATTTGCTCGGTTCTACTCGCTTTCGGTATCTTTTTTGATTCGAGTGAGTTTTAAAAAAATATTTATTTTCAAGTGGTTACATCTGATTTTTGCGGGGCGGTGCTGGTTTTATGAAAAAGCTCGGTTTTGGTTCTTCGCTTGTTTGAGTTCAGAGGCAAAGTTCAGGCAGGCGTGAGCCAGTTGGCACCGATCGTCGTTGTTCTGCATCAAGGTGTTGGTCACTAGGGTAGGTAATGGCAGTGTGTGGGCCAGGGTTTGTTCGCTGTAATCGATCACAAGACCATCCAGGCAATCGGCATAGTGGTTGGCAATGCTGGCAGAGCTAACCTGGATGCTCAGTTCGCGCATTATCTTGTCCGTAGGTCCTTTGATCGCCTTGCGGTTGACGAGAGGGGATACAGCAATAACCGGAGCTCGCGTGTTCCTTAATGCTTCTCGAAATCCAGGAAGTGCCAATATGGGGGCGATGCTCAGATAAGGGTTGGAAGGGCAGATGATCACAGCTTCCAGAGTTTCCTCCTGAAGGGCGGCCAATGCTGCGGGTGCAGGCTGTGCCGCGTCTGCTCCGGTATATTCAAGCGCATGAACCTGCGGCAGGCAGCGCTCCTTGACAAAATAATGCTGGAAATCGAGCTGGCCGGCATCAGTATGAACCCGAGTGGGCACGGGGTCGTCTGACATCGGTGTGATCCGCGCCTGTATGCTCAGACGTTCGGCCTGGTACTGGGTGATCTGGGTCAGCGTTGAGCCCTGACGCAGACGATGGCTACGTGAAAGATGCATAGCCAGATCACGGTCACCCAACTGAAACCAATCGGCTTCACCTAGTTGCGACAGCGCTTCCATACATAGCCATTGCTCTCCATCGCGGCCCCAGCCGGTTGCGGGGTTGGCCAGGCCTGACAAGGTGTAGAGCAGGGTGTCGATGTCGGGACTGATGTGCAGTCCCAGGTGCTCGAAGTCATCTCCGGTATTGACCACGATCTGCAACTGCCAGTCAGGCAGGATTGAATAAAGACCATGGGCCAGCTTGGCCCCGCCGACGCCACCGCTTAAAGCCAGGACCCGGGGGCAGGACTGGGTGCTCATTGAAACAGATCCATTTCCGGTGGCCGCAGTAGGGCCCGGCAGTCTACCTCCGGAGCCTGTGTCATGAGCCCACAGACCAGCGCAGCCGGTACCCCTTCTTCGGCCTCACCCATAACCCGTCCCGCAGCGGCGGCGACGGCATCGGCAAAGGCGATCTGAGTGACTTGCAGAGTCCGCCCATGGCGATCAGCGGTGTTGCGACGATCAATTAGTGCAGGGATACCGGCACTGGCCAGGGCGATATTGACCACGCCTTGACGCCAGGGACGACCGAAGCTGTCGCTGATAATTATCCCGGCCAAAGGACACTCGAGTTTGCGCAGTTGCTCGAGCAAGTGACGGGCTGATGCATGCGGATCTTCAGGAAGCAGCAGGGCGAGATCACGACCCTGCATTGGAATATTCGACTGATCGATACCCGCATTGGCCATGACGTAGCCCAGCCGGTGGCGAACGATGATGAGACCGGGAACAGCGCGAACCACTTCGCTGGACTCTGCAAGGATCAGACTGATCATGCGCGGATCCTTGCCGGTTACTCTGGCTAGTTCAAGCGCTTGGGCATCAGGCGTTATCTCGGCAAGATCGACGTAGCGGCCCTCGGCCTTGGAAATGATCTTTTGTGCCAACACCAGCAGCGGTGAGCTGCCCCAGTCCACGGTTTCGGTTTGCAGTCGAGCTGCGAGCAGGTCGGCCAGCTCGGTACCAGGGCTGATTTCCGGCAGTCCAACCAGAGGGACGACATGCATGGCGAACTCCTGTTTCTAGCCCAGTTTTCCCGCGTCGAGTTCGCCGGTGATACGAATGCCGGCACCATCGGCAGCGTAGTGCTTGTTCATGAAGATCAGCACAGAAGTCAGCGCTTCGGCAGCGACTGAGTTGGCCAAAGCGCCTGCATGCAAGCCGCGTAGACCGGTCGCATTGGCAAGTTCAACCACTACCTTGCGCGCTTCAAGGTCATCACCAAATACCAGTACATCACCTTCCAGTTTGTGCGCGCTGGCCAACTTGTGGGCTGCCACATTGTGGAAGGCCGACACAACGCGTACGTTTTCTCCAGCGACCAGTTGAGCGCGTTGGGCGGCTGAGCCCTCAGCGGGCATCTGCACGCGCATTACCTTGGGTGGTAGCAGAGGCACCGTGGTGTCTAGCAGTATCTTCCCGGCTAGCGCCGGACGAACCTCTTCGATGGCATCTGTCTGATTGGCGAAGGGCACCGCCAGCACGATGATTTCGGCCTGCTCGGCTGTGTCCTGATTGCTGCCAAAGCGTATCTCTGTGCCAAGCGTAGTGGACATTTCCTCGGCTCTCTGACGGGCCTTTGCGGCATCCCGTGAACCGAGTATCACTCGGTGCCCGGCCTTTGCCCAGCGCGCTGCCAGAGCGTTGCCGAGGTTACCTGTGCCGCCCAGGATGCCGATTGTGTAGATGCGTGCAGTCATGCCTTGTCTCCTGGCAATGATCGTTGTTTAGATTGGTTTCTAAAGAACCTTAGAGGGCCAGCACGGTTTCAGTGGCTGACCGGATAGCACCCTCGATGTATCCCAGGTTGCTGCAATCACCAATGCTCTGAACCGGTTTACCGGTCTTGCCCAGCGCTATGCTCAAACTCTCATCCGGGCCGGCGCCCAATGCCAGCACCACTGAGTCCATGGCAAGCTGCTGTTGATTCCCCTTGTCGTCCAGGTAGTGCACCTGAGCCTGGTCAATGCTGATAACCTTGGTCTGGGTGAGCATTGACACCTTATGCTGGTGCAGGTTGTCCAGCACTCGCCAGCGGCGCACGATAGATAACTCACGCCCCAGGCTCTCGCTGGGTTCAAGAATGGTGACCTGGCGGCCACGCTCGACTAGGAATTCCGCCAACTCGAGTCCGACCAACCCACCTCCGATAATGACTACCTGTTTGCCCAGAGGCATCCACAGTTTGGACAACTGTTTCAGCGCGTCGGTACTGTTGTTGGCTCCGGTCAGGCTGCCAGCCTTCATCAGGGTACGCTGGGTCAGAGAGAGCTTGGCCTTGGCGATTTCGTCGGCGCCGTCGCCGGTCATCAGGCGGCGTAACTCGTCACCACTCCATACATGTTTGGCTGTAGCGCCCGGAATATTCGGTGCGGCACGCTTGGCGCCATTGGCAACCAGAATATGGTCGGGATTCAATTGCTCGACCAATTCGGCTGTGGCTGTGGTGTTGAGTCTGATATCGATCGGCAATTGCTTGACCTGGTGAACCAGATTGTCCAGTAGTGCGCCGTTCTCGGGGTAGGCCAATGCTGCGAAGAACAGCGTTCCGCCAAGGCGGTTGCTGCGCTCGACCAGCGTTACCCTGTGTCCGCGCAGACTAGCCAGACGAGCGGCTTCCAGCCCGGCCGGACCTGCGCCGACCACAAGAATATGCCTGGGTGATTCGCTGGGGGTGATTACCCGCTGGTACTCATGGCCGGTAAAGGGATTGACTGCACATTTGACCCGTTCGTTGACGAATATCTGGCTGACGCAGACATAACAGTAGATGCAGGGGCGAATCGAGGCGGCATCATTGCGTGCCAGCTTGTTGGGCAGTTCAGGGTCGGCCAGCATCTTGCGGGCCATGGCGACAAAATCGCACTGCCCATTGGCAATGGCCTTTTCAGCTACCTCTGGCTCCAGACGACCAACGGCGATTACGGGAACCTTGACGGCCTGTTTGACCTCTGCGGCCCAGTCGAGGAAGCCGGCAGGCTTTTGTACCAGGGGGGCTTCGGTAAAGGCGACGCCAGTCTTGATGGTGGCGTAGGCCGAAACCGACACTGCGTCGGCACCGGCTGCCTCGGCCATGCGGGCAAAAGCCTTGCACTCATCCAGGGTGATACCACCTTCGGTGTGCAGTTCCTTGGCGTCCAGGCGTAGCCACACACCAAACGTATCACCAGTTCGGCTACGAACTTCGCGCAGAATCTCCAGCATCAGACGGGCACGGTTCTCGATGCTGCCACCGTATTCGTCCTCGCGCTTGTTGTAGTAGGGGGAAAGAAAACCGGCAATGATGTAGCTGTGAGCCGCATGGATCTCGACACCATCGAAACCTGCCTGCTGCGCGCGCGCGGCGGCGCTGGCGAACCACTCGACCATCTGCTCGATATCGGGCTTTTGCATCACCCGGATGGTTGGACGCCCAGCTCCTTTGTTGCCACTGATAAAGTTGCCGAGCTCCTCTGGAGTGAGGGCCGCCATCATGTCGGTCTTCAATGGCGGAGGCATGGAGGGTACCCACAGCTCACGGCCTTCGGCCAGGTCGCGCGTGGCAGTTTTGCCCGCGTGCTGCAACTGCATGGCAATCTTGGCGCCGTGCTGGTGTACCCGCTCGGCGAGACGCTGCAGGCCCGGTATGAACCGGTCATCGGAAACCCCAACCTGGAACGGTTCGGCGGTGCCGGCCGGAAAGGCCACGGCACAGACACCCATGATCAGCAAGCCGGCACCGCCTGCGGCACGTGCCTCATAGTAGGCCTGGATACGCTCGCCACAGGTGCCGTCGGCTTCGGCGAAATTCGAACCCATCGGTGCCATGATGATGCGGTTGCGTAGCGACAGTTTGCCGATATTGCCTGGCGCAAGAAGGTGTTTGTAGGACATGAAACTTACCTCGAAGCCGCACTGGGCAGTGCGGCATGGGAGTTGAGGGTCAGGCGTTGCCCAGAAAATCGAGGCACTGGCGATTGAATAGTGACTGATGCTCAACCTGCACCCAGTGCCCACAACGGTTGAGCATGGTGAAGCGGGCATTGGGTGCGTTGTCGAGGATCTTGAAACTGCCCGATGGGGGGTTGAACAGATCGTTGGTACCCCAGAAGCCAAGAATGGGTGCCTGGATTTCATGCAGACGCTTGGTCATGTTGGGCACCATCATGGTGGAGAACAGATTGGCTGGCTGGGTTACCGCAACGGCTACCCGCTCTGCCAGCAGACTGTCCTGCAACTGGCTGCTGTCAAACAGTTGCAAGGTCATGACCTGACGCATCTGCTCAATGCCCATCGGTCCCTGGCTGTAGACTTCGACCATGCGTGAAATGCCTTCCATCTGAAAGTAGGTCTCACGTTCTTCAACTCCCCCCGGGGCCATGAGAATAAGTTTCTCGATCAGCTCGGGGTGGGCAAGTGCTGCGCCTAACGCGATGGCGCCGCCCAGCGAGTTGCCAAGCAGTGTCGCCTTGGGGATGCCAATCTTGTCCAGCAGGGCTTTCAGGTTACCGACAAAGAAATCCAGATCGTAATTGACGTTGTCCGGTTTGTCCGACCGGCCAAAGCCTGGGAGATCAAGCACGATATTGCGAAAGCCGGCTTTCTCGAACGCTGGGTAGTTGCCCTTGAAGTTGCTGAAGCCGCTGGCGCCTGGGCCACTACCGTGCAGCCAGACCACCACCGGGCCGGTGCCGATATCCAGGTAGTGCAGGGTCAGACCATTGTCCAGAGTAACGAATTCGCCAGTAGGCAGTGGTAGATCTTGTTGAGTATGAGATGACATGCGCTTGACTCCGAATAATCAGGCTGTGGCTGTTTGAGTTGCAATCGAATCTGCTGGTGTTGCTACCTGCTGGCGATAGCGAGGAATGGCGTAAGCAAAGCAGATGCAGGTAATAGCCAGTAAGCCAATAGTGCTGGCCAGGGCATAGCGCAGCGCCTCGGAACCGATAGTCAGGGTGAAGAAATCACTCAGAATGCCGACCACCAGAGGGCCCAGTCCTACACCTAGCAAGGTGATGCCCATGAAGAAAATAGCTGTGCCCTGGGCCAGTTTGTGGGCAGGGAACAGGTGGCTCATTGAGCCGAAGCAGGGCACCGTCCACCAGGTGCCGAAGAATGCAAAGCCCAGGTAGAAGAAGAATGCGGTGGGCACGGCAATCTCACCCAGCATGAAGGCAGTTCCGGCCGGCCAAAGGAAGAACAGCAGGCCGAAGGGAATGCTGATAACAGTGCCTAGCAGTGCTGTACCCAACTGCCAGCCAGTATCCTTGTTGACCATTCGGTCGGTGAACCAGCCACAAGCCAGGGTTCCGACAACGGACATCATGCCGCCGCCCAGCCCCATCAGAATCCCCGCCTCTTTGAGGCTGAGTCCGTGGGAGCGGATCAGGAAGCTGGGATTCCAGGTGCCAATGGCATAGCCAGCGATAGCAGCAACGCTGCCGGCAGTCACAATCAGCAGATATGACGGGGTGCGGGTCAGGGAGCGGACCGTCTTGGCGAAGGACTCTTGCGGGAGGCTGGCATCGCTGGCCGTTCTGGTGGGAGCTCTGACAGTCAATGCCAGAATAAGACCCAGCAATACGCCTGGTGCGCCGATGATGATGAATGCCCAGCGCCAACCATACATTTCGGCGATCCAGCCGCCGGCCCCCAGGCCGAATACGGCACCCAGAGCGGGTCCCATAAGGAAAACGGCGAGTGCGCGTGAACGCTGATTGGCTGGGTAAAGGTCGGAAATCATCGCGACCGAGGGTGCTGAGCCACCGGCTTCACCGACGGCTACACCGATACGGAACAGCAGTAGCATCGCGAAGCTGGTAGCTACACCGCACAGCATGGTCATCAGGCTCCAGGCGATACAGGCCATGGCCACGACGGGTTTGCGTCCGATGCGATCGGCCAAACGGCTGAAGGGTAATCCGAACACGGTGTAGAACAGAGCAAACGCTACGCCGGAGAGTAGCCCGATCAACGTATCGGAGACACCAAACTCAAGCTTGATTGGTTCGATCAGAATAGAAACCAGCAGACGATCTATGTAATTGAAGATATAGATTATCGCCAGGATCAGCAGCGCGTAGTGCGTATGCCATGTGACTTTGTGATTGTTGGTGGACACGTCGAGGACTCCGGATTTTTATCATTTGCTCGATAGTCCCTATTGTCATGATCGCCGGCATCGTCCGTTCAGACCATTGAGATCATGGTGGTGCTGAAAGGTCAAGCATCCTTTAAAAGCCTTAGTCTCAACGGACGATGTTGGGCCTTGTCGGCCAATCAATCATAGCTGCAACCGTCAACGGGTTGACCCTGTGTCAGCCAATGAGGAGCAGCCATGAAACTCAATAACAAGATTGCCTTCGTGACCGGCGCCGCCCAAGGTATGGGTGCTGCCATCGTTCGCGAGTTTGTCCAGCAAGGCGCCACCGTCTATGCCGCTGATATCAATGAGCAGGCCATTGTAGCCAGTGTGGCTGAGCTGAATGGCAAGGCCCGCGCACTGGTGTGCAATGTCATGGACGAGGCCTCGGTTCAGGCTGCCATGCAGCGTATCACTGAAGAGGTGGGGCGCCTGGATATTCTTGTCAATAATGCCGGTACCGGTTCGGTTGACAGTTTCCTGGATACCCCGGTCGAGCACTGGGATCGGGTGGTCGGCGTCAATCTCAAGGGTAGTTTCCTGTGTGCTCGTGAAGCCGCCCGGCTGATGGTGGCGAAGGAAACCGCAGGAACCATCATCAATTTCTCCAGCACCGGTGCCGTGACCGGTGAAGGCCCAAGCCACTACGTAGCCTCTAAGGCTGGCGTCATGGGGCTGACTCGCAGTTTGGCGCGAGAGCTGGCGCCCTACCGTATCCGCGTCAACACCATCGTTCCAGGCCCAACCGATACCCCGATGATGGCAGGTATTCCGGATGAGTGGATGCAGTCGATGATTGCGGCCATTCCTTTGGGTCGCCTCGGCCAACCTGTCGAGATTGCTCGTGCCGCGGCCTTCCTGGCCAGCGATGAGGCCAGCTTCATTACCGGTCAGAACATCACCATCAATGGCGGCTCGGCCTTTATCTGAGGAGAACTGTGATGACAGCACGCATGCAGAACAAAGTCTGTTTTGTAACCGGTGGTGGTTCGGGTATCGGCGCCGCTACTGCCCGAAAAATGGCGGCAGAGGGCGGCATCGTGGTGATTTGTGGTCGCCGGGAAGAGCCTTTGAAGACAGTAGTGGCCCAGATCGAACAGGCAGGAGGCAAGGCCGCGTATCGGGTTGCTGATGTCAGCGATGAGAAGGCTTTTGTCGCAGCCATCGAGTCCACTGCAGCCGAGTATGGCCGCCTGGATGTCATGGTCAACAACGCCATGGCCTACACCTGGGGCGGGGTTGATCAGATGAGTACTCAGGATTGGCATGTCAATTTTGCCACTACGGTGGACGGCACATTCTGGGGTACCCGCACGGCCATGAAGCTGATGAAGCCACAGGGTGGTGGGGCCATCGTCAATATCGCTTCGATCTGCGGTGTGTTTGGTACCGCCTGGATGTCCGGTTACTCAGCAGCCAAGGCTGCTGTGATCAATTTCAGCCGTGCCGTGGCCTCCGAAGGGGCGCCAGTCAATGTGCGCTGCAATGTGGTCGTGCCGGGCGTGGTAGCGACCCCCGCGACTGCCGGCATGCTGGGCGACGACAAATCCAGGACCAACACTGAAAAGCTGATCCCGATGGGCCGTGTTGGCGAGGCCGATGAGTTGGCCAATGCGGTGTTCTTCCTGGCATCGGATGAAGCCTCCTACATCACCGGGGCCAGCCTGGCCGTGGATGGCGGCCGCAGCTCGGACCTTTACACCGTACTCGAATGACAGGGCGGGCCATGGGCCCGCACCTGCCCGAAAAAGGCAAAAGTATGGATCAGAACACCTTTGCACAGCGACTGGATCGGCTCGAATCGATTGAAGCGATTCGTCAGTTGGCCGGCAAGTATTCATTGTCACTGGACATGCGCGATCTGGATGCCCATGTGAGTCTGTTTGCGCCTGACATTCGCGTGGGGCGGGAAAAGGTTGGTCGTGCCCACCTCAAGGCCTGGGTCGATGACACGCTGCGGCATCAATTTACCGGCACCTCGCATCACCTGGGGCAACACATCATTGAGTTCGTCGATGCCGACAATGCTGTTGGCGTTGTGTACTCCAAGAACGAGCATGAGACTGGTGCCGAGTGGGTCATCATGCAGATGCTCTACTGGGATGACTATCAGCGCATCGACGGTCAGTGGTATTTCCGCCGACGGCTGCCTTGCTACTGGTACGCGACGGATCTCAACAAACCGCCGATCGGTGACATGAAAATGCGCTGGCCGGGACGTGAACCTTACCACGGCACATTCCATGATCTGTTTCCGTCCTGGAAGTCGTTCTGGGCAACCAGTCCCGAGCGCGATCAGCTACCTGAAGTAGCCGAACCAGCACCGCTGGAAAACTTTCTGCGGCAAATGCGGGGTGATACCCCAGCGCCGAAGATTCGTGTGCGCTGAGGGGATGCTGATGAACGCATTATTGCAACCTGTCCGTTTTGGTGAGCTTGAGCTGAACAACCGCATCGTCATGGCGCCGATGACGCGCAGCCGCGCGGATGACCAGGCAATACCCACGGCGATCATGGTCGACTACTACGCGCAGCGTGCCAGTGCTGGCCTGATTGTCGCTGAGGGGACATCACCCTCGGCTGACGGGTTGGGCTATTGCCGAACTCCGGCCATTTATAACAGCCAGCAGATTGCCGCCTGGCGTCGAGTGACTGATGCCGTCCATGCGCGAGGCGGGAAGATCGTGCTGCAGTTGATGCACTGTGGGCGCGCGGCTACAAGCCACAACAAGCCAGCTGGCAGTCGCACAGTGGCCCCTTCGGCGGTGCAGGCCAACATCGAATTGTTCACGGATGCAATCGGTATGGCAGCGGCTGATATGCCCCATGCCTTGAGTCGTGAAGAAATCCGTCAGGTGATTGCCGACTACCGTCAGGCAGCAATCAATGCTCGCGAGGCTGGATTTGACGGGGTTGAACTGCATTGTACCAGTGGCTATCTGCCGATGCAGTTCATGTCGGAAAACGCCAACCAGCGCACTGATGAGTACGGCGGCAGTGTCGAGAACCGGGTCCGCTTTACCCATGAAGTGCTGGCCAGTATGGCTGAGGCCATCGGTGCGGGGCGGGTTGGGCTGAGATTTTGTCCTGGCAACAAGTTCAACGATATCGAAGATAGCGACCCAACTGCGACGCTTGATGTGCTGTTGCATGTTATCGACGGCATGAACCTGGCGTATCTGCACATCATGCGTGCGCATACCCGCAAGGTCGACGCCTTTGCTGTAGCTCGTGCCCGGTTCAAGGGCGCTTTGATCGTCAATGACGGGTTTGAGCCTGACAGTGCTGAAGCAGCCATTACCCAAGGGCAGGCGGACGCTGTGTCATTCGGGCGACATTTCATTGCCAATCCCGATCTGGTTGAGCGTATCCGCGATCAACTGCCGTTGGCTCCGTTTGAGCGCAAGACCCTGTATTCCCCTGGACCTGAGGGATACACCGACTACCCCCGGTATAGCCAGAATCCTGTGGAGGAAAATGCATGAGTGCACATGGCCTAGTCGAACAAGAACAACAAACCCTGCCAGCACATATTCCCAGTCGTGAGCAAACCCAGGCCAAGCTGGATTTGCGTTCGGCCGCTGCAACGCGGATCAAGCCTGCGGATCACTATACGCTGGCTGATCGTCTCGAACAGCAGGCGGCAGCTCATGCTGAAAAGGATTTCCTGATCTACAACGGCTGTCATTTCAGCTACCAGGCGGTGGATGAAAAGGCCAATCAATACGCTGAGGTATTCATCCAGCGCGGACTGCGGGCCGGTGATGTCTGTGCTATGGCCATGGAGAACCGTCCCGACTTTTTCTTTTGCTGGTTTGCGCTGGCCAAGATCGGGGTCACAACCGCATTCATCAATTACCACCTGACAGGTAAGCCACTGCTGCATGCATTGCAAAGCACCGGCGCCAAGGCTGTGGTGGTTGGCGAAGAGTGCCTGGGAGTGTTCCTGGAAACCGAGGGCGTTGAACACTATCCATGCTGGCTGGTGCCAGATGCAGAAAAGCCTGCCGCCGGACAGTTGCCGAGCAGCATTGACCAGAGCTTCTATCCCGCTATTGACGCAGCCAGTGTCAAGCAGCCGGACCGGCAGTTGCGGGCTGGCGTCAAGGCTGAGGATGACATGCTCTACATCTTCACCTCGGGTACTACCGGCCTGCCCAAGGCGGCCAGATACAGCCACATGCGCTGGATGACCTCAGGGGATGTCATGCAGGTGTCTCTGGCAACTCGGCCCGAAGATGTCTTCTATTGCTGCCTGCCGTTGTACCACGGCGCAGCCGCTACCTCGGTGACTTCAACTGCTCTGGCTTCCGGTGCGTCCATCGTGTTTCGACGCAAGTTCAGTGCCAGCGCGTTCTGGAGTGATGTACGCGACAACCACGTAACCATTTTCCAGTACATCGGCGAGATCTGCCGTTACCTGTTGAACAAGCCGGCACAGTCCGGAGATCGTCAGCACATCCTGCGTTGCATGCTTGGCGCTGGTTTGAGCAAGGATGTCTGGACCCGCTGGCTGGAGCGTTTTGGGCCGATTGAAGTATTCGAGGGCTGGGGCTCAACCGAGGCTAATGCCGCAACCATCAATCTGGATAACCATGTCGGCTCCTGCGGGCGAGTGCCTTTCTGGGACAAGACCAACCTCCGACTGCTCAAGTTCGATACCCAGACCCAGACCCATGTGCGCGATGAGCATGGGCGTTATGTGCATTGTCAGCCGGGAGAGGTGGGTGAGGCTGTTGGCTTTATTGTTGATCATCCAGAAATCGGCGCTGGTCGTTTCGAGGGCTATACCTCGGCTGAGGCTACCGAGAAAAAGATCCTGCGCAACGTCTTCATGGATGGCGATGCCTGGTGGAGTTCGGGTGACCTGCTGCGCTATGACGAAGATGGCTACTGTTATTTCGTCGATCGGATTGGCGATACCTTCCGCTGGAAGAGCGAAAACGTCTCGACTCTGGAAGTGGCTGATGCCCTAGGTGATTTCCCGGGCATGGAGCTGATCAATATCTACGGTGTCCGGGTGCCGGGGCATGAAGGGCGTGCCGGTATGGCTGCAATATTGATGCAACCTGGGCATGTTTTTGATCCGCAGGCTTTCCACTCGTTCGCCTGTAGTCGCGTGCCGCATTATGCCGTGCCGGTATTTGTCCGCGTATCTGCCATGGCTGATATGACCAGCACTTTCAAGCTGCGCAAAGTTGACCTGCAGCGTCAGGGTTACAACCCGGAGCTGTTCGACGACCCTCTCTACATCAAGGACGACACCGATCAGTGCTACGTGCTCTATAGCCCAGAGGCTCTGGCGCGTAACGGCCTGCCTGCCTTCGATGGAGAATCAGCGTGAGCGAGATCAGCCTGCAGACTCGGGAGGCGCAGGTGGGCCTGCGCTTCCCCTGGGACCGTGCACCCGATGCCGGAGAGGTCATGCAGGTGGCTGAAGGGATGCTATGGCTGCGTATGCCGCTGCCGTTCGGCCTGGATCATATCAATTTGTATCTGCTGCAGCATGAGCATGGCTGGGTGGTTGTCGATACCGGGCTGAACACCCCGCAGAGCCATTCTGTTTGGGAGCAGGTGTTGAGTGGCGCATTAGAGAGCAAGCCGATCCTGGCAGTGATCGCCACGCATTGTCACTACGACCATACCGGCATGCTCGCCTGGCTGAGTGATCGCTTCCAGTGCCCGGTCTACATGACCTTCGGGGAGTACAGCTCAATTCTACAGCCCAATCCCAAAGATGCTGAAACGCCATGGCAGTTCCAGCAGTTCTATCTTCGGGCCGGGTTGGAGGCTGAGCAGGTACAGCAGTTGCTCGGCGCGGTCAGTGACACTTTCTTCAGTAATGAGGCGCCGCACAGTTACCGGCGTTTGCGTGATGGCGACATTCTCAAGATCGGCCGGCGTCACTGGCGTGTGGTGGTCGGATCGGGTCACTCGCCTGAACACGCATGCCTGTACAGCGAAGAGGATCAAATGCTGTTGTCCGGCGATCAGGTGTTGCCGCGCATTACCTCAAGTATCTGCATCACCGTAACGGAGCCTGAGGCTAACCCCTTAGGTGAATGGCTGGCTTCGATCAAGCGTTTTCGCAACCTGCCGGACAGCGTTCTGGTTTTCCCTGCCCATGAACTGCCGTTCTACGGGCTGCATCACCGGCTGCAGCAGTTGCAACAACATCACGAACGTCATCTTGATCTGCTCAGTGAGGCGCTCGAAACGCCACAGGGAGTGGACCAGTGTCGTGCCGTGCTTTTCCCGCGGGTGCGCAACAGTTTTGATCTGCTGATGGCCATCGGGGAGACCCAAGCACATCTGAATTTCCTTATGGAAGAGGGAGTCCTGCATCGCGAACTGCACAACGAGGCCTGGGTATACAGCCTCAGACGCAGTGACGGTCAGGCTTTCGCTTTGCCAGAAGACATTCACGTGTAACACACCCCACAGGAAGGGTTTATTCAACCTGAATCGATAGGAGCAGTTATGAACAACAATAACAAGAAGAGTACGCGTCGTGCGTCGGCTACTTTCGCCTTTGCCTCCCTGGCTCTGGCAGTTGCTGCTGTCTCTTCCACCAGCGTGCACGCGGGTGAACCCATCAACTTTTCCAATGGTGCTACTCTCGATTGGACAGTGACAACTGGTTACGGCATCGGTGTCCGTATGCGCAGCCAGGACTCTAAACTGATCGACAACATCAATGCCGATGATGGCAACCGCAACTTTGATCGTCACTCACTGACCACCAACCGGCTCAGTGTGCTGGGTGAGATGATCTATCGCCAGGACAACTATGGCGCGGTGCTTCGCGCCAGTACCTTTTATGATCATGTGTATCACAGCAAGAATGACAATGACTCTCCTGGTACTATCAATAAGTCAGGCCGTAACGACCGCTTTACCAGTGATGCCAAAAAGTATTCTGGTGGCCAGACGCGCTTTCTTGATGCTTATGTGTTTGCCGATTTCGATTTGCCAAGTGATCAGGGGTTAAGCGTAAAAGCCGGGCGACACATGGTTGCCTGGGGCGAAGGTTTGTTCTATCCCGGCGTAAACGGCGTACAGGGACCTGTCAACGTAGTTAACTCCGGCCAGCCAGGTGTTGAGGTAAAGGATATTCTATTGCCTGTGGGGCAGGTTTCGGCAGCCTGGTCAGTTACACCGGATTTTGGCCTTGAGGCATATTACCAATATGAGTGGAAAGGTAATGAGCTAAATCCTGTAGGTTCCTACTTGTCAACCACTGATGTTGTGGGCCCAGGTCGCGAGTTTATTCTGGTAAATCTGGCGCCCGGATTCAATACTCAGATTAACTATGCGGGTACCAATAAGCCACGTTCCAGTGGCCAATATGGTGTACGGGCGATGTACCGACCTAACCTGGATTGGGAACTTGGGCTTTTCCACGTTCGTTATCATGATCGTAATCCTGCAGGAATCTCACAGGGTGGTTTTGGTTTGAACCCCATCAGTCCTTTTTTGCCAACTACCTACCAGGTTGAGTATTACGAAGATATAAAGTTGACTGGGATGAGTGTCTCTACTCGTTGGGGTGACACACAAATTGGCGGCGAGTGGTCCTATCGTACAGGTGCACCTATCAACGTGATGACTCAAGGTGGGCCTTCAGCTACAACAGGGGCAGGACAGCAAATGCAGTTGAGTTTTATTCACGCATTAGGGCATATGCCATGGGCTAGCTCGACAACCTTTGTTGGTGAAATTGTTCATCAACGGGCCAATAGTGTGGATCGCCACCCAGGTGGTAGTAAGGATTTTACCTACAAAACTGATACTGCATGGCAGACCAAGTCAGCAACTGCTTACACGCTTCAGGCTGTTCTGTCTTACCCAGGTATCTTCTCTGGTTGGGACCTCAATGTACCAATCAACTGGTCACATGTTGTTGAAGGAGCAACACCTCTGACTGGGACTATTGCTGCAGGTCAGGATGATAAGCGTCTCTCGGTTGGTATGACTTTCCGTAGATTGAACAATCTTGAGCTGAGTACTACATATACCGCTTATCTGAGTTCAGCCAACCCTGAAAGACGTCGGAATTTATCTGATCGCGACAATATCACTTTTGGTGCCAAATATTCCTTTTAATAGAGTTGTATTTCTCAGGCATCTAAGTCGGCACCTGTAGTCTGATTGGACGATGAGTCCAAGATGCCGTTGATCATAATGATGAAGATACAACACCAGTGGAGACAAAAATAATGAGTAAACATGGTGCGGTAATTGCTCTTGCGGCTGCTGTTAGTCTGGCTATTTCAAGCTTGGCCAATGCAGCTGTATCTCCTGAAGAAGCAGCTCGCCTCGGACAGGATCTGACGTGTGTCGGTGCAGAACGCGCAGGCAATGCCGATGGGTCAATTCCCGAATTTACTGGGAAATATGTTGGTGTGGTTCCTGGCTGGGAGCCTGAACCCAATAGTGGTGAGCATCCAGTGGATCCCTTTGCTGACGATCCTGTGCTTCTTGAAATTAACGCCTCAAATTACAAGAATCACTTGGAAAACTTGACTGACGGTCAGGTTGCCATGTTTGAGCGCTATCCAGAAACCTACGTCATCAACGTTTATCAAGGCCGACGTGATTTTGCGTATCCGGAATTTGTTTGCGAGCGTGCCAAGTGGAATGCATTGAATGCTCAGCTGACGCATGATGGCATGGGCATCAGCGCCAAAGGCTTTATACCTTTCCCGATTCCTAAAAATGGTTATGAGTTGAAGTGGAATCATCAGGTTCCATTTCGCTCAACGACCCAGGATGAGACGAGAGATATCGGCGCAGTTACAGCCAATGGTAATATTAGCTGGGGGCGTTCACACGGTATTTGCCTGAACTCGGGTAATTTTGCCGATCGTGAAGTCATGACAGATCAGTCGCCTGGTGTTATGGCCTACTGCTCCACACAGGTGCTGTTGCCATTGCGCGAACGTGGCAATATGTCGATGAACCACGAGCCGTTCAACTGGGCTACATCAGCACGGACAGCCTGGTCTTACAATACCGGTACCCGTCGTGTGCGTTTGGCACCCGGTTACGGCTTTGATCAGCCTATGCCGGGAAGTAACGGGACTATGACGATTGATGAGGACCGTTTGTTCAATGGCTCTCCTGAGCGTTATGACTGGACGTTGGTTGGTAAACGCGAAATTTATGTACCTGCCAATGCCTATAAGCTGAACTCAAAAGAAACATCCTATGATGAGCTTCTTACCGTTAATCACCCGAACCCTGAATTTCTTCGCTATGAAAAACGCCGTGTCTGGGTTCTGGAAGCGAAGTTGAAGCCAACGAGTCGCCATTTGTATTCGCGTCGCGTGTTGTTTATCGATGAGGATACTTGGCATGGCGTCATGGCTGACAATTATGATACTCGCGGTAATCTGTGGAAGCATGGTGTTTTGAGTTACTACTACCACCCAGATACCAGTGCATGGCAAGCTGGCACGTCTTTCTATCATGACCTGAATAGTAGCTCCTACGTTGGATACTCAATGACGATGGATCGTGATCAGGGTCCTATTCTGAATCGTAATGATTTGACTCCGGCCATGTTTACTCCAGACCGTTTGCGTGCCATGGGGCGTTAATTGAGTCATTTTGACTGCTAATTAAGCGGCGCCTAGTGCGTCGCTTTTTTTTAAGCTAGAGGCGTTTGTTATGAGAGTTTTTAAGAAGGTATTGCTGCTTTTCATTGCATCAATAACCAGTCTGTGCGTTGGCGCTTTGAGTGCGGGTCAAGATAATAGTTACAATGGCTTCGAGATGAGAGCTGAGGTATTTAAAAAATACCCTTCGGTGCTTGAGGCATTAACATCAAACTCTAATATTGGCTTTGGCGGTGCTTTTTCACATGCGATTGCTAATAATATGCACAGCAGGACGAATCCCAAAGCCATTCAAGATGCATATGATTTGCTTGAAGTGAAAGCCTATGGTGATGGTGTCTGGTTGTTGCGTTTTCCTTTTGTCAATGTGGCTGTTTTTGAAACCAGTGAAGGGCTGGTGCTTGTTGATGCTGCTTATGCCCCGGCAGGGCCGGCTTTGCTTGATGCGGTCAGGGAAATAAGTGACAAGAAGGTACACTCAATTATTATCACCCATCATCATGCAGATCATGCCTACGGGGCTTGGTCAATTATAGAGGCTGGAGATAATCCAGAGATTATCACTACGTCTGACTATATGTATGAGATGTATCTTGATACTAAGCTTGCATCTCACACACTTGTTGGTTTGAATAACCAGCATCCGGCTAATGTGCCGAGATCAGTAAATGACGTTTTACAGCCAACGATTACCTTCAATGGTGAAATGGAGTACATTGTTGGTGAGACTACCTTTAATCTGTATAGTGCCCGTGGCGAAACGGCTGATCACTTATGGGTTCATGTGCCAATGCATGATTTAGTTGTTAGTGCTGATTTGTGGCAACCTTTTTTACCAAATGCAGGCAATGGAAAACGCCGGCAAAGGTATGTTGGGGACTGGGCTGCTGCTTTGAGGTCAATGATCTCGCTAAAGCCAAATGTTTTACTCCCTATGCACGGCCCGGTGATGCTCGGTTTTGAAGAAATTGAAGATAAGCTAAGTGCGACTGCTTTGGTGTTCGAATCGGCTGTTGATCAGGTCACAGAAGGCCTTAATTCAGGTTTGCGTCGTGATCAAATTGTTGAAAAAATGCAAATGCCTAATGAGTTAGCTGGTCGTCCAGATATGGCTGAGACCTATAATCGGTTTAGTGATATTGGTAAAACTGTTTTCAAGGAATATAACGGTTGGTGGGACGGTGTTCCGTCGAACTTTAGTCAGCCCGATTATTCGTCTAAAGCATCAGCCTTGGCTGAGATGTCAGGAGGGCGAAATGAGTTTCTGGGTATCGTAAGGAGTGTTGCGGACAGCGATATCAAGCTGGCTAGCTACTTTGCTGACATTGTCTATTATGCGTGGCCTGAAGATTCTGCTGTATTGAATCTTGCGCTTGATGTTTATGCTAAAAGGATAACGCCTGATGTTCCAACTCAGGAGTTAACAATCTATCTTTCTCATATGGCAGAGCTTATGCATAAGCTCAAATTGCTGGAAGCTGTTCAGTTAGCCGGTGATGATAATTAGTGATTGGTAGTATTCTTTGGGTGTGCCCGCTTGTTTAGCGGGCATTTTTCATTCTTTATGAGTCTTTAAGATCTGCGACTCAAGCTGCCTGCTGAGAACGCTGGAGTTTAATCGTACTATGGTTGGTGTGTATGGGTTTCCTGAGACTGTTCGCGTCCAGCCTTGCTGCATGTCACTGTAACTCATTTTTAGCATGTGCCAGCGCGGATTGATATCAGTGTTTTGGTTTTCTGAAGCTATGCTGTTTATTTCTTGGTCTAATATGATAACCAGGTCGCTAAGGTGGGTCGTATAGTAGCTTTGTGATCTATTGTTGGTTTGTGGTGCCAGTCCAACATGGCTTTTATATACATAGCGCATGGCAAGATAGCTGTTTATTAATATGCTTGCGTAGCGCTTGTCTTGCTCTGAATTGTTCAGTTGTTCTAAGGTCTGGTTAAGCACAAGGTAGGCTTCGCTAAGGTCATGTGTGCTCGGCACCTGGCCTGTTTGAAGATTTTCTATCATGTCCACGAGGTTTTTTATATGCTGGGCTAAAGGTAGATTGTCAGTAGCACCTTCTTTATCCTTTTGCGGTGCCGCTCTTTCAAGGCTTTGCAAGCTTTGTTGAAAATCATTAAGTTCACGACGCTGCAAGCCTTCGGCTTGCATCTGTAAGAGCAGCGTGAACGAGTGCATGCTTTCACGTTGCAGTACGATATTCTGAGGAAGGCTGTCGGCCATTGCCGCAGAGCTGATCGAGGTAGTCAGTGCTAGAGCGCCAATTAGTGTTCTTATCATGCTTTCTTCCTTGTTGCGTATTTTCTTAAGGTACTAATCAGCTTAGCTGACAGGCTCATGGGATGATCGGACAAATTGGTTGCATCAACCTCGTCCGTTTGGAAAGCATGATTAATTTGCGTATGTAAGCCTTATGGACGATGAAGCAGCGCATTTCGCGTCTGACAATGCCTGCTGTCTGAAACAATAACACCTGCTATGCGTTCCAAAACGCCTGACAAGGGGAAGAGCATGGGTTTGAAAGGTACAGCGGCAATTGTCGGCGCCGCGCAATACAAGCCTGAAAAATACGCCACTGCGCCGCAGATGTTCCATTTGGAGCAAGTGGCGGACCTGGCGGCGCAGGCATTGGCCGATGCGGGCCTTAAGGCTAGTGATATCGATGGTTTGTGCATCAATGGGCCTCATTTTCATGAGGCCTCGAGCTTTGTTCCTGCCATGGCGGCCGAGTATCTCGGAATCGCGGTGAATTTTGCCGAAGTCGTCGATCTTGGTGGCACAACCGCCGTTGGCATGATCTGGCGGGCGGCGGCTGCGATTGAACTCGGCATTTGTCAGGCGGTACTGTGTGTGATTCCTCAGCGTATGGCCCCGTTCGGGCCGGACGATGACCCCTCGGCCATGGCGCGGGCCATGCGCTTTGGTGGGCATAGTACCCAGTATGGGGCGCCTGAGGCGGAATTCGATCTGCCCTATGGCCACATGGGCCAGAACACCGGCTATGCCATGATTGCCCAGCGCTATGCGGCCCAGTATGGCTACGATCAGCGCGCGATGGCCAAAATCGCGGTTGATCAGCGGATGAGTGCCCAGGCCCACCCGGATGCAATTTTCCGGGGGCAGCCATTGACTATTGAGGATGTGCTCAATAGCAAAATGGTGGCTGATCCCTTGCACATCCTGGAGATCGTGATGCCGGTGGCGGGGGGCGCTGCAGTGATTGTCGCCTCCAAGGAAGTGGCGCTGCGCTCGAAGGGGCGGCCTGCTTACATTACCGGGTTTGGTGAGCGTCTGGGTTATAAGTCTCCCAGCTATTCTCCTGATATGACTGAGACCCCTGTCGGGCCAGCGGCGCGTAGCGCCTTTGCCATGGCCGGAATGCGTCCTTCCGATATGCATGCCGCACAGATATACGACTGCTACACGATTACCGTACTGCTGAGTCTTGAGGATGCAGGATTCTGTCCCAAGGGGGAGGGGATGCGCTTCGTGCTGGAGAATGATCTGACCTATAAAGGCAACTTCCCGATGAACACGCATGGTGGCCAGCTCAGCTTTGGTCAGGCTGGATCTGCCGGAGGCTTTTCGCAGGTCGTCGAAGCCTACCAGCAGATCGCCGGCAAGGCCGAAGAGCGGCAGCTCAAGGTCTGCGATCAGGTGTTTGTTTCTGGCACCGGTGGTGTTATGAGTGAGCAAGGCGCATTGATTCTGCAGGGGGCTTGAAGCATGTCTAACAAACCAATGCCGCTGGCAACTGCCATTTCCGCACCTTTCTGGGATGGCTTGAAAGCCGGCAAGATTTTGTTGCAGCAATGCAATAGCTGCCAGCAGTGGACCTTTTACCCACGCCGTCACTGCAGTCACTGCCTGTCCCATGAGCTGAGCTGGCGTGAAGTGGATGGTCGCGGCACGCTTTATACCTATACCGTAGCCCGGGTGCCGACCTTGCCTGAGTTTGCAGGCCCAGAGCCACAAATTCTGGCTGTGGTTGAGTTGGAGCAGGGTGTGCGACTCAATACAACGCTGGTAGGGCTTCAGCCTGAGGCGCTCAAGGTGGGTATGGCGCTCAAGCCGGTACGAGCACGGGTCAAAGAGGATGGAACCGTACTGCTACGTTATACCAGCGTGGATGTAGATCTAATCGAGCTAGATGAAGTCCTCAAGGCGCCGCCGCAACCCTCGGCTGATGCAGGGCCTGCCAAGCGAAAAATTGATGTCAAGGATATCGAGGCGCTCAAGGCGCTGGTTTCTGAGACCTTCAGTGACTGGAGTAGCCAGGTACTGGTTGATCAGTCGCTGATCAATGATTTTGCTGCGCTGTCTGGTGATGATTATTGGATTCACACCGACCCGGAGCGAGCCCGCAAGGACGGACCTTTTGGCGGAACCATCGCGCACGGCGCCCTGGTTCAGGTGCTGATGTCGCGGATGCAAGTGCCATTGGATTTTGAGGTTACCGGTTTCAACAATATGGTCAATTACGGCTCAGAGCGTTTGCGTTTTCCAAGCCCGGTACCTGCTGGCTCGCTGATTCATGCCAGGTCGCGGGTCAAGTCGGTAGAGGTTCTGCCGCGTGGTACTCAGATGGTGATGGAAATCAATGTTCATGTGGTTGGGCAGGAGCGCCCTGCTGTGATCAATGACCTGGTCATTCTCTACATGTGAAGCCTCCGTTGTGCTGACTGGTCACCTGCAGGGTGACTCTCCTTTCCGCCCCTGTTCTGCAGGGGCGGTTTTTTTGTTGCATCGTGAAGGTATTTTCGCTGGATTCAGGCTTTAGTCTCAACGGACGATGATGCACTGCAGGTGCCGCGCAACAATCCTCATAAGCCCGAAAAGCAATGAATGAGGAGTGGCGGCATGAGTGAAATTCGCGCATTGAGCTATTTCGTCGCGCAGATCGATGATCTGCAGAAGTGGCGGGATTACGCCGAAAATGTGCTGGGTATGATGACCAGCGACGCGCCCGGTGGCGGTCTTTACATCAAGATGGATGATCGCCCCTTCCGCATGTTGGTGCTGGAAGGGGCTCCAGACCAGTATCTGGCGTCGGGTTGGGAGCTGGCCAGCAAGTCCGCCTTCGATGCAATGTTGGCCAGGCTACAGGCTCTGGATGTCGAGTACCGCGTGCAAGACGCCGAATTCTGTCGGCAGCGTGGTGTTAACGAGGCTGTGGTCCTGCACGACCCCTGCGGCAACCGCCATGAGTTGACCTGGGGCTATCTGTCCGATTGTGCGCCTTTCGTTTCGCCGCAAGGGGTGCCGCGATTTCTTACTGGCGATATGGGGCTTGGTCATACTGTGCTGCCAGCCCCTAACTTCGACGCCTGCGCCTCGTTCTATCGGGATGTGCTGGGTTTCGAGATTTCCGACATCTTCAACTTCCGCCCGGACCCGAGCGGTCCAGCGATTCGTATCCACTTCCTGCACTGCGCCAACGCTCGCCACCATAGCCTGGCGATTGCCGAGTACGACGTGCCGAGCAAGTGCGTACACGTCATGGTTGAGGTGGACTCAATGACCGAAGTTGGTCGTGCTCATGATCGGCGGATCGCCCAGGGTGTTCCGCTTTCTGCGACCTTGGGTCAACACCTCAACGACAAGATGACCTCTTTCTACATGAAAACGCCCTCGGGCTTCGATCTGGAGTATGGCTGGGGTGGGCTGCAAGTCGACTGGGACAAGCACACCGCCTTTGAATTCACCAGCGTCAGCATCTGGGGACACGACTTCGGTGTCGGCCAGCAGGGGGAGCAGCAATGAACAAATTGATGACCGTGGCCGATGTCGTGGGCCAGCTGCGTGATGGCATGACCATCGGTTTTGGTGGCTGGGGGCCGCGCCGCAAGCCGATGGCAATCGTCAGGGAAATTCTGCGTTCGGATGTCAAGGACCTGACGGTGGTCGCCTATGGTGGTCCTGAGGTCGGCATGCTCTGTGCCGCCGGCAAGGTCAGGAAACTGATCTTTGGCTTTGCCACCATGGATGCCATTCCGCTCGAACCGTACTTCCGCAAGGCTCGACAGGCAGGAACGCTGGACGTGATGGAGCTGGATGAGGGGCTGTTCCAGTGGGGGCTCAAGGCCGCGGCCATGCGCCTGCCTTTTCTGCCAGCCCGGGCGGGGCTGGCGACTGATGTGCTGACCCACAATCCTGAGCTGAAAACCATTGCCTCGCCATATGCCGATGGTGAAGTGCTGCTGGCTATGCCCGCTCTGAACCTGGACGTCGCCTTTGTTCACGTCAATTGCGCCGACCGTTTGGGTAATACCCTGATAACCGGGCATGACGCCTATTTCGACCAGCATTTTGCCCGGGCTGCCCAGCAGTGTTTTGTCAGTGCCGAAACGGTTGTGGAGCGTCTGGAAATGGATGCCTCAACAGCTCGTTTGAGTACCTTCGAGCGCTCGCTGGTTACCGGTGTGGTGGAGGCCCCATTGGGGGCGCATCCGACTTACTGCGGGCCAGAGTATGGCTGGGATCTGCAGCACCTCAAGGCGTATAGCGATAGTGCCGGTGAAGAAGGTGGCTGGCAGCGCTATCTGGAAACATACGTGAACTGCAGCGATGCCGACTACCTCGAGCGCAATGGTGGCGCCGAGCGCATCAGTGGCCTGCCCCTGCCGATTTTCTGAGGAGACGACGATGAACAAGCCCGAATTCAGCCTGGCTGAACTGATGATAGTCGCGGCCTCGGAAGCCTGGCGCAACAACGGTGAACTGCTTGCCTCCGGCCTGGGCATTATCCCGCGCCTGGCAGCAAGTTTGGCCAAACTGACCCATAGCCCGGAACTGCTGATGACCGATAGCGAAGCCTATCTGGTGGAAGAGCCGATTCCGGTGGGTCCGCGTGGTGACTATGTACCCAAGTACGCAGGGTACATGCCCTTCGAGCGGGTGTTTGACTGTGTCTGGCATGGTCGTCGGCACGCCATGGTTGGTCCGACTCAGATCGACCGCTGGGCCCAGACCAACCTCTCGGTGGTGGGTGACTACAAAAAGCCCAAGGTAGCGATGCTTGGTGTACGTGGTTTGCCGGGTAACAGCATCAACCACCGCAACTCCTTTTTCGTACCCAGTCACAGCGCCAAGGTCTTTGTTGCCGATGAGGTGGACATGGTCTCGGGGGTTGGTTTTAAACCGGAGCGCTGGGGGCCGGGAATGCGCCACGACCTGATGGGCATCGGTGTAGCAGTGACCGACCTGTGCGTGATGGATTGGAAGGGGCCGGATAATGCGCCGAGAGTGGTCTCACTGCACCCCGGTGTCGATTTCGAGCTGGTCCAGGAGCGTACAGGCTTCCCGCTGCTCAAGGCTGATGATCTGGCCGAGACCCGCCATCCGACAACTGATCAACTGGCGCTGATTCAGCGACTCGATCCGCACAATCTGCGTGCCAAGCAGCTCAAGGGTAATCCGGCGGGTATCCGTACCACTGAGGAGGTCCGGGCATGAGCGAGCGTAACGAATTTGTCGAGCGGGCAGACACTGCTGTTTACGAGACCGATGAACCAGTGCTGTATCGGGTCGAGGAGGGGGTCGCCATCGTTACCATGAGCCGCCCCCAGTACAACAATGTGCAGAACTCACAGATGACTTATGCACTGGATGAATGCTTCCGCCGGGCGATCAATGATGACGGCGTCAAGGTGATTGTGCTGTGCTCGACCGGCAAGCATTTCTCAGCCGGGCATGATATTGGCACGCCTGGGCGCGATGTGACCAAGTCTTTTGAGCACAAGCACTTGTGGTGGGATCACACCAACAAGCCTGGCGGTGAGTTCCTGTATGTGCGTGAGCAGGAAGTCTACTTGAATATGTGTCGGCGCTGGCGCGAGATGCCCAAGCCGACCATCGCCATGGTACAGGGCGGGTGTATCGCCGGTGGGCTGATGCTGGCCTGGGTCTGTGATCTGATCGTGGCCAGTGATGATGCCTTCTTCCAGGATCCCGTGGTACGAATGGGTATTCCCGGGGTTGAGTATTTTGCCCATGCCTTCGAAATGCACCCGCGTATCGCCAAGGAATTCCTTTTTCTGGGTGAGCGCATGCCCGCCCAGCGTGCCTACGAACTGGGTATGGTCAATCGGGTTGTGCCGCGAGAGCAACTTGAAGCTAGCACGCTGGAGATCGCTCAGCGCATTGCTCAGCAGCCACGCATGGGGCTGGCGCTGACCAAGCAGGCGGTCAACCACATCGAGGATTTGCAGGGCAAGCGCACAGGCATGGAGGCGGTGTTCGCCTGGCACCACTTTGCCCATGTACACAATGAGCAGGTGTCAGGCGACAAACTGGGTGGTTTTGACGGTAAGGCCATGGCTGCCGCGAACAAGGCTCAGGCTGCCAAGGATAAGGGTGGCGCGTGATGACGGCACTCAGAACGCGAGTTACCGAAGCGTTGGGTTGCCGCTACCCGATCATTCAGACCGCCATGGGCTGGGTCTCTGATGCGAATCTGGTAATTGCCACTACCCGCTCCGGCGGCTTCGGCTTTCTGGCGGGCGCGACCATCGCAGCCGATCAGCTTGAGGGTGAGATTTGCAAGGTGATTGAGGCTACCGGTGGCAGCAATTTTGGCCTCAACTTTCACATGTTTCAGGACAATGCCACCCAGTGTGTCGATCTGGCCATCAAGTATCGCCTGCGGGCTGTAAGTTACGGCCGCGGCCCGGACAAGAAGACCATTCAGCGTTTCAAGGACGCCGGCGTGCTTTGTATCCCTACAGTCGGTGCGCTCAAGCATGCGCTCAAGGCGATTGAGCTGGGTGCTGACATGATTACCATTCAAGGCGGAGAAGGCGGCGGCCATACAGGTGGCGTGCCGACCACCATTCTCTTGCCGCAAGTGCTGGCGGCGGTTGATGTACCGGTGATCGCGGCCGGGGGCTTTTCTACCGGCCGGGGTCTGGCCTCGGCGCTAGCTGCCGGAGCCGAAGGCATTGCCATGGGCACCCGTTTCATGATGACCACTGATTCGCCGACCCCGGCTCAAACCCTGGAGCGCTATCTGGCGACGCAGGATACCCAGAATATTCGCGTCACTCTGGCGGTGGACGGTATGCGGCACCGGATGGTCGACAACCCGTTCATACGCAAGCTGGAAGCGGCCAGCCCGATGGGGCGGCTCTGGATTGCGCTCAACAGTGCGCGCAAATGGAAGGCGCAGACCGGCATGAGTACCGGGCACATGATTTGTACCTTTTTCAAGGCGATCAAGGATGACCCCAGCGCCATGTCGCAAGTGATCATGGCCGCCAACCAACCGATTTTGCTGCAACGCTCGATGGTCGAGGGTTTTCCGGACGAAGGCATTCTACCCAGTGGACAGGTGGCCGCAGCAATCGACCGTTTGCAGAGCTGCCAAGAGGTGATTGATGAGATCGCCCTTGAGGCTGAAACCTGCCTGCAACGGCTCTTTCAACGTATGCAAGATGATCCGGCCGGTGCTGTGGCCGAGCAACAGGGGAGTGCCCACGTATGACAACCGCTTTTACTACCCAGATTCAACAGGGCATTGCCGAGCTGGTGATCGACAAACCACCGGTCAATGCGCTCGATAGCCAGGAGTGGTTGGCTCTGGCTAACCAGATTGATGCCTTGGGCGCCGACCCCGAGGTGCGGGTGCTGATTATCCGTTCAGAAGGCCGCGGCTTCTGTGCTGGTGTGGATATCAAGGAGCTGGACGCTCATCCCGAACGGATCGTCAAGGTCAATGCTGGTAACTATGCCACCTTCAAGGCCATTCACCGTTGCCGGGTGCCGGTGATCGTCGCTGTGCATGGGTTTGTGCTGGGCGGCGGCATTGGTATGACCGGTGCGGCCGATATTGTGGTTGCCTCGCGCTGCGCGACCTTTGCCTTGCCGGAAGTGGACCGCGGGGCAATGGGAGGTGGTGCTCACCTGCAGCGGCTGTTTCCGGTACAGAAGGTCCGCTACATGTTCTTCACCGGGGAAACCGTCACAGCACCAGACGCCATGCGTTACGGCTTTATCGAGCGATTGGTCGAGCGCGAGGAGCTGGCTGCCAGCGCACGCGATATCGCTGCGAAAATTGCCGCCAAGAGCCCGGCAATGATCCGTATAGCCAAGGAAGCATTGAACGGAATTGAAGACGGCAACCTGGAAGACAAGTACCGCTGGGAGCAGGGCTTCACTCTGGAGGCCTACACCATGCCCGATTCGGCGGAAACCCGTCGTGCCTTTGTTGAAAAGCGCGAAGCCAGCTTCTGAGAACCACGCCATGCACCTGAACTATACCGACAAGCAAAACGCCTTTCGCGCCGAGGTGCGAGCCTGGCTCAAGGACAACGTGCCTAGCCAGCCGTTGAACAGTTACGACACCCGTGAAGGGTTTGAAGAGCATCGTGCCTGGGAGCGCAAGCTGTATGACAGCCGCTGGTCAATGGTCATGTGGCCGGAGCACCTGGGTGGTCGAGGCTGCGACCTGATCGAGTGGTTGATTTTCGAGGAAGAGTACTACGCTGCCAATGCGCCTATGCGGGTTAACCAGAATGGCCAGCTACTGCTCGGACCGACCCTGATGGAGTTCGGTAGCGAAGAGCAGAAGCGCCATTTCTTGCCGCGTATCGCGTCCAGTGAGGATATGTGGGCACAGGGCTGGTCAGAACCCAATGCCGGTTCGGATATGGCGGCGATCCGTAGCAAGGCCATTCGCGACGGCGATCACTATGTGGTCAGTGGTCAGAAAACCTGGTCGACCCGGGCGAGTTTCGCCGACTGGACCTTTGGCCTGTTCCGTAGTGATCCGCAGAGTCAGCGTCATCATGGCCTGACCTATCTGATGGTGCCGCTGGATAGCCCAGGGGTAACCATTCGCCCGATCAAGGCGCTGAATGGCAAAGAAGCCTTTGCCGAAATCTTCTTTGACGAAGTACGCGTGCCGGTTGAGCACCGTATCGGTGCTGAGGGGCAGGGCTGGCATGTGGCTATGGCTACCGCTGGTTTTGAGCGGGGTCTGCTGCTGCGCTCACCGGCCCGTTTCCAGCAGACGGCCAAGCGTCTGGTTGCTTTGTATCAGGCCAATCCCCAGATCGCCGAACGAGATCCTGGCGTGCGAGATGCGGTGATTGAAAGCTGGATGGGGGCTCAAGCTTATGCCCAGGCGGCCTATCACACCGTTGGCCTGGTTGAAAAAGGCGCCAAAATCGGTGCGGAGGCCAGTATCAACAAGATCGTTTGGTCCGAACTGGATTTGAAAATGCACGAGACCGCGATGCGGATACTCGGTGCCTACGGCGAGCTGCGCGGTACCGCCCCAGAAGCGGTGGATGGTGGCAGTTGGCTGGAGGGTTTCCTGTTTGCCCAGGCCGGTCCTATCTATGCCGGTACCAACGAAATCCAGCGCAACATCATCGCTGAGCGCATGCTCGGCTTGCCGAAAGCCTGAGGGAGCCGACCATGGACTTTACCTTTACCGAAGACCAGCTCGCTTTCCGCGAGGCCATCAGTAGGTTCCTGATGACTGAGGCCCCACCGGAGATGCTCCGTGAAATCTGGGAAACCGAAGAAGGCCGCTCACCGACCATGCGCCGCAAGATGGCCGAGCAGGGCCTGACAGCCCTGTCTGTGCCAGAAGCCCAGGGTGGCCTGGGTATGGATGATATCGCTTGGTCGCTAATGACCCAGGAGCTGGGTTATTACGCAATTGCCGACTCCATGGCCGATACCGCTTACGTTGCCACTGGTCTGCTAAATGCCTTGCCGGCTGGAACCCCGCGCCGTGACGAGCTGTTGGCGCAGATTGCCGAGGGCGATGTGCGGATTGCCGTTGGCCATCCAGTCAATCCGCTGGTGGCCGATGTGCACCTGGCTGACGTGGTGCTGGTTGAGCACCAGGGTGAGGTACATGCCCTGAGCCGTGAGCAGATCGGCTATGAGCGCAATCCCAGCATCGACAGCTCCCGGCGTTTGAGCCGCCTGAGCGTAACCCCGAATGCCGAGTCCTGCCTGGCAGATGCGGTCCATGGTCGACAGGCTTGGGATCAGACCCTTAACCGAGGCGCCTTGGCGGTTGCTGGCCAAAGCCTGGGGCTTGCGCAACGCATGCTCGATCTGTCGGTCGACTACGTGGTTCAGCGTAAACAGTTTGGCAAACCTATCGGCAGCTTCCAGGCAGTCAAGCACCACCTGGCGGATGTGGCTAGCAAGAT
The DNA here is from genome assembly GCF_002056295.1 of Halopseudomonas phragmitis. Lineage (NCBI taxonomy): Bacteria > Pseudomonadati > Pseudomonadota > Gammaproteobacteria > Pseudomonadales > Pseudomonadaceae > Halopseudomonas > Halopseudomonas phragmitis. The sequence goes on along the minus strand of NZ_CP020100.1, from coordinate 3,824,952 downwards.
CGAGTTTGCCAAACCGGTGCTTTACCGCGCCGCCCATGCGTTGGCGCGGGGGGAGGCAGGTGCTGCTCTGTGTGTCTCCCATGCCAAGCTGGCCTGCTGCGAAGCGGCATGGCTGGCGGCTCGACATGGGATCCAGGTGCATGGCGCCATGGGTTACACCTGGGAAGTTGATCTGCAGATGTTCATGAAGCGCTGTTGGGCGCTTGATTCTTCCTGGGGCGACCGCGCCTTCCACAAGTCACGAGTGGCCAAGGCCGTTCTGGCGGATGACGCCACGATTGGCCCGCAATACACCTTTGGGAGCTGAATCATGCCTGAAGCCTATATCGTAGATGCCCTGCGCAGCCCGACCGGCAAGCGCAAGGGCAGCCTGTCCGGCATCCATGCCATTGACCTTGGGGCGCATGTACTCAGGACGCTGGTTGAACGCAACAGCATTCCTGCTGACGAGTATGACGACGTGATTTTTGGTTGCGTTGACACCATCGGCTCCCAGGCGGGTGACATTGCTCGCACCAGTTGGCTGGCGGCCGGGCTGCCGCTGAATGTGCCTGGTACTACGGTTGACCGCCAGTGCGGTTCATCGCAGCAGGCCGTGCATTTTGCCGCTCAGGCGGTTATGAGTGGAACTCAGGATGTGGTCGCGGTGGGCGGAGTTCAGACCATGACCCAGATTCCGATTTCCTCGGCCATGCTGGCGGGCCAGCCCTTGGGGTTTGCCGACCCGTTCTGCGGCAGTGAAGGCTGGCGCGCGCGCTTTGCCGATCAGCCGGTCAACCAGTTCTATGCCGCCCAGCGCATCGCCAGCCATTGGCAGATCAGCCGTGCCGAGATGGAAGCCTTCGCCCTGGAGAGCCATCAGCGGGCATTGCAGGCGATTGCGGCCGGACATTTCGAACGTGAGATCGTGCCACTCAATGGCTTGAAACAGGACGAAACGCCGCGCGAGACCACGTTGGAAAAAATGGCCAGCCTGGAACCGGTTGACCCGCAGTTTCCGGATATCACCGCAGCTGTATCGAGCCAGACCTGTGATGCCTCGTCGGCAATGCTGGTGGTGTCGGAAGCCGCGCTGAAGCGCTACAACCTGACTCCGCGCGCGCGCATTCATCACCTCAGTGTGCGTGGCGATTGTCCGATCTGGCATCTCACCGCTCCGATCGAAGCAACCCGTCAGGCGTTGAAAAAAACCGGTCTGCGCATGGCCGAGATCGACCGGGTTGAAATCAATGAAGCTTTCGCGTCGGTGGTCATGGCCTGGCAGAAAGAGCTGGATTACGACCCGGCCCGTACCAACGTGCTAGGTGGTGCTATTGCCCTTGGCCACCCCCTGGGTGCGACCGGGACCAAGCTGATGACCACCCTGCTGCATGAACTGGAACGCAGTGGCGGCCGTTATGGTTTGCAGACCATGTGCGAAGGCGGTGGACAGGCCAACGTCACCATTATCGAACGCCTTTGAAGCGCCAGGCCAGACAATCAGGAGAGACATGATGGGAATTTTGAATGACCGAGTGGTGATCATTACCGGTGCTGGCGGCGGGCTGGGTGCAGCGCATGCCCGAGTCTTCGCTGCCGAAGGAGCCCGGGTACTGGTCAACGACATCAATCGCGAGGCTGCCCAGGCAGTGGTCGATGAGATCGTTGCCGCAGGCGGTCAGGCGGTAGTCAACTGTTCTGACATCACCAACTACTCCGACAGCGAGAACGCGGTCAAGCAGGCAGTAGAAACCTGGGGTGATCTGCACTGTGTACTCAACAACGCCGGCATCAATCGCGACCGGATGTTCGCCTCCATGACCGAGGCCGAGTGGGACGCGATCATGAGTGTGCATCTCAAGGGGCATTTCTGCATCAGTTCACATGCTGTGCACTATTGGCGTGATCAGGCCAAGGCCGGGCACAAGGTCGATGCGCGAATCATCAATACCACCTCTGGAGCCGGTCTGCAGGGCTCAATTGGGCAGTCCAACTATGCCGCTGCCAAGGCTGGGATTGCGGCGCTGACGCTGAATCAGGCTGCTGAGCTGCGCCGTTATGGCATTACTGCCAACGCGGTGGCTCCGGCTGCGCGTACTGGTATGACCACCGCAGTGGAGTCTATGGCCCAGCGCATGGCCAAACCGGAGGATGGTGGCTTCGATTACTGGGCACCTGAAAATGTCAGTTCATTGCTGGCCTGGCTGGCGAGCGAGGCGGCTGCTCATGTGAGCGGGCGGATATTTGAGGCCGAAGGCGGAAAAATTTCGATTGCTGACGGCTGGCGTACGACCGAAGGCGTCGACAAAGGCGGGCGTTGGGAGCCGGCTGAAGTAGCCGAGGCCGTGGCTCAGTTGCTGGCCAATGAAGTGCCGGCGCAGAAGGTCTACGGCAGCTAAGCCTGGAGGTCGTCCATGGAGTTTCGCTTTACCGACGAGCAGAACATGATCCGCGATAGTGCTGCGGCTTTTCTACAGGATGTCTCGACCCCAGCCGCTGTACGTAAAGCCATGGTGACTGAGGCTGGTTATGACCCGGAGCTATGGCGGCGTATCTGTCAGGAACTGTGCTTTCAGGCCATCACAGTACCGGAAGCCTATGGAGGTATGGGGCTGGGACAGGTTGAACTGGCGGCAGTGCTGGAGCAGATGGGGCGTGTGCTGCTGTGTTCGCCGTTCTTCGCCACCGTCGGACTGGGAGTCAATGCCTTGCTGCTGGCCGGTAGCGAGGCGCAGAAGCAGCAGTATCTGCCCGCTATCGTCGCAGGCGAACTGACCGCTACCCTGGCCTGGACTGGGCCACAAGCTGCACGCCGAGGCGGGCAGTGGGGCTGTGAAGCATTGGGGGCAGAGTGGCAGAAAACTGCCGAGGGTTATCAGCTCAGTGGTGAGTTGCGCTATGTGATCGACGGCCACACCGCCGGACTGCTGATCGTGGCGGCGCGTCAGGCAGCAAGCCAGGGGCGTGAAGGCATTGCGTTGTTTTGCGTCCCGGCCGGTAGTCAAGGCCTCAATCGCCAATGGCAGCCAGGGATGGATCAGACTCGGCATCAGGCGCGGATCGTTCTCAATCAGGTCTGCCTGCCTGAGAGTGCCCGTTTGGCGCCCGAGGCTGATGGGGCAGCAGTACTCGAAACCCTGCTGGATCTGGCCAAGCTGGCCATGGCGGCAGAGCAGGCTGGCGCAGCCCGCCAGGTGCTGGACATGAGTGTGTCCTATATGCAGGCGCGCGTTCAGTTTGGCCGACCGGTTGCGGGTTATCAGGCGCTCAAGCACAAGGCGGCGGATATGCTGCTCAAGTGTGAGGTGTCCCGCTCGGCGGTGTATTACGCCGCCTGTGTGGCCCAGGAGGCCATTGATCCTGACGGCGACAAGACTCTGGCCGGCGAGCTGCGTGAAGCCGCCGCTATGGCCAAGGCCTACTGTTCCGATACCTTTTTTTTCAACGCCGGTACTGCCATTCAGCTGCATGGCGGGGTGGGTTTTACCTGGGAATACGATGTGCACCTGTACTTCAAGCGGGCCAAGGCCAGCGAGCTGTACCTGGGCAGTGGCGCGGCGCAGCGCGAGTTGATCGCCAGCCTGTTGCTGGGTTGAGGAGTCGAGCATGAAGTTGACATTCAGTGCCGAAGACGAGGCTTTCCGCGCAGAGATTGCCGGATGGTTGCGGAAGAACCTGGTAGGTGAGTTTGCCGCACTCCGATTTCGCGGAGGCCCGGGCGATGAACACATGTTCCCCGCTGAGCGCAAGCGCTGGGAGCAAAAACTGGCTGAGGGGGGGTGGACCGGTATTGGCTGGCCCAGAGCCGATGGCGGGCGTGGTTGCAGTATCGAGCAGCAGGTTATTTTTCATGAAGAATATGCTCGAGCCGGAGCCCCAGGTCGGGTAGGGCATATTGGCGAAGGTCTGGCTGGGCCCACCCTGATTGCCTTTGGCAGCGAGGCGCAGAAGCTCAAGTATCTGCCGGGAATTCTGGCTGGTACTGAGCTTTGGTGTCAGGGCTATTCCGAACCCGGTGCAGGCTCTGATCTGGCTAACGTCAAAACTCGGGCACGGCCAGACCCGGTGGGCGGTGGCTGGTTGATCAATGGGCAGAAAGTCTGGACCTCGCTGGCTCATGAGGCGGACTGGTGCTTCGTCCTGGCGCGAACCGAGCCGGACTCGCAAGGGCATAAGGGGCTGGGCTTCTTTCTGGTGTCGATGCATCAGCCAGGTGTGGTCGTACGACCCATCGAGCAGTTGACCGGCACCTCGGAGTTCAACGAAGTCTTCTTCGATGATGCCGTTGCGGCAGATATCGTCGGCGAGCCCGGAGATGGCTGGAAGGTTGCCATGGCACTGCTCGGTTTTGAGCGTGGGGTTTCTACCCTGGGGCAGCAGATGCAATTCCAGAATGAACTGGACGAGATCATTCGGATCGCCAAAAGCAATGGTGCGGCTGTTGACCCAGTGATCCGCCAGCGTATCGCCGAGGCGCATACCGGTTTGCGACTGATGCGTTACAACGCCATGCGCATGCTCTCGGGTAGTGACAGTGGCCATGACCAGGCGTCATCGCTGGTGTACAAGCTGCACTGGGCTAGCTGGCATCGCAACCTGGGCGTGCTGGCGATGGATGTACTGGGACCTGAAGCCGAGATTATCGAGTCCGCACCCTACAACCTGACGCGTTTGCAGTCCCTGTTCCTGTTCACGCGCTCGGACACCATCTACGGCGGTACCAATCAGATCCAGCGCAACATTATTGCCGAGCGTGGTCTGGGCATGCCGAAAGAACCCAAAGGAAAACTGTCATGAAAGACATGATCAAAACCCCTGAATACGTCGCGGGGCATGGCCTGCTGAGCGGCAAGTCGGTGCTGATAACCGCCGCTGCTGGCGCGGGCATTGGCTTTGCTGCGGCAACCCGGGCAGTTGAAGAAGGTTGTCGCGGCATCGTCATCAGTGATGTGCATGAGGGTCGCCTGGCGGCGTCGGTCGAGAAACTGAAGCAGGAGACTGGCCTGGATGCGGTTTGGGGGCTGCTCTGCAACGTTGCCGATGAAGAGCAGGTTCGGGCGTTGATCGACTTCGCTGAGGACCGGCTTGCTGGTATCGACATCCTGATCAATAACGCAGGGCTGGGCACCAGCAAACTGCTGATCGATATGGAGGATGCTGAGTGGCACAAGGTCATCGATGTGACGCTCAACGGGACTATGCGTATGACCCGCTACTTTTTGCAGCAGGTCAAGGCCCGCGGACGTGGCGCGGTGATCGTCAACAATGCTTCGGTGCTTGGCTGGCGGGCGCAGAAAGAACAGGCCCACTATGCCGCAGCCAAGGCCGGGGTCATGGCGCTGACTCGCTGCTCGGCGCTGGAGGCGGCTGAGCTGGGGGTGCGGATTAACGCTGTAGCACCCTCATTGGCGGTGCATCCGATGCTGCGCAAATCGGCCCCCGAAGCGTTGCTCAAGGAGCTGGAGGCCCGCGAGGCTTATGGCCGTGGCGCCGAATGCTGGGAAGTGGCCAATGTGATGATGTTTCTGGCCTGCGACTACTCCAGCTATATGACTGGCGAGATCGTGCCGGTCAGCTCACAGCGTGCATGAGAATCGGGGAGATACAGCATGATGACAATTTTTGACAGCGCCGCTGCGCTGGAACAGGCGCTTGGCCAATCGCTCGGCGTGACAGACTGGCTTCTGATCGAGCAGTCCCGGGTTGATCAGTTTGCCGAGGCCACCGGTGATCACCAGTGGATTCATGTTGACCCGGAGAAAGCCAGGTCTGGTCCATTCGGCGGCACCATTGCCCACGGTTACCTGACCCTGTCGCTGGTGAACTACTTCCTGCCCCGTCTGATGCGGGTAGAGAACCTGCAGATGGGAGTCAACTATGGCTGTGACCGGGTGCGTTTTCCGGCTCCGGTTCGGGTTGGCGCGCGGATTCGAGGCGCCGGTGAAATTACCCAGGTCGAGACTTTGGCCAATGGCGCTGTGCAAGTGGTGGTGCGAGTGACTGTCGAGGTCGATGGCAGTGATCGACCTGGTTGCGTGGTCGACACCATCAGCCGCTACACCTTCAACTCCGATGCCTGATGAGGTTTTCCCCAATGCAAGAAGCAGTGATTGTTGCTACCGCGCGGACCGCGCTGACCAAATCATTTCGTGGCTCTTTCAACGATACCGAGGCCCCTGTGCTGGGTGGCCATGTGGTGCGGGCAGTGGTTGAGCGGGCTGGGATTGCTCCAGCTGAGGTAGGCGATGTGATTATGGGCGCTGCGGTGCAGCAAGGTACCCAGGGTTACAACATCGGGCGTTTGTGCGCCTATACCGGCGGTCTGCCGGATACCGTACCAGGTATGGCGCTGGATCGGATGTGTGCGTCAGGACTGATGGCCATAGGCGAGGCTGCCAAGGCAATCATGACTGGCGAACTGTCAGTGGCAATTGGCGGTGGCGTGGAATCGCTGTCACTGACCCAGACCAAGCACAAGAATGCTTACCGTGCCCGCTCTGAAGCGGTTCTGGAGGTCATGCCGAGTGCCTATATCCCGATGATCGAGACCGCCGAGATCGTAGCCAGCCGTTACGGCATCAGCAGGGCCGAACAGGATGCCTACTCCCTGCAAAGCCAGCAGCGTACGGCTGCTGCCCAGCAGGCTGGCCTGTTTGCCGAGGAAATCGTTCCGTTGAATGCGAGCAAGCTGCTGTTCGACAAGGAGGGCAAGCCGGCTGGGCATGAGCAGGTTTGTGCGGATCGGGATGAATGCAATCGCCCGAGTACGACGCTGGAGGGCCTGCAGGGGCTGGCGCCGGTATGGAAGGACGGGCAATGGGTTACTCAAGGGGAACATATTACCGCCGGTAATGCGTCGCAGTTTTCCGATGGCGCCGCCGCCTGCCTGTTGATGAGCCGTGAAGAAGCCAACCGTCGTGGACTCAAGCCCTTGGGCATCTATCGGGGGATCGCGGTGGCGGGCTGCAAGCCGGAGGAAATGGGTATTGGTCCGGTTTATGCGATTCCCAAACTGCTCGAACGCTTCCAGCTCAAGGTCGAAGATATCGGCTTGTGGGAGATCAATGAGGCCTTTGCCAGTCAGGTGCTGTATTGCCGCGACACCCTTGGCATTCCCAACGAGCGACTGAATGTGAACGGTGGGGCTATTTCCATCGGCCATCCGTTTGGCATGAGCGGTGCACGGATGGTTGGTCATGCGCTGTTGGAGGGGCGTCGACGTGGTGTGCGCTATGTCGTGGTGTCCATGTGTATCGGTGGCGGTATGGGGGCCGCTGGTCTGTTTGAACTCGAGTGATTGATGCTCGCCACTGCTTTACGGGCCCGCCTTGTGCGGGCCCGGTCGTTTTCAGGGGGCGTTGGCGCCCTATCGGCCTGCCGGCGAAACAGTTTGCTCAGGGCCACTTGCTCATTGCTTTGATCACGTAAGCCATTTGGACGATGTTGCCGCAGCCTGGCTGGACCAAGATCGTTCCAGGGTCTGTTTCAGTTGGTTATGTCTCACCTTCAGACAGCTGGCAGGCAAATAAAAACAAAGAGATGTCCCACTGGGGCATCACAGAGTGGATTGCGCCATGAGCAAATTGATCAGCTATTCCTTCTGCCTAGTCGTTGCCGCCTTGGTGGTTTTCGCCTTTTCTCCGCGCAGTGAAGGGCTTGATCAGCAGGTCGATATGGATCTGGGACGCGTCCAGATCAACGATCTGGTGCAGTTTGAGGGGCGTGTAGTTGCCGTGGGCGAGCGCGGCAGCATCATCCTCAGTGACGACCTGGGTGATACCTGGCGTACCACCCACAGTGACCGCGAGCTGCCTGTTACTTTGACGGGCATCAACTGGCTGGGCGAGCAGACCCTGATTGCCGTTGGTCATGATGAGTTGATGCTGCGTAGTGATGATGCGGGCGAAAGCTGGCAGGTGATCATGAACGATAGCGATGCCGGTGAGCCGCTGCTGGGGTCCTGGACCGCCGACGGGCAGAAAGTGTTCGCCTATGGCAGTTTCGGACGTTTCTTCATCTCCCACGATGCCGGCTATAGCTGGGAAGCCCAGGAACTGGATCTGCATGGCGAGCACCTGAACGATCTGGCCGGCGATGGTCAGCGCCTGCAGATGATGGTCGGCGAGATGGGGCTGGTACTACGCAGTGAGGATTATGGACAAAGCTGGTCGCGCATCGAGCCATTCTATCGTGGCTCGCTGTTTGGTGTTGCCCATTTGCAGGGCAGCACCTGGGTTACCTACGGCATGCGTGGTCATGTGTTCGTCAGCCATGATGACGGGATGAGCTGGAACCAGCTTGAACTGCCACACCGCTTGCCCTTGTACGGTCATGCCGTGAATGCCGACGGTATCGTGATCGTTGGTACCGGCGGCGCCTATGTCAATGTCTCGCGCTCAGGTGAGCTTGGCGATCTTGGTTTCATGCAGGGGCTGGGGACACTGACCTCTGCTGTGGTGCTGCCCAACAGTGATCTCTTTGTCGCCGGGCAACGAGGCCTGACACAAAAGGGACGCACTTATCTCGCTGTCATCGGTCAATAAGAGGTTGTCATGGCCAAGCACGTTCGTATGGTAGATCGCTGGGTCGAGTCCTTTGCCGACCTGTTGATGGGGAACCGCAAGGCCTTTCTGGCGCTGTTTTTGCTGGTTACGCTGGGGCTGGGCTACAGCGCCACGCAGATCCGTCTTGATCCGGGTTTCAACAAGCAGATTCCGATCAGTCATCCGTATATGGAGAACTACCTCCATTACAGCGAAACCTTCAGTGGAGCCAACACCATCCTGGTCAGTGTTAACTGGAAGGGTGAGGGTGATATCTACAACGCCGAGTTTCTCGATGTTCTGCGCCAGGTAACCGATGAAGTGTTCTTCATTCCCGGGGTTCGTCGTGCCAGCGTGCGTTCACTGTTCACTCCAGATGTTCGCTATGTGGAAATCTCCGAGGACGGTTTTGTCGGTGATGTGGTCATTCCTCCTCATTTCAGCGGTACACCTGAAGATCTGGAGCAGGTTCGTGGCAATACCGCGCGCTCCGGCGAGATCGGTCGTCTGGTAGCCAATAACCTGACTGCGGCCATCGTCAATGCCGAGCTTCAGGAGTTTAACCCGGAGACCGGCGAGCGAGTCTCATACGCAGAGGTGGCTGCGCAACTTGAGGATATCCGGGCGCGCTTTGAAGGTGAGCGCATTGAAATTGATATTGTTGGTTTCTCCAAGCTGGTTGGAGATGTGATTGATGGGCTTTTCGCGGTCATGGGCTTCTTTGCCATTGCCTTTTTCGTGACTGCCTTGTTGCTGTGGTTCTATTCACGTTCGCTGGTGCAGACTGTCGTGGCGCTATTGGTGGCGCTGGTGCCGGTGGTTTGGTTGCTGGGTACTCTGCCGTTGATCGGCATGGGCATTGACCCCATGTCGATTCTGGTGCCATTTCTGATCTTCTCGATCGGCGTCTCCCATGCTGTTCAGATGACCAATGCCTGGAAACAGGACATTTTCACCGGGATGGACTCTTTTTCGGCCGCCAAGAGTGCCTTCTGCAAGATCTTCATCCCCGGTGCGCTGGCTCTGCTGACCAATGCCCTTGGTTTTGGCGTGATCATGTTGATCGATATTCCGATTGTGCGTGAGCTGGGCATTACCGCCTGCATCGGTGGTTTGCTGATGATCTTCACCAACAAAATGATGTTGCCGATCATCATTTCTTACCTCCGGCTGGATCAGCGGGCCTATGCCGCCCAACAGGCGCACAAGGGTGAGAAACACAAACTTTGGTGGCGGCTTTCGGTGCTGGCTACCCCAGGGCCGGCGCTGGCAGTGTTCGCCATCAGCCTGACCCTGTTGGTGGCGGGTTCCTGGAAGAGTCGTGATTTGATCGTCGGTGATGTTGGCGTTGGTGCACCCGAATTGCGTGAGTCGGCCAGGTACAACCAGGATAATCTACGAATCACGCAGAGCTACTCGATTGGTCTGGATGTCCTGGCGGTTTACATGGAGACCGGTGTCGAGGAAGCCTGCCTTGACCCCGATGTAATGCGGGCAGTCGAGGAACTGGATTTCCATGCGCGTAGTCTCGAAGGGGTCAACTCGGTACAAAGTGTGGCCGGTATGGGCAAGGTCTCGATTGCCGGAAATAATGAAGGCAATCCGCGCTGGGCCGCTATTCCAGGCTCTTCACGTGGTTTGATGGCTGGATCACGCGCCTACTCCGACTCCCACGGGTTGGTAGTGGATGGCTGTCAGACCATGCAGGTGCTGCTGTTTCTGAACGACCATGAGGGCGACACCATTACTCATGTGGTGGATCAGGTTGAACGGATCATCGCACGGATTGACGAGCCCAAGGTCGCATTCAAACTGGCCGGTGGCAACGTTGGTGTCATGGCTGCTTCCAATGAAGCGGTGCAGCAGGCTGAGGCTCAGATGCATGGCTCACTGTTGCTGGCGGTGGCACTGTTCTGCTGGCTGACTTTCCGCTCCGGACGGGCAGTGCTGTGCATCCTGATCCCTCTGGCTATTGTCGCCACCTTGTGTAGTGCCGTGATGGCTTTGTTCGGCATTGGCCTGAAGGTCGCCACCTTGCCGGTCATGGCGCTGGGTGTGGGCGTAGGGGTGGATTACGGCATTTATCTGTATGAGCGCATGCAGCATGAACTGGCGTTGGGTAAGGATGTGCGTACGTCTTTCTATGAAGCTATGTGCCAGCGGGGAACAGCAGCTCTCTTTACAGCCTTTACCATGTCAGTCGGGGTCGGCACCTGGGTGTTTGCACCGCTGAAGTTCCAGGCCGACATGGGCATCCTGCTGGCCTTCATGTTCCTGGTCAACGTGTTTGGCGCGATCTTCCTGCTGCCTGGGCTGGCAGCCTGGTTCAATCGGGGCAAGCCGCTGGTTTCCGTCACTGCTAGGTTGAGCGGGTCTCAGCCGACCGGCTTGCAGGGGCGTTAGCCAATGATGAGCGAGATGGCGCGTCAGCGGCTCATGCTTGATGTTGCAGAGTATGACCGGCTGCTGGCTGATTTGTATGATTCTGCGATTGACGATCATAGCTGGAGCCGCTTCCTCTCGCGTATTCAGAGTCTGATGCAGGCCAACTTCGTGACTTTGATCCTGCGTACACCGCAAGACTCCGATAAAGGGCTGATGATCGTTATCGGGGATGTTGAGGGGCAGGGCAGTATCACCTATATCACCTATCCCTATACCGAAACCCCGTTCGTCAACACGCCGGTTAATCGGGTATTTACCGTAACTGATGTCATGAGCAAGACGGCCTGGCGTGCTTCGGACTACTTCAAGAGTTTCTGCGAGCCTCAGGGTGTGTTCCATGTGATGGGGGCTGATATTTCTCCATCCAGTGGTGGTATCTTTCGTTTTCGAATCACCCGTCCGGAAAGCATGCCGGACTTTAGCGAGCAGGAAAAACGCTTCTGTGCCGGCCTTATCCCGCACATGGGCAGGGCGTTGCATATCCATGGGCTGCTCGGGCATCGGGAGTCTTTGAGCAGTTTGTATTCCCAGGCCATAGGCCGCCTGTCAATAGCTACCCTGGTGCTGGATGAGAGCGGCAGGATTCTTGAAGACAATCAGACTGCCCGCAGCATGCTGGAACACAATGATGGCCTCAAGGTGGTGGCCGGGCGTCTTGAGGCCAGCTATCCGGGAGACAACAAGCGCCTCTATCAGGCCATACGCGCGGCACTGCAGGCAGAGCCCAGTGGCCCTGCACCGCTTTCCGAGGCCCTGTCGGTATCGCGTCCTTCCGGTCAGGTCAGCCTGGGACTGGTGGTAGAGCCAGTTCCACAGCAAGAGTGGGAAGAAGGCGGCGGCCGACCTCGTGTGATTGTTTACGTACGAGATGCGGTAGGAAAGTCGATGCTGAGTGCCGCGATGACGCGCCAGGTCTTTGGTTTCACTCCTTCAGAGGCGGCCTTGGCAATGGAATTGGCCAATGGTCTTTCGCTTGAGGATGCTGCCCAGTCTTTGGGGATCAGGCGCAATACGGCGCGTGCGCACCTGCGAGCGATTTTCTCCAAGACCGGGGTCAGGCGACAGACTGAACTGGTTCGACTGATACTGAACAGCGTCGTAACCCTGGGGCCTGAGGCCAAGGCTGGGCGGGGGAAAATGTCCGTGCTGGATAGCGAACCATAAGCAGCCAGCCAACCGTCCGACTGCGCTATGGAAGCTATTGAACTTGGTAGGCAATGGAGTAAATTGAAGTCTTGGCCATGGAGCGGCGAGGCAAAGAGACGAAAGTCATACAAAAACAAGGCCAGTCGTTGACTCCTGATGCAACGAGCTGGCTCGCGAGGTTGCATAATGACAATAATTACCCCAAACATGCGCGCAAACCACTCCGATATCATGTCCAAGCTGACCCTTGATGACTATGATCGGCTCGTCAGCTGTATCCATGATGGTGGTCTTGACAATGGCCGTCTCTCCGAAGCTCTGGAAGAGCTGCGCTTACTCTTTCAGGCGAACTACGTAACCCTTATCCTGCGTATTCCCGGTGTCGAGGACGTCGGTCTGATGTTGGTGGCCGGAAATCTGGAAGGCAGCGGCCAGGTAACGTATTTCACCTATCACCAATCCGATACGCCGTTCTGCAATCAGCCTGCGGATACGGTGTTTACTGTGGATGACGTGATGACTCAGGATGAGTGGCGCGGTAGTGACTATTACCGAAATCATGTTTGCAAGCAGGATGTCTTTCATGTCATGGGGGCTGATATTGCCATCCCCGAGGCCGGTATCCTTAGATTCCGCATCACTCGCCCAGAGTCTGCCGCGCCTTTTGGCGACCAGGACAAGCAGGTATGTCAACGCCTGTTGCCGCATCTGCGTCGCAGCCTGCATGTACATAATCTGCTGGGCAAAAGTGAGTCTCTGGGCTCGCTGTATGCTCAGGCCATCAATCGGCTGTCCGTGGCCACCATCGTGCTGGATGAGAACGGTGCAGTGCTGCAGCTCAACGATGTTGCCCGAGATTTGCTTGAAGTGGCCGATGGCTTAAAACTTGTGGGTTCTCGTCTTGAGGCGAGTTACCCGAGTGATAATCGTGAACTGCATAAATTGGTACGTGAGGCGGTTGATGAGCGTAATGGCCTGGTTGTAGAAAGCCGTGAGGCACTTTCGGTAGCTCGTCCCTCTGGGGAGGTGAGTCTGGGAGTGGTAGTCGAGCCGATTCCAACCATGCAGTGGGCTGAGGGCAAGGGCCAGCCCGCGGTTGTGGTTTACATACGTGATGCTGTAGGCAAGTCCCAAGTGGACAACCGGGTGGCCAAGGAGCTGTTCAGTTTCACCCCGGCGGAGACCGCTCTTGCCCTGGAGTTGGCTAACGGTCTATCGCTCGAAGAGGCGGCGGAGAATCTTGGCATCATGCGCAACACGGCGCGTGCTCATCTGCGTTCGATTTTCTCCAAGACGGGGGTGCGACGTCAGGCCGAGCTGGTTCGCGTCATGCTCAATAGTGTCGTGACTCTGGGACGAGGAGGTGTCTCACCGTTTCGCAATGGCAACATGGTCATTCCTCGTCCAGAGTTGCGTCCGTTAAGAACCGCACAGTCCTGACGCGCCTGTCCGTCAGCATCAAAGCCCTCCACGTGAGGGCTTTTTTGTCGGTCGGAGGTCTGTCACGTTTTAGTTTCCGGTTTTTAGTCCATGCGGACGATGAGTCGAGATGGGGCGAATCCAGATACTGGCTATATACCGTAATTGTGCGTAGAAAATCTGAAAGAGTGCATTATGACCGAAGCCTTTATCTACGATCATGTAAGGGCCCCGCGAGGGAAGGGAAAGCCCGACGGTAGCCTTCATGAGGTTACCCCGATCAATCTGGCCAAAGAGGTTCTGCAGGCCCACGTCGCCGGGCAGTCCTCGGCAGATCAGATCTGAAACGGAGAACTCTTGATGCAGGTTGCAATGATTACTGGAGCCAGTCGTGGCATTGGGCGGGCTGCGGCCCTGGCTTTTGCCGCCAGCGGTTTTGATCTGGTGCTGGCGGGACGGATGCGGCAACCAGGCCAACAATTGGAGCACAGCCTTCTGGACCAGAATGGCCAGCCGCTGCCAGGTAGCCTGGAGAGCGTTGCCGACGAAGTCCGTGCTCTGGGCCGGAAAGTCTGGTGCGTACATCTGGATTTGCTTGATAACGATTCGGTCGAGGCGGCTGCTGAGCAGGCGCTGAGTCTCGCCGGGCGTGTTGATGTGCTGATTAACAATGCGGTGTATCAGGGGGGTGACCTGAATGCGTTGCTCTGTGATCTGCAGGTGGACACCTTGCAACGAGTGGCACAGGCTTACCTGATCGCTCCATTCCTGCTGAGTCGCAGGCTGGCGCTAGCCATGGTTGACCAGCAGGCTGGAGTGATCATCAACGTCACTTCCGGGGCCGGCGAGAGCAATCCGCCGGTGCCTGCTGGCCAGGGTGGCTGGGGGTATGCCTATGCTGCTGGCAAGGCAGCGGTTTCGCGACTGTCTGGAGTCATCAAGGCCGAACTGGGAGGTAAAGGCTTGCGTGCCTACACCTTGAACCCGGGCGTGGTAACTACCGAAGCGCTGCAGGCAACTCTGGGTGAGGCTGGTATCCGGGCTCTGGGTGCCGGTTCGGCGCCGCCCGAGGTCCCTGCTGCAGTGATGCTCTGGCTGGTCCAGCAAGATCTGTCCGGCACCCACCAGAAACGCACCATTCATGCCCAGCCGTTTGCTGTTGAGCAACAGATTGTTCCGAGCTGATCTAGTCCAAGTGAAGGATGAAGCCCCTGGGCTATAGCGCCAAGATGCCATGTAACGGATGTGGTTTTTATCCGAACGGGTTCAGGCCGCTGCGCTTTGCGGGCGTATTCACGTGGGCGGAACCAAGCCGTGGTGAACAAAGATAACAATGCTCAGTGAGGAACAGAAAATGAATCAGTTGATCAACGTCAAGTCGGTTGTCGAGGCGGCGGAGCACCGCTATGCCCGCGGTTGGCATTGCCTGGGTGAGGCCAAGGAATACCGAGACGGCAAACTGCATACCTTGAACGTTTTCGGCACCCGCCTGGTGGCTTTTGCCAATGAGGCTGGTGAAATCAGTGTGCTGGATGCCTACTGCCCGCACATGGGGGCGGATCTTTCTCAGGGTGAAATCGTCGATGGGCGGGTCGTTTGTCCCTTCCATCACTGGGCATTTGATACCAGCGGCCGTTGCACCGAAATCCCCTATTGCAAGCGTATTCCACCCAAAGCCAAGACCCGGAAGTGGCTGACCTGCGAAGTCAATCGGCTGTTCTTCGTATGGAACAACCCGGAAGGTCAACCGCCCGCTGAGGGCGTTGAGATTCCTTATCTGCCAGAAATTGACAGCCCGGACTGGGATGACGATTGGCACCTGGATCTGATGGTTATCGATACCAACCCGCGCGAGCTGGTCGACAACCTAGTCGATGCCCAGCATTTTGGCCCTGTTCATGGTACTCCGACCAAGTATTTCCGTAATACGTTCAAGGGCCATATCGGCACTCAGCTGTTTATGGGCGATTCCGAACGTTTAGGTGGCGATCTGGTTGCCGATTCGGCCTACTATGGCCCAGCTACTCATTTCACCCGCATGAAAGCCGAATATGAAGGTCTGGTAGTCGAGAGCATCCTGCTCAATTGCCATGTACCGATCGGCCCCAACCAGTTCGAGCTGCGTTTTGGCGTGCTGGTCAAGAAGATTCCGGGCTGGACCGAGGAGCAGAACAAGCAGTTGGCGCTTGATTATGTGCAGCAGAATCGCACCTCTTTCTATCAGGATGTGGATATCTGGAGCCACAAGCGCCGGGTAGATACTCCAGTGCTGGCCGAGGGTGACGGCCCGATTTATCAGTTGCGTGAGTGGTATCAGCAGTTCTTCATGGATGAGAACGATGTGCCTGCTGCCATGAGCGAGCTGCGCGAGTTCATTGTGGTTGACCAGCGCTGAGCCTTGGGTGCTCGCACAAAGCCGGCTCCAGGCCGGCTTTGTGCTGAATGGAGTATTGAAAATGACCACACTGTTTTCTGGTGAGCAACTGAGTCTGGAACTGAGTGATGGATGTGCCAGGCTGGTTTTTGCCAACCCTGCCGCGTTCAACGCCTTGACCGTAACCATGGCCAACGAGTGTCGGCAGGCCACTGAAGTCCTGTTGGCGCGCGATGATGTGCGCATACTGGTACTTCAGGGCAGCGGTAAAGCCTTTATGGCGGGGGGGGACCTGCGTGCCATGCAGGAACAGCCGGTGCAGGTTGCCACGGCTATCATTGAAGCCATGCATCGTTGTATCGCTGACTGGCAGCGGGCGCCCTGGCTGGTACTCGCCTGTGTGCAGGGCGCGGTAGCTGGTGCAGGGCTGAGTTTGGTGGCGGCGGCGGACCTGGTTTTGGCGGCGGATGATGTTCGTTTCGTTTATGCCTACAGCGATATTGCCACTACCTGTGATCTAGGGTTGTCATGGCATCTGCCGCGACGCATCGGTAGCCGGCGGGTATTGGAGATGGCCTTGTTGGGACGTAATCTTGATGCCGTCTCAGCCATTGAGTGGGGGTTGGTCAACCAGGTGGCGCCGAGGGCTGGACTGGAAGATGCACTGCAAGTCTGGCTTGAGCGCCTAAATAGATATCCTGCCGGGCTGTTGCCTAGGTTGAAAGCCTTGCTGCGTGATTCTCCGGTTCAGTCGCTTGAACAACAGCTGGATTCTGAGCGTGAGGCGTTCATTGCCTGTGCCGCCGAGCCGGATTTTTGTGAGGCTATTTCGGCATTTTTTGCCCGCCGGGCCTGATTGGTAGCCGGCATCGTCCGAGCAGACGATGCCTATGGGATTGGCATCGGCTAGGGTCGAAATATCGTCCTTCGGTCTAGAGTGACAACTTATGAGAGCTGCCGTTCTTGTTGGCCTTATCGCCTCCATTCAGTCCCTGCTGACATGGGCCGATTCCTATGCTGACCAGGAGCTGCGTGCTCGTGGATTGCTCGAGCGGGCGGTCGCCCAATACCAGCAAGAGGGGGAGCGCAGCTTTGCAGCTTTCAGCCGACTGGGGCCTTTTACCGAGGATGACCTCTATGTGTTTGTGGTCAATCGTCAGGGCGTCATGATGGCCAGCGGCGGCCCTTCGCGAGTGTTAATTGGCCGCAACATAACGCCTCTGCTGGATGATCAGTTGCGAACAGGTTTTCAGTCCATTCTGCAGACTCCGCTGGAGCAGGGTGTGCAGGAAGGTGAGTACCGCTGGATCAACTGGCGCTTGGGCCGGGTCGAGCGCAAGAAGGCTTTCTACCAGCCGATGAATGGACACATCCTGGCTGTCGGCTACTACCTGCCAAGGGCCGATAAGGCCAGCGCGGTGAACATGCTGGAACGCGTTGTTCGCGCTCTGGAAACTGATCCCGAACAGACCATTGCCCTGATCAATCAGTTGGACAGCGAGTTCTATCAGGATGATATCTACCCGGTTGTGGTAGATAACGAAACCCGGCGTTTCCTGGCCCATGGGTACAATCACGGCCTGGTAGGTACCCGGTTTGAAACGGTCAAGGATCATGCCGGCAGTGACCTGGGCGCCCCCGTGGTTGCTTTGATGCAGAACCGTGATGAAGGTGAATTCAGCTATCAGTGGCGCAACCCTGTGACCCAGAAGGTTGAAGCAAAAACCGCAGCGATTCGCCGGGTTGGACGTTACCTGGTGCTGGTTGGCTGGTATAACGAGTAAGTCCAGGCAGCCTCAAAACCGCGCCAAACACCGAATCGCTGCCGCAGCCGCGGCCGTGCGATTTTCCACCCCCAGTTTGCGGAACACCTGTTCCAGGTGCTTGTTCACCGTGCGTGGGCTCATGTCGAGGATCTGGCCGATTTCGCGGTTGGTCTTGCCGTTGGCGATCCACAGCATCACGTCGGCTTCGCGCCCGGTCAGGCCGAAGTGGTCGCGCAGGCGCTCGCAGGCATCATCGCTGCGCGGGTTGTCGACCAGCCGCAGCAGGTGTTCCTGGGCTGATACGCTGGCGAGAAATTCGATTACCGGGCCGTCTTTGCTGGCTCGCGCGGGGGTCAGGTGGTGGCCGGGCTGGGGACTGTGGCTGAGCCAGGTAGCGAGTTCGCCGGCCAGTAGCTGCAGGTTGTCGGTATGCGCATAGCCGCACTGGTGCAGGCGCTGGCTGACCTGCGGGGTGGCCCAGAGTTGTTCACCTTTGGCATCCACTGCGAACAGGTAATGGCCGGTGTGATCCAGTGCCATGCGGGCGCTTTGGGCCATGCGGGCGTTGGCCAGATGGACCTGCATGCGGGCCAGCAGTTCGTCGGCCTTGATCGGTTTGTTGACGTAGTCCACGCCGCCGCTGTTCAGGCCCATGACCACATGTTCGGTGTCGCTCAGGCCGGTCATGAAAATAATTGGTACATCGGTCAGCGCCGGGTTGGTCTTGAGCTGGCGGCAGGTTTCGAAGCCGTCCATGTTCGGCATCAGCGCATCGAGCAAGATCAGGTCAGGGGTGATGTTGCGGGTGATGTTCAGAGCCTGGGCACCTTCTAGGGCGACCAGCACGGTCATGCCGGCATTTTCCAGCACATCGTTGAGCATGCGGATGCTGTCCAGAGCGTCGTCGACGATAAGGATGGTGTCGCGTGGGCGTTCAAGAGCATTCATTGTCGGTTACCTGAAGCCGTTGCTGCAGGGCTTCGAATTGGAAGGCCTCAGCCAGGCCGATCAGTTGGTTGTAGTAGTCATGGCGTGTGCTGTCTTGCTCGCGCAACTGGTACAGCGCTTCAAGCAGGCCCTTGCGATGGCCGATGGACGCCAGTGCCTGCAAGGTCGGCAGGCCGGGCAGGGGTGTGGCCGGGGCTGGCGCAGGTTGTGTGTGAGCTGCCGGCATCGCCGGTTCATGGCGCCATTGCAATTGCAGCAGCAGGCCGATCTGTTCGAGCAACTGGGCCAGTTGCACCGGCTTGATAAAGTAGCCCTGATGCAGTGCCGGTAGCTGAGACTGGCCGCCGTCGGCGGCATCGGCGGACAGCACGATAACCGGTGTGGTACAGCCGCTGGCGCGCAGTTCGGCCAGCAGGCTCCAGCCGTCCTGGCCGGGCATGTTCAGATCGAGCAGCAGCAGGTCGGCTGGTTGCTGGCGCAGCAGTTCCACGGCCAGCAAGGGGTTGGCCAGGGTCTGTACCTCAAAGCCCAAAGGCGTGAGCAGGTTGGTCATCAACTGGCGGTGTGAGTCTTCGTCGTCGATCACCACAATGCGCCGGATCGGGCCGGCATAGCCGTGCGGTGGCCGCAGTGCCGGGGGCGGATCGTCTGGCCTGTCGCGCCGGGCGCTGGCCAGCAGCAGTGCGACTTTGAAAGTGCTGCCCTGGCCCGGGTGGCTCTGCACGCTGATGTCGCCACCCATGATTTCGCACAGCAGCTTGGTAATGGTCAGTCCCAGCCCGGTGCCGAAGGCGGTCGAGCCGGGATTGCGCACCCGTTCGAAGGGCTGGAAGATGCGTTCGAGATCCTCGCGGCGAATACCCTCGCCACTGTCTTCGACCTTGAACTCGGCGACCTCGCTGCGGTAGCGCAGGGTCAGGCGCACATGCCCGGATTCGGTGTATTTGATGGCGTTGGACAGCAGGTTGATCAGAATCTGACGTAGGCGCTTTTCGTCGGTACGTACCCAGCACGGCAGGCGATCCTGGCAGTGGAACTCGAACGCCAGGCCCTTGGCCTCGGCCTGCAGGCGGAACATGTGGACCAGTTGATCGAGCAGCAGGTCGATGCGCACTTCGCTCAGGTGCAGCTCCAGGCGTCCGGCCTCGATTTTGGAAATATCCAGCAGCCCTTCGATCAGATCGGCCAGGTACTCGCCGCTGCGGCGAATCACCCCCAGCGCCGGGCGGCGAATTTCTGGAATCTGCGGGTCCTGTTCCAGCAGTTGGGCGTAACCGAGTACTGCATTGAGCGGTGAGCGCAGCTCATGGCTGATGCCGGTCAGGTAACGACTCTTGGCCTGGTTGGCGGCTTCGGCCTGCTCCTTGGCCTGCTGCAGTGCGCGGTCGGTCAGCTCGTGGGCTTCGATCTCTTCCAGCAGCAGGCGGTTCTGCCGGTTGGATTCCTCCTGGGCGACCCGGCGGCTGTCGTTGGCCAGTACAAACAGCCAACTGATCACCCCGGTGATGATCAGCAGAATGAAAAACACCTTCCACAGGGTGCTGGCCAGTAGGGCCTGGGTGGCGCTGTCGCTGAACGGTGTCTGGTAGTAAATCAGTGCCAGCAGCAGACCGGTAACGCCATTGATCAGCGCCAGCAGGCCAAGAAAATGACCGATCCGTGAGCCGACCCGTGGCATCAGCCGCTCGGGTAGCAGCAGCCGGAGAAAACCGCGCATCTGTTCGGCATAGCCGGCGCCGGGTTTGCAGTAGTCGCCGCAGCGGGCATCCAGCGAGCAGCACAGCGAGCAGATCTGTCCGCCATAGGCCGGGCAATGGGTGATGTCTTCGGGCTCGAAACGGTTTTCGCACACGCAGCAGGCCAGTCGTTCGTCAGCCTCGGGTTGCAGGCGGATCACCTCGCGCGCCAGGTAATAACGTCCGCCGGTCAGCCAGGCGATCAGCGGGGCGCAGAGTAGGGCAGTGCCCAGGGCAATGAAGTGCGCCAGAGCCTGCGCCACTTCACCGAGTAGCCCGGCAAAGCTTAGGAATCCGACCAGGGTGGCCAGCAGCATGGCGCCGACCCCCACCGGATTGATGTCGTACAGATGCGCACGCTTGAACTCGATATGCTTGGGCGACAGCCGGAGCGGCTTGTTGATCACCAGATCGGCGACCAGTGCGCCGGCCCAGGCGGTGGCGATGATGCCGTAGTAGCCCAGGGTTTCTTCCAGCGCCCGGTATACCCCCAGCTCCATCACCAGCAGCGCGATACTGACGTTGAACACCAGCCAGACCACCCGGCCGGGGTGGCTGTGGGTCAGCCGGGAAAAGAAGTTCGACCAGGCAATCGAGCCGGCATAGGCGTTGGTGACGTTGATCTTGACCTGGCACAGGATCACGAAGATACCGGCTGCAGCCAGCGCCACCTGTGGCGAGTTGGTCAGGTAGCCGAAGGCGATCATGTACATGCGGGTCGGATCGGCGGCTTCCTCGTAGGGCACCCCGTGGTTTAGCGCCAGCACGGCCAGGAACGAGCCAGCCAGAATTTTCAGCGCGCCGATGATGATCCAGCCCGGCCCGCCGGCCATCACCGCCGCCCACCAGCGCAGACTTTTACCGGGCTCGGCCTTGGGTACAAAGCGCAGAAAATCGACCTGCTCGCCAATCTGGGCGATTAGCGAGAACATCACCGCAGCGGCGGCGCCGAACATCAGCAGGTTCAGCCCGCTGGCCGGATCGCTGCCCGGCTCACGGCCGGCGAACTGGGTCCAGTCCTGCACCGCGCTGGCGTCGGCATAGATGATGAAGACGAACGGCACCAGTTGCAGGATGATCCAGAAAGGCTGGCTCCATAGCTGGAAGCGGCTGATCAGGGTGATGCCATGGGTCACCAGCGGAATGATCACCAGTGCGCAAATGATGTAGCCCAGCGCCAGCGGCACGCCAAACAGCAGCTCCAGCGCCATGGCCATGATCACTGCTTCCAAGGCAAAGAAGATAAAGGTGAAGCTGGCGTAGATCAGCGAGGTGATGGTCGAACCGATGTAACCAAAGCCGGCACCGCGGGTCAGCAGATCGCTGTCGACCCCGTAGCGGGCAGCGTAATAGCTGATCGGGATGGCGGTCAGCAGAATCACCAGACTGACCGCCAGAATTGCCGCCACCGCATTGGTAAAGCCGTAATGCAGGGTAATGGCGCCGCCAATCGCTTCCAGGGCCAGAAACGAGATAGCCCCCAGCGCAGTACCGGCCACCCGTGACGCCGGCCAGCGTCGGGCGCTTTTGGCGGTGAAGCGCAGGGCGTAGTCCTCCAGCGTTTCGTTGGCGACCCACTGGTTGTAGTTGCGGCGCACGCGGAAGATGTGTTGCCTGGCAGTCATGGACTCCCCTCGGTGCCAGTTTTGGTGACACTGGCGGCTCGATCTGCACCGGCATGGTGCGATATCCGGATGGCCAGTTCGCTGTAACGCTGCACTGGCCGCCCCCTGGCAGGCTCTCTCTCAATATACATGCCAGCTTGTCTATTTAAGCGAGCCTTTCATCTGCTCCTTTCCGGTCAGCCCCCCTCCCGTCATTGCGAGGGCCGCAGGCCCGTGGCAATCCATGCCGGGTTCGCGTTGGGCAGGGCGTTTGGATTGCCGCGTCGCTCTGCTCCTCGCAATGACGCGCTGTGGCGTCTTTGCACTGACGGGGCTAGCGTCCCCGCAATGACAAGGCTAGTCCCCCTCCCGTCATCGCCTTCACTCACCGTCATTGCGAGGGCCGCAGGCCCGTGGCAATCCATGCGTGGTTCGCGTCGGGCAGGCCGTTCCGAATACATATAACCGCGCTAATTTCTATACCGCAGCGAACCTGCCGGCCATGCGTCAAATGACGTAGGCGGCTGGGGTATTTGTCGAATGGGCAGCTTGATGGGTGCTTAGCAGAATGCGAGTCGTGCGCTTAAGGCATCACCGGATCTGCCCCGGTGGTGCCGTTTTTTCCCAGTTTCACCGACACGAGGAATCACCATGGAGCACTCCAAACCCAAGCTGTCCCGCCGCAGTTTTCTGGCGCGTTCGATCGCGGCCATGTCCGCCGCCGTGCTGCTGTCCGGCATCAGCCTGACCGCCACGGCCAACCCGAGCACCGCTGAGGTCAACACCACTGGCCTGGCGGTGACCGACAACACCGTCAAGGTCGGCATCCTGCATTCGATCACCGGCACCATGGCGATCAGTGAAGAGGGCTCGGTGCAGGCCGAGATTCTCGCCATCGAGCAGATCAACGCCATGGGCGGGGTACTCGGACGGCAGATCGAATACGTTCAGGAAGACGGCGCCAGTGACTGGCCGACCTTCGCCGACCGCGCCAACAAGCTGCTGCGCCAGGACAAGGTGGCAGCGGTGTTTGGCTGCTGGACTTCGGCCTCGCGCAAGGCGGTACTGCCGATCTTTGAGCGCAACAACGGCATGCTCTATTACCCGACCTTCTACGAGGGGCTGGAGCAGTCGCCCAACGTGATCTACACCGGCCAGGAAGCCACTCAGCAGATTCTCGCCGGGCTTGACTGGGTGTCTGAAGACAAGGGTGCCAAGACCTTCTACCTGATCGGCTCGGACTACATCTGGCCACGCACCTCGAACAAGATCGCCCGTACCCACATCGAGCAGCACCTGGGTGGCCAGGTGGTCGGTGAGGACTACTTCCCGCTCGGCCACACCAGCTTCAACTCGGTGATCAACCGCATCCGCCTGCGCAAGCCGGACGTGATCTTCGCCTCAGTGGTTGGTGGCTCCAACGTGGCCTTCTACCGCCAGCTCAAGGCCGCGGGTCTGGACATGACCAAGGAAGACTTCACCCTGCTGACCATCTCGGTCACCGAGGATGAAATTCTCGGTATCGGCGGTGACAACATCGAGGGTGCCTATGCCTCGATGAAGTACTTCCAGAGCCTGCCGAATGAAAACAACCAGGCTTTCGTCGAAGCCTTCAAGGCCCGCTGGGGTGCTGATGCGGTGATCGGCGACGTCACCCAGGCCGCCTATCTCGGCCCCTGGCTGTGGAAGGCCGCCGTGGAGAAGGCCGGCTCGTTCGATGTTGACCGCGTGCGCGAAGCCTCGCCGGGCATCGAGCTGACCACCGCACCGGAAGGTTATGTACGCATCCACGAAAACCACCACCTGTGGTCCAAGACCCGCATCGGCCACGCCCAGCGTGACGGCCAGTTCAAGGTGGTCTACGAGACCGAAGAGCTGATGGAACCCGATCCGTTCCCGGCCGGTTACCAGTAAGCCTGTATACCCCGCCGGCCAGTCGGCCGGCGGGACCGTTTTGCCTGGTTTGCCTGTCCATCTGCCGGAGGAAGGACCATGTTCTCTGACTTCTCTGCCGCCGAGCTGACCGCGATCTTTGCCATGCAGGGTTTTGCCGGTCTGATCCTGTTCGCGGTGTTCGTTCTTATGGCCCTGGGCCTGGCCATCATTTTCGGCCAGATGGGGGTCATCAATATGGCGCATGGTGAGTTCATGATCCTCGGTGCCTATGTCACCTACATGACCTCGAACCTGTTCGCCAACCACTTTCCCGAGCTGTTCGGCTCCTACTTCCTGTTCGCCATCGTCCTCGCCTTTTTCGCTGCGGCGCTGCTCGGGGTGATCGTCGAATGGGGACTGATCCGCTTTCTCTACCATCGCCCGCTGGACACTCTGCTGGCCACCTGGGGCCTGAGCCTGATTCTGCAGCAGGCCTACCGCTCGATCTTCGGCGCCCGTGAGGTCGGGGTGGTGATTCCCGACTGGCTGATGGGTTCCTACCAGCTCACCGACATGATCGAGGTGCCGATCAACGGCCTGTTCGTCATGGCCCTGGCGGTGCTGGCCACAGTCACCGTGGCGGTGCTGATGTACCGCTCGCGCTGGGGCAAGCAGGTGCGCGCCGTGGTGCAGAACCGCGACATGGCGGGCGCTGTGGGCATCAACACGGCCCGGGTGGACCGCCTGACCTTCGCCCTGGGTTGCGGCATTGCCGGGGTCGCCGGCAGTGCCTTCACCATGATCGGTTCCACTGGCCCCAGCTCTGGCCAGCTGTACATCGTCGACACCTTCCTGGTGGTGGTGTTCGGCGGCGCCGGCAGCCTGTTTGGCACGGTCGCCTCGGCATTCAGCATCTCGCAGTCACAATCGATCATGGAGTTCTTCATGGGCGGTTCGATGGCCAAGGTTCTGACCCTGCTGGTGGTGGTGATCATCCTGATGTTCCGCCCCCAGGGGTTGTTCAGTCTCAAAGTGCGCCGCTAGGAGGAGCCCGTCATGCCATTCTCATCCTTCAAGGAGTTCATGCCGCGCCAGGATCTGCTGTCGTTTCTGGTGCTGGCGCTGGTGCTGCTGGTGGCGCTGCCGCTGGCGCTGGACGTGATGCGTCTGAATCAGGTCGGCAAGTTCCTCAGCTTTGCCTTCGTCGCCGTTGGCCTGGTGCTGTGCTGGGGCTACGGCGGCATCCTTAGCCTGGGGCAGGGGGTGTTCTACGGTCTGGGCGGCTACGCCCTGGCCATGTACCTCAAGCTCGAGGCCTCGACCCCGGAAAACACCGCGATCCAGACCACTCCGGGTATCCCGGATTTCATGGACTGGAACCGCATCACCGAACTGCCGTGGTTCTGGGAACCCTTCTACAGCCTGACCTTCGCCATCATCGCGGTGGTCGTGGTGCCGAGCATCGTCGCCTACCTGATCGGCGTAGCGATGTTCAAGCGCCGGGTCGGTGGGGTGTACTTCGCCATCATCACCCAGTCGATCGCCGCGATTCTGACCATCCTGATCATCGGCCAGCAGGGTCTGACTGGCGGGGTCAATGGCATCACCGATCTGCGCACGCTCAAGGGTTGGAACATCCACACCGACGAGGCCAGCTACATTCTCTACTTCGTCTGCGTGGCGCTGCTGTTCGTCTGCCTGCTGGTCGCCCAGTACATCCGCCGCAGCAAGACCGGACGGATTCTGGTGGCAATGCGCGGGCAGGAGGACCGGGTGCGCTTTTCCGGTTACGACATCGCCAACTTCAAGGTCTTCGTGTTCTGCGTCGGCGCCGCCTTTGCTGGCATCGGCGGGGCCATGTTCACCCTGCAGGAAGGCTTCATGTCGCCGAGCTTCGTCGGGGTAGTGCCATCGATTGAGATGGTGATCTTCTGCGCCGTCGGTGGCCGGTTGTCGATCATCGGCGCGGTCTACGGCGTGCTGCTGGTCAGCGTGGCCAAGACCCTGTTCGGCGAGAGCTTCCCGGATCTGTGGCTGTTCGCCATGGGCCTGATCTTCATCGGCGTAGTGCTGGCGCTGCCCAATGGCATTGCCGGCCTGTACGCCAACTGGGTGGCGCCGCATGTCGACCGGCTGCTTGATCGCCTGTTCGGCAAGCCGGGCGAGCCGCGCATTGACGTCCTTCAACCCAGCAGCCAGGGAGCCAGCTCATGAGCCAGGGATCCAATACCGATTTCATCCTCGCCGTGGAGGGGCTCACGGTCTCGTTCGACGGCTTTAAGGCAGTCAACGACCTGAGCTTCTATGTCGACCAGAACGAGATCCGCGTGATCATCGGCCCCAATGGCGCCGGCAAGACCACAGTGCTGGATCTGATCTGTGGCCGTACCAAGGCCACTGACGGTTCGATCCGCTTTCGCAACCGTGAACTGACCCGGCTCAAGGAGCACCAGATCGTCAAGGCCGGGGTCGGGCGCAAGTTTCAGAACCCCTCGATCTACCCGGACCTGACCGTGTTCGAGAACCTGGAAATCTCCTACCCCAGCGGGCGTGGGGTGTTCGGCAGCCTGGCCTTCAAGCGCAGCGCCGAGGTGGTAGCGCGCATCGAGGAAATCGCCGGGCGGATTTTCCTCTCCGAGCATCTGCACACCCAGGCCGACCTGCTCAGTCATGGCCAGAAACAGTGGCTGGAGATTGGCATGCTGCTGATCCAGAAACCCGAACTGCTGATGCTCGATGAGCCAGTGGCCGGCATGTCGGTCAACGAACGCCGGCAGACCGCCGTGCTGCTGCGTGAGATCGCCAAGGAACACACCATGATCGTGATCGAGCACGACATGCAGTTCGTGGCGGAAATCGCCGACAAGGTCACAGTGCTGCACCAGGGCCGCATTCTGGCCGAGGGTTCGCCGGAGAAGGTCAAGGCCGACCCCAAGGTCATCGAAGTCTATCTGGGCCATTGAGAGGGCAGAACATGTTGAACGTATCCGATTACAGCGTGGCCTACGGGCAGAGCCAGATCCTGCGCAATCTCAATTTCAGCGTCGGCAAGAATGAAATCGTCGCCATCATGGGCCGCAACGGCATGGGCAAGACCACGCTGATGAAGTCGTTGATGGGTGTGATCCCGAGCCAGGGCGGCAGCGTGACCCTGGATGAGCGCGAAGTCGCCGGCCTGAAAAGCCACCAGCGAGTCAAGGCCGGGCTGGCCTATGTACCCCAGGGGCGGATGATCTTCTCGACCATGACAGTCAAGGAAAACATCGAAACAGGTCTGACCGTGACCGGTCGGCGCAGCGTGCCGGACGATCTCTACGAGCTGTTCCCGGTGCTGTTGGAAATGCGCTCACGGCGCGGCGGCAACCTCTCCGGTGGTCAGCAGCAGCAACTGGCAATTGCCCGCGCCCTGGCCAGCGACCCCAAACTACTGCTGCTCGACGAGCCGACTGAAGGCATCCAGCCGTCGATCATCAGCGACATGGCCCGCACCCTGAAAACCATCCGCGATCAGCGTGGCCTGTCGATCATCGTCTCCGAACAGGTGCTCAAGTTCGCCCTCGATATTGCCGACCGCATTCTGGTGATCGAAAAGGGCGAGATCGTCCATGAAGAACTCAGAGCCAGCGTCGACGAAGCCAAGATCGCTTCCTACCTGGCCGTCTGACCATCAATCAGCGATAAGGAGTCCGCCATGCGTCATGGTGACATTTCCAGCAGCAAGGACACCGTCGGCGTTGCCGTGGTGAACTACAAGATGCCGCGCCTGCACACTCGCGGGCAGGTGCTTGAGAATGCGCACAAGATTGCCGACATGATTCGCGGCATGAAGCAGGGCCTGCCCGGCATGGACCTGGTGATCTTCCCCGAATACAGCACCATGGGGATTATGTATGACAACGACGAGATGATGGCCACCGCCGCCAGCATCCCCGGTGATGAAACCGCGATCTTCAGCCAGGCCTGCCGCGACGCCAACACCTGGGGCGTGTTTTCGCTCACCGGCGAACGCCACGAACAGCACCCGCACAAGGCGCCGTACAACACCCTGGTGCTGATCAACAGCGACGGCGAGATCGTCCAGAAGTACCGCAAGTGCATCCCCTGGTGCCCGATCGAAGGCTGGTACCCCGGCGATACTACCTACGTCAGCGAAGGCCCCAAGGGCCTGAAAATCAGCCTGATCATCTGCGACGACGGCAACTACCCGGAAATCTGGCGCGACTGCGCGATGAAGGGTGCCGAACTGATCGTCCGTTGTCAGGGCTACATGTACCCGGCCAAGGAACAGCAGATCATGATGGCCAAGAGCATGGCCTGGGCCAACAACTGTTACGTCGCCGTGGCCAACGCCACCGGTTTTGACGGCGTGTATTCCTACTTCGGCCACTCAGCGATCATCGGCTTCGACGGCCGCACCCTGGGCGAATGCGGCGAGGAAGATATGGGCGTGCAGTACGCCCAGCTGTCGGTCAGCCAGATCCGCGACGCGCGCGCCAACGACCAGTCGCAGAACCACCTGTTCAAGTTGCTGCACCGTGGCTACACCGGCGTGTTTAACTCCGGCGATGGGGACCGCGGCGTGGCTGACTGCCCGTTCGACTTCTACCGCACCTGGGTCATGGACGCAGAAAAAGCCCGCGACCAGGTCGAAGCCATGACCCGCAGCACCATAGGCGTGGCCGACTGCCCGGTAGGTGAACTGCCAGTGGCCGGCAAGGAGAGGGGTGCCTGGGGCTGAGTTGCCGGCATGGATCGCCACGGCCTACGGCCTCGCGATGACGGGGAGGGGGGAGTCAAGTACCGGTGTAACACCCCCACCCCCGTCATTGCGAGGCACGCAGTGCCGTGGCAATCCACCGACACGGCAATCTATTCACTACCACAGACAAGGACAGGTCCATGCCCTTCGCCAACGAACGCCTTGCCGCCAACCGCGACCTGCTGGCCCAGCGCCCGAGCAAAACCGGCCTACGCCAGACCCGCTTTACCTTCGACCCGCAGCAGGTCAGCCAACTCCTGCACCAGCGCATCATCGGCCAGGACGCCGCCCTCGCCACCCTCAGCGACCTGTTGCAGGTCATCCGCGCCGACCTGGCCCCGGAACAGCGACCGCTTGGCGTCTGCCTGCTGATGGGCCCGACCGGCGTCGGCAAGACCGAAACCGTGCGGGTACTGGCCGAGGCGCTGCACGGCAGCCCGGACGCCATGTGCCGCATCGACATGAATACCCTCAGCCAGGAACACTACGCCTCGGCACTGACGGGCGCGCCGCCCGGCTACGTCGGCAGCAAGGAAGGCCACACCCTGTTCGATGCCGACAAAATCCGTGGCAGCTACAGCAAGCCCGGCATTGTCCTGCTCGACGAACTGGAAAAGGCCAGCAGCGAGGTCATCCGTACCCTGCTCAACGTCCTCGACGCCGGCCAACTGACCCTGCCGGCCGGCAACCGCACGTTGGATTTTCGCAACAGCCTGATCTTTCTCACCAGCAACCTCGGTGCCGCTGAACTGGCGCGCTACCACGGCCGCTTTCGCTCCGGCTGGTGGCGCTGGCTTGGCCCAAGCACCGCCCAGGAGCGGCAGATACTTGACCAGGCCCTGAGTCAGCGCTTCGACCCTGAGTTCATCAACCGCATCGACCATATCGTCCAGTACCAGCGTCTGAACGATGACCTCAGCGAACCATTGCTGGATATTGAACTGCAACGCCTGACCCGCCGCCTGGCTAGACAGCAGGCCGAACTGCGCCTCACCGCCAACGCCCGCCACTTCCTGTGCCAGGGCTATGACCGCCGCTACGGCGCCCGCGACCTGGCGCGCCAGGTACGCCAAATACTCACCCCAAGACTCGCCCACGCCCTGTTGCAAACCCCCAGTGCCAGCCTGTTCATCGCCGACTACCAGAACGGACAGTTAAAAGTCTTCCCCACCGACTAACCCTGGATCGCCACAGGCCTACGGCCTTCGCGATGACGGAGAAGGGGCCAGCCCCGGCGCAACGTCCCCCTCACCGCGTCATTGCGAGGCGCAGGGGGCAGTCATCCGCCGCCGCGGCCCCCCCACCTCGTCATTGCGAGGCACGCAGTGCCGCGGCAATCCACCGCCCCCCACCCCGTCATTGCGAGGCGCGTCAGCGCCGTGGCAATCCACAAAGGCATCCCCACCCCTGAATCAGCCTCCCCATACCATCTACGTCAAATGACGTAGACAGGGGTGTCATTTCACGAATGGTCGCCAGGCCAGCGCTTGGCGATAGTGACCCGGTAGTTCATTTCGACCCCCATCTGCCCTCAGGAGCTGACAATGGCTGACACCATCATCAAGATCGATCTGAAAAAGTCGCCCTACGAAAACGACATGGTCCACAACCGCTGGCACCCGGACATTCCCATGGTCGCCACGGTCAAGCCTGGCGACGACTTCATCCTTGAATGCTACGACTGGACCGGCGGCCAGATCGCCAACAACGACAGCGCCGACGACGTGCGTGACGTTGACCTGAGCCAGGTGCACTTCCTGTCCGGCCCGATTGGCGTGGAAGGCTGCGAACCGGGTGACCTGCTGGAAGTCGACATCCTCGACATCGGCACCTTCGACGAAAGTCAGTGGGGCTTCAACGGCTTCTTCTCCAAGCAGAACGGTGGCGGCTTCCTGACCGAGCACTTCCCCGAAGCGCAAAAATCCATCTGGGACTTCAACGGCATGTTCACCAAGTCCCGGCACATTCCGAATGTCGAATTCGCCGGCCTGATCCACCCCGGCCTGATCGGCTGTCTGCCGTCCAAGGAAATGCTCGAAGAGTGGAACAAGCGCGAAACCGAACTGTTTGAAACCGACCCCGAACGCGTCCCCGGCCTGGCCAACTTGCCTTATGCCGAAACCGCGCACATGGGCCGCCTGAGCGGCGAGGCCAAAGCCAAGGCCGCTGCCGAAGGCGCGCGCACCGTACCGCCGCGTGAGCATGGCGGCAACTGCGACATCAAGGACCTGTCGCGCGGCTCCAAGGTCTACTTCCCGGTCTACGTCAAGGGCGGCGGGTTGTCGGTGGGCGATCTGCACTTCAGCCAGGGTGACGGCGAAATCACCTTCTGCGGCGCCATTGAAATGGCTGGCTGGATTCACCTGCGGGTCAACCTGATCAAGGACGGCGTAGCCAAGTACGGCATCAAGAACCCGATCTTCAAACCCAGCCCGATCAAGCCGCGCTACGACGACTACGTCATCTTCGAAGGCATCTCGGTCGACGAGCAGGGCAAGCAGCACTACCTGGACGTGCATATCGCCTACCGCCAGGCCTGCCTCAATGCCATCGAATACCTGACCAAGTTTGGCTACAGCCGCGCCCAGGCCTACGCACTGCTGGGCTGCGCCCCGGTGGAAGGGCATATCAGCGGCGTGGTCGACGTACCCAACGCCTGCGCCACCCTGTGGCTGCCGACCGGCATCTTCGACTTCGACATCAACCCCAGCGCCAGCGGCCCGCAAACCAAAGTGTCCGGCGGCATGGACGTACCGCTGTCGAAAGACAAGGAGTAAGCCGCCATGCCTTTGTATGACTACAAGTGCCAGGAGCATGGAATTTTCCATGCCCTGGCCACCATGGACGAGTTCGACAAACCGCAGCCCTGCCCGCAGTGCGGCGTGATGTCAGCCAAGGTGATCCTGCTACCGAGCCACCTGTTCAAGGTCGACGACAGTGAACGCAAGGCCAAGGACCGCAACGAAAAGGCCATGCACAGCCCGATCCTGTCCACGCCCGAGTACCGCGCCGAAGAACAGGCCCGGCACGAGCACAAGCACGGCAAGGGCTGCGGCTGCGCGCATCAGAAACTCGGTAAATCAAAACTGTTCTGGACCGCCAACGGCGAAAAGATGTTCCCCTCCGCCCGGCCCTGGATGATCAGCCACTAACCTGTCCCCCCTGGGAGGCGCGAGCATCCGCTCGCGCCTGGGGAAGCCAGCGCCAGCGCCAAGTCTGACCGCTCCATCCATTCCATTCCCCCCCAAAAAAATGGACCTCTGTCATAGCGACACCAGATACGCATATCACAGCTGGTATTTGTGGCTTGTAAGCTACAAAATGTACCAGGTCGGGCAGATATGTAGCTTAAGGGCTACAATGTTTTATAGGCAGAACTTGTATAAATGTAGCTTGCAGGCTACATTTTTCGGTGAATTGTCTATTTCTGATGCTCAGGAGCTACAAATGTCCTCACTGTACGACGTTGCCGAAATGCTCAAGCAAGCACGCCGTGACGCGAACCTGAGCCAGGAAGCCATTGCCAAGCGTGCCGGTGTATCACGCTCCACTGTGGCCCGCATGGAAACCTTGGCCAAGGGGGATATGAGCGTTTCGGCGCTGGTTCGCCTGCTGGAGGCCGCAGGGTATGACTTGAAGCTGGTCAAGGCCGGCCATACGCGTACCGTTGAGGATATCCTTGCCGAACAGCGTTCCGAGAGAGGGTAACCATGATTCTCGACGTACACGTCAATGCAAAACATGTGGCCAAGCTCTACCGGGAGCGTGATGAGTACGTCCTGAAATATCTTCCGGGCACCGAGTTGGCAGACTTCGTCAGCCTGACAATGCCAGTTCGCGAAGAGCCATGGCGCTGGCCTCGTGATTTGTTTCCATTTTTCCGGCAGAACCTGCCCGAGGGCTATTTGCTGGGGGTTATTCGTGAAGAGTTCGGAGCGCTGCTTGATGGCACCGACTTATCGCTTCTGGGGCTGGTCGGCGCCACCGGTATTGGCAGGGTGGCGGTTACGCCTGAGGGCGTTCGCCCCGGCATCGACATGGACCCGCTTGAAATCAGCCAACTGCTCCAAGCGGAAAACACCACGGAACACTTCGCCAGACTTGTGCGCCAGTATGCGCGGGTAGCTGTCTCGGGAGTCGTACCAAAGTTCATTGCCAAAGATGCAGTACACAACCAGCCACTGCATGGCAAACCGACGTTAAGGACGGGGTTTCATATCATCAAAGGCTCTGATGACAGCACCCCATTTCTAGGCTTCAACGAGTTCTACACCATGCGCGTTCTGGCACGGCTGAATGTCGTCCCCGTTGCCAGGTGCAGTATGTCGGAGGATGGCAGAGTACTGGTCGTGGACCGCTTTGATGTTGATGAGCAGGGCGTTCCCCGGTTTGGTATGGAAGACGCGTGTGGGCTGTTGGGCCTGCCGCCACACGAGAAATACCGTCCCTCCATTGAGCAGGTGTGGAACGCCACCCGGCCCTACATAAGCGCAGATCACCTGCGTGAACAGCGCGAGCACCTGGGCTGGCAACTGCTGACCAATTACGTGGTGCGCAATGCAGATTGTCACGCAAAAAACATCGCACTGTATTACACCTCCCTGGCCGACGTGGGCTTTACCCCGGTCTATGACCTGGTGACCACGCAGGCCTATCCACGCTTCGCAGCCAGTCCCCCTGGGCTCTCCATTGCCGGCCGGCAAACCTGGACGCCGGGCCGTTCGCTGGAAACATTCTTCAAAGCTGTCTTGAGCATTCCCCCGGCTCAGTACGCTGCTATGGTCGATCAGCTCTGTCAGTCAGCGGTAGAGGTAGGCAAAGAAGTCATTGAAGCCGCCAAGAACGAACCGGCCTGGCGCGATGTGGCCAAGCACATGGTGCATGCCTGGAATGAGGGAATGGAGACATTACGCAGCGCCAAAGCCGCACCCCAGTTTCGTGGCCTGGATACTGCCATCGCAGATGCAGGCTTCTCAGGACCGCGTAAACCGGAGCGTACCAACGCGATAATTGGGCGTTCCGAATTGCTGGCAAAAAAACGTTAAGGGCCAGAAAGTTGTCGTGGGAAGAGCCCCTCACCACACCAACACCGCCACATACGCCAGCAACACGCTGGCAAACGCCAGTGCCGCCGCGCTCCAGCCCAGCCAGCCCCGCAGGGTGTCGAGTTTGGATACCCAACCCTGCGACAGCCAGCGGCCCAGCTGTGCTGCCAGTGCCAGCTTGAGCCACAACAGCAGGTTCAGCCCGCAGAGCAGGGCAGTGATGAACAGCAGGTCATGCAGCGGAGCAACGGCCATTTCGTATCCTCGTGACGCGATACGAGGATGATGCCGGCCTGCTACGACAAGTTGTGTCGCATCAGGCTCCGCGCGCCACTATCTCGCGAGCCTGCTGCAAAATCTGCTCGCGCCAGGTGCGTGGTTCGAGCACCTCGATACTGGCGCCAAAACCCATGATCCACCACTGGGTCTGCTGATCGTTGGGCACCGTGGCTTCCAGCCGTACCCAACCCTCGGCGTCCGGCTCGGACAGTGACTGGTCCCGGCTCAGGGGTGTTTCCGCCAGCAGCCAGGCCATTGAGTTGGTAATGCGCGCCACCAGTTTCACCGGCTCCTGCGCCAGCGGAAAGCCGAATGCCCCCTGGTCAATATACTGCTGCAGGTTGAAGCCTGGCTGGGCGCGGTACAGGCTGGCGCTGGGTTTGACCTTGCGAAAGCGGTGCAGGGCAAACTGGCGCACGTCTTCATGCTCGTTCACCGTGGCCAGCAGATAGGAGCTGCTGTCGCGGGTGACCAGCCCCAGCGGGTGCAGAGTGTAGTGCTTGAGTTCCCCCTTGAAGCGGCTCAGATAGCTCACGTCCACGGCGTAATGATTGAGCAGGGCATCGGTCAGCCCTTCCCAGATGGCCGGCTTGATCTCGGCGGGGATCAGCGACTTGCCGTTGGGGATCGCCCGCACACGCTGGCTCCACTGCGAGAAACCATTACCCTGCAGCCCTTCCAGATGCTTGCGGGCACTCTGGAACTTGTAGCTGATCTTGTCCATCGCCACCTTAGGCAACAGCCCGCGCACCGACTCCTCGGCCAGCACCAGCGTCAGCGCAGTGACAGTATCCAGGGCGGGCAGGTCGCTGTTGTAGTTGGCCACATAGTTCCAGCGATAGGGCTTGGACTCCTTGTGGCACTGCAGCGGGAAGTGCTCAGCGAGCTTTTCCAGATCACGCTGGATCGAGCGCGGCGTCATGCCGTAGCCCTGTTCCTCCAAACGCAGACCAATGGTGGTGGTACTCAGGCTGTGCGGTGCCCGCGGCAGCATCTGCAGAATCGCGAGGTGGCGGAACAGGGTATCGCGCTGGCTCATGGTCGGTCCTTGGGCTGAATGTGCTGAGACATCTTGCTGCGACATAAATGGTCGCATGATGATGCCATGCTTGCTGTCGGGCTGTCCGTCGATTTTCTTTTTTGCTCCGGCAATGTGTGTTTTCAGGCGAAACGGCGGCACAGTTTGTTGCGTTTATCGGCAGAATATTGGTGAGTGGCGCATGGCATGATGGCATCGCGCTATTTCGCTCTTTGGAGGGAGCATGCTGTATCTCTTGCTAGGGTTGGTCGGTCTGGTTGTTGGCATTGTCTTGCTGAAAAAACTGTTCAAATTCATCGTGGTAGTGGCCGGCGGCGTGCTGGGCATGGTCGCTGCGGTGTTCATGGGGCCGGCCGCCTTGCTGGCGATTCTGCTGGAAAAGTTCGCCAACGCCCTGCGACTCAAGCTGGTTATGCCTTACCTGATGCTGAGTGGTTTCAGCCTGCTGGTTGGCTGGGTCTACCTGGAAGGGCGTTACTACGGGCTGCAGGATTCGGGCTTTGGCTACTACCGCAACCTGATCACGCTGCTGCTGGCGCTGGCGGTCATCGGCGCCGTGTTCAAGACCCGCGGGCTCAATGCAATCAACGCCAATCACACCCTGCTGCTCAAGAAAGAGCGGCAAGGCTGGGCCCTGTTCCATGCCGCCCTGTTGCTGACCCTGTGCGCCATCATCTCACCCTGGATTGCCGCCGCGATCGAGCCACTGAACGGCCTGCAAGCCTGGCTGGGCGGCGCTTACTGGGTGGCTGCCCTGCTGGTGCAACTGTACGCCCTGATGGACAGCCACGAGCGCCGGACCTTCTGCACCCAGGCGTTTGCCGAACTGTCCGAGACCGAGCAACTCAACGCCCGGGAACACTGTGAAACGCTGGCCGATGAACACCACCTGGATCAGGCCGATGCCGAGGCGCTGTATCAGGGCTGCGTCGTCCTGCTGGTCGAGCGGGGCGTGCTGCACGAGTACGAGATACTGTCTGACCCCTGGGTCTTCAAGGCCGAGTGGGACGCGCACAACCGCCGACGCATCGAACATATGATCAACCCATCGGCCCGCCTGGACCTGGATGCAGTGGTGCAACTGATCGGCCAGACCTATCGCCTGAATGAAGAGCAGGCCCGGGACTTTCTCGAATTCAGCGCCGGGCTGGGCGTGATCTACGGCATTGGCACCGAGGCCTTCTTCGTACCGCTGAAACAGATCGACAACATCCGGGTATGCACCTCCTGCGGGCACGCTGAAGAGGGCCACGTGCCCGAGCAGGGCGAATGGTTCTGCTCCAGCACCTGCCGCGAAACCGAAAACCTGTGCCTGGAAATCAAAGACAAGCCCTATAAGGACTTTCTCGACAGCGCCGCCACCAGTGGTTTTGTGCTGATGGCCGGTGGCGCGGCGCTGGATGCCAACCACAAGCTGTTCGCCACCGGCGGCCAGGGCCACGGCTTTGCCGCTGAAAACGCCAACCATCGGATCGACAAGCTGATGATGAAAAAGGCGGAACTTGTTGGCGGCGACAATGCCAAGAACGGCGCAGACCGCCTGGTCGACGGTGCCAGCCTGCAAACCAAATACTGCCAAACCGCCGCACGCAGCGTTGGTGCCGGGTTCGATGGGCAGAATGGCAGCTACAAATACCTGGATGCCCAGGGCAAGCCCATGCAGATCGAGGTGCCCAAGGATCAGTACGAACTGGCCGTGGAAACCATGAAAAACAAGATCAAGGACGGCAAGGTCCCGGGCGTCAGCGACCCCGAACAGGCCAAAGACCTGGTGGTCAAAGGGCACCTGACCTACGACCAGGCCAAGAACATCACCAAGTTCGGCACCCTTGAATCGGTCACCTATGACATCGCCGAAGGGGCCATTGTTGGCGCCGTAGCCGGCGGCATCAGCTTTGCCCTGAGCGCCTGCGTCTACTACGCCTCCACCGGTGACAAGAAGCAGGCACTCAAGGTCGCCGCCATCCAGGGCGGCAAAACCTTCGGCAAAAGCCTGACCGTGTACGTTGGCGCACAGCAGCTCAACCGGGTCGCCGTGGTGCAGAAGGTGCTGAGCAAGATCGACGTCTCAGCACTGTCGCACAGCAAACGCAGCCTGCTGCAAAAAGGCTTTGGCGTCAGCTCCAAGAACAGCCTCAACAAAGCCCTGCGCGGCACCGTGATCACCTCCATCGTGCTGATCGCCGTCACCACCGGCCCGGATATGGTCAAGATGGTCCGCGGCCGCATCTCCAAAGCCCAGTTCGTCAAAAACCTTGCCGTGGTGTCTTCCGGCATTGCCGGTGGCACCATCGGCTCGATTGCCGGCGGCATCGTATTCAGCCCGCTCGGCCCGGTCTCCGCCATGCTTGGCCGCGCCGCAGGCGGCATCATCGGCGGGGTGATTTCCTCGGTCATCACCAACAAGATCGCCGGCAAACTCATGGAAGAAGACCGCGTGCGTATGCTCAAGCTGGTACAGCAGCAGCTCGAATACCTGGCCGTAAGCTTTATGCTGACCAAGGACGAACTGCAAAACCTGAACCGCAACCTGGACCAGATCCTCCAACCCAAAACCCTGGAAATCATCCACGCCGCCAAATCCGAACAACGGGCCATGGCCAACTTCATCCTAAAACCGGTGGTGGTCAGCGTGGTCAAGCAACGCCCGGCATTGCAGTATGAGGGGAATGATATTTTCCTGGCTTGTGAGGATATGGCGGCGTAGGGGGGATTGTTGAGGTATAAGTTGTATGTCATTTCTCTTTATACGACGAGTGCTGGGCTGCGTATATTTTTGAGCCATATTCAAGCCCACAAAATGCATTATCAGCCACCTGACGGGTATGCTCAGAAGGGGCGTAATATGTGAAGTCTTATCAAGATCATATTTCTAAAATTTTGGAGGTTTGTCATTTGTCAACCCTTGCTTGCAAGCTGTTATTCTGCGTCATTTAAGTGCTTACGCAGGTGTGCATGGTCGACAATGTTTTCGGAGACGCTATGGACGTTGAATTGTTTGAAGGTGTTGCACCCGAGGCGCACTTGGACAAGAAATTTTATCGTGCCGTACTCGATTCTTTGGAAGATCAGCTTGCGCTTATTAATGTTGAGGGGCAGATTTTTTTCGTTAATCGTAGCTGGATAAATTTTGCCCAGTGTAACGGGTTGACCTACGATTTCGATTGGGTTGGGAAAAATTATCTGAGTGTCTGCAAGGCTGCGACCAGCTGCGGCGATGATGATGCTGTTCAGGTTGTTGCAGGCCTGGAGGCGGTGCTCTCTGGCCGGCTTAAGCACTTTCGTCATGAGTACCCCTGTCATAGTCCCGGTGAGCAGCGTTGGTTTATTTTGCGAGTGCTGCCAGTGCAGTATCCGGGTATTCGCTGTTTTGCCGTAAGCCATCAAGATATTACCCAGCGTAAGCTAGTCGAGCAGGCAGTCGAACACTCGGCACAACATGATCCATTGACTGGGCTCGCTAATAGACGTCGGTTTGAGGGTTTTCTGGCCAGAAGTTGGCGTCGTGGTCAGCGTGCGGTGAGTCCGTTGAGTCTGCTGATGATCGATTTGGACAATTTCAAACCCTTCAATGATAGTTACGGGCATCTAGATGGTGATCGTGCATTGGTGCGTGTGGCGGCGGTGCTGCAGCGCTGTGCTCGGCGTGACACGGATTTAGCAGTCCGTTACGGGGGCGATGAGTTTGTGCTGGTGTTACGCGATACCGATGCTGAGGGTGCTCTGCGGGTGGCCCGGGGTGTGATTGACGGCGTGGCTGCTCTGGCCCTAGCGTCGCCGGATGGCGCGAAGGTTGGTGCTAGCGTCGGTCTGGTAACCCGGGTGCCGGGTAAAGCGGCGGATTGTCCTGACTGCCAGACGCTGTTGCGTCTGGCAGACGATGCCTTGTATCAGGTCAAGGATGCCGGCGGTGGCGCACTGGTCTGTGCCTGATCTGTTGTTCCTCATTTGTTGCGTAGATTATACAGAGCTGCGCCGAGCCGTTCGATGCGCTCGCTCGATTCTTTGATCAGCACACCGATTTCTGCCGCCGAGGCGGATGACTGTTGAGCCAGCTTGCGCACCTCGTCGGCCACCACGGCGAAGCCGCGACCCTGCTCACCGGCGCGGGCGGCCTCGATCGCCGCATTCAGGGCCAGCAAGTTGGTTTTTTCGGTGATGCTGTTGATACTGCCAACGATGTCCGCCACTTTGCGACTGGATTCTTGTACAAGCCCCATTTCATGCTCGGTGACCTTGGCTGCCTCGTGCTGAGCGTGCTCGTCTGTGCCGTAGCTGACGATCTGACGCACCTGTCCTTCGGCGTCGGTGATTGGGCAGAGCGTACCCTTGAATTGAATTGGCTTGCCGTTGACATCGGGTACAGCAAATTCGCCGACGAACTGCTGGCCTGCGAGCAGGCTGCGGAAAGCCTCACTGCTGATCAAGTTGCGCAGGTTGTGGTTGCATGCCAGCAGTTCCGCTTCGTTGCTATGGGCAAGGTGCTGGAGCATGTAGCTGTTAGCTTTAATGAGACGCCCGTCGCTGCTCCATTCGGCCACTCCATTGCTGACGCCGATGGCAGAGAAGCGTTTTTCGGCCTCGATAGCGTGTTGCTTGCTGCTGGTAATATTGGCCTGGATCGAGATGAAATGGGTTAGTTGGCGCTGTTCGTTGAATACTGGATTGATCGCCAGTGAGACCCAGTAGGGGTCGCGTTGTTTATTGTAGTTGAGAATTTCGCTGTAGAAGGGGGAGTGATTTTGCAGGTGCTGACGAATCTCGGTGACTGTCTGCATGTCGGTACCCGGCCCCTGCAGGAAGTCGCCGGGTTTTTTCCCCCTGAGTTCCTCAAGTGTGAAGCCTGTCAGTGTTGTAAAACCTGAATTGACGTACTGCACCCTTCCCTGCGGGTCGCTTATGATGATCGAGTTGCTGGTTTCGTTGGCAACCAGTGACAGCAGTTCGAACTCCTGCTTGCGTATAATTTCAGCGGTAATATCACTGGCAAACTTGATGACCTTGACTACCTTACCGTCAGCATCGAGGATTGGGTTGTAGGTAGCGTGTATCCACACGGTACTACCATCTTTGGCCAGACGTGGGTACTCCGCGGTTTGGAAGTGACCGTGGCGTAACTGCGCCCAGAAGTCGGCATAGGCTTGCGAGCGTGCTTCTTGGTCACTCACGAACATGCGGTGGTGTTGGTCGCGAATCTCCTCCAGCCGGTAGCCCATTAATTGCAGGAAGTTGCGGTTGGCATAACGGATAATGCCGTCCGGGGTAAACTCAATTACTGCTTGGGCGCGATCGATGGCGGCCATCTGCGATTCCATGTCGGCCCGTTGGTTAACTTGGGCCGTGATATCGCTTGCGAACTTGATGATGCGCACCACCCGGCCGGCGCGACGTATCGGTGTGTAGGTGGCCTGAATCCAGACACGACGACCGCTTTTACTGACCCGCTGGAATTCACCGCTTTGCGCTTTGCCCGCTCGCAGGGCTTCCCAGAAATGCCGGTAGTCGCTACTGGCAGCTAGTTCCGGCTCGACAAACAGCTGATGGTGTTTGCCACGCACCTCGTCCAGTCGGTATTCCATCAACTGCAGGAAAAGGTCGTTGGCGCGAACGATATTGCCGCGAAGATCGAACTCGATCACTCCTTGGGTGGCCTCTATGGCCTGCAGTGTGTCACTGGCCCTGCGAAATGCCGACAGATTAAACATGCTTAACCCTCTGTTGTCCGTTAAATTCGGATGTATTACCTCGGGGGACGTCTTGAAAATTCTTACAGACCGCGCAAAAAAAGGCTATCAATGCTGTTATTTAGGTCGCAGTGCCTGTTGTATAGCACGGAACTATTTGATGTGCTCGAGAGGATCGGCATTGTCTGAAATAAAATGGACAATTGAGCCAGTTTCCACTCAGTCGCTGCTCTAGCTAACACGCTAGAGGTATTCTTACAGGGTGGAAAGATGAGAAAGAGAGGATTTATTAATATCTTTCCAAGTATTGCAATTTCTGAGTATAAAGCCAGCTTGCCAACACCATCACGGTAACCAACCACACATAGCACTTCCCCCTCCAAAGGCATATCCTGAGCACAGGCAATAACTCATATAAAGTCTATGACCACCATCGCTGACAGACTCAACACCCTGGCAAATCGCCTGTGGGCTTGGGCGCCGCAGAGCAGAGTGCCGGTCAATTGTGCGGATGTAGGGCTGGTAGCCCACCGTGGTGCGCACGGTGATGGGCCTCGCGGTCTGGTGCTGGAGAACACCCTGGAAGCCTTCGAGCTGTGTTTGCACATGGGTGTCTGGGGGGCAGAAATGGATATCCACCTGACCCGCGATGGCGAGCCGGTGGTGCATCATGATGCGGATTGCGGCCGTCTGTTCAACCGGCCGGACATCATCATTGCCCAGACCCGCTTTCGTGATCTGCGTGCGGCGGTGCCGCAGATTCCGCATCTGGATGAAGTGTTGCAGTTAAGCGCCGGGCGCATGCACCTGATGTTGGAAATCAAGGAGTCCTGGCGCGACCGTGCCAGCCTGCCGCAGCGCATCACGCCGTGGCTGGCTTCATTGACTCCTGGTCAGGACTACCATCTGCTCAGCCTGGTGCCTGACCATCTTGAAGGCTTCAGGGATATCCCGCGTTCGGCTTTTGTCGATGTGGCCGAGGCCAATACGGCTGAGATTCTCAGGCAAAATCTGGCGCTGGGGCACGGCGCGCTGGCGGGCTCGTTCGTATTGATGGGGGCGGGGTGTTTGCGTCAGTTGCGTGAACAGGGCCGGCAGATCGGCACCGGGTTGGTCGAGAATAGGTTTGTGCTCAACCGCGAGGTGAGTCGTGGGGTGGACTGGGTGTTTACCGATCACATTCTGACGCTGCAGCCGGGTAGCGGCGATTCTGGTTCCGGTAAGGTCTAGCCGCATGGATTGCTTCAGACCTGACGGTCTTCGCAATGACGGCAGGGGCGGCAACCTGCCTGACGACTGTCGCAGTGACCGCAGGACAGCCACCTAGCCGACGACCGTCGCAATGACCGGGAAGGGGCTTTTCAGGCCTCTTTGTCTTCCGTCTTACCCAGTAACGCTCCCAACCCCGCCAACCCTTTGTGCGTGGCTTTCTGGGTTTTGGGGGTAGCTGTCGAGGATTCGCTGAAGTACTGCTGGTCGGTATAGCGGGCGTGTTCGTTGTCGTGGCAGTACAGGCAAAGCAGCTCCCAGTTGGAACCGTCTTCGGGGTTGTTGTCGTGATTGTGGTCGCGGTGGTGCACGGTGAGTTCGCTGACGCGTTTGCCGCTGAATTCACGCGCGCAGCGGCCGCATACCCAGGGGTACATTTTCAGGGCTTTTTCCCGGTAGCCCTGTTCGCGGCTGTCGGCGCTGCTGTGCTTGCTCATGGTCGCTCTCGCGTGATGGGTTCTGTATTCAGTCTAGCGCTCAGGCTTTGCCAGCGGCGGATTTCAGTTGGCAGATCCAGATAGTGTGACGGGGGCCGCGGTTGCCGTGGGCGTAGACCTGCACTTCCTCGGCCTTGAAGCCGGCCTGGTTCAGGCGCTGGGAGAATTGCCGGTCGGCGCTGGCGGACCACACGGCCAGCAGGCCCTTGGGGCGTAAGGCGCGGGCACAGGTGCGCAGGCCGTCGAGCGAGTAGAGCCAGGTGTTGGCGCTATGGGTCAGGCCTTCGGGGCCGTTGTCGACATCCAGCATGATGGCGTCATAGCCCTTGGGCTCGGCTTGCAGTACCTGGGCCACGTCGGCATTGAGCACTGTGGTGCGCGGATCGTTCAACGGGTTGCCGGCTTTGGCGCCCAGTGGCCCACGGTTCCATTCGATGACGCCGGGCACCAGTTCGGCGACCTGCGCCTCGGCATCCGGGCCCAGGTGTTTGAGTGCGGAGGCCAGGGTGAAACCCATGCCCAGCCCGCCGATCAGCACCCGGGCGGCGGGTCTGGCGGCGACTTGCTTGCAGGGGATTTCAGCCAGAGCGTCTTCGGAGCCGTGCATGCGCGTATTCATCAGTTGCCCGCCCTTGCCGCCTTCGAGCTTGATGACGAAGTCTTCGCCGTACTCAAACAGGGACAGGGCGCCGCCGTTGTTGGGGATGGGCGTGGTATCGAGCAGGACGAAGCGTTTCATGACGGTCTCGGTGGGGAGTGAGTGCGGCAGTATGCCTGATCGCCGGGTATGACTACCAAGGAATGCTTTTGACCGGTCATTCACGGGCTTTCTGTCGCGGCACGATGCATGGACACCTGGGCCAGCGGCGCACACACTGCGCAGACAGATAGCTGAGGAATCGATAATGACCCAACCTGCTGCCAACGCCAGCGTGCTGGCCCACAACCATGGCCCGACCTGCGTGCTCACCCTCAATCGCCTGGACAAGCGCAATGCGCTGGAAACCGCGATGTATGTGCAGATGGAGGCGTATCTGGACGCGGCGCTGGCTGATCCGGCGATTGCCAATGTGGTGCTGACCGGGGCCGGTAATTTCTTCTGTTCCGGTGGTGATCTGGACTCACTGGCGACCCGTGCGGCGCTGCCGACGCAGGAGCGCGCCGCGCTGATTGAGCGGCTGCATAGCCTGGTGCGCAAGCTGAAATTCTTCCCCAAACCGGTGATTGCCGCGATCGAAGGTGGCGCGGCCGGGGCCGGGGCGTCACTGGCGTTTGCCGCCGACCTGATTGTGGCGGCGCAGGGCAGTTACATTTCCATGGCCTATGTGAAGGCCGGGCTGGTACCCGATGGTGGTGGCTCGGCCTTTCTGGCCCTGACCTTGCCGCATCAGTTGGCGGCAGAGATTGCCCTGTTTGGCGGTCGTTTGCCGGTGGAGCGCTTTGCGGCGGCGGGTGTGGTTAACCGGGTGGTGGAGCAGGGTGCGGCATTGGATGTGGCGCTGGAGCTGGCGCAGGAGTTGGCCGCCGGGCCGCGTGAGTCGCAGGCGGCGATTCTGGAACTGCTGGACGGGCCGGGGCGTGAGTTGTTCGAGCGTCAGCTGGAGCGTGAGAAGCAGTTGATGGCGCAGGCGCTGGGCGGGGCAGAGGCAGCCGAGGGCATCGCCGCGTTCAAGGGCAAACGTGCGCCGCGGTTTGGTTGAGGGGTGGGGCGGTTTGTGGGGTGTTTGCTGAGCTGTATGGGCTGAGAGTTTCAGCATTGCGCAGGCGCGCAACGCTTCCCAGGTGGGCGTGCAGTCTGGTGTGCTACGTTCGGGCGCGACACAGGGTTGGCGTTATGTGCTTGGGGTCAGGGCAGCCCCAGCTCAAGCGTGGCGTCCTTAATCCACAGGCGCGCACCTTGAGCACCGGCCACCACTTCCAGGGGCGTGCCCGCGGGCAGGCGCATCCAGCTCAGCGGCTTGAGGGCGAAGTCGCTGCCGTTGACCGCGCCGTCCAGCACCAGTAACTCCAGACCGCGTGCATTGTCCTGCTTGAACGTTGCGCCGGGCATGAGCTTTTCTACCCAGACCCGTTCGTGGATGTTCTCGAACAGGGGCTGGGTTGCGTCGGTGCGCAGTGGCAGCACCAACTGCTCGCGGTCCTGCGGGTGAAACTGCCGTAGCCGGACGAAGATCATGCAGCCGGTGCTTGAACCGGGGGTGTGGCTGCTGCCAGGCGGGTTGCGCACATAGGTGCCTGCCGGGTACTGGCCGTGTTGGTCCTCAAAAACGCCTTCGAGCACCAGAAACTCTTCCCCGGCGTCATGCAGGTGCGCACTGAAATGGCTGCCGGGTGCATAACGCACCAGACTGGTGGCGCGCGCCTGTTCACCGCCCAGGCGGTACAAGGGCCGACGCTCGACACCCGCCAGCGGGCTGGCCAGCCAGGGCAGGTCTTGGCTGTGCATGATTGCGGGTTGGTCGAGTTCGGTATTGAGGCGTTCCGGGGTCATGGTCGGGTCCCGCTAGCGAGAGAGTTCAGCAACAAGTCTGCCGTTGCCCATGATGACCGAGGATGGTGGCAGGGTCGAGTGCGGTGCGGGCGGGCGTGTTTTCGCAGGTGGTGCCAACGCCGAGGTGATACTGGCTTGCGGTCATTGCGA
The DNA here is from genome assembly GCF_002056295.1 of Halopseudomonas phragmitis. Taxonomy (NCBI): domain Bacteria; kingdom Pseudomonadati; phylum Pseudomonadota; class Gammaproteobacteria; order Pseudomonadales; family Pseudomonadaceae; genus Halopseudomonas; species Halopseudomonas phragmitis. The sequence goes on along the minus strand of NZ_CP020100.1, from coordinate 3,779,964 downwards.
AGGTCTTGGCCTGTGGCAATCCAGTTGCCTGGTAAAAGGCTGGATTGCCACGTCGCGGCGCGCCTCTTGAGGCGTTCTGGGTATCTTTTGTCTCAGCGCAAGATCATGCAGGTGGCAGTGGCATGTGCGTAGAGGGTGCCGTTTTCATCACGGATGCTGCCTTCAGAGATGGCCAGGCGTGAGGTGATGTTGATGACCTTGCCTTCGGCGGTCAGGGTCTTGTTGAAGGGGATGGGTTTGCACATCTTCACGTTCAGTTCGATGGTGCCATAGCTTTCACCCGTAGCCAGCGCGGTATGGATGGCGCAGCCGGTGACCGAGTCCAGCACGGTAGCGGCAAAGCCGCCGTGGACGCCGCCGAGCGGGTTGGTGTGGCGCTCATCAGCGGTGACGGCAAAAACTACGCGGTTGGCTTCCACATGCTGCATGTCCATCGGCATGGTGCTGGATATGCCGGGGCGGGGAAACAGCCCCTGGGCGAAGGCCTGCATGATTTCCAGGCCGGTCATGTTTTTCGGATTCATTGTGTCTCCTGTTAGGCCGTTTGGGCCTGACCCTGTAGTTGTTGGAACCAGTTCAATGCTTCGTCCCAGAGTGGCTGGGCGTTGCCGCGGAAGTAGCCCATGTGGCCAATCGCACCCAGACCTTCGGCCTGTGAGTCGATATCGCGGGCCTGGTAGGGGGCGTTGCGGTAGCCGGCCATGAAGGCCTCACGCGAGGCCGGTTGGGCCCAGAGGTCGTCCAGGCTGTTGGCGGCAATGATCGGCGTGCGTACCTGGGCGAACTGCTCATCAATGCCGGCCATGCTGGGATCTTCGAAGAAGTAGCGTGGGAAGCTGCACCAGCGTTTCCACCAGGTGTAGACGCCCTTGGGCAGGTCTTCACCCATGCCCAGCCGGGCCCAGGCCAGATAGCCCTTGCTGGCGACGATCAGCGGGGCTACGACTTTCCACATGAACGCCACCCGATAACGTTCGACGCCTGGCATCCAGCCGTGCCAGCCGGCACCGGTGCCGAAGGTGTAGAGGCCGCTGACCCGTTCATGGCCGGGCAGCAGGCCAAAGGCATGGCCACCGAACGAGTGGCCGACCATGAACAGCGGCAGTTCGGGCCGGTGCAGGTAGTCCAGCGCGGCGGCCAGATCCTTGGTCGCCCAGTCCAGATAGTGCATGTCGAAGCCGCGCAGGTTGTCGGGCTTGGATTCGCCTATGCCGCGATAGTCCAGGGTCAGAGTAGAGAAGCCCTGCTGCGCGGCGTATTCGGCAAAGCGTCGATAGAAACCGCGCGGAGCGCCGGTCGCCGCGCCAACCAGCAGGTGGGCCTTGGGTTGCTCGGCATGGTAGATGCTGGCGGCCAGCGGGTAGCCGTCGGTAGCCAGCAGGCGGAAGTCTTCACGCCTGATCTGCGGCAGTTCTGTGGTCATGACTGGTATCTCGCGGGTAATGATGGATGAGCCGAAACAGGGCCTGACCGGCCTGTTTCAGCGGTTCGCCGCTGCCGGCGACACGGGCCTGCAGCAGGCCGCCCTCGTACAGGGCGATATACAGGCTGGCGAAACTGTCGGCCTGCTCTGCAGCAAAGCCCAAACCGTGCAGCTGCTTGGCCAGGGCTGTGCGCAGGCTGGCAAAGGTCTGGGCCAGGGCGGCGCGAATCTCGACATCGTCCGGGGTGCTTTCCAGGGCAATGGTCGCCAGCGGGCAGCCGCGCTCGAAGCGGCTGTGTTCCAGTTGTTCAAGCATGCTCTCCAGCCAGCGCTCCATGGCTTGCAACGGGTCGGGCTGCTCGTTGAACAACTGCACAAAGAAAACGTCGATCTTGCGGCTGATATGCTCAATGGCCGCCACCGCCAGCTCGGTCTTGCCGCCGGGAAAGTGGTGATAAAGGCTACCCTTGGGCGCCTCTGCACGCTCAAGCAATTCGTTCAGACCAACCCCGTGCAGGCCCTTGCGCTGAAGCGCATCGACCATGGCAAGAATCAGACGCTGTTTGGTGTCATGGGTTTTCATGGGAATAGTATGTAGACCGGTCGGTCTAGTGGTAAGTGTTGTTTCTGCCATTTTTGAGGGGTAATGCGCATGCTGCGCTATGAGATTGTGGTTCTTGCTCTGTGATCAGAGGGCGGGGCTTGCCGGTTGCGCTGCGAGCGGTAAAGTGTCGCTTTCGTTTTTTTGCCAGGGAGTGGGGCATGTTGATTGAGTCAGTTGAGGCGTTGCGCGCGTTGTACCCGCCGGCCAAGGAGCGGGCGCTGAAAAAGCAGTTGGTGAAACTGGATGAGCACTGTCAGCGTTTTATTGCCCTGTCACCGTTCGTGGTACTGGCGTCGGGCAACAGTTCTGGACTGGATGCCTCGCCGCGTGGTGGGGCTCCGGGGTTTGTGCAGGTGGAAGATGAGTGTCACCTGCTGATTCCTGATTCACCCGGCAACAATCGATTGGACTCTCTGGAAAACCTGATTGCCCGGCCTGAGGTCGGGTTACTGTTCATGATCCCTGGTATTGATGAAACCCTTCGGGTCAACGGAATTGCGCGCTTATTGGCCGAGCCAGCATTGTGCGCTCGTTTTGCCGACGACAAGCGTGCGCCACGGCTAGTGATCAGGGTTGAAGTGCGCGAAGCTTATCTGCACTGCGCCAAGGCGTTGATGCGCTCTGGCCTGTGGGCTAAGTCCAGCCGCCAGCCGCGCGAGGTGCTGCCAAGCATGGGACAAATGATCAAGGATCAGACTGGCGATACCGCCGAACCGGAAACTCAGGCGCAGATGCTGGCGCGCTACGAGGCTGATTTATGAAATCAGTCTGGCCAGTACTGCGTGCAGGGTTGTGCTTTGCGTTGATAGGACCCTTGTTCGGGACTTTGTTGGTGATTGGGCCATTTATGGTGCAACTTCTAGGCGAGTTGGCTGTGCATGAGTACCGGGTCTTTCTGGTCATGGTGATGGCGGGGTATGTGTTAGGGGGTGTGCCGGCACTGTTAACGGGGTGTTTGCACGGGGTGATGCGGCTGCGCTGGGACTGGCATCAGGTGCTGCCGCTGACGATGGTGCTGGGCGCACTTTTGTCGTGGGGGTGGATGAGTCTGCTGTCGCCCGGCGAACCTTGGTTCTCATTGGGTGTGGGTGCTATCGCGAGCCTGATTGCAGTCCTCTGTTATCGCTAAACAGGCTCATTTCCTATTTTCTTACGTTCTCTGTGGAGCATCAGTGCCTTACAGCACCTGCCAGTGCTGTCAGGAAACGATCTGGTGGATGGTTTCGGCCAGGTGTTGTTGGCGGTAAATCATTAGGGTCTGTTGACGTTAGACCCTAGGCACGAGTGCAGGCGCTCAAATTGAATTGCCCGCCTTCGATCTCCAGCGGTGCCAGGGTTGTTTCGCAGCGTTGCAGTTCTTCCACCAGTTGCATTAACGGTGCGCCGTTCAGTTCCTTCGGGTGGTTGCGCTGCAGATGGCTGATCAGGGCTTCAAAGCTGATCATGCCGGTACTGATCGGCAGCCATTCCATGTCTTCGATGCCATAGGCCAGCCCGGTTTCCGGATCGAGGCTGCTGGAGGTATTGGTGTCGCCAGCCAGGGCTGCCGCTTCTTCGAATTCCACTGCAGTGAGGTCGATGAAGTGGCTGATCGGGGTGACGCCAAGGGTTTTGCACAGGGCGTCGAGGCCATCCAGATGCACGATTACCTGACGTAGTGAAGCCGGATGAAGTTGGAACTGGCGATTGCACAGGGTGGCGATGTGCAGGATGGCTGACACGGTGTTCTCCCTTGGCTGAAAACAGGTTGAGAGCCGGTTGATAAGCGCTGCTCGCCGGGGAGCTGCCCGTGTACTCTCGGGATGGGTAGCTTACCGCCGTCGTTCGGCTGCGGCTAGCTGGAGTCCGTGGCCGGGTCATGCAATTTGCACGGCCGGAGGCGAGCCGATTCGGTGAATTGCACGATTCATATAGTTTTGTGTGTTCTTTAAATAATTGAAAAATATGGATTTTGTGTTGTTTGTCGAGTTGGCACAGGGCTTGCGACAGTCCCTGTGAGCCTGCAGCTTGTTTTGAGTTGCAGAGTTGACTGGAAAGCAACAGGAGTTGAATCCATGAAAACGTCTACCAAAGGTTTTGCCATTGCCACCCTGACTGCCGCTGCGCTGGGTCTTGCCATGTCCGCCAGCGTACATGCCGATGAATACACTACCCGCGACAGGGCTGCTGATGCCATGGACTCTGCTCAGCAGAGTGTTTCGGATACCTGGATCACCGGGAAGGTCAAATCCAGCTTCGTTGCCGAATCGGCTTTGAGCGCGATGGATATCGGGGTTGAGACCAAGCAGGGCGTGGTGACGCTGTCGGGTGTGGTGGCTACCGAGGCCGAGCGTGATCTGGCCATCAGCACTGCCCGGAACATCGAGGGTGTCCAGGACGTTTCCGCTGACGCTCTGCAAGTAGCCGAATAAGTCATGACACCGTGGGCCGGGAGACTCCCGGCCCGGTTCAGTCGACCAGGAGGCAACATGAACAGCGATATCATCAAGGGTAAGTGGAAGCAGTTGCGCGGCCGGATTCAGGAGCGTTGGGGCAACTTGACTAACGACGATCTGGATGTGGTCGAAGGCCACAGCGATTATCTGACCGGCAAGCTGCAAGAACGCTATGGCTGGACCAAGGAGAAGGCCCAGCAGGAGCTGCGCGACTTCAGCGACAAGCTCTGATCACAGGGTAGAGCAAAGGCCCCACGGCATACGCCGATGGGGCCTTTTTTGTTGGGCGCATGCGCGCCCACTTAACTATCGCTGGTTTCGGCCCAGCCGCCGCCCAGTACCCGGAACAGATCAACGCTGGCCTGCAGCCAGGCTGAGCGTTGCTGGGCCAGGCTGTCCTGGCTCTGGAACAGGGTGCGCTGGGTGTCGAGCAGGGTTTGCAGGGTGATGGCACCGGCGCGGTAACGGGTTTCGGCCAGGCGGAAGGCCAGTTCGGCTTCTTCGGTGGCCTGGGCCAGATAGTCGTGACGCACCTGAGCCTGACGCAGGGCGCCAAGGGCGGTGTCCACCTCGCCAAAGGCACTCAGTATGCTGCGTTGATAGTCGATCAGCAGTTCTTCCTGCCGGGCTTCGGCCTGGGTTACCTGGGCACGCAGGCGCCCGCCCTGGAAAATCGGCTGGGTCAGGCCGGCGGCCAGTGACCAACTGGTGACTGGGTTGTTGACCAGGGTCGAGAGCGCCAGGCTTTGGGCGCCGTACTGGCCGGTCAACTGAATGCTGGGGTATAGGGCTGCGCGGGCGGCGCCCAGATCAGCATTAGCGGCGACCAGCCGGCTTTCGCTGGCGCGGATGTCCGGGCGGCGCTGCAACAGCTCGGCTGGCAAGCCGGCTTCGATAGCCGGGAACTGGAGGCTTTGCAGATCGCCGGGAACTGGCAGTTCGGCGTCCGGTGCTTCGCCGAGCAGCAGGGCCATGGCGTTGCGCAGGGCCAGTTGTTGCTGCTCCAGGCTTGGCAGGCTGGCCCGCTGCTGGGTGACCAGGGTGCGCTGCTGGCTGAGTTCCAGACTGTCGGCAGCGCCGTAGCGGTAACGGGCTTCGACCAGTTCCAGTACCCGCTCGGCGGCTGCCAGATTCTCGCGCGCCAGGAGCAGGCGGCGTTCGGTTTCCAACTGCTGGAACCAGGTGTTGGCGACGCTGGCCTCGATGCTGAGCATCAGGGTCGAGTAGTCGAAGCGGCTGGCGTCCAGGCTGGCCCGGGCCGACTCCACCAGATTGCGGTTGCGGCCCCAGAAGTCGACTTCATAGCTGACATTCAGGTTGGCGCTGTAGCTGGTGCGGCTGCTGTCGCCATTGGCATCGGTTCGGCTGCTGTCACTGCGGGTGGTGCCCAGGCCACCGCTGGCCTGAGGTAGCAGGCTGGCGCCGGTCTGGCGCAATTGAGCATCGGCCTGCACTAGGCGGCTGGCAGCGCTGGCCAGATCCAGGTTGTTGGTGCGGGCGCGTTGCAGCAGCGCCTGGAGTTCGGCGGAACCGTAACTGTCCCAAGTGGCGCTGGTCGGCCAGCTTGACTGATCAGCTGGCTGGCTCCACTGGGTCGGCGCAGCAATCTGAGCGTCTGGCAGCGGTGCGTTGATGGCGCAGCCGCTGAGGGCCAGGGCTGCGGTGATCAGAGTCGGTTTAAGAAAGGTCGGTTTAATCCGCACTGAGAGCCACCACAGGGTCAAGGTGCGCCGCCTTGTGGGCGGGCATGTAGCCAAAGATCAGGCCGGTAGCGAAAGCGCAGCCGAAGGCCAGCAGTACCGGGCCGGTTGTAAATTGGATGGCAGTGCCGAAGAACTGCAGGCCGCCGGCAAAGGCCAGGCCGCCGATCACGCCCAGGGCGCCGCCAATGGCCGAGACCACCACGGCCTCGACGATGAACTGTTGGAGGATGTTGCTGGTACGGGCACCGGTGGCGACCCGGATGCCGATCTCGCGGGTGCGTTCGGTGACGTTGACCAGCATGATGTTCATTACGCCGATGCCGCCTACCAGCAGGGAAATGGCGGCGATCGAGCCGAGCAACACGGTGAAGGTGTTCTGGGTTTGGGCGACGTTTTCCAGCAGTGAGGCCATGTTACGGATCTGGAAGTCTTCGACCCCGGCATGCGACTGCAGGATGGCCTGGAACACCGCTTCCTGGGTGGCATCTGCCTGGCGCAGATCGTCGATCATGACGGTGATCGAGTTCAGGTAGCGCTGGCCGATCAGGCGCAGGCTGCCGGTGTTGAGCGGGACGAAGACCACGTCGTCCTGATCGGCTCCCCAAGGGGCGGCGCCTTTTTCACTCATGATCCCGATGACCTGGAACGGGACATTGTTCATCAGCACGTATTCACCAATCGGGTCGGCGTTGCCGAACAGATTGGTGGCCACGGTACGTCCGAGCACGGCGACGGCAGCATAGCGCTGGTCGTCCTCGTCGTTGATGAACACGCCCGAGGCCACCGGCCAGTCGCGGGCGATGGGCAGGTCGGCGCTGGTGGCGGTGACCTGGGTCTGGTAGTCGGTGTTGCCGCTGCGCACTGTGACCCGGCCGTTCATTTCCGGTACGGCGGCGACCACGTTGTCGACCAGGGCGGCCTGTTCGGCATCCTGCACGGTCAGGGTGTTGGTGGAGCCGTCCTGCGAGCGCCGGGTGTTGGGCGCGCCGGGGCGTACCAGCAGCAGGTTGGTGCCCATCGAACTGATGCGGTCCAGCACTTCCTGGCGGGCGCCGTTGCCAACTGCCAGCATCACCACCACCGAGGCTACGCCGATGACGATACCAAGCAGGGTCAGTACGGTACGGAACAGGTTGGCCTTGAGTGCCCGCAGGGCCATGCGCACGGCCTCGCCGGTATCGGCCAGGGCGGCGCTGGCGGGGTGATCTTCGTCGGCCACCGGTGTGGCTAGGGTCTGTTGCTCCGGCGTCGGGTTGCCGCTGTCATGAATGATCTGGCCGTCGCGGATTTCGATCAGCCGGTCGGCATGGCTGGCCACGTCGCGGTCGTGGGTGATCACGATGACGGTTTTGCCGCGCTGGTGCAGTTGTTTGAGCAGGGCCAGTACATCGCGGCCGCTCTGGCTGTCGAGTGCGCCGGTGGGCTCGTCGGCCAGTATTACCTGGGCGTCGTTCATCAACGCCCGAGCGATCGATACCCGTTGCTGCTGACCACCGGAAAGCTGGCTGGGCCGGTTGTTCAGGCGTTCGCCCAGGCCCAGTTCGGTAAGCAGTTCCTGGGCCCGCTGGTGCCGTTGTTCACGCGGCAGGCCGGCGTAGATAGCCGGTACCTCGACGTTCTCGGTGGCGGTGGCCGAGGGGATCAGGTGATAGCTCTGAAAGATGAAGCCAAAGGTCTTGCGCCGCAGGCTGGCCAGCTCGTCGCTGCTGAACCGGGCAATGTCCTCGCCATTGAACAGGTAGCGTCCGGTGCTGGGCTGGTCCAGGCAGCCGAGCAAATTCATCAGGGTCGATTTGCCGGAGCCGGAGGTACCCATGATGGCGACGAATTCGCCCTGCTGGATATCCAGATTGACGTCGCGCAGCACCGTCGTGGCCAGCTCGCCATTGCGGTAGGTTCTGCCGATGCCTTCGAGGCGGATCAGTGGGGTACTCATGATTACATGAACCTGCGCGGCGGGCCGCCTTGCGGCTGGCTGCTTTGGGCGCTGGTGCGCAGGTTGCCGGTTACCACCCGGTCGCCTTCTTCCAGGCCGTCGATAACCTCGGCCAGCACGCGAGTGCGCACGCCGATACGTACCATGCGGTTCTGCGGGCGGCCCTGGGCGTCCAGTACCTGTACTTCATAGGGGCGGCCGCGACTGGCTTGCTTACTCTGGTCCATACCGTCGGCCTGACGGCCACGTTCCGCGTGGTTGACTTGACGCAGAGCGGACACCGGCACGGTCAGTACATTGTCAGCGGCGGCGCGGACGAAGAACACCTGGGCGCTCATTTGCGGCAGCAGGTCGCCGCCAGGATTGGGTACATCGAACAGGGCGTTGAACAGCACTACGTTGTTGATCACTTCTGGGGTCGGCAGGATTTGGCGCAGCTCGCCTTCCCAGCGCCGGGTCGGCTGGCCGAGAGTGGAGAAGTAGGCCGGCATGCCGACGCGGAGCTGGCTGATGTCGGCCTCGGATACCTGGGTGCGCACGGTCATGGTCGACAGGTCAGCGATCTGTACCACCACTGGTGCGGTCTGGTTGGCGTTCAGGGTCTGGCCCTGGTTGGCCAGTTGCTGGACTACGGTGCCGGTCATCGGTGCGTAGATCCGGGTATAGCCCAGATCGGCCTGGTCGGCCTTGAGGCTTGATTCGGTCTGGCGGATCTGGGCCTTGAGTACATCGATCTGGGCAGCGGCTGAGCGCAGGCTGGCTTCGGCGGTCTCGAGTGCTTCGCGGCTGGTGGCGTCTTCACGGAACAGGTTGCGTTGCCGTTCGGCCTGCAGTCGTGCCAGATCGTGCTGGGCTTCGCGGTCCTTGAGCTGGGCCTGCTGGTTGGCCAGTTGCGCGGTGCTGGCTTCTACCCGGGCCAGGTACACGGTCGGATCGATTTCGGCCAACAGTTGCCCCTGCTCGACCTGATCACCGAGTTCGACATGCAGAACCTTGAGCTGGCCGGAAACCTGGGTACCCACGTCGACATAATTGAGTGGCTCCAGAGTGCCGAGGGCAGTGATGCTATCTTCGATATCACCACGCGTGACGCTGACAACGGTGTACTCGGGGTTACCCTGGCCATTGCTGATCCAGTACCAGCCAGACAGGCCGATAGCGGCCACGGCGATGGCGATGATCCAGGGGGTGCGACGTTTGCGATTGGGTTTTGCGGCGCTCATTGCTTGGTCCAGAGAGTTATCATGGGCCAAGTGTAAAGCCCCCAGTGTCAACTGGGAGCTGGAGCTCGGTAAAGAATCTGTAAATGAGTGCGTCGGGGCTGGGGCCTTTCAGACCGCCTTGCCGGTCAAGGAGGCGCGTTCGGACAGCTCGATCCAGAGGCCGTCGGGGTCTATGACGAAGGCAATCCGTGCGGTGCTGCCGAGCGTCACCGGCGCACGGCCAGAAGTGGCTCCTGCGGCGATCGCCTGGGCATAGGCGGCGTCACAGTCGGGCACTTGCAGGGTCAGGTAGCGCAAGCCGGTGGCTGCCAGGGGCGTTGAGCCGGACGGGTTGGCAGGCTGACCCTGTTGCAGAAACACCAGGCCCTGGCCACAGGTGAGAATTCCAGGCGCTTGCAGCGTCAGCCCCAGCACTTGTTGGTAATAGGCACTGCTGGCAGCCACATCGGCTACCTGCAGCTCCACGGCCAGACCCTGAATGCCTCTGTGGCCTGGTGGCACCCGGGTTATACGATTGCCGTCAGGGTCGCGCAGCGATTCGACTGACGTGCAGTCGGAGCAGGCGACCAGCACCTGTTGCAGCGGGCCGTCGCCGCCAGGTGGCAGAGGATCCCGCGCGACATTCACTTTCATGACGGCGGCGTCGGTCTGGTAGCGGTGTTGCAGTACGCCGCCACCGAGCTTGAGGGTGTGGTCCAGACTCAGGCCGACCTGTTCGGTCCAGAACTGTTGCTGCTGTTCTGCACGGTTGCTGAACAGCCCGACATCGAAGAAGGGTTTGACGAAAGCCATGGCGGTGCTCCTGTACAAGGTGCCGCCAGACTAGCCGCCAGGCTCCGCTGGCGACACTGTCAATCAGCAGCGGAATCGTCAGTCATTCCAGCCAGCGATACAGCGTGCGACGAGTGATGCCGAGAATCTCGGCGGCCTTGCGCTTGTTGCCGCCGGTGGCTTTTAGTACCTGGTGGATGTACTGGCGCTGGACGCTTTCCAGGTCGGGCAGGCCGCTCGGGTCCTGGTTGAGCGGGAGGTTGAAGGCCGAGCCTTGACTGGAGCTGGACGTTTCCTGTTCAGCACTATTGTCACGGATGCGCTGGGGCAGGTCGGCGGCGTCTATGTAGGGACCGCTGCAGAAAGTGGCGGCACGCTCGACGGCGTTTTCCAGTTCGCGGACATTGCCGGGGTAGTTATAACTGAGCAGCAACGCCAGCGCTTCATCGGTAAACCCGCGAATACGTCGCTGGCGCCGGGTGTTGAAGCGGGTCAGAAACAGCTCGGCCAGGCGCTGGATATCATCGCCCCTGGCGCGTAGCGGGGGCACCTGGAGGGTGAAGGTTTCCAGCCGGTAGAACAGATCCTCGCGGAACTCGCCGGCGGCAACTGCGTCACTCAGATTGCGGTTGGTGGCGGCAATGACCCGCACGTCGACCTGAATTTCATGATCGCTGCCGACCGGGCGGACGCGGCCGTCTTGCAGGGCCCTGAGCAACTTGGCCTGTAGTGCCAGCGGCATTTCACCGAGTTCGTCGAGCAGCAGGCTGCCGTCGTTGGCCTGCTGGAACAGCCCGGCGCGTTGCTGCCGGGCGCCGGTGAAGGCTCCGGCGGCGTGGCCGAAGAATTCGCTTTCCATCAGCTCGCCAGGTATGCCGCCGCAGTTGACCGTAAGGTAGGGCTTGTCCTTGCGCGCGCTGAGGTCGTGCAGGGCGCGGGCTACCAGTTCCTTGCCGGTGCCGCTTTCGCCCTGGATCAGTACCGGGCCGTCGGCCGGGGCAATCTGGCGGATCTGGTGAAACAGTTGCTGCATGGCTGGACTCTGACCGACGATGCCGTTGAACTGCTCGACTGCGAGCATCGAGCGGTAACGCTGGACTTCGGTGCGCAGTCGGCGGTTTTCCAGCAGTCGACTGACAGTCAGGAGGAAATGATCCATTTCCAGCGGTTTGGTGAGAAAGTCATCGGCTCCTGCCTTGAGCGCCTGAACCGCCTGTTGTACTGAGCCGAAAGCGGTGATGATCAATACTGCCGGTGGGCGACTGAGCTGATGGCTGGGTTGCAGCAGGGTCAGACCGTCGGCGCCGGGCAGGCGCAGATCACTGACCAGCAGGTCTGGCTGCATCTCGGCCAGAAGCCGTGCGCCCTGTTCGGCATCGGCGCAGGCGCTGACCTGATAGCCCTCGGCCTCGAGTTCTTCCTGCAGCAGCTCACGCAGGCCGCTGTCATCTTCCACCAGCAGAATGCGTTCAGGTTGGGGCATGGGAGTTCTCCGGATTCAGTGCAAGGCTCAGGCGAACCAGGCAGCCGCCCTGGGGCGCGTTGCTCAGTTCCAGCTGGCCGCCGTGTTCTTCGGCAACCGATTGGACGATGGCCAGACCCAGGCCAGTGCCCTCGCCAGGAGATTTGGTGGTAAAGAAGGGTTCCAGCAGTTGCTCGACCGTTATTGTGGGCGGTAGCCCCGGGCCGTCATCACGGATCAGGATCAGCAGGTGTTCGCCTTCAGTCTTGAGGCTGAGCTGAATGCTTTGGTGGGCTGCTTGCAGGGCGTTGCGCAACAGGTTGAGCAAGGCCAGTTCCAGGCGTCCGGCATCGCCGGTCAGAGTCGGCAGCCCGGTGGGAATCTCGGTCTGGAGCTGTTTGCCGCTGGCTTCCAGTTCCGGACGCATGGCTTCGGTCACGGTTTCGATCAGTTGGGCCGGTTCCAGGCTGCGCGGTTGCGGTGCCATGGGCCGGCAGTAGTCCAAGAGTTGGCGCACGGTATGGGTCAGGCGGGCTACCTGAGAGCGGATGCCGTCGAGCTGGCGTTGTTGCTGCTCATCCAGTTCAGCGCTGCGTTGCAGACGTCTGGCACGGCCGTCAATCACGCTCAGTGGCGCGCCCAGTTCATGTGCGATGCCCCGGGCCATGCCGCCAATGGCGGCCATTTTTTCGTTGTCTTTGAGCCGGGCCAACAGTTGGGTTTCGGCGGTCCTGTGTTCATCAAGCTCACGCTGGGTGCGTTCGATGCTGTCGAGCATCTGGTTCAGGCCGGCGGCCAGTGTGGCGACCTCGCTTGGACCCTCCAGCGCGGCCCGGTGTGAATGATCGCCCTGGGCGACGCGTTGCATATGGGCCAGCAGCTTGTCGACATGCCGGCCAATACCGCCGTAATGACCCAGTAGCACGGCGCCAAGGATGCTCAGCCCGAGCAGCCCCCAGAGCAGCCAGGCGATGATCTTCAACTGGTCCAGCGCCCGGCTGAAATCGCTGGCACGGCGGGTGATCTGAATCAGGCCCTTGATCTGCCCGGCGTTGTCAAACAGAGGTAGAAAGTGTGAGAACAGCTCGCGCCCGGCCACCCGACTATAGGCTTCCTGCTTTTCCCCGGTGGCGACGATCCGTTCGGGAATGGTGGTGCGGCTGAGGTCGCTTTCGGTAATGCCGGCCGAGGCGATGCGGGTACCGTTGACATCGAACACCGAGGCGCCATAGACCTCGCCAAGCACAAACACTGAACCCAGGGCCAGTTCGATGGCCTGGCGATCATCCTGGCCCAGTGCGGCGCCGACCGGAATGCTGATTGCCCGGCCGATCAGCTCCAGATCGTTCTTCAGCCGTTGCTCCTGAAACTGGCTGGCCTGGCCCAGGCCAAAGCGGATGCCCAGGGCGGTAAGGATCAGCAAAGGCAGAACCACAAACAGCAGCAGGGTACGTTGCAGACTACTCAAGCGTCGCAGGCCTACGGGGCGGGTAACTGTGTTGAATCTGAACGGGTATTTTTTGCTCATGTTTAAAATGTATACATTATTGCTGGAAAAGTCGCCAGCTCCAGCGTGTTTTAAAATTTCGATTTTTTATTGTTTTTTCCTTTTAAATCATGGTCTTGTTGTTGATTTTGGTGAATTGGCACGGCTCTTGGAATGTGTTGGGTGACTTCAACAAAGGAGAAGTGCATGACTACTTTGAAAAAACTGACTATCGCCATGGGTTTTGCTTCATTCGCCATCGCCGCCCCTGTGGCCATGGCCCAGGCCCAGGATCCGGCCGCCGGGCAGCAGTATGGCCAGCCTGAGCAGCAGGCCGCCGCACCGGTTAGCGATGCCGATCTGCAGAAGTTTGTCAGTGCTGAAAGCAAGGTTAACGAGATCCGCGATGATTTCTCCCAGCGCCTGGGTCAGGTAGACAACCAGGAAGAGGCCCAGTCACTGCAACTGGAGGCCCAGGAGAAAATGGTCGAAGCTGTACAGGATGAAGGCCTGGATGTGGGGCGTTACAACGAAATCGCCACCCGTATTCAAACCGATCCTGAGCTGCAGCAGCGAGCCCAGCAGCACAACTGAGTCTGAGGCGGGCATGCAAAAAGGGGCCGTTGCGGCCCCTTTTTGCTGTGTGCCGGTTACTTGGCCGTGAGTGGGTTGTCGCTGGCGAGCGGTTCCTTGCTGTGGGCACCCGGTGCCTTGGGCGGGGTGACCATCGGCTGGCTGGCCGGGGCAAACTCCGGATAGGCCGACATGCCACACTCTTCCAGATCCATGCCGACCAGTTCCTCTTCTTCGCTGACCCGCAGCCCCATCACCGCCTTGATCGCCAACAGTACGATGAAGGACATGCCGAACATCCAGGCGAAGGTCACCACGGTGCCGATCAACTGACCGAAGAAAGTGGCGTCTTCGTTGCTCAGCAGCACCGCGAAGATGCCCCAGATACCGGCGGTGCCGTGAACCGAGATGGCGCCTACCGGGTCATCCAGCTTGCACTTGTCCAGGGCCAGGACCGATAGCACCACGACGATGCCACCCACGGCCCCGATCATTACCGCCAGGCCGGCACTTGGCGCCAGCGGCTCGGCGGTGATCGAGACCAGGCCGGCCAGCGCACCGTTGATGGTCATGGTCAGGTCAGTCTTGCCGAACAGGGCGCGGGAGAACAGCGCGGCCACGACCATGCCGGCGGCGGCTGCGGCGTTGGTGTTGACGAAGATCTTGGCGACTGCGTTGGCCTCTTCGACATTGGCGATCTTCAGTTCCGAACCGCCGTTGAAGCCGAACCAGCCCATCCACAGGATGAACATGCCGAGGGTGGCCAGTGGCAGGTTGGCCCCGGGAATCGCGAAAACTTCGCCGTTCTTGCCGTAGCGACCTTTGCGCGGGCCAACCAGAATCACCGCAGCCAGAGCAGCGGCAGCACCAGCCATGTGTACCACGACCGAGCCGGCGAAATCCTGGAAGCCCAGTTGGTCGAGGAAGCCGCCACCCCATTTCCAGTAGCCTTCGACCGGGTAGATGAAGCCGACCATGAATACTGCAAACACCAGGAACGGCCACAGGCGCATACGTTCGGCCACGGCGCCGGAGACGATCGACATGGTCGCGGCGGCAAACACCGCCTGGAAGATGAAGTCAGCCATGTTCGAGTAGTAGGGTGCGTCATCACCACCGGCTAACACGGCCTCGGCACTGTTGTCCTCACCGAGCAGGAAGCCGAGATTGGGGATTACCGAGCTGATCGGGCTGTCCGGGTACATGACGTTGTAGCCGACCAGCAGGTAGACGGTGCAGGCGATGCCGTACAGCAGGGCATTCTTGTTGAGGATTTCAACGGTGTTCTTGGCCCTGACCAGTCCGGCTTCGAGCATGGCGAAGCCGGCTGCCATCCACATCACCAGGGCGGCGCACATCAGAAAGTAGAAGGTATCCAGCGCGTAGGCGACTTCTATAGATAATCCATCCATCGGTTTTGGCTCCCCAGAGGGTTGTTGACCAGCAGGGCTGGTGAGTTTCAGGAATTAAACTTTCTCTGGAGGAATGAAAAAACTGTGCCAAGTCGCCGGATGCGGCTAAACCGGGCACTTGCCGGGAGGCGGGGGTGATGGTCTGGCTGGTCGCTCTGCCTTTTAGTGCAGCGCCTACTGGCGTTGCACCATCACAAAGCAGTGTTTTCAGTCTTGCTGGTATTCCGCGCGCTGGGCCAGGCCGGCTTTGAGGTGATCGACCAGTTGCCGGACCTTGGGCGACAGATGCCGCTGCTGGGGATACAGTGCCCAGACCGCGGTGTGTGGCGGCTGGTGCTGGTTGAGCAGGGCGCGCAGGGCGCCGCTGCGCAGGTGTTCGCGCACATAGTAATCCGGCAATTGGCATAGGCCGAAGCCGCGCAGCGCCGCATCCAATACCGCCTGGCCGCTGTTGCAGCGCCAGTTGCCGTGTACCCGGATCGGCAGTTCGCGGCCATCCTGCTGGAAGGTCCAGGTATCGCTGCTGCCGATCAGGCAGTTGTGCCTCGGCAGTTCCGACAGGCTGTGCGGGGCGCCATAGCGGGCCAGGTAGCTGGGTGCGGCGCACAGATACATGCGTCGGGGTGCCAGACGGGTGGCGATCAGGCTGGAGTCCTGCAGCCGGCCCAGACGGATTGCCAGGTCGTAACTGCCGTGCAGCAGGTCCAGGGTCTGATTGGTCAGGGTCATCTCGATCCGCAGTTGCGGATGCTGCTGCATGAACTCGTTGACCAGCGGCATGATGAAGCTTTCGCCGTAGGCGACCGCGCAGGTCATGCGCAGCAGGCCTTTGGGTTCGCCGCCCAGATCGGTGATCGCCTGCAGGGCTTCGTCGCGGGCATCGATCAGCCGCTGGCAGTGCTGGAGGAAGGTCTGGCCAGCTTCGGTCAGACTGACTCGGCGGGTGCTGCGGTAGAACAGGCGGGTCTGCAGGCGATCTTCCAGCCGGGCTACCTGGCGGCTGACGTGTGAGGAGGACACGCCCAGACGTGTGGCGGCGCCGCTGAAGTGGCCCAGTTCGGCGACCGCAACGAACTCATCGATGCCTTCCCATTGGTTCATGATTATCCCTGACTAGCAATAATGTTTTGTTGATTGGGAGATTATCCACAATTGATGGCTCTACTACACTGGTGCAATTAAACACCAACCTTCCATGGAGAGCCCCATGATCAAGTCTCGCGCCGCTGTAGCCTTTGCCCCCAATGAACCGTTGAAGATCGTTGAGGTGGATGTCGCGCCGCCCCAGGCTGGTGAAGTGCTGGTGCGTATCGTTGCCAGTGGCGTCTGCCATACCGATGCCTACACCCTGTCGGGGCAGGACAGCGAAGGGGTGTTCCCGTGCATTCTCGGCCACGAGGGCGGTGGGATTGTCGAGGCTGTGGGCGAGGGCGTGACCTCGGTCAAGGTCGGTGATCACGTGATTCCGCTGTATACCGCCGAATGCCGCGAGTGCAAATTCTGCAAATCCGGCAAGACCAACCTGTGCAGCTCGGTGCGCACCACCCAGGGCAAGGGGCTGATGCCCGACGGTACCAGCCGTTTCAGCTACAACGGCGAGCCGGTCTACCACTATATGGGCTGTTCGACTTTCTCTGAATACACCGTATTGCCGGAAGTGTCGGTGGCAGTGATTCCCAAAGAAGCACCGCTGGAAAAGGTCTGCCTGTTGGGCTGTGGGGTGACCACCGGGATCGGCGCGGTACTCAATACGGCCAAGGTTGAGGCTGGCGCTACCGTGGCCATTTTCGGTCTGGGTGGCATCGGTCTGGCGGCGATCATTGGCGCCAAGATGGCAGGGGCCAGCCGGATCATTGCCGTCGATATCAATCCGTCCAAGTTCGCCATTGCCGAGGAGCTGGGCGCCACCGATTTCGTCAACCCCAAGGAGCACGAGAAGCCAATTCAGGAAGTCATCGTCGACATGACTGATGGCGGCGTGGACTACAGCTTCGAGTGTGTCGGCAATGTGCAGTTGATGCGTGCGGCGCTGGAGTGCTGCCACAAGGGTTGGGGCGAGTCGACCATCATCGGCGTGGCGCCAGCCGGGGCCGAGATCAGCACCCGTCCGTTCCAGTTGGTTACCGGTCGGGTCTGGCGTGGTAGCGCCTTCGGTGGGGTCAAGGGCCGGACCGAACTGCCGTCCTATGTGGCCAAGGCTCAGACCGGCGAAATTCCGCTGGATACCTTCATCACCCATACCATGGGGCTTGAGCGGATCAATGAGGCCTTTGATTTGATGCACGAAGGCAAGAGCATTCGCACGGTGATTCATTTCAAGGAGCAGGCATGACAACGGCTCTGGAACTGGTTGCCGCCAACAAAAGCTTTGGCGGCTGGCACAAGCGGTACCGGCACCGCTCGCAGGTGCTGGGCTGCGATATGGTCTTTGCCATTTACCTGCCGCCGCAGGCCGACCAGGGCGGGCCGCTGCCGGTGTTGTATTGGCTCTCGGGGCTGACCTGTACTGATGAAAACTTCATGCAGAAGGCTGGAGCCCAGCGACTGGCCGCCGAGCTGGGTCTGGTGATTGTTGCGCCGGATACCAGCCCGCGAGGCGATGGTGTGCCGGACGACCCCGAGGGCGCCTACGATTTCGGCCTGGGCGCCGGGTTCTATGTCAATGCCACCGAGCAGCCCTGGGCACGGCATTACCGCATGTACGACTATGTTGTCAGCGAGTTGCCAGCGCTGATCGAGGCCAACTTCCCGGTGTCGGATCGACGCGCGATCAGCGGTCATTCGATGGGTGGGCACGGAGCGTTGATCTGTGCACTTAAAAATCCCGGGCGTTACCAATCGGTGTCGGCCTTTGCGCCGATCAGCAATCCAAGCAATTGCCCCTGGGGGCACAAGGCGCTGGGTAATTATCTTGGGGCTGATCGTGAGGCCTGGAAGGCCTGGGATGCCTGTGAGCTGATTGCCACTGCCGAGCAGCAGTTGCCGCTGTTGATCGATCAGGGCGAGGACGACAGCTTTCTGGTTGAGCAGCTCAAGCCTGAGGCGCTGGTCCTGGCGGCATCGAAGGCCGGGCATCCGCTGACACTGCGGCGCCAGCCGGGGTATGACCACAGTTACTACTTCATTGCCAGCTTCATCGATGACCACCTGAGTCATCATGCCCGTGCATTGACTGATGCTTAGGTCGCACGGTAAATAGCTTCAGTAGGGGCGCCTGGCAGCCGCGAAACAAGGGGGCAGGAGCAAGGCCGCTCCTACCTTGTAGAGGGTAAACAGGGTAACATCACCCCCCGGTTTTCTGCAGGCGGGGTAAGCAATGCGCATAGGTCACGGTTACGATGTTCACCGCTTTGGGGATGGTGATTTCATTACCCTGGGAGGGGTTCGGATTGCTCATCACCATGGGCTGATTGCCCACTCCGATGGTGACGTATTGCTGCATGCCCTGACCGATGCCTTGCTCGGCGCTGCGGCGCTGGGCGATATCGGTCGGCACTTTCCTGATACCGATCCCCGTTTCAAAGGTGCCGACAGCCGGGTGCTGCTGCGCCATGCGCTGAGCCTGGTGCAGGATAAGGGTTGGCAGGTCGGCAACGTCGATGCCACCATCGTTGCCCAGGCGCCGAAGATGGCGCCACACATCGAGAGCATGCGTGCTCATATCGCTGCTGATCTGGGCGTTGAGCTCGATCAGGTCAATGTCAAGGCCACTACTACCGAAAAGCTGGGGTTCACCGGACGGGAGGAGGGTATCGCCGTTCACGCTGTGGCCCTGTTGTTGCCCCGATGACCGAAGAGCAACTACTTGGCCCCCGGGCCTGGGGCGCCCCTTGCGGCAGCGCGTGGCTCAAGGCTACGCCGGACGACTTTCAGGTAACCGAAGTGCTCGATATTCCGCTCAGCGGCGAGGGCGAGCATCTGTGGTTGCTGCTGGAAAAGCGCGGTCTCAATACCGAAGAAGTGGCCCGCCGACTGGCGCGGGCGGCGGGTGTGGCTGTGCGTGATGTCAGCTATGCCGGGCTCAAGGATCGCCAGGCCCTGACTCGGCAATGGTTCAGCGTGCAACTACCGGGCAAGGCTGACCCGGATCTGTCTGCGCTGTGGTCGGATGAGCTGCGTTGCAGCGCTCAGGGTCGGCATCGACGCAAGCTGCAGCGTGGCGCTCACAGCGCCAACCGGTTCCTCATTCGCCTGCATGAACTGCAGGCCGATCGCGCAGCGCTGGAGCAGCGTTTGCAGCAACTGGCGGTCGCCGGTGTGCCCAACTATGTCGGGCCCCAGCGTTTTGGCCATCAGGGCGGCAATATCGAACAGGCGCGCAGTTGGGCTCAGCGCGCGGCCTTACCACCGGCCAGGGGTACGCGCTCGCGGCTGCTGTCGAGCGCCCGTAGTCTGCTGTTCAATCGGGTGTTGGCTGAGCGGGTTGGGGCCGGAAGCTGGGATCAGGTATTGCCCGGCGATCTGTTGGCCTTTACCGATAGTCGTAGCCATTTCCCGGCCACTGAGCTGGTAGCGGATGACCCGCGCCTGGCCGCGCTGGATCTGCATCCCACCGGTCCCTTGTGGGGGCAGGGCGAGCCGGCGGTCGGTGCCGATACCCTGACCCTGGAATTGACGCAGGCGGCAGCCGAGGCCGAGTTGGTCGCCTGGCTGGCGGCCGCTGGCCTGAAGCAGGAGCGACGTGTTTTGCGCCTCCCCATCAGCGGCCTGACGTGGCATTATCCGTCAGCGGATTGTCTTGAACTTGAATTCACCCTGCCGACCGGCTGTTTCGCTACAGCGGTATTGCGTGAGCTGGTTGAGTTGACCAGCAACTCGCAGGGCAGCCTGCAAAGTGATATCTGATGCGTATTCTGATTGCCAATGACGATGGCGTACTGGCGCCGGGGCTCAAGGCGCTGCATGGCGCGCTCGAGGATTATGCCGACTGCGTGGTAGTGGCTCCGGCCGAAGACCGCAGCGGCGCCAGCAGCGCCCTGAGCCTGGACAAGCCCTTGCGCCCGTTCACCCTGGACAACGGCTTTATCGGTTTGAACGGTACGCCGACCGATTGCGTGCACCTGGGGCTCAATGCGTTGTTCGACGACAGCGTCGACATGGTGGTTGCGGGTATCAACCTGGGCGCCAACCTGGGAGATGATGTGCTCTACTCCGGCACAGTGGCGGCTGCGTTGGAAGGACGCTTCCTGGCGCGACCGGCCATGGCCTTTTCCCTGGTCGGGCGTCAGCCGGACAATCTTCCGGCGGCTGCGGCCATCGCCCGGCAACTGGTGACGGCCCACGAGCAGCTTGAATTGCCACCGCGAACGGTGCTCAATATCAATATTCCCAACCTGCCGCTGGAGCATATCAAAGGCATTCAGCTAACCCGGTTGGGGCACCGGGCGCGGGCTGCCAAGCCGGTCAAATGGGTCGACCCGCGCGGCAAGGAAGGCTACTGGATTTCGGTGGCTGGCGATGCCGAGGATGGTGGCGACGGCACCGATTTCCATGCGGTTATGCAGGGCTACGTGTCGGTAACGCCACTGCGGATCGACAAGACCCATTTCGAGGTATTCGACCGCCTCGGTGACTGGCTGAACGACCTGGGTATATGAGCGTGCGCGAAGATCTTTATAAACACGGCATTGGCATGACCTCGCAGCGTACCCGCGAACGTTTGCTGGAACGGCTGTTCGAGGAGGGCATCCGCAACTTGCAGGTACTCGAAGCGATTCGCCGTACCCCCAGGCATCTGTTCGTTGATGAGGCGCTGGCGCACCGGGCTTATGAAGATACCGCATTGCCGATTGGCCACAATCAGACCCTGTCGCAGCCCTACATAGTCGCGCGTATGACCGAGCTGCTGCTCGGTGGCGGGCCGCTGGACAAGGTGCTGGAGGTCGGCACCGGCTCGGGTTACCAGACTGCGATTCTGGCCCAGGTGGTCGAACGGGTCTTTACCGTTGAACGCATCCTGCCACTGCAGGAGCGGGCCAAGGCGGTGCTCAAGGACATCAATATTCGTAACGTGGTGTTTCGGCATGCCGATGGCAACTGGGGCTGGCCTCAGTACGGACCCTATGACGCGATCATGGTTACCGCAGCACCGGCCGAAGTGCCGGCCGAGCTGCTGGCACAGCTGGCCGACGGAGGCCGCATGGTGATCCCGGTCGGCGCGCGTGAGCAATACCTGACCCTGATCATTCGTGACGGGGAACAGTTCATCCGTCAGCAGGTCGAACCGGTACGTTTTGTTCCCTTGTTGGCAGGAGCCATCAATTCTTGAGTAACCCGATCAAGCGTGGTCTGGCTTTTCTGGCCATTTTTCTCAAGGGCATGGCCATGGGCGCTGCGGATGTGGTGCCTGGTGTGTCTGGCGGGACTATCGCATTCATCAGTGGCATCTACGATCGGCTGCTGGCGGCGGTTGCTGCCTGCACGCCGAACAAGTTGCTGTGGCTGGCCCGTGGGCGTGTGCGCGAGACCTGGCAGGCCATTGACGGAACCTTTCTGTGCATTCTGCTGGCCGGCATCTTTACCAGTATTGCCAGTCTGGCACGACTGATCAGTTACTTGCTGGAACAGCACCCGCAACTGATCTGGTCGTTCTTCTTTGGTCTGATTGTGGTCTCGGTATTGCTGGTTGGACGGCAGATTCCACGCTGGAGCGCCTGGAGCGTGCTGGCTCTGCTGCTCGGCACGGTATTTGCCTATCTGATTACCGTGGCGGTTCCGCTGCAGTTACCGGTTACCGGCCCGGTGATCTTCCTGGGCGCAGCGATTGCTATCTGCGCGATGATCCTGCCCGGCATTTCCGGTAGCTTCATTCTGTTGCTGCTGGGGCTGTACGCAAGCGTGTTGCAGGCGGTCAAAAACTTCGATGTCGGGTTGCTGGCAATCTTCATTCTGGGCTGCGTGGCCGGCTTGCTGAGTTTCTCGCGGTTGCTGTCCTGGCTGCTGAGCCATGCCCGCAGTGTCACCCTGGCGTTTCTGACCGGTTTGCTGATTGGCTCGCTGAATAAAGTCTGGCCGTGGAAGCAGACCCTGAGCTGGCGTGAGAACTCACAGGGTCAGCTTGAACCGTTGGTGCAGAGCAATGTCTGGCCGGCCCAGTTTCAGCAGCTCACCGGTGAGCCAGCCTACTGGCAGGGTGGGTTGGCGTTGATGCTGCTTGCCGTGGTATTAGTGTTGACACTGGAATATTGGGGACGCCAGGCCGAGCGCTGATGCGGAACCGTTAGGAGCTGAATGGGTCATGGGGATGTCTGTGGTGGGCGGACCGCTAATGGCGCGGGGGCGGCAGCTGGGGTTGATGCTGCTGGCCGGGCTGCTGGCTGCCTGCGCAGGACCGTCGACCACGGTACCGATCGATGACCGCAGCCGCGGTGGCCAGCGGGCCCAGACGGCGCAACAGGTCACTTCCGGCCAGCACACCGTGCAGCGCGGTGAGACGCTGTATCAAATCGCCTTCCGCTACGGCTGGGATTGGCGTGCGCTGGCCGCCAACAACAACCTCAACGCGCCTTATACCATCTACCCGGGTCAGCGCATCAGCCTGCGTCCAGGTACTGCCGGCACGCCCGCCCGCACTACCCAAACCGCGCGGCCAGCCACGACCGCAGCCACTAGCCGGCCAGCGACAACGCCACCCCGGACAACCGCTCCAGCCACCCAGCCCAGAGCTACCGCCCCGGCCCCGGCCAGCCGTCCTGCTACGCCAGCAGCCACTCCAGCATCACCCAGCGTGCCTTCGCGGGTGTCCGGTTGGAACTGGCCAGCTCAAGGGCCGTTGATCGCCCGGTTTCAGTCAAACGGAAGTTTGAATAAAGGGATTGATATTGCCGGCCAATTGGGACAGCCTGTGAAGGCTGCTGCAGACGGTGCGGTGGTCTATGCCGGGCGTGGTCTCATCGGTTATGGCGAGATGATTATCATCAAGCACGATGACACCTATCTCAGTGCCTATGCCCACAACAACCGTTTGTTGGTCAATGAGGGGGACCAGGTCAAGGCGGGGCAGGTGATCGCCGAGATGGGTAGTACCGGCACTGACAGGGTTAAGTTGCATTTTGAAATACGTCGCAGGGGGCAACCGGTTGATCCTTTGACGTATTTACCCAAACTGTGAAGGCCGGTGAATAATCGCAATATGGTTGTCATAGATTATAGGCAGGCTGCCAGATAGGCTGAGGAGGGTTACCAGGAGGGTGATGCTTTGGCCTGCTGACAGGTTGTGGGGGACCGCTGTGATCCTTCGGGATCTGGTACCGAATCGTGATTCGACTGGAATGGGGCACGCAATAATGGCACGCAATAATAATAACGAGCCTGAACACGTTGTAGAGGACGATGTCGTACTGTTCGAGGGCGACGGCATGGACGATGAGGAGGGCAACATGGAAGGCTCTGATACTCGCACCAAGACCGCAACACCGCGTAACCACAAGCGCGAGAATGCGTTCGAGTTCACCAAGCAACTCGACGCCACCCAGCTTTATCTGAATGAAATCGGTTTTTCCCCGCTATTGACTCCCGAGGAAGAGGTCCACTTTGCGCGACTGGCGCAGAAGGGTGACCCGGCCGGGCGCAAACGCATGATTGAAAGCAACCTGCGACTGGTGGTGAAGATTGCCCGGCGCTACGTCAATCGTGGGCTGACTCTGCTTGATCTGATCGAAGAGGGTAATCTGGGGTTGATCCGGGCGGTCGAGAAATTCGACCCGGAACGTGGCTTCCGCTTCTCGACCTACGCCACCTGGTGGATCCGCCAGACCATCGAGCGGGCGATCATGAACCAGACCCGCACCATCCGTCTGCCGATTCATGTGGTCAAGGAACTCAACATCTACCTGCGCGCTGCGCGTGAGCTGACCCAAAAGCTCGATCACGAACCGTCGCCAGAAGAAATTGCCCAACTGCTCGACAAGCCGGTCGAGGATGTCAAACGCATGCTTGGGCTAAACGAGCGGGTGGCCTCGGTGGACATGTCGCTGGGGCCCGACTCGGACAAGACCCTGCTCGACACCCTGACCGACGACCATGTCACCGATCCCTGTGAACTGCTGCAGGATGATGACCTCAATTCCAGTATCGACCAGTGGCTGTCCGAGCTGAGTGAGAAGCAGCGTGAGGTGGTGACCCGGCGTTTCGGCTTGCGCGGCCATGAAAGCAGCACGCTGGAAGAAGTCGGCCGGGAGATCGGCCTGACCCGCGAGCGGGTCAGGCAAATTCAGGTCGAAGCGCTCAAGCGCCTGCGCGATATTCTCGAACAGCATGGGCTGACCGGGGAGTCGCTGTTTCAGTAAGTCTGGATGGCCACGCCGCTACGCGGCTCGCCATGACTCCGGAGTGCACAACTGCACACAAGCTCAGTCGCTCGATTGGCCGGGCCCGGAGGGGCCCCGGCGTGTGCAGGGCGGGTCAGCGACAATTGGGCTAACACTGAAGCTGGTTTAGTCAGCGTCTCCCTAACCTGCTTTGCTCAGACCTGTTCGTGCTGCCTGGCTACTGCCAGGTATACCGCTGGCAGTACGAACAGGGTGAATAGCGTGCCGATGGTCAGGCCGCTGGCAATCACCATGCCGATATCGAAACGGCTGACCGCACCGGCACCCTGGGCCAACAGCAGCGGGATCATGGCGAAGACCATTGCCGCAGTAGTCATCAAGACCGGACGCAGGCGGATCGCCGCCGAGGCTTCGACCGCTTCGCGCAGGGCCATGCCCTGTTCACGCTGCAACTGGTTGGCAAACTCGACGATCAGAATACCGTGCTTGCTGATCAGGCCGATCAGAGTCACCAGACCCACCTGGGTATAGATATTCATGGTCGAGAACCCGAGGAACAGCGGGATCAGCGCGCCGCAGATCGACAGCGGTACGGTAACAAGGATCACCAGCGGATCGCGGAAACTTTCGAACTGGGCGGCCAGGACCAGATAGATGATCGCCAGCGCCAGGCCGAAGGTGATGTAGAGCGCCGCACCCTCCTGCTTGAATTGACGCGCGGCGCCGGCATAGTCGACGGTGAAGCCCTGGGGCAGTTCTTCAGCGGCGATCTGCTCCAGTGTTTTCAGCGCCTCGCCCATGCTGACACCGGGAACCCCCTGAATCCGTGCTGCATTGAGTTGCTGGAACTGGTTGAGCTGGGTTGGCCGGGCCTGCTCGCCCATCGTGATCAGGGTACCCAGCGCGACCATGTCACCATCCACGGTGGGCACGTAGTAATGCTTGAGCCAATCGCGGTTGTCACGAAACGGACGCTCGACCTGGGCGATTACCTTGTAGCTACGTCCGTCAATAGTGAAACGGTTGATTTCCCCTTCGCCGAGCAGGGTGGCCAGGGTCGAGCCGATATCTTCCATCGTCACGCCCATCTGAGCCGCTTTCTCGCGGGCGATTTCCACGGTGAGCTCCGGCTTGTCGAATGCCAGATCGATATCCAGAAAATAGAACTGGCCAGTTTCCAGCGCCCGTTGCTTGATTCGCTCGGTAACCTGTAACAGGGTTTCGTAGTCGTTGGGAGTGTTGATCACGAACTGCAGTGGCAGCCCGTCACCGGTGCCGGGCAGCGATGGCAGGTTAAAGCCGAAGATCTGCAGGCCGGCGATGCTGTCCAGTTCCTGCTGGACTATCGGCAGCAGCTCCATCTGGCTGCGCTCGCGCTGATCCCAGGGCTTGAGCAGAAAACCACCGATACCGCTTTGCACTCCGTCGAACCCGTTGATCTGGAAGTGCGACTCATACTCGTCGAATTCCTTGAGTTTACGGGTCAGTTCGTCGGTGTAGTGGGTTAGGTACTCCAGGTTGGCGCTCTTGGGTGCGCTGGCCATCATGAAGATGATGCTCTGATCCTCTTCCGGGGCCAGTTCGCTGCGGGTAAAGGCCAGCAGCACCGGAATCAGCAGTAGTACCAGAGCGCCAAAGGTCAGGGTGACACTCTTGGTGTTGAGGCTGTGGTGCAGCAGTTGCCGGTAACGTTGCTGCAAGCCGTCGAACAGCTTGTCCAGGCGGGCAGCCAGCCCGCTGGGGTTTTCCTCGTGGCGCAGCAGCTTGGAGCACATCATCGGTGACAGGGTCAGGGCGACGATGCCGGAAATGATCACGGCGCCGGCCAGGGTGAAGGCGAACTCCTTGAACAGTGCGCCGGTAAGGCCTTCCAGAAAGCCGATCGGAGCGTAGACCGCCGCCAGGGTAATGGTCATGGCCACCACCGGCATGGCGATCTCGCGCGTGCCTTCCAGTGCCGCTTGCACTGGCTGCTTGCCTTCTTCGATATGCCGATGGATGTTTTCCACCACGACGATAGCGTCGTCGACCACCAGGCCGATAGCCAGGACCAGGGCCAGCAGCGTCAGCAGGTTGATCGAGTAGCCCATCAACTGCATGAAAAACAGTACCCCGATCATCGACAGCGGGATGGTGACGATCGGCACCAGGACCGAGCGCAGAGAGCCCAGGAACAGGAATACCACCACGATGACGATGACCACGGCTTCGGCCAGGGTGTTGATTACTTCGTCGATCGAGGCCTGGATGAACTCGGTGGCATCGTAGGCAATCGACAGCTTCAGCTCCGGTGGCAACTGCGCCTCGATCAGCGGCATGGCCTCGCGGACATACTGGATGGCTTCCAGCGGGTTGGCGGTGGGGGTTCCCTGGATGCCGATATAGACCGAGGGTATGCCGTCAAAGAAGCTGATGGCGTCGTAACTTTCCGCGCCCAGTTCGACCCGGGCAACATCTCTGAGTAGCACCCGGGTGTCGCCGTCAGTCTTGATCGGGATGGCGGCAAAGGCTTCCGGGTCTTTCAGGTCGGTGAAGGCGTTGACGCTGGTCACCACGTACTCGCCCTTGGTTTCACCCGCAGCGGAGAGGAAGTTGTAGCGGCTGACGGCCTGGTTGATATCGCTTGCCGTCACCCCATGGGCGCCCATGCGTACCGGGTCCAGCCACAGGCGCATGGCGAAGTTCTGCTGGCCGAGAATTTCGGCTTCGGCGATGCCGGGCAGGGTTGCCAGACGCGGCTGGACCACCCGCGACAGATAGTCGGTGATCTGCGGGTTGGTCAGGGTTTCACTGAAGAAACTGACATACATCAGCGCTGTGGAGTCGGCGGCCTGGCGGCTGATTACCGGGTCCTGAGCCTCGGCCGGCAACTGGTTACGGACTTCGGCGGCCTTGGACATGATGTCGGTAAACAGCCGGTCGGTATCGGCGCCCAGACGGGCATAGACCTGCACCACCGAGAAGTTCTGGCGGCTGACCGAGTTGATGTAATCGACACCTTCGGCGCTGGCCAGGCTTTGCTGGATCGGTTGGGTGATGTAGCCCTGAATGACCTCGGCGTTGGCGCCTGGGTAAGCGGTGGTCACCGTGATCAGGGCATTTTCCAGTTGTGGATACTGGCGGATGGTCAGCTTGGTGAAAGCCTGCAGGCCGAGCAGGACGATCAGCAGGCTGATCACCGTCGCCAGTACCGGGCGACGGATGAAAGGATCGGTAAAAGCCATGCTGGGTTCGCCTTACAGGGGATTGCTGTTGTTGATGCTTACATGCGCACCGTTATCCAGCTTGAGCTGACCGGCAGTGATGACCAGTTCGCCGGCTTCAAGCCCTTCGAGAATGACCACTTCACCGGCCCGCCGGTCCCCGCTTTTGACAAACCGTCGCTCGACTTCCAGTTGCGGTTGGCCGTCTTCGTCACTCAGTTCGTTGCCAGCCTCATCCTGCCGGGGTTTGACTACGTATACCGAGTTGCCATAGAGGGTGTAGGTGATGGCGGTTTCCGGTAGCACGATCTGCGGTTCGGGAGTAGGCATCACCACTTCCAGGTCGGCGAACATGCCGGGCAGCAGGCGCTCATCCGGATTGCCAACCTTGGCGCGGACCTGCAAATTGCGCGAACCGGTCTCAACCCGGGGGTTGATGGCGGCGATCTGGCCCTTGAACTCTTCGCCCGGATAGGCCCCAACCCGCACCAGTACCGACTGCTCCAGTGCCAGCTGCGGGTACAGCTGTTCAGGCACGAAGAAGTCGACAAACAAATCCTCGAGGTTCTGCAGGGTGGCGATTACGGTGCCGGGTGACAGGTAGTCGCCGGGGTCGATCTGGCTGATGCCGATGCGACCGCTGAACGGTGCGACGATGCGTTTGCGTTCAAGGATGGCGTGCAGTTCTTCGACCTGGGCACTGGCCTGTTGCAGGGTAGAGCGGGCCTGGTCGAACTGACTGCGGGAAATGCTCTGGCGCTCGAACAGGTTCTGTTGCCGGTTGAACTCGAGTCGGGCCAGTTCGGCCTGGGCCTGAGCGGTTTTCAGGCTGGCCTGTTCAACGGCGGTGTTCATGCTCAGCAGCGGCTGACCGGCCTCGACCCGCTGTCCGGAGTGGAAGTGCAACTGTTCGACGGTGCCACTGACTTCGGCGGTCAGTTCCACACCAAGGGCGGCGGTCAGCGAACCAATCGCAGGCAGACGGGTTTCCCAGAGTTTCTGTTCTGCGGCCGCCGCGGCTACCTGAATCGGGGGCTGCGGTGCGCTGAACATCTGGATTTGCTGATAGATTGACCAGCCTTTATAGGCGGCCAGGGCCAGTACCACGAGAAAGAACAGTACCAGCATGACAACGAAGCGGCGCAACAACATTTTCGGATCCTTCCAGGCAGTGCGGCACAAGGGCAGATTGCAAGCTGCCTATTATGCGCCGAATGCGGCTATTATCCAGTGCCGCCTGTTGCAAAACGTCTCATGAAATTGGCGCAATGGAGCCGCAGAGGTGCCGATAATGACAAATGATAGAGGGAGATGCTAATGGATCTGACCAATCCCGTTACCTGGGCGATCATCGCCGTGCTGGTAGTTGCCGGGCTGTATGCCATCGTGTTGTACAACCAGTTGGTGAGCATCAAGCATGCGGTCAGCCAGGCCTGGGCCAATATCGATGTACTGCTGCGTCAGCGTCATGAGGAGTTGCCGAAACTGGTGGAGGCCTGCCGGCGCTACATGCAGCATGAACAGGAAACGCTGGAACGGGTGGTCGCTGCCCGTGGTGCCGTGGCTCAGGCCCGTGAGCGTTCCGACGTCAAGGGACTTGGGCAGGCTGAAACCGTACTGCGAGCCGGTTTGGGTCAGTTGTTCGCCTTGGCTGAGAATTATCCTGAACTCAAGGCCAATGAGTCGTTTCGTCATCTGCAGGAGCGGATCACCGGTCTGGAGAATGGTATTGCCGATCGGCGTGAGCTGTATAACGCGGCGGTGAACATCAACAACGTGCGGATTGAACAGTTCCCCGATGTTTTGATTGCACGGATGTTCAGTTTTCCATCGGCTGATCTGCTGCAATTTTCTGAGGCTGAAAAGGCCGATGTGGATATCCGGGCTCTGTTTTCATGATTGATGTGCACGGCGTCATGCTGTTGTCGTACCCGCATTACGCCATGGCTGTTGGGTTGGCCGGGCTATTCACCCTGATCACGCTGTACAACTGGCTGACCCGGCTGCGCCGGGCGCGCTGGATTGAAGATACCCCGACCTCGCGGATTCGCTCGGCGGCTCAAGGGCTGGTCGAGTTACAGGGTCAGGTCGATGCTGGCGGGTATGCCCCGCTGTTGTCGCCACTCAGCGAAATCTCATGCCTGTGGTATCGGTTTCAGGTCGAGGAATACCGTCGTTCGGGCAAGAACAGCAACTGGCGCACCGTTGAGCGGGGTGTCTCGGAACGGCCGTTTCTGTTGCGCGATGCGACCGGCAGTTGCTGGATCAATCCGTTGGGGGCCGAAGTGCATCCGCGTCAGCGTAAACGCTGGGAAGGCAGCCAGCGTTGGCCGGCTGGGCGCTCGGTGCGTACCGGCATCATGAGCAGCCTGCTTGGGCGGCGTTATCGCTATACCGAGGAATGGTTGCAGGAGGGCGAAACCCTGTACGCTCTGGGCTGGTTCCAAAGCCGTGGCGGTGGGCGTGAGGCGATCGATGAGCAGGCCATTGCCCGTCAGATCATCAGCCAGTGGAAAGCCGACTACCCGGATCTGCTCAGTCGGTTCGACCGTAATGGTGATGGAAGGCTGGATGAGCGTGAATGGGAGCAGGTGCGTCAGGCTGCCGGTGAGGAGGCGCGACGTCAGGCTCGGGTGGCGGGGCAGGCGCCGGTGGTGCATGCGCTGGGCAAGCCACCTCATCGGGGGCTGCCGTTTCTGTTGTCGGATCACCATGAAGAGCATTTGAGCCGGCGCATGCGCCGGGCATCGCTGTTGAGTCTTGGTGGATTTCTGCTTTGCGCTACGGCCAGTGGCTGGCTGTTGCTGGCGCTGGTCCAGGCTGGCTAAAACGCTTCAGTTGGCCTGGGTCGCGGTCTGTCTGGCCATCTCGCTCTGATAGCTGCGCAGCCAGTCGATCAGGCTGCTGGCCGGTAGGGGGCGGCTGTAGAGATAGCCCTGACCTTCATTGCAGCCCTGGGCGATGATGTAGGCTTCCTGCTCTCTGGTTTCCACGCCTTCGGCAATTACCTGCATGTTGAGGCTGCGAGCCAGGTGAATGATGGCGCGAACGATTGTGGCGTCATCGACATCAACCAGCACATCCTGAACGAAGCTCTTGTCGATCTTAATCTTGTCCAGCGGCAGGCCGCGTAGGTAGCTGAGTGACGAGTAGCCGGTACCGAAATCGTCGATGGCGATCAGCACCCCGGCCTTTTTCAGGCTGTTCAAATGTCCTGCGGCGGCGCTGATGTCTTCCATCAGACCGGTCTCGGTGACTTCCAGCTCCAGACTCTGGGCCGGGAGCTGGTAGCGTTGCATCAGGTTGGTGACGACCTTGGACAGTTCGCCATGGTGCAGTTGCACGGTCGACAGGTTGACCGCCATCCGCAGTTGTGGAAAGCCGCTATCGTGCCACTGACGCAGTTGCCGGCAGCTTTGGTCGAGGACCCAGTCGCCAATTTCGATGATTGAGCCGTTCTGTTCGGCCAGTGGGATGAACAGGTCCGGCGGTACTAGGCCACGCTCGGGATGCTGCCAGCGCAGCAGGGCCTCGACACCGATTACCTGGTGTGTATCGAAACACACCTGGGGTTGGTAGAGCAGGTGAAATTCGTTGCGTTGCAGCGCGCCACGCAGATCCTTTTCCAGCTCGCGGCGAATACGCATTTCGCTGTCCAGGCTGGCAATGTAGAACTGGTAGCGGTTACGCGAGCGGGCCTTGGCCAGCATCATCGTCTGTTCGGCTTTTTGCAGCAGCTTTTCGGCGTTGTCGCCATCGTCAGGGAACAGGGTGATACCGATGGTGGCGCGTAAGCTTACGGTATGGGCGCCGAGTTCGAACGGACGGACCAGATCGTCAAGGATGGTCTGGGCCAGTTCGGCCGCTTCGTAGGGTTCGCTGACGCCGGTCTGAACCAGAGCGAACTGGTCGCCGCCCAGGCGTGCCAGGCAGCCCAACTGGGCACTGTTGGCGCGCAAGCGGTCAGCCACCGCCACCAGCAGACTGTCGCCGCTTTGATAGCTGAACTGTTCGTTGACTTCCTTAAAGTCATCCAGGCCGCAGCACAGCACTGCTACGCCGCGCTGACGGCGGCCTGCATCGGCGAGAATGCGATTGAGCTGTTCCTGCAACATGCTGCGATTGGGTAGGCCGGTCAGATGGTCATGTTGGGACATGTGCAGCAGGCTTGCCTCGGCTTCGCGGCGCCGGCTGCTGTTGCGCTCAATCGAATCGAGCAGTTGATTGGCCTTGTTGATCCAGATGCCCAGTTCGTTGCGCTCGTGCCCCGGCAGCATCGGGATCAGATTCTTGCCTGGCTGATCTGGGTTGATCTCGGCAATGTGCTCAATAATCCGCGATAACGGCTTGGTCAGCAGGATGTGATAGAGCAGATACAGCATGAAGGCCATGGCCATGGCTCGCAGGGTGCCGGAGACCATGATGATCAGTGAACGCTGGAGGAACTCCTGGCCGTAGGGCGCAGTATCCAGGGTGATGCGCAGATCGCCATAGTATTCATTGTAGGGCGCGCGCCCAAAGAGCTTGATGGTGTAGTCCTGGTCTACCCCGAACAGCCAGTCGCTCAGCCCGCGTGAGCGGGTATCGATCAGGGGGCGTTCTCTTATGGCCAGCGGCGATTCGTCGGGGTGGCCGATGGAGGCAAAGCGCACGGCCTGATGCTCGAACAGGCCCTCAACCACTTGTAAGGCCATCTCCCGATCAAGACTGTAGACCGCCTGAGTAGCTGGATCACGAGCCATGGCCAGGATCTGAGTCGCTGTGCTGTCGATCAGACTGCGTTCCTTGCGCAGGTCATAGAGGATCTGCGCAAAGCTGAGAATCAAACCTACCAGCAGTGCCCACATCAGGACCAGACGCAGCAGTTTGATGGAAAGGCTGTGCCGACGCTCCAGTTTCAAGTTAGTGCTCTATCCAATGCTTGTGGTTGGCAATCCTTGCATCATGCAAGTAGTTATTATGATCATGCAAGCGTTCTGGCCCGCAGGCTGCACTTCGGTATTAGAGTATTAACATCGTGCTGGGCTGAGGTCAAAATAAAGTCACTTTGACATTGCTATAAAATGACACACCCCGCAAAAGCGGGGTGTGTGGTACTGCTCATTTGGGGTCTCAGGCGGCGAGGTTCTTGGCCACAAAATCCCAGTTAACCAGGTTCCAGAAGGCTTCGACGTACTTCGGACGCAGGTTGCGGTAGTCGATGTAGTAGGCGTGTTCCCAGACGTCGCAGGTCAGCAGCGGGGTGTCACCGGAGGTCAGCGGGCAGCCGGCGCCAATGGTGCTGGCCAGGGCCAGGGAACCGTCAGATTTCTTGACCAGCCAGGCCCAGCCGGAGCCGAAGGTGCCGATGGCAGTCTTGGTGAACTCTTCCTTGAACTTGTCGAAGGAGCCGAAAGCCTGGTTGATGGCGTCAGCCAGGGCGCCAGTCGGCTGGCCACCGCCGTTCGGGCTCAGGCAGTTCCAGTAGAAGGTGTGGTTCCAGACCTGGGCGGCGTTGTTGAATACACCACCACTGGAGCTCTTGACGATCTCTTCCAGGGTCTTGCCTTCGAACTCAGTGCCGGGAACCATGTTGTTCAGGTTGACCACGTAGGTGTTGTGGTGCTTGCCGTAATGGTACTCGATGGTTTCAGCGGAGATGTGCGGTTCCAGAGCGTTCTTTTCGTAAGGAAGTGCAGGCAATTCAAAAGCCATGGTGTTTCTCCATTTATCAGGTGCACGGAAGAGCCTGATCATAGCACCTGTGCGGTCTGCTATCCACGTAACAAGTGTAGGGATATAGCGATTCAGAGCTGTTTCAGGGCCGGGGCGGCGAGGCTCCAGGCGACACTCAGCATCATGGCGGCCACGCCCAGATCGATCCAGCGCCAGGTCGATGGGCGTCGTAGCCACGGAGCCAACCGGGCGGCGCCCAGCGCCAGACTGAAGAACCAGATGATCGAGGCGCTGGCCGCGCCCAGAGCGAACAGCAGTGGCCAGCTTTGCTGGGCACCGATCGAGCCGATCAGTACTACGGTATCCAGATAGACATGCGGGTTGAGCAAGGTCACTGCCAGGGTCGCCAACAGTACTGCCTTGCGGCTGCGTGGCGGCTGTTGATCGGCCCCCAGTGCCTGACTGGAAAACGCCCGGCGCATGGCCAGAAAGGCATAGCAGCAAAGAAACCCGACCCCACCCCAGCGAGTGATTTCCATGGCCAGCGGCGATTGTTGAAGCAGTACCGCCAGGCCCAGCGTGCCGGCAAGAATCAGCACGATATCGCAGCTCATGCATACCAGCGCGGCGCTCAAATGGTGTTCGCGGCGCAGCCCCTGAGCGAGAACGAAGGCGTTCTGGGCACCGATCGCCATGATCAGTCCGGCGGCGACCAGCAGGCCGTTGAAATAGCTGTGTAGTACGGGCATGGCGGATGGGCTCACTCATAACAGGAAAGATGCTGCTGAGTCTGCGCTGGACTCTTTAATAAGAAAAACAAATAATCCTGATATCACATAAGGAAATTTTATGCTGGATTACAAGTTGTTGGCTGCCCTGGCGGCGGTGATCGAGCAAGGTGGGTTTGAGCGGGCGGCCCAGATGCTGGGGCTTTCACAATCAGCGGTGTCACAGCGGGTCAAGTTGCTGGAGGCACGGGTCGGCGCTCCGGTGCTGATACGCCTGAATCCACCCCAGGCCACCGAAGTCGGGCAGCGTTTGCTCAACCATGTGCAGCAGGTGCGGTTGCTGGAGCGCGACTTGCGCGAGGCTGTCCCTATGGCTGGTGAAGACGATCTGCCGCCACGCCTGCGCATTGCCTTGAATGCCGACAGCCTGGCCACCTGGTGGGCCCAGGCGGTTGCCGAGTTGAGTATTCGTGAAGCCTTGCAGTTCGAGTTGGTGGTCGATGACCAGGATGTCGGGTTGCGGCGCATGCGTGCCGGTGAGGTGGCCGGCTGCGTATGCGCCAGTGCCCAGCCGGTGGCTGGCGCCCGGGTGTTGGCCTTGGGGAATATGCGTTATCTGGCGGTGGCCAGCCCGGAGTTCATAGCCCGCTACTTTGCCGATGGGGTGAGTCAGACGGCGCTCAGGCGCGCCCCGGCAATCGTTTTTGGGCCTGATGACCAGCTCCAGCACCGGTTTCTGAGTGGGTTGGACTATGGCGGTGAGTTTCGCTACCACCTGTGCCCATCGTCCGAGGGGTTTGTCCGTTTGCTCAGTGCCGGTATGGGCTGGGGTATGGTGCCGGCACTGCAAATCCCGGTGGAACTGGCCAGCGGCGCTCTACGCGAGTTGGTGCCGGGGGCGGTGGTGGATGTGCCGTTGTATTGGCACTACTGGCGTCATGGTGGTCGGCTGCTGGATACCCTGACTGCAGAACTGGCTCAGCGCGCCAGCGCACTGTTGGCGGCGGGCCAGGGCTGAGGCGATGGCGTCGCGCCACTGGTACCGGCTGGCGCTGCGGAGTAAGGTGGGGAAAGTCATAGTCCGACAGGGAGAACAATAATGCGAATTCTGGTAACCGGAGCCAGTGGTTTTATCGGTGGTCGCTTTGCGGCGCATGCCCTGAGTCTGGGCTATGAGGTACGTTGCAGCGGACGCCGGGCCGAGCCGCTGAGCTGGCTCAAGCAGCGTGGCGCCGAGTGCCTGGCGGGCGACCTGCTGGATCCGGGATTCTCCGAGCGCCTGGCTGAGGGATGCGAGGTCATCGTGCATTGCGCCGGTGCGGTGGGCACCTGGGGCCCTTACAGTTATTTTCACGATGCCAATGTACGCACGACCGAGCATGTGTTGGCCGCCGCGCTGCGTAGCAAGGTACGCCGCCTGGTGCATTTGTCGTCACCGTCGATGTATTTCGATGGTCGTGATCACCGCGATATTACCGAAGACTTCGTCCCGCCCCGGTTTTTCGACCATTACGGGGCCACCAAGTATCTGGCCGAACAGAAGGTCTTCGCTGCCGGGCGTCAGGGGCTCGAAGTGATTGCCTTGCGGCCGCGATTCGTGATTGGTGCTGGCGACACGGCCATCTTTCCACGTTTGCTGCGGGCTCATCAAAGCGGGCGTCTGAAGATCATTGGCCGTGGTGAGAATCAGGTTGACCTGACGCCGGTGGAAAACCTCAATCTGGCTCTGGATCTGGCCATACGCGCACCCGAAGCGGCGTTGGGGCAAGCCTACAACATCAGCAATGGCGAGCCGGTGGCGTTCTGGCCGACTTTCAATCGTTTGCTGGAGCGTCTTGGCATGCCAGCATTGACCCGTCATGTACCCTATCCGTTGGCTTACGGCATGGCCTGCCTGGCCGAATGGCGTGCGCACCTGACTCCTGGTCAGCCTGAGCCGGCTATCCTGCGGCTGGGGATGGCGGTCATGGCGCGTGATTTCAATCTGAACATCGACGCCGCGCGGGCGCAGTTGGGTTATCAACCTCAGGTCAGTGTGGCTGATGGGCTTGAGGCCTTTGCCCGCTGGTGGGAAGCCGGAATGCCGGCTGGCCTGGAAAGTGCCTGGAGTAGCAACGAGCGTGCAGGCCATGCGCTGGGTTAGCTGCGAATAACCTGGCCACGATAGATCCGCACGCTGCCGGCGCCCATGCTGGCGGGGGCAGGCTCGGGTGGGCGAGTGGCGCGGGGCTGGCTCATCTGGCGTTGGCGCGCGGCAATCGCGCTTTGCAGGCCGAACGCTTCCTCGGGCTCGGGAGCGATTGGTTCGAGCATGCTGGCCAGACGTTCACCCAGGTCGCGGATGTCGTCCTGGGCGCAGTCGCGACTGAGGTCGATCATGTGTTCGGCAGCATCCGGCTCGCTCAGATGGACGGTAACCCCCAGGCTTTGTTTCAGGCGTCTGCGCAGTGCAGTCATACAATCGAGGGTGGCGCGATTGAACTGGGCTTCGGCGATCATGCTGATTCTCCCTTTCGTGCTGTTCGGAAAGCAGTTCCGGTAGCCAGGCTAGAGCCTTGCAAGCAGAATATGTACCAGATCGGTCGATCCGGGGATTTATGCTGCCTGGGGCCGGTCAAAGTGTTCTGAAACAGGCACTAAAGGCGATGGCGTGCGATCTTGTGGTGCGCCGTGCATTGCTTTGGTGCGCTCTTTTTGCAGTTGAGGGGAGTCAATGAGAGATCGTGAGTTTGAGGGCGAGCTACCCAGTATCCGGGCGACCGCAGATGAGCGGCCGGGCACGCTGGAGCCCCAGGCGGAGAAGGCTGATAAAGAGATACCGAACGAGCCGTTGCGCTCGCCTGTACGCAGTGAACCCAAAGGCTCTGGTAATGGTGCCTTGTGGGCTTTGTGTGCGGCCTTGAGTCTTGGGCTGGTGGGCCTGGGTTATTGGAGCCATCAACAGCAGACCCGTTTGCAGCAGCAGTTGGTGGCTACCCAGAACAGTTTTGCTCGTATCAGCGAGGAGGCGGCTGGGCGGATTCAGGACATCACTGGCAAGGTCAGTGCTACCGAGTCTACCCTGAGCGAAACCGAACAGGCTCGTGCGGCGCAGCTGACGGCGCTGGAAAAAGGCGTGCAGGAACTGACCCGCAAGCTGGAGCAGCAAGCCAGCACCCTGGCCAGTCTGCAGCAAAGTGGTGAGGCGCGGCAGCGTCGTTTGGATGGCATCAGTGGTCAGGCCAATGAATTGCAGGAGCGCCTGGAGGCCCAGAGCGGTCGTCTGGGGAGTCTGGATGATGCTCTGAAGCAAGGTGGTCAGCGGCATGAGTCACTGGCTGGTGAGCTGGGCGGGCTGCGTGAAGAGATCCGGGCGCTGGCGGGGCTGGAGCAGCGTATCGGTGAGCAGGCTGAGCAGCTCCGGCGTCAGCAAAGTACGCTGCAGAGTCTGTCGAATCAGGCCTCGGCGCGTAACCTGGACCAGGAAATGCTGGTGTTGCGCAGTGAGATAGACCAGCGTCTGAGTTCGACCGAGGATGCATTGGCAGCCATCGATAGTTACCGGTTGCAGACCAATCGTACCCTCAACACCCTGCAGAACCAGCTCAACACCCTGCAGCAGCGTGTGGGGCAGCCCTGATGAACTTCCTCGCCCATCTGCTGTTGGGGCCGCCTCAGCCCCAGCAGGCGCTGGGCAGCTTGCTGGGCGATTTCGTCAAGGGACCGGTGGCGAACCTGGCCCTGCCGCCTGCGGTGCGTGAAGGGGTCTGGCTGCACCGGCGGATCGATGTCTTTACCGACAGCCATCCGCTGGTTCTGGCCAGTAAGGCTCGAGTCAGCAGCGAGCGGCGGCGGTTTGCCGGGATCATGGTCGACATGTTCTACGATCACCTGCTGGCAAGGCACTGGGCGCGCTTTTCAGCCCAGCCGATCGAGCATTTCACCCAGCAGATGTATGCCGGCTTACTGGCCCAACAGGCGCTGATCCCCGAGCATGCCTGGCCGGTGATCCAGCGTATGGCCGAGCAGGACTGGCTGAGCAGTTATGCCGAGCTGGAGCAGTTGGAACGAGCCCTGACCAATATGGGGCGGCGTTTGCGCCGCGACAACCGGCTGGCCGGCTCGGTGCTCGAGCTGGAGCGGGACTACGGCGGATTCGAGGCTGACTTTCTGGCGTTCATGCCCGAGGTTATCGACTATGCTGCCACTCAGGCGGCGGCCTTGAAATCCGATCCGGATTTGCGCGCGCTGCTGTCGGGCAGCCCCAACGCCTGAGCTACTGCCGACTGGGCCTGGCGGGCCAGTTGGTTGCGCTCGTTGCCCTGGCTGGCCAGCAGCGGCAGAAAATACACTTCAACCTCAATCACACCGGGGCAGCCGAGCAGCCGCCACAGATGGCGGGTGAACTCG
Organism: Halopseudomonas phragmitis; assembly: GCF_002056295.1. Lineage (NCBI taxonomy): Bacteria > Pseudomonadati > Pseudomonadota > Gammaproteobacteria > Pseudomonadales > Pseudomonadaceae > Halopseudomonas > Halopseudomonas phragmitis. The sequence goes on along the minus strand of NZ_CP020100.1, from coordinate 3,741,692 downwards.
TCGTCACCGATAAAGGGCGCGTACTGGTCACGTTGACCGTTGTAGCGGTAGGCGATGGCCACCGGTTGAACCGGGGTGCCGGTAGTCTGAGCGCAGGCCAGCATGCGGGCGTGGAAGGTTCGCACCTGATCGCCGGCGGTGGTCGTGCCTTCGGCAAACAGCACTAGACTGCGGCCCTGATTCAGCGCGTGGCTCAACTGCTCCTGCAACTGCGAGCCGCTGCCCTGGCCGCGCTTGATGAACAGGGTGCCGGCCGCAGCCGCCAGCCAGCCGATTACCGGCCAATGGCGAACTTCGGCCTTGGACAGAAAGTGCACCGGCGCCTGGGCGCCGAGTACCACGATATCGAGCCAGGACACATGGTTGCTGACCCAAAGCGTGGTGCCGTTGGGCGGCGTGCCGTGGCAGCGGATGCGCAGAGGTAGCAGGCGGATGAGCGTACGCATCCAATGGCGGGTCAGACGTTGACGATGAGCTGCCAGCCAACGAGGGTTGAACGGTTGCAGCAGGGCTGTCCAGGTGGCCAGTAACAGCCCGGTCAGAATCCACCCGGCAACGCACAAGGCTCGCCAGCTACGTTTCACGCCCATGCTGTTCATACCGCCTTGAAGTGTCGGGCGTAGCGTGGGCACAGCTGTTCACGGCGCAGCAGAATGAACACGTCGGCAACGTTGAACTCGGGATCCCAGCAGGGCTCGCCGCAGATCTTGGCGCCCAGGCGCATGTAGGCCTTGAGCAGCGGCGGCAACTGAGCAGTGACGTTGGCCGGCAGGTCGCGCTCGGGGATTGGCAGGCGCGGTATGGCGTTGAGCCAATCGCGGCACAGGTAGCGCTCGCGCAGTCGCTGCATGATGGCGTGAGCCTGAATCCCGCCATCGCCCATGCCGATGCTGGCGCAGCCCATCAGGTAGCCGTACTGGCGCTCGTTCATCAGTTGTGCCAGCCCGGCCCACAGTACTCCGATGGTAGCGCCATTGCGGTAGTCGGGGTGAACGCAGGTCCGACCGATCTCAAGGACATCGCCGCGCAGTTCACCAAGACCGATCAGTTGGAACTCGCCTTCACTATAGAAACCACCGGCATGGCGAGCCCGCTGGCTGTCTAGCAGGCGAGTGGTGGCGACCACCTGGCCGCTGAACTGATCGCGCACGACCAAATGCTCGCAGTGCAGGTCGAAGCTGTCCTGATCCAGGCCGCTGTCGGCATTGGGCAGGCTGGCCCCGCATTCCTCGCTGAAGACCTTGAAACGCAGTGCCAGCGCTTCTTTGAGGGTGGCATGGTCTTTGACCAGTTCGGTCTGCAGGTGACGATTGTCCTGTGTGTCCAACGCGAGCGCAGCATCTGTCATCGGGTACCTCCGCAAGGCAGCCATTAGCATCAGTGTCGATGCTAGGAAGCTGGCGTGTCAGGACGGTGAAACTTTGATGGCAGTTGAGTGACGGATGTCAGGGTTGATGCAGGTCAGTACCCACTTGTAAGTAGTTCTATATAACGGCGGCTGGTTTGTTACAGGAGTTTAACGCTATGGCCCATCCTCCGCGCGTGCTGTTCGACAATGGTGTGCACAAGGTACTGTGCTTCGACCAGTTGGTGACCGGTGACGGCATCCAGTCCAACCAGTTTCTGATTATCGATCATGATCAGCACGCTCTGCTTGATCCGGGCGGCGATCTGACCTACATGCCTCTGTCGTTGGCAGTCAGCCAGCATATTCCGTTACAGGATCTGACCTATGTGTTTGCCTCGCACCAGGATCCGGACATCATTGCTTCTCTGGACAAGTGGTTTTTGCATACTCGCTGCAAGGTGGTCTGTTCGCGGCTGTGGGCGCGCTTTCTGCCGCACCTGTCTGCCGGCTATCTGACCGCCAGGCACGGGGTTAGCACCATGGAGCGGATGATCGCGGTACCGGATCGTGGTCAGACCATTCCGCTGGGCGAAACCATGATCAAGGCTTTGCCAGCGCATTTTCTCCACTCGGTGGGCAATCTGCAGTTCTTCGATCCGGTCAGCGGCATTCTGTTTTCCGGCGATATGGGCGCCTCAATGGTCGATGATGCCGAACCGGTAACCGACTTCGCCGCCCATGTGCCCAGCATGGAGGGCTTTCACCGGCGCTACATGGCTGGCAACAAGGCCTGCCGGTTGTGGGCCAACATGATCCGCACTCTCAACCCGTCGATGATCGTGCCGCAGCACGGGCGGCCGTTCGTCGGGCCTGCTATGATCAAGGCGTTCCTCGACTGGATCAGCCAATTGCAGTGTGGCATGGATCTGCTCGAGCAGGAGGATTACCGGATTCCCTAAGGCGGTACATGGCTGGCCCTATCTATCCATGGCGTAAAGGCAACACCTTCGAGTTGTTGGTCGATGGCGAGAGCTTTTTTCCGCGCATGTTGCAGGCCATGGACGCGGCGCGTAGCAGCATCGATCTTGAGCTCTATCTGATCAGTTCCGGGCAGGCCAGCCGTCAGGTGCTCGATAGCCTGGTCGCGGCCGTGGCGCGCGGCGTTCGGGTACGCTGCCTGCTCGATGGCTTCGGCAGCCTGCAGTTGTCCGCAACCGACCGCCAGTATCTGCTTCAGGCCGGGGTCGAGTTGCGTTTCTACAATCCTCTGTACTGGCTGGCCGGGCGCGGCAATCTGCATCGGGACCACCGCAAGCTTCTGGTCATTGACCAGACGTTGGCGTTTGTCGGTGGGGCCGGGCTGACCGATGACTTTTACCGTCCGGATCAGCGCCAGAGCCTCTGGCATGAATTGATGCTGGAGGTGCGTGGCCCGGTGGTGCATGACTGGGCCGAGTTGTTCGAGCGGCAGTGGCAGGTATCCGGCCGGCGCCTGCGGCTGGCACCACCAAAATGGCACCGGGTGCGCGTCCCGGCGCCGCCTGCGCCTGATGCTTCAGGCTACGCCAGGGTCTCCTATGCCGATGCCCGCGAGCATACCGAGGTGGTTCAGGCGCTGCTGGCGGCCGTCTCAAGATCGCGGACCCGGATCTGGTTGGCAACACCGTATTTTTTGCCAGGCTGGCGCGTGCGGCGGGCACTCAAGCGCGCGGCTCGGCGCGGGGTGGATGTGCGTTTGCTGCTGTGTGGTCAGATTACCGATAACGCTCCGGTTCGCTATGCCGGGCAGCGCTTCTACCCAGGCTTGCTCAAGGCCGGTGTTCGGCTCTACGAATACCAGCCGCGGTTTCTGCATCTGAAGATGGTGCTGGTTGATGAGTGGGTCAGCCTGGGTTCATGCAATTTCGATCACTGGACCCTGCACTGGAATCTGGAAGCCAATCAGCAGGTTGTCGATCCGTCTCTCAACGCTGCAGTGCGGGACTGTTTTCAGCGTGACTTCGCCCAGAGTCGGGAGTGGAGCCTGGGTGCCTGGAAGGCTTTGGGCTGGGGGCATCGGCTGAAAATACGACTGTGGAGCTGGGTCAACCGGCTGGCGGTTTTGTGGTTTGGGATTCGTCGCTGAAGGCGGTGCTGGCATTTAAGGAAACACTGATTAAATCGGTTTCGGTGCTGGCCCACTTGTCGCTGACCTGTTCTGGACACGCCGTGAACCCATCCCTGGGGGCTTGACGATGCCCGTCCGGGGCATCGACAGTCCAGAACAGGTCAGCGACAACCGGGCTTGCAATTAATCAGTGTTCCCTTAACAGACACCCAAGCCGTCAGGCTCAGGTGTAGTTGGTCAGCGTTTCCTTAACTAAAAACCGGCTTGCGCTTCTCCAGAAACGCACTCAACGCCTCACGCGCATCCGGTCCCTGTAGCAGGGTGGCGAAGTGGGCGCCTTCCTGCTCCATAACCTCTTGTGCCTGTTTCTGGCTGTGCTGTTTGAGCAGGCGCTTGGTTAGCCGGACCGAGCTGGGTGGCTGCGCGGCCAGTCGCAGGGCGGCCTGGCGGGCGGCGTCCAGTACTGGTTGGCCAGCAGCCAAGGCATGGTTGGCCAGGCCGATCTCAACGGCACGTCGGCCACTGATTTCTTCGCCCAACAGCAGCAATTCGGCTGCGCGCGGATGACCGAGCAGGCGCGGCAGCAGGAAGCTGGAGCCGGCTTCGGGGCACAGGCCGAGGTTGACGAAGGGCATCTTCAGCCGGGCATCCTCGGCCACATAGATCAGATCACAATGCAGCAGCATGGTGGTGCCCACGCCTACCGCTGGGCCGTTGACTGCGGCGATCAGGGGCTTTTCTGAGCTGAGAATGGCTCGGAGGAAGCGGTAGACCGGGCTGTCCTGGCCGGCCGGCGGTACATTGAGGAAGTCGTTGACGTCGTTGCCACTGGTGAAGCAGCTTTGGCTGCCCTGCAGGACGATGGTGCGGATGGCCGGGTCATCCTGAGCCGCATTGATGGCATCGGCCAGCCCGCTGTAGATTTCGCGGGTCAGGGCGTTCTTGGTTTCCGGGCGGTTCAGGGTCAGGGTCAGGACTGCATCGCTGCGGTCGATCAGCAGGGTTTGGCTCACGGTGGCTCCTTGGGCTTATTGGCGGCTCACGAAGGCTTCGTCGAATACTTGCCGGCGTGGCAGGCCGGCCATAAATAGCGGTTTGCGCCATTGTTCGACAAATTCGGGATGACCGCAGACTAGCGCCAGGGTATGGCGTGAGGCAAGCCGCAGGCTGGCCATATCGGAGGACAGTTGGGACTGTGGGTGCAGGTGCAGACGCAGGGTTTGGGGGTGTGCCTGGGCGAGCTTTTCCAGCTCGGAACGCAGGTAGCAGTCGCCGCTTTCGGGGTGCCAGTGCCACAGTTCGATAGCGGCGCGATGCCCATGTTTCAAGGCGTCGCGGGCCACTGCCTGGAGTGGTGAGAGGCCGGTGCCACGCCCTAGCAGCAGTAACGGTCGGTCCTGCCAGTCGCTCTGGTAATGGCAATGACCGTTGGCCCGGCCGAGATAAATCCGCTCGCCAATATTCATGCGCTGAATGCGCTGGGAAAACTGACCTTGAGCCTTGAGCGCCAGATGAAACTGCAATTCCGGCTCGCCCGGCAAACTGGCGATAGAGTAGGGGCGGGCCAGTTCCGCATCCAGCCACAGGCTCAGGTGCTGGCCGGCCTGATAGCGTAGTGGCCGCTCGGGGTGCAGGCCCAGGAGCAGGATGTTCTCAGCCAGATATTCCATGCGGCTGATTTGCGCTGGTAGGCCATCCTGGGCCGGATCAAGCAGATGCAGGTCCATATCCTGCCGGACCTGGCACTGGCATGCCAGTAGCCAGCCCTGGGCCTGCTGTTCGGGATCAAGTTCGCTGCAGGCTGCTTCGGGGGCTTGCCCTGGCTGGGCCTGGACCAGGCAGCTCTGGCAGTGCCCTGAGCGGCATGACCAGGCGACAGGCTGGCCGTCAGCGAGCAGTTCGTCCAGCAAATTGCTGCCACTGGCGACCTGCAACCGCTGTGGGCCAATGCGTAGTTCAGGCATAGGCGGCCTGGTGGGTGTTGCAGCGGTTGCGACCACCCTGCTTGGCCTGGTAAAGCGCCTGGTCGGCCTGGTTGATACGCTCCTCCAGATCATCTTCAGGGCGGACCACGCTCAGGCCGGCCGACAGCGTGCATGAGTAATCTTCCGGCAAACCGGAAAACTGCAGCTTGGCAAAGGCCTGGCGAATCCGTTCCACGCATTGGTGCAGGGTTTCCAGGTCGCAGTTACTCAACAGAATAATGAACTCCTCACCGCCAAAGCGGGCTATCACATCGTCGCTCCGCAGCTTGTCGCGGGCCAGTTGGGCGAAGCGTTGCAGCACTTCATCACCCACCGCATGTCCATAAAGGTCGTTGATTCGCTTGAAATGATCAAGGTCGATCAGCGCCAGACCCAGTTGCTGGCGCGGGCCAAGCAGAGCCATCCGGCGACGCGTTTCGTCGATGAAGTAGCGGCGGTTGGCCAGCCCGGTCAGGGCATCGGTGGTGGCCAGGTTCTGCAGTTGTCCCATCATGCCCTTGAGGGTTTCCTGGTGGGCTTGCAGGGTATGGTGGCGGCGCTGCAGGCGTTCACGCAGTTCACGGATATAGCTGCAGAACATGCTCAGCCAGCCCAGGATGCAGGCCAGGACGAACCATTGTAGCAGGGTCAGGGGCAAATCCTGGGTGCCAGGGTTGTAGATGTAGTCATAGGCTATCAGGCTGCCATAGCCGGTCAGGGCCAGCAGTGAATGGCTGAGAAACTCCCGACGTGAGAGCTGGAATACACCAAACATCAGGATGATCGGGTAGACCATGATCAGGCTGCCCCGAAAGCTGCCCAGGTAGGCCAGCAGATAGGTCAATAGCAGGGTGGCGACGATGATCTGGCCGCTGGTCAGGCTCGGGTCGCGATAGCGCAGGTTGCGGCCGCTGCGGATCAGCCAGTAGAACCCCAGTTGAGTCGCCACCCCCAGGCCGATATGGACTGCCAGCATTGGCGCTGAAGCCTGATACTGACCGGCCAGCCAGGATGCGCAGATCACGGTATAGGTGATCAGGTAGTTGAGCTGGGCCATGTAAAAGCGCTGCAGGCGCAGGGCCTGGAACTTGATCTGGGCGGAGTCCATTGTCATCGTATATGCCTATTGTCCAATGATGGCATTTTGACGCCAATGTAGCGCTCCCCGTAGGCTTTGCCTAGTCCTTTTGTCTAGTCATTGAATAAAGCTATAGCCTTGGCACTGGCCTGCTCGTCAAGCTCGGGTATACTCTAGCCCCGTTTTCTGGCGGGTCGTTGGGCGCAGCTATCCTCAAGCGGTGCAGATGGCCTGTCTTATCCGTGAACCCGGTATGCAATTTCCTGGTTGCATGGCCCGGTGCCTATATAGAGGAGCCTGTCCGAGCATGGCCGTTATCAAGCAAGACGATCTGATCCAGAGCGTGGCCGACGCGCTGCAGTACATTTCCTACTACCACCCGGTGGACTTCATCCAGGCCGTGCATGAGGCCTATCTGCGTGAAGAGTCACCGGCGGCCCGTGACGCCATGGCCCAGATTCTGATCAACTCGCGCATGTGCGCCACCGGTCACCGGCCGATCTGTCAGGACACCGGTATCGTCACCGTGTTCGCCAAGATTGGTATGGATGTGCGCTGGGACGGCGCAACCATGAGCCTGGACGACATGATCAACGAAGGTGTGCGTCGGGCCTACAACCTGCCGGAGAACGTACTGCGCGCCTCTATTCTGGCTGATCCGGCTGGCAAGCGGACCAACACCAAGGACAACACCCCGGCGGTGATCCATTACCAGATCGTCCCCGGCGACAAGGTTGAAATCGACGTTGCGGCCAAGGGCGGCGGCTCCGAGAACAAATCGAAGATGGTCATGCTCAACCCCTCCGACTCGATCGTCGACTGGGTGATCAAGACCGTACCGACTATGGGCGCTGGCTGGTGTCCACCAGGCATGCTTGGCATCGGTATCGGTGGTACCGCCGAGAAGGCCGCGGTACTGGCCAAGGAATCACTGATGGATTCGATTGATATCCATGAACTGCGTGCCCGTGGTCCGCAGAACCGGGTTGAGGAGCTGCGTCTGGAAATCATGGACAAGGTCAATGCGCTGGGCATCGGTGCCCAGGGTCTGGGCGGCCTGACCACGGTACTGGACGTCAAGATCAAGGACTACCCGACCCACGCCGCCAGCCTGCCGGTGTGCATGATCCCCAACTGTGCGGCGACCCGTCACGCGCATTTCGTGCTCGATGGCAGCGGCCCGGCGGTACTCGAAGCACCGCCGATGGACGCCTATCCGGAAATCACTTGGGAAGTGGGCTCCAGCGTGCGTCGGGTCAACCTCGACACCGTGACCCCGGAAGACGTGCTGAGCTGGAAGAGCGGCGAAACCGTGCTGCTGTCGGGCAAGATGCTGACCGGCCGCGATGCCGCGCACAAGCGCATGGTCGACATGCTCAACAAGGGCGAGCAACTGCCGGTCGATCTGAAAGGTCGCTTTATCTACTACGTCGGCCCGGTCGATCCGGTGCGTGACGAGGTCGTGGGACCGGCTGGTCCGACCACCGCCACCCGGATGGACAAGTTCACCCGTCAGATCCTCGAGCAGACCGGCCTGCTGGGCATGATCGGCAAGTCCGAGCGCGGCCCGATCGCCATCGAAGCGATCAAGGATCACAAGGCCGTGTACCTGATGGCCGTGGGCGGCGCCGCCTATCTGGTGGCCCAGGCGATCAAGAAGGCCGAGGTGCTGGCATTCCCCGAACTGGGGATGGAAGCGATCTACGAATTCGAGGTCAAGGACATGCCGGTCACCGTGGCGGTTGATACCACCGGCGAGTCGGCGCACATCACCGGCCCGCAGATCTGGCAGAAAAAGATCGCCGACAAGAGCCTGGCCGTAGAGATCTGAAGAACCGCTATCGGCTTCGACAGGCGATAAAGAAAAAGCCCACTGCCGATATCGGAGTGGGCTTTTTTGCAGCCACAGTTCGCCTTGATTATGCCGAGTGTTTCCAGGAGGTATGAAGTGGTTCAAGTTTCCAGATGATAGCCATGGGCTGCCCTTGTCTTGAGTCGCAATATCTCTACACTGCGACGTTGCTGCACCGACTTGCCCCCCGACTTCAAGGATTGAAGCCATGTTCGCCCCAGCCAATCAAGCCCATTTCAGCCTGACCCTCGACGGCCTCGACCACGACTTCAAGGTCCTGGCCTTTACCGCCCGCGAGGCCATCAGCCAGTGCTACCGCATCGAGCTGCAACTGGTCAGCGAACAGCCCGACATCGACCTCGAAGCCCTGTTGCAGCACAGCGCCTGGCTGGACCTGGGCAACGGCAGCGGCCTGCACGGACTGATCCACCACGCCGCCGTCAGCGAATCCGGCCAGCGCCTGACCCGCTACCAGCTGGAACTGGTACCGCACCTGCACTACCTCGGCCTGCGCCACAACCAGCGCATCTTCCAGCACCTGAGCGTGCCCGAGATCATCGCCCGGATCCTGCCCGAACACGGCATCCAGTCCGACGCCTGGCAGTTCCAGCTCGGCAGCGACTACCCGGCCCGCGAGTACTGCACCCAATACGACGAAAGCGACCTGCACTTCATCCAGCGCCTGTGTGAAGAAGAAGGCATCCACTACCACTTCCGCCACACCCAGGACGGCCACCTGCTGGTGTTCGGCGACGACCAGACCGGCTTTCCGCGCCTAGAGCCAACCGGGTTCGATCAGGGCAACGGCATGGTCGCCGACGACCCGGTAGTCAAACGCTTCGGCCTGCGCCTGGAAACCCGCAGCAGCCGGGTCAGCCGCCGAGACTACGACCACCAAAAAGCCCGCCTGCTGCTTGAAAGCGAAGCCCGCAGCGAGCACCTGCCGGATCTGGAAGACTACGACTACCCCGGTCGCTTCACAGACCGCGAGCGCGGCAAACAGCTGGCCCGCCGCGCCCTCGAACGCCACCGCAGCGACTACCGCCAGGCCAGCGGCGACAGCGACCAGCCGAGCCTGCGCAGCGGCCACTTCCTCGAACTCGAAGGCCACCCCACCCAGAGCTGGAACGACCTCTGGCTGATCACCGCCATCCAGCATCAGGGCAAACAACCCCAGGTACTGGAAGAGTCGGTCACCAGTGACACCCAGAACAACCAGAATAACCAGAACAACCCAAACGACTCAGACGACTTCACCCAAGGCTACCGCAACCACTTCACCGCCACCCCCTGGGACAGCGCCTGGCGCCCGGCCCTTATCCACCCCAAACCCAAGGTTCTCGGCCAGCAAACTGCTGTAGTCACCGGCCCGGAAGGCGAAGAAATCCACTGCGACAACGAAGGCCGGATCAAGGTCCAGTTCCACTGGGACAGAGAAGGCCAGGCCGACGCCAACACCAGTTGCTGGCTACGGGTCGCCAGCAGTTGGGCCGGCAACGGCTGGGGCGCCGTGACCATCCCCAGAGTCGGCATGGAAGTCTTGGTCAGCTTCCTCGAAGGTGACCCCGACCAGCCACTGGTCTCCGGCTGCCTGTACAACAGCGCCCACCCGGTGCCCTATGAGCTGCCCGAACACAAAACCCGCAGCCTGTTCAAAAGCCTCTCCAGCCCTGGCGGTAACGGCTTCAACGAACTGCGGATCGAAGACAAGGCCGGGCAGGAACAGATCTTTATCCACGCCCAGCGCGACTGGGACCAGGACATCGAACACGACCAGAAGATCCGCGTCGGCCATGAACGTCACGAACGCATCGAAGCCAACCGCTACAGCGAAAACCTGGCCGAAGAACACCACACCACCCATGCCGACCGAAAAACCGAGATCAAGGCCGACGATCACCTGACCGTGGCCAACAGTCAGCATGTCAAGCTGGGTCAGGGGCAGTTCATCGACAGCGGCCGGGAGATTCACTATTACGCTGGCGACAAAGTAGTGATCGAGGCGGGTATTGAGCTGACTGCCAGAGGCGGCGGCTCCTTCCTCAAACTCGACCCCAGTGGCGTGACCCTGAACGGGCCGGGTATTCGGATCAACTCCGGTGGTGCGGCTGGGCGGTTGGCCAGAGCCCGACCGGCACTGCCGGGGGATGTCCATACTGCGCCTGCAGAACAGCCGGGTAACCCCCTAATGACTCTGAGTAGTGCTCAACATGCAATCATGCGTACGGCCAGCCAATTGGATAGTGATTTCTGTCCGGTATGCGGCCCCTGCCTGGACGGTGTTTGTGCCGCAGGAGAACAGTAATGGCTTGCGTACAAAGCTGGCTTGCAGAGCAGGGCGAGCATGCCCGTGAAATTTATCTGGTCATGGATGCGAGCAATGTATCGGCTTGCTATCAGGAGCAGATTGAAGCGCTGGCAGGTAAAGAGTCTCTAAGGCTCTATGCAGGCACCGTAGCTGAAAAGCTGGCGGATCAGGGACCTTGCCTGTACGCACTGGGGAGTGCCATCGCCGCGCAGGCCGATTTGCTCAATGAGTCCGCGCACACATGGGAGTGGTTGATTGCAGCGCCGTCAGGCCGCTTGCATGCATTGGCGACCCATTGGCAGGAACGGCTGATTATCGATCGTGGTGCATCACCAGTTTTGTTTCGGCTGCATGATTACCGGGTAATGCTGCGTGCCTTGAGCCGATTGTCGGACGAGGAGCTTCCCGCATTTCTGGGGCCTGTTGAGAGTCTTTGTGTCTGGACCGGGCAGGGTTGCAGGACACAAGACAATCCCAAGCCGGGACTATATCCACTGCCGAAGCAGCCGGCCTGGCTGGAAAACGCAGCGTTGAATGACGAGGTGTTGTGTAGCAACCTGCGCCATTACCTGCTGAGTGAGCATCCTGAAGCCTACAGCCGGCTTGCCGCGCAGCGCGATCCAGGCACCTGGGTAGTTCAGATGGCAGGCTTGGCCCGCCAGTGGGGATGGCATGCCTCGCAGCAACTGGTTTTTCTTGTTCGTGAAAGTCTATCAGCCCATGACGGCGAAATACCCAGGCACTGGTACCCAGAAATGAATGAAACGGCTCAGCAGCACTATGTGCGCGTGGCTGGCAGGTAATCCGGAGAGTTCAGGTATGCGATTAGCGATAAAAGTTCTGCTGGCCCCATTGTCAGGCACGCTGCTGCTGTTGGCTGGCTGCGGCAGCCTGGAGCGCACCCCGAGTTTTACCCTGGAGGCCGACTTGCCGGCGCATTTCAAGCTGACGGCCGATGCCTATTACGTGCCGGTGGCGGAGGCTGAATGCGAATTGCCGGAGCGCATCAACGGCAAGCGCCCGAACCGGCGGATTTATCGTAGCGAGTATGTAGCCGAGGAACACCGGGTGGCCTTTGAGGTGCCGTTGGGGTATCGGGTGCAGGGCTGCGAATTGGAGCTGCGCAGTGTCAAGATGGATCTGCAGGGGAAGTGGCGGCTTGATGCAACGCCGAATCAAATGGACTCAAGCGAAGATCATGCAATGTTGTCGTTCCGCGAGGCCCTGCCGGATGGATACCCCAATACATGGTCGGCCGGGACTAAGGTCTTGAATGGGCAGTGCATGTGGCTGTTCAGGACTTATGGGCAACAGCGAAATATTATCAAGCTACTCCAATGCCGGGCACAGAGCGAAGGCGAAGTTCAGGAACGGCGAGCGGGTGGGTTGATCTTGCGTGACGAGGCAGCGGGCAAAACCGTTCGGCTGGTCATTGGGATGGCTGAAGAGGAATGGCCGGCGGTGGACGACAATTGGATCCGCTTTCCTCAAGGCTGGAAGCGTTGCATGGGTCGTGGCCTCGACGACCCCTATGGTTTTTGCCGGGGTAATAGCACAGATTTCAAACCCTTCAGAATGCCTGATGGGCGAGAGTGCATGATTTATCCCAATTGCGAGGAATGAAGAATAAGGAGTGTTCTGATGGCGAATGATGAGCATCTGGATGATGTCGGCAAGATGAAAGCGCTGATTCCGTTATCCGTTGCGTTGCTGTTGTTGGCTGGCTGCGGCAGCCTGGAGCGCACCCCGAGTTTTACCCTGGAGGCCGACTTGCCGGCGCATTTCAAGCTGACGGCCGATGCCTATTACGTGCCGGTGGCGGAGGCTGAATGCGAATTGCCGGAGCGCATCAACGGCAAGCGCCCGAACCGGCGGATTTATCGTAGCGAGTATGTAGCCGAGGAGCACCGGGTGGCCTTTGAGGTGCCGCTGGGGTATCGGGTGCAGGGCTGCGAGTTGGAGCTACGCAGTGTGAAGATGGATCTGCAGGGGAAGTGGCGGCTTGATGCAACGCCGAATCAAATGGACTCAAGCGAAGATCATGCAATGTTGTCGTTCCGCGAGGCCCTGCCGGATGGATACCCCAATACATGGTCGGCCGGGACTAAGGTTTTGAATGGGCAGTGCATGTGGCTGTTCAGGACTTATGGGCAACAGCGAAATATTATCAAGCTACTCCAATGCCGGGCACAGAGCGAAGGCGAAATTCAGGAACGGCGAGCGGGTGGGTTGATCTTGCGTGACGAGGCAGCGGGCAAAACCATTCGGCTGGTAATTGGGATGGCTGAGCATGAGATGCCGGGCTTTAAAGGCTATTGGTTCCAGACAGAGCAAGGTTGGAAGCCCTGCACAGGGCGTTGGGGATCGGACAATGAGGAGCTTTGTTTAGACCCGCCTCAGTTCACGGACTTCAAGCTTGATGGCCAAACCTGCACGGTTTACCCCAACTGCACGGAATAAGGAGTGTTCTGATGGCGAATGATGAGCATCTGGATGATGCCGATAACGTGTTTCTCAGCAGTGAGTTGCTGGCTTGCCCTCAGCGTGGGCATTGGGTCAGTTTTCAGTTGGTTGATGAACAGGGTGATGGCGCGGCTTATGCCGGTTTGAGCTTTGAGTTGCTGGACTGTACTGGGCAGCGTTATCAAGGACAGCTGGATGCCGATGGCATCGGACGGGTCGATGATTTCTTTCGTGGCCCAGCTACGGTATTGCTGGATAAGCCATATCAAAGCGGAGAGAAGCTGTATACGGATTTGATGTCCCGTCCGTCCTATCCTCTCCCCATCACCGAACTCCAGGTCCGCGCCGAGAAAACCCGCTTTGCTCAGGCCGATGCCAGCCGTACCCGGGACAATCCGGCCAGATCCAGAGGCGATGCGTTTTACCAGGTTGAGGTGCGGGAGCTGGTACGCCATGCCGCGCACCTGCCGCCGGCAGTGGCGCGTCATTATCCGCCCGAGTCCGGGGTGATCGCGGCCATGCGCACTGCACCTTACCTGCACGAAGAGCCCGTTGGGTTGGGGCTGTTGCCGAACAGACATTATGTGCTGGAGGTGCGACCGCTACGGGCGTTGCGTCCGATGCTGTCAACCGCTTCCGGCTTCTGTGCGCTCAATCTCTACCAGTTGGCCCTGATGGCGGCGATGAGCTACAACCCCTTTGGCCAGGAGCCGGCGAGCAGGCCCGTGGATCAGGTCAGTTTCCCTCTTGACCCCAGTGTGGGGCATTTCTTTGCTACCGCTCTGGGTAATGGCGTGGAAGCCTGGCGGGTAGATCCGGCGCAGTCCAGTCGCTATTACCCTCTGTATGAGGATGTAGCCTATTCCCGGCGTTTCGAGATATTGCCCTTCGACCCGTCGCTGTATGCCGAGAACGACCCCGATCTGGGCGCTGAACAGGAGCACCCGGCCCGGCTGCACTTTTTCGATGACGCCGATGGCGGTACCCATACCCAGGCTTTTATCACTCACCACGATGACGTTGTGTTGATATCCGTACGCGGCACTGAGGTCGATAGCAAAGAGGATATTTTGCGCGATATCGATGCCCGGCAGGTGGCCTTCCGTGAGGGTGAAGGCAAGGTGCATCGCGGGTTTTATGGCGGGTATTTAGCGATTGAGAGCTTTATCCTCAAGTATTTCCAAAAATTCTACAATGGCCAGAAAGTCGTGATCTGTGGCCATAGTCTAGGTGGAGCGATAGCCCAACTTTTGGCAGAAGCTTTGCGCAGGAGTCGGGATGAAACATACAGCGTCCAGCTCTACACCTATGGCGCACCACGGGCCGGTGATGCCGACTTCGTCAGGGGCGCGGCCGCGCTGGAACATTACCGAATCGTCAGCCATAACGATCCGGTACCCAGCCTGCCGGCGCCCTGGATGAATGTTAAGCCTCGCTGGCTGGGTACTGGAGGGCTACTGGCTGTGTTCAACCCGGTTGGTGGTGCGGTGTTGTTTACCATAGGGTTGCTGCGCTTTGGCGGTGAGCCCTACCAGCATCAGGGGCAGTTGCTGCATTTCACGCCGCTTGACTTGGGTCAGGGCCAGCAGTCCTCGGTACTCTGGGAGCCAGGCTGTGACCTGATTGAACAAAATGCATGCAGTCGGGCGTTGCGTCTTAACCGCAACAATGATCTGCCCGTCAGGGCTGGGTTCATCAATCAGTTGCTACAGGCAGCCGATCATTTCATGGTGGCTGGCTACATTCCTCATACCTGGGCCACTCTGCGGCGCTGGCAACAGACCGAGGAACGTGGCGGCACGCTGGTCACCGAGCGTGAGCTGGAGGTATTGAGCGGGTATCTGGCACAGAATCGTCAGGCGATGAGTGATTTGTATCAGACTTACCGCCAGCAGTGGACTGGTCGACGCACTCAGGATGATAGCGCGCTGGAGTTGGCCATGAGTGCCTTGCGTGCCGAGATGCGCAAACTGGATGAAACGCAGCAGCGCGTGACCCGGCTGCACTATCGTCAAGTCAGCCTAGTGGATGTCTATGGCAATCTGTCTGCGGAGAGTGGCTTATCCGAGGCTTTGGTACGCTGGCAGGCGCATGATGAAAACCAGGCGCAGGTGCAATTGGCTCAACTTCCGTCTGCCCGGGGGCGCATTGAGCAGGGTGCGTTGGTGGGGTAGTCAGCTAACGTACGTATTGTTGCGGCTTGGCTTGAACCGTTGGAGGAACCCCGGCCTGTTCACGGTTAAGGTGATTGGGGCCGGGGTTTTTCGTGTTTATGCCGCCACCTGTTGCTGCGACTACACCAACTGCTCACCCACCTGCAGCAGCTTCAGTGAGTTGGTGCCGCCGCTGGCGTTGTAGCTGTCGCCTTTGGTCAGGATGACCCAGTCGTCCGGCTTGACGTGGCCGTGCTTCAGTAAGGTGCCGATGGCCTGTTGGTAGAGCTGTTCGGCCGGAATGTTGGCGGGGTTGAAGGCCATGGCCTGGACGCCGCGGAACAGCGCGACCCGACCCAGGGTCTGGGGGTTGGGTGACAGGGCGAAGATCGGCAGGTGCGAGCGAATGCGCGACATGATCAGCGGGGTGAAACCGCTGTCGGTCAGGCTGATGATCGCGGTCACGCCGGGGAAGTGATTGCCGGCGTACATGGCGGCCAGGGCGATGGTTTCATCACAGCGCTCGAACGACTGATATAGGCGGTGACCGGAGCGCTGGCTGGTCGGGTGTTTTTCCGCGCCCAGGCAGATACGGGCCATGGCCTGTACGGCTTCGACCGGAAACTGCCCGGCGGCTGATTCAGCCGACAGCATCACGGCATCGGTGTAGTCCAGCGCGGCGTTGGCCACGTCGGATACTTCGGCGCGGGTTGGCAATGGGCTGGAGATCATCGATTCCATCATCTGGGTCGCGGTGATCACCAGTTTGTTCTGTTTGCGGGCACGGCTGATGATGTGTTTCTGGATCGCCACCAGTTCAGCGTCGCCGATTTCCACCCCCAGATCGCCACGCGCCACCATCACCCCGTCGCTGGCGCGGATCAGGCCGTCCAGCGCCTCGTCGTCGGCGACCGCTTCGGCGCGTTCGATCTTGGCTACCAGCCAGGCCTGGGACTGGGCTTCGGTCAGCAGCGAGCGCGCCAGGTCCATGTCGGCCGCGTCGCGCGGGAAGGATACCGCGACATACTCCATCTGCAGTTCGGCGGCCAACACGATATCGGCGCGGTCCTTGTCGGTCAGCGCCGCCGCCGACAGTCCGCCACCGCGTCGATTGATGCCCTTGTGGTTGGATAGCGGGCCGGCCACGGTAACGGTGCAGCGCACCTCGTCTGCCTCGACACTGTTGACCCGCATCACCACCCGACCGTCATCGAGCAGCAGTTCATCCCCAGTGCGGCAGTCGTTGACCAGTTCCGGATAGTCGATGCCAACTACATCCTGATTGCCGGCGTTCAGCGGGTGGCTGGTGGAGAGCCGGAAGTGGTCGCCAACCTCTAGCTGGATCTTGCCATTGGCGAAGCGCGCGATCCGAATCTTCGGGCCTTGCAGGTCGCCGAGCAGGGCGACGTGACAGCCTTTGTCGGCGGCGACTGCACGTACCAGACGGGCGCGCTCGCGGTGTTCATCGGCGGTGCCGTGGGAGAAGTTCAGGCGGGCGACATTCATGCCGGCGTCGATCAGGGCGGCGATGCGTTCAGGGCTGCTGCTGGCGGGGCCGAGGGTGGCAACAATCTTGGTACGGCGCAGGGGCATGGGCGACTTTCCTTGGGGTCGGATGAAAAGTTCAGCGGTTTGCGGCTTACAATAGAACATACCAATCCAAGATGACAGGCTGTCGAGTACGGCAGCCGCGAGGAGGAGGCATGCATCCACGGGTCGTTGAAGTGACCGAGCGACTACGCCAGCGCAGTCAGGGTTCGCACCAGGCCTGGCGGGCGCAGATGGCCGAGGCGGCGGCTATGCCGCGCGGGCGTCGGGCACTGTCGTGCGGCAATCTGGCCCACGGTATGGCAGCGTGTCCGGCAGCCGACAAAGACCGCTTGCGTATGGTGGACGAGGTCAATGTGGCAATGGTCACAGCCTATAACGATATGCTGTCGGCCCATCAACCCTACGAGCGCTTTCCGGAGCTGATTCGCCAGGCGCTGCGGGCGTTCGGCGCTACGGGCCAGGTCGCCGGTGGGGTGCCGGCGATGTGTGATGGGGTGACTCAGGGCGAGCCCGGCATGGAGTTGTCGTTGCACAGCCGCGATGTGATCGCCATGGCCACGGCGGTGGCGTTGTCGCACAACATGTTCGATGCCGCGCTATGCCTGGGCGTGTGTGACAAGATCGTCCCGGGTCTGCTGATGGGGGCCCTGCGCTTTGCTCACCTGCCGGTGGTCTTTGTGCCAGCCGGGCCAATGCCCAGTGGCCTGCCCAACAGCGAGAAGGCTGCCGTGCGTCAACGCTTTGCCGAGGGCAAGGCCAGCCGTGAGGAGCTGCTGGAGGCGGAAAGCCGCTCCTACCATGGCCCGGGCACCTGCACCTTTTACGGCACGGCCAATACCAATCAGATTCTGCTCGAAGCCATGGGGCTGCAACTGCCGGGGGCGTCCTTCGTTCACCCCAATACTGCGCTGCGCGATGCACTGACGGTCCACGCCGCCGAGCAGGCGGCGCGGCTGGCGCGCAATGGCCAGAACCTGATGGCGATGTTCGATGAGCGGACTCTGATCAATGCCGTGGTCATGCTGCTGGCAACTGGCGGTTCGACCAATCTGACCCTGCATCTGGTCGCTATTGGTCAGTCGGCTGGCCTGCAACTGCGCTGGGAAGATATGGCGGCGCTGTCTGAGGTGGTGCCGACCCTGGCGCGGATTTATCCCAATGGTCAGGCTGATATCAACCAGTTTCAGGCTGCTGGCGGCACCGCCTGGCTGTTTCGCCAGTTGCTCGATGCCGGGCTGTTGCATGCCGATGTGCAGACGGTGGCAGGACCGGGGCTGCAAGCCTATACCCAGGAACCGATACTCAATGATGGGCGCCTGGAGTGGCGTGAAGGGCCGGGCGCCAGTCTGGATGACAGCATCCTGCGCAGCCAGGCCGAGCCGTTTTCTGCCGATGGCGGGTTGCGGCTGCTCGAAGGCAACCTGGGGCGCGGGGTAATCAAGGTCTCGGCGGTCAAGCCTGAACACTGGCGGGTCAGTGCGCCGTGCCGGATCTTTCACAGTCAGGAAGCTTTCGTCGAGGCGTTCAAGGCCGGTGAGCTGGAGCGTGATCTGGTGGCCGTATTGCGGTTCCAGGGACCGCGGGCCAACGGCATGCCGGAGTTGCACAAGCTGACGCCTTACCTGGGCGTGCTGCAGGATCGTGGTTTCAAGGTGGCGCTGGTTACTGATGGACGGATGTCCGGAGCCTCAGGCAAGGTGCCGGCAGCCATCCATGTCTGTCCTGAGGCCGCTCAAGGTGGCCCCTTGGCGCGACTGCGCGAGGGAGACATGATCACCCTGGACGCCCAGCGCAGCCTGCTGCGTGTCGAGCTGGCGGACGAACAGTGGCGAGAGCGCCAGGCAGTCAGTCATGATCAGCCAATTCGCCGAGGCTGGGGGCGTGAACTGTTCGGCTTCATGCGTGCCCAGATCAGCAGTGCGGAAGAGGGCGGCAGCAGTTTTACCGAATGCCTGCGAGATACCGATCAGGAGTCTCGGGCATGACTTTGGCGACGCTGGCTTGCGCCAGTGGGGTAGGGCTGTTTCAGACGGCAGGGCCGGACGAGTTGGCCGCACAGCTGGCCAACCGGGTGGCTGCGGCGCTGAACACCGCTTTGGCCGAGCGTGGTGTAGCCAGCCTGGCGTTATCCGGCGGGCGCAGCCCGGAGCCGTTTCTGCGACATCTGGCGACTTTGCCGCTGGATTGGGCGCGGATTCGGGTCACCCTGGTGGATGAGCGCTGGGTGCCGGTCGAGCATCCGGACAGCAATGCCGGGCTGTTGCGCCGCTGTCTGCCGCAAGCGCTGGAGACTGCCCAGTGGATGCCGCTGTATCAGGGTATCAGCCCGCAAGCTGATGCCGAGCAGGTGGATCTGCATCTGGCGGGCTGGTTGCCGCTGGATGTGGTGGTGCTGGGGATGGGCAATGATGGGCATACCGCCTCGCTGTTCCCTGGCATGCCGGGGCTGGCCCAGGCGCTGGCCGTGGATGCGCCGCAGCTGTGCCTGGCGATCCCGGCGCAGGCCGGCAGAGCTGAGCGCTTGAGCTTGAGTGGCCGGGCTCTGCGCACGGCGGGCTTGCAACTGCTGGCCATCTCCGGCGACGATAAGCGCCGGACATTGATCCGTGCGCTGGAATCCAGGGACGCGGGTCTGCCGATCAGTGCGTTTCTGGCGCCTCCTTTGGACATTTACTACAGCCCGCCGGGCTGACGGGACAGGCATGAGTCTGGCAGACAATACCCAAACCCTGGACAATTTGTTGGCTCAAGCCCGGCTGTTGCCGGTCATGAGTATTCGCCGTGAGAGCGATATCCTGCCGCTGGCCGACGCGCTGGCCGCTGGCGGTATCCGCACTCTGGAAATCACCCTGCGTACCGAGTGGGGGCTGCCGGCGATCAAGCTGCTGCGCCGTGAACGCCCTGAGCTGTGCATTGGTGCCGGTACTGTGCTCGATGGCCGGCAGTTTCAGTCAGTGCTGGATGCCGGTGCCCAGTTCGTGGTGACCCCGGGCAGTACCGAAGAATTGCTGACGCTGGGGCTGGACAGCCCGGTGCCGCTGTTGCCAGGAGTGGCCACGCCGTCGGAAATCCTGATGGGTTATCGGTTCGGGTACCGCCGCTTCAAGCTGTTTCCTGCTGAGGTTGTCGGCGGGGTAACGGCTCTGCGGTATTTCTCCGGGCCGTTTCACGATATCCGTTTCTGCCCTAGTGGCGGTATTACCCTGAGCAACTTGCCCAGCTATCTGGCTATGGCTAACGTGATGGCCGCCGGCGGTACCTGGATGACGCCGCAGAGTGCGGTGGATGCCCAGGACTGGACGCGGATTACTCAGCTGTGTCGCGAGTCGCTGGCCCTGCTGCCGTAGGAAATTCCATGTCGCGCAGGCGCACGACGCCCCCAGAAAATTGCACAGACCCTAGATAAACCCCATCGGAGGCTTGCCTGAACCGTCACCGAGTCGTAGGCCGACTTTGAGGATCCAGTCGTTGTCCATGGCGGCGACTACCCAGGTATGCCCGCCCCACTCGATGGTATCGCCGACCACCGGGTGGCCGCCGAACTGTTTGCTGAAGAAGCTTGCCAGGGTCTGATTCGCCAGCTCTTCAGGAACAGGGAAGCCATAGAACTTGCCGACCTCGCCCAGCGTCGCATCACCTTCGAGAATAAAGTCACCGAAGAACTTGCGTGAGTCCAGATAGCGCGGCGCCTGGGTTTTGCTGAACAGTTTTGACAGTGCCGGCAGATCGCGCGGCCGACCGACTACGCAGAGCACGTCATTGAGTGCCAGCCGGGTGCTGCCGGTTGGATGCAGCAGATGACTGCCACGAAACAGCGCAGCAATCCGGGTATCGGTCGGCATGTGCAGATCGCGCAATTGCACCCCAACGCACCAGTTGGCATTGTCCAGTTGATAGATCAGTAGTTCGTAATCACCATCGACCGCCACGTCCAGACTGGTACGTTGCAGCGGTTCGGGTTGCGGTGGAATTTCTACTTTGCACCAGCGGGCTGCCAGCGGCAGGCTCGAGCCCTGCAGCAGCAATGACACCAGCACCACCACAAACGCCAGATTGAACAGCAACTGAGCCTGTTCAAGGCCGGCCAGCAACGGAAAGATCGCCAGGATGATCGGTACCGCCCCGCGCAGACCGACCCAGCTGATAAACAGCCGCTCACGCCAGGAAAACACAAAGGGTGCCAGGCAGATCAGCACTGCAATGGGGCGGGCGACCACAATCAGGAACAGGGCGATGCCCACTGCCGGTAGGGCGATCGGCAGCATTTCGCTGGGGGTTACCAGCAGCCCCAGCATCAGGAACATGCCGATCTGACTGAGCCAGGCCATGCCGTCCTGAACGTGAAGGATGTTCTGCAGGTTGTGTACCCGGCGGTTGCCCAGTACCAGACCGGTCAGATAAATGGCCAAAAAGCCGCTGCCACCAATGCTGTTGGTGGCAGCGAAGACCAGAATTGCCCCGCTGGTAATCAGCAGTGGATACAGCCCAGTGGCCAGGTGAACCCGGTTGACCAGCCAAGCCAGTAACAGACCGCCTGCCAGACCACAAACTCCGCCTACGCCAAACTGCTGAATCAGAATCAGCAGAAAGCTCCAGCTCAGGCTGTCCTGCCCGGCGGCCAGGCTTTCGACCAGGGCGATAGTCAGGAAGATTGCCATGGGGTCGTTCGAGCCGGATTCGATTTCCAGAGTGGCGCCGACCCGCTGTTTGAGGTTCAGACCCTTGCCCTGTAGTAGAGAGAACACCGCAGCGGCATCGGTAGAGCCGACGATGGCGCCCAGCAGCAAGCCGTACATCCAGCTCAGGTCCAGCAACCAGGCGGTCAGCACCCCAGTCAGAGCGGCACTGATCACAACCCCCAGGCTTGCCAGTGACAGGGCTGGCCATAGTCCGACCCGAAAGCTCTCTACCCGGGTGCGCATGCCGCCATCGAGCAGGATAATGGCCAGTGCCAGGCTGCCGATCATGAAGGCGGTGTCGGCATTGTCGAATACGATGCCGCCCAGGCCGTCGACGCCGGCCAGCATCCCTATCACCAGGAACACCAACAGCAAGGGGATACCCAGTCGCGATGACAGCGAACTGGCAAGAATGCTGGCGCACAGCAGAATGGCGCCGATCAGAAACAGAGTGTTGATACTATCCATTGGGCGGCTGAAGGGTCCTTGCAGGCGGGTGACACACAAGCAACCACTATATAACGCAGGTCCGGGCCTGTGGGAAAAAATGCTGTATAGTCAATCGACTAAATAATACGAGAGTGAGTATGGAAGCAGATTTCTGGCATGCCCGCTGGCAACGTGGCGAGATTGGGTTCCACAAGCAGAGTACCAATCCGCTGTTGACCCGTTGGTGGCCGAGCCTGGGGCTGGCTGCTGATGAGCCGGTTTGGGTGCCGTTGTGCGGCAAAAGTCTGGATATGCTCTGGTTGCGCGAGCAGGGACATCCGGTCATCGGGGTGGAGCTGGCGCGCAGTGCGCTGGATGCCTTTGCCCGGGAGCAGGGTCTGGATCTGCACTGGAGTCAGCGGGACGATTTTGCTTGTCTTGCCGGGCAGGGGTTTGAGCTGTTGTGTGGCGATTTTTTCGCCTTATGCCCTGAGCATTTGCATGGCGTACGGGCTGTGTATGACCGGGCGGCGCTGATTGCCTTGCCGGTGGATATGCGCGAACGCTATGTGGCGCACCTGCGTACTTTGCTGGGGCGCGCCTGGCGAATGCTGCTGGTTACCCTGGATTATCCGCAGGAGCAGCGCCCTGGTCCGCCGTTCAGCGTGCCGGATGACGAGGTGCGGCTACTGTTTACTGGTTGTCGCATAGATGTTCTGGAGGACACGGACGTGCTGGCCGAGCACCCGGTTTTTCGTGAGCAGGGCATGACCAGTCTGCGCGAACGGGTATATGCCATTCAGGCACCAACGGTGTGAGTGTCTGCCTGACTGGAATTTCTGAATGGCCGCAGCCCTGACTTTGCTGTTCAAGCTACTCCCGCTGTATGTCACCATCGCCCTCGGTTGGCTGGCCGGACGCTTTCTTAATGCCAGCGGCAGTCATATCGCCGGCATCATGCTCTATATCCTGACCCCGTCGGTGGTGTTTTACGGGGTAATGACCGCGCCACTGAGCCCCAGCGTTATCCTGCTGCCGGTTCTGACCTTCACTCTGTGCAGCCTCAATGCGCTATTGCACCTGCCTTTGGCCAGACGTTGGCTGGGCGATGCCAGCGCCAACTTGATTCCGGTGTCGGTCGGCAGTGGCAATACCGGTTACTTCGGTATTCCGCTGGCGCTGTTGCTGTTCGGTGAGCAGGGCTTGAGCCTGTATATCGTCTGTATGCTCGGCACCACCCTGTTCGAAAATTCGCTGGGTTTCTACCTGGCGGCGCGCGGACGCTACGGCGTAGCCGATTGTCTGCGCAAGGTCGCGCGATTGCCTTCACTGTATGCTTTCGCGCTGGCGGTGCTGTTGAACCTGTCCGGGGTCACGCTGCCGTCGATTTTCCTGCCGCTGTTCGATAATTTGCGCGGCGCCTACAGTGTGTTGGGCATGATGATTATCGGCATGAGCATCCTCAGCTTTCATGGGCTGGCTGGCAATCTGCGCTTCAGCGCCTTGGCCTTTTCCGGCAAGTTCGTTGGCTGGCCGCTGCTGGCACTGGGGTTCTGCTGGCTCGACAGCCAGTGGCTGGGTATTTACGGCTCGGCGGTGCATCAGGCGGTAATACTTATCTCAATCACGCCGATTGCCGCCAATACTGTGGTGATTGCCACCCTGCTGGATACCGCTCCCCGGCAGGTGGCCGGTACGGTATTGCTGAGCACACTGTTCGCGCTGTTGTACATTCCGTTGATGGTGACCCTGTTATTCTGAGCGCTAATGACAAACCCGCCAGTGGCGGGTTTGTGTGTTGTGCGCGGTTGATAAACCTCAGACCCGAGGTCGGCGGCCAAAAATCAGAGACACTACGAACAGCACCAGAAACACCAAAAACAGGATCTTGGCGATACCGGTTGCGGTGCCGGCGATACCACCGAAGCCGAGAACCGCGGCGATGATGGCGATGATCAGAAATGTCAGAGCCCAGCTAAGCATGGTGAGTTACTCCTTTTTCTCGTGAGGCCTGCCGAGTCGTCGGGCGGGCTGTAGTGACTCTGTCGCAACCTGCATGCCAACTTTTTTATTTTGTTTATTCCTTTTAAATCAATAAATTGAATTTTGTGGCGAGATTGGAGTGGCATGCGTTCTGCATGATCTGCGGATGGCCAGCCGTGCAACTTGCACGACTTTTCGTTGACTAACGCAGGTAACTCTCGACAAGGAGCCTGCATCATGGATGCCGCCACTGCGGACAACGGACGTATTTTGCTGGTCGATGATGAAGCCGCCATTCTGCGGACCTTTCGTTACTGTCTGGAAGACGAGGGCTATCAAGTCAGTACCGCCAGCAGCGCGCCCCAGGCGCTCGCGGCTCTACAGCAGCAGGTCTTTGACCTGTGCTTTCTCGATCTCCGGCTGGGCGATGACAACGGCCTCGATGTGCTGGCGCAGATGCGTGTGCAGGCCCCCTGGATGCGGGTGGTGATTGTGACGGCCCATTCGGCGGTGGACACCGCCGTGGATGCTATGCAGGCTGGTGCCGCCGATTATCTGGTCAAGCCCTGCGGTCCTGATCAACTGCGCCTGTCTGCTGCCCAGCAACTGGAAGTTCGGCATATGGCCGCCCGGCTAGAGGCGCTGGAAGGTGAGGTACGCCAGGCCCGCAGCGAACTTCAATCGGCCAGCCCGGCGATGATGGCGGTACTCGACACGGCCCGCCAGGTCGCCAGCACCGATGCCAATATCCTCATTCTTGGCGAGTCGGGTACAGGCAAAGGAGAGCTGGCGCGCGCCATTCATGGTTGGAGCCAGCGTGCCGATAAGGCCATGGTTACAATCAACTGCCCGTCGCTGAGTGCTGACTTGATGGAGAGCGAGCTGTTCGGGCACGCTCGTGGGGCGTTCACCGGTGCCAGTGAAAGCACGCTGGGGCGGGTCAATCAGGCCGATGGCGGAACGCTGTTTCTCGACGAGATCGGTGATTTTCCCCTGGCCTTGCAGCCAAAGCTGCTGCGTTTTATTCAGGATCGCGAGTACGAACGGGTTGGCGATCCGGTCACGCGTCAGGCCAATGTACGCATTCTAGCCGCCACCAATCTGGACTTGCAGGCGATGGTCAATGAAGGTCAGTTTCGCGAAGACCTGCTCTATCGGCTTAACGTCATTACCCTGACCCTGCCGGCGCTACGTGATCGGCGTGAGGATATCCTCGATCTGGCCGAACGTTTTCTGGCGCGCTTTGTCAGCGAATATGCCCGCCCGGCCAAGGGCTTCGACGATCAGGCGCGTGCCGCGCTGCAGGGCTACGGTTGGCCGGGCAATATCCGTGAACTGCGCAATGTCATCGAGCGGGCCAGCATCATCTGTCAGGGGGAATGCATTAGCCTTGAGCATCTGGGGCTCAACGGCTCGGCCCGTGACGATGTGCCAAGAGTGGGTGCCGACATGAGCCTGGAAGCGCTGGAAAAAGCGCATATTGCCGCAGTGCTGGCCGCCAGTGAGACACTTGATCAGGCTGCCAGAACCCTCGGTATCGACGCCTCCACCCTGTATCGTAAGCGCAAACAATTCGGCCTATGAAACTGCGTTCGCGCCTGTTTCTCAGTAGCAGCGCATTGCTGACTGTGGCATTGGTCGGCCTGCTGCTGGCGATTTTCAGTGTCCTCAGCCTGACTAAATCCCAGGGGCAGGCGATGACCCGCAACCTGGGTATTCTCCAGGCCAGCCAGATGATGGGGCATGAGCTGAGCAAACAGACCACCCTGCTGCTTGCCGAAGTGCTCGATATGCCAGCGTTGGAGGGGTCTGATAGGCGTTTTCGCGAATGGTTGAATCGGGCCGCGGACATGGCCATCGAAGATGCCGACCGTCAGGCCGTCAGTGAGATTCGCCGCGCCTATGCAACCTACGACGATCTGCTGGAGCGGCCGCTGTCGGTGCGCAGCGAGCTGTTCAGCCATGACGAATATGCGCGCTCGATTGCCGCTGTGCGTGATCGCCTCAATGGCATGCAGACCCGGTATGCCAACGCGGTGCAAAGCAGCGAACAGGCGACCCGTGAGAATGCCTGGGTAATCGTCTGGCTGCTTGGCGGGATTGGCGTGGCAGTTCTGCTCATTGGGCTGGTTACCGCACACAGCGTGGCCCGTCACTTCGCCGAGCCTATCGAGGCCCTGGCGCTGGCGGCTGACCAGATCGGACGCGGCGACTTTCAGGTCACATTGCCGATCTCCAAGGTTGCCGAGCTGGCAGCCTTGATCCGCCGTTTTGGCTTTATGGCCGAAGCTCTGCGCGAGTTCAAGAACAGTGATATCGAGGCCTTGCAGGCCGAGCAGCGCCGCTTGCAGGCCGTGCTCGATAGTATTGATGACGGTTTGCTGATCTTTGACCATGGCGGGCGGTTAGAACATTTCAATCCGGTAGCCAAACGGCAACTGGGCTGGACCCAGGCTGAGCTGGGGCAAATGCCCGGCGGCTTGCTCGGCACACCGCAGATCGATGAACAATTGCGTCAGGTGTTGCAGGGGCAGGGGCTGGCCAGTGCTACTGAGGATATCGAGGTTGATGTTGCAGGCGAACAGCGCTTGCTGGCCTACAGCCTGACACCGGTTAGTCAGGCGGATGAGCCGATCCGTGGTGCGGTCATGGTGCTGCGCGATGTCACCGAACAGCGTGATTTTGAGCGAGTGCGCAGCGAGTTCGTGCTGCGCGCCTCGCATGAGCTACGCACGCCTGTGACGGGTATGCACATGGGATTTGCCTTGCTTTGTGAGCGACTGCATTTTACCGAGGATTCGCGTGAGGCCGACTTGTTGCGGACTGTCGACGAGGAAATGCAGCGCCTGCTGTTGCTGATCAACGATCTGCTCAACTTCTCCCGTTATCAGAGTGGCCTGCAGCAACTGGAGCTGGAGCCTTGTGATATTGCTGAGTTGTTCGCTCAGGCTTGCCAGCGCTTTGAGGCTGCGGCGGTGCAGCAGCGCGTTGAGCTGAGCTGCGAGGCCGACACGCAGTTGCCTCGGGTACGGCTGGATCGGCTACAGATCGAGCGGGTGCTGGACAATCTGCTTGGCAACGCCTTGCGCCACAGTCATGCCGGCGGGCGTATCCGTCTGCAGGCCGGTCGTCAGGGCGAACGGGTAGTGCTGGCGGTTGAGGACACCGGTGACGGCATCGCTTACGGCCAGCAGGCGCGGGTATTTGAGCCCTTTGTTCAGGTCGGCAAGCGCAAGGGTGGGGCCGGTCTGGGGCTGGCGCTGTGCAAGGAAATCGTGTTGCTGCACGGTGGTCGCATTGGCGTGCATTCGCAGCCGGGGCAGGGCGCTCGGTTCTTCTTCAGTCTGCCACTTTGATCATCACCTGCGTCTGACTTATGGACGGGCATAAGCCTGCGCCACAGCCTGTCCAGGCAGAGTACCATGGGGTTTTGGCCCTAACTGGAGCGTCAGCATGTCGGTTCGTTCAGTGATCATTCGTCAGCGTTTCTGTGGCCCGCCGCACAGCGGCAATGGCGGCTATGTTTCTGGCCTGTTGGCCAGTGCCATGGACACAGGGTGTCAGGTTACCCTGCATGCGCCGCCGCCGCTGGATACCGAGCTGCAACTGCAGCGCACTGAAACCGGGGCTGAATTGCGTCAGGGCGATCGGTTGCTGGGCTCGGCAGTCCCTTATCAGTTCGAGCTCAAGGTACCACCGGCCCCTGCGGTAGCGGTGGCCGAAGCGGCTCAGCAGCGTTTCGAGGGGCTGGTGTTTCACGGCTTGCCGGGCTGTTTCGTATGCGGAACCCAGCGTGAGCCCGGTGATGGGCTGCGAATCTTTGCCGGCCCCGTGGCTGATGGCCAGGTCGCCGCGCTCTGGCGCCCGGCTGCTGATCTGGCTGACAGCAGCGGCCGGGTTGCCGACGAATATCTCTGGGCCGCGCTCGATTGCCCCGGCTTTTTCGCCGTCAAGTCGCGCTCCGATGCCGCTCTGCTCGGACGTTTCGCTGCTCGGCTGATCGCTCCGGTGCAAGCAGAAGAAAATCTGGTGGTGCTGGGCTGGGCTCTGGGGCATGAGGGACGCAAACACCACGCTGGTACTGCCCTATATCGTGCCGATGGCGAGCTGGTGGCCTGCGCCGAGGCCACCTGGATCAGTTTGAAGAAATAGCGGGAAACCAGTGCCGGGTCCGGTTGGCGAACCAGACCAGCGATAGCATCACTGGTACTTCGACCAGTACCCCGACGACGGTGGCCAGAGCGGCGCCCGAGTGCAGGCCGAACAGGGAAATGGCGACGGCTACCGCCAGCTCGAAGAAGTTAGAGGTGCCGATCATGCAGGCCGGAGCGGCGATGTTGTGTGGCAGCTTCCACAACCTGGCCCACACATAGGCTATGGCAAAGATGCCGTAGGTTTGCAGCATCAAGGGGATGGCGATCAGCAGGATGATCAGCGGCCGGTCGATCAGGGTTTGCGCCTGAAAGGCGAACAGCAACACGACGGTCAGCAGCAGGCCCATGATTGAGAAAGGTTTGATCCGGGCGCTGAACTGCTCGACGCCATGCGGGTCACGCTGGTTCAGCCGATGGCGGGTCCAGACTCCGGCAATCAGCGGCAGCAGCACATACAGCAGCACCGAAAGCAGCAGGGTTTCCCAAGGCACACTGATATCCGTCACCCCCAGTAGCAGGGCGGCAATCGGCGCAAAGGCAAAAATCATGATCAGGTCGTTGATCGAGACCTGTACCAGGGTGTAGTTCGGATCGCCCTTGGTCAACTGGCTCCAGACGAACACCATCGCCGTACAGGGCGCCACCCCCAGGAGAATCATCCCGGCGATGTATTCCTGAGCGCTTTGCGGGTCGACCCAGCCTGCGAACAGGTACTCGAAGAACAGGATGCCCAGCGCTGCCATGCTGAACGGCTTGATCAGCCAGTTGATCACCAGCGTCAGAATCAGCCCTTTGGGCTTGCGTCCGACATCCTTGATTGCAGCAAAGTCGATCTGCACCATCATCGGAAAGATCATCACCCAGATCAACACGGCTACTGCCAGGTTGACGTTGGCCAGCTCCAAGGCGGCAACCTGGGTAAACAGACCGGGCAGGTACTGTCCCAGTATTACACCGCTGATGATTGATCCGGCGACCCAGAGTGACAGATAGCGCTCGAACAGGCCAAGGGGGCTGCTGGCAGTGACTGATGACATGCGAATGCTCCATGCAAATGGTTGAATGTGAATATACGTATTTCCATATATAAGTAAAGCCCGGAAAAGATTGCGGTTGTATCCTGACGCCAAGTCGTTACAATAGCGCGGCCCGCCCAAGGCGGGTTTGTTATGGTGGCCCTGCCGGTCCCCTCGCAATGATTAGCCGTGAACCTGGTCAGGCCCGGAAGGGAGCAGCCACAGCGGTGACATCGTGTGCCGGGGTGTGGCTGGTAGGGTCGCCCCCAATTTCCCCGCCGTGTTTTCTGACGTATCTCTCCCTCGCAATGTCCGCCGGCATTCGGTACATTACCCGCTTGCATTCATGACCGAACGGACCCCGATGAGTTACCAGGTACTAGCCCGTAAATGGCGTCCGCGCCTGTTCCGTGAAATGGTCGGCCAGACCCATGTGCTCCAGGCCCTGATCAACGCGCTGGATCACAATCGTCTGCACCATGCCTACCTGTTTACCGGTACCCGTGGGGTTGGCAAAACCACCATTGCGCGGATTCTGGCCAAGTGCCTGAACTGTGAGGTCGGCGTCAGTTCCGAACCCTGCGGCCAGTGCGCGGCTTGTCGGGAGATCGACGAAGGTCGTTTCGTCGACCTGATCGAAGTCGACGCCGCCAGCCGGACCAAGGTCGAGGATACCCGTGAGCTGCTCGACAACGTGCAGTACGCGCCTACTCGCGGGCGCTTCAAGGTCTACCTGATCGACGAAGTGCACATGCTTTCCAGCCACAGCTTCAACGCCTTGTTGAAAACTCTGGAAGAGCCGCCCGAGCACGTCAAATTCCTGCTGGCTACCACCGATCCGCAAAAGCTGCCGGTCACCATCCTGTCGCGTTGCCTGCAGTTCTCGTTGAAGAATATGCCGCCGGAGCGAGTGGTTGAGCACCTTCGCCATGTGTTGGGCGAAGAGAACGTTCCCCATGATGATGAGTCACTGTGGCTATTGGGCCGCGCCGCCGATGGTTCGATGCGCGATGCCCTGAGTCTGACTGACCAGGCTATCGCTTTTGGTAACGGCACCTTGCGGGTTGCCGAGGTGCGCAACATGCTCGGCACCATCGACCACGGCCAGGTGTTTGGTCTGCTCGAAGCGCTGGCCGCCCATGATGCCCGGGCGTTGCTGGTGGCGGTGGCCGAACTGGCCGAGCAGGGCGCCGACTTTGCCGGTGTGCTGGCCGAGCTGATTTCCACCCTGCAGCGCCTGGCGATAGCCCAGGTGTTGCCGGAGGCTGCCGACAACAGCCAGGGTGATCGTGAGCGGGTGCTGGACCTGGCCGGGCGTATCAGCGCTGAAGATGTGCAACTGTTTTACCAGTTGGCCTTGCACGGGCGTCGTGACCTGCCGTTGGCGCCGGACCCGCGTGGCGGCTTCGAGATGGCTTTGCTGCGCATGCTGGCGTTCCGGCCAGGCACCCAGGCAGATGGTCCGGCCGCACCGCCAACGCCACTGACGGGAAAGTCCCCGGGATCGAGCCAGCCCAAGGCTGATCCCCAGACGACAGGGCCAGCCGCGGTAGCGGCACCGGTTGTTAGTTCCAGTTTGCCGCCAGCCGAGCCAGTTGCACCGGCCCCTGCGCCAGCCCCTTCGATGCCGGCGAGCCCGGAGCGGCAAGTGTCTGAGCCGCAACCCCAGGCTGAACCGCCGTTGCCTGTTAATGTGACCAGGCCGCTGAACCCGAGTACGCCGGTCAAGCCGCCGGTCGAAGACAGCCCGCCAGAGTGGCTGGAAGCGCCGCCGCTGGAGGATGGCCCCGATGGTGCCGAGCAGGACGAGGATGATGTCGATGTCAGCCAGTATCTGGGTGACTGGCAACCCGAGGCCGAGTCTGTAGCACAACCCTCGCAAGAGCCGGAAGCCGATGAGGTCAGTGATCTGCCGGTTGCCAGCGGCATCGCCGCCGAATGGCTGGAGATGTTCCCGAGTTTGGGCTTGAGTGGTCTGACCCAGAGCATTGCCGCCCATTGCCAGTTGATCAGCCGTGAAGCGACCGTCTGGCGGCTGCATCTGGACCCTGGGCATAGCGCGCTGTACAACGAAAATCATCGTCAGCGCCTGCAGCAGGCGCTCAGCGAGCATGTCGGCGAGACGGTGACGCTGGACGTGCAGATTCAGGCCCCGGATCAGGAAACACCGGCCGTGGCTGCGGCGCGGCGCAAGGTCGCCCGGCAGAAAGAGGCCGAGGCCAGCATTCAGGCTGACCCGCTGGTCCAGGCATTGATCAGGGATTTCTCGGCCCGGATCTGCGATGACAGTATCCGGCCCATTGATACAGCGAAATAATTGAAGAGGACAAGCAGATGATGAAAGGTGGCATGGCGGGTCTGATGAAGCAGGCCCAGCAAATGCAGGAAAAAATGCAGAAAATGCAGGAAGAGCTGGCCAACGCCGAAGTAACCGGTCAATCCGGTGCCGGTCTGGTGTCAGTGGTTATGACCGGGCGTCACGATGTGCGCCGGGTCAGCATTGACGACAGCCTGATGAGCGAAGACAAGGAAGTGCTCGAGGACCTGATTGCCGCAGCGTTCAACGATGCGGTGCGCAAACTGGAAAAGAACAATCAGGAAAAGATGGCTGGTCTGACCGCCGGGATGAATCTGCCCGACGGCTTCAAGATGCCGTTCTGAGCCTGCCTGCATGAGTTTCAGTCCGCTGATCCGGCAGTTGATTGATGCGCTGCGGGGGTTGCCTGGCGTTGGGCCTAAAACCGCCCAGCGCATGGCCCTGCATTTGCTTGAGCGCGATCGTGAAGTAGCCCGACATCTGGCCCGGGCACTGGAGGCGGCGATGGATGGCGTCGGCTATTGCTCGCGTTGCCGCACCCTGAGTGAAACCGAGATCTGCAACTTGTGTGCTGATCCGCGCCGGGATGACAGTTTGCTCTGTATTTTGCAAAGCCCGGCTGATGTCTGGGCGGTGGAGCAGGCCGGTGGCTTTCATGGCCGCTACTTCGTGCTCAAGGGTAATCTGTCGCCGATTGACGGGCTGGGGCCTGAGGAGATTGGTATTCCGGCGTTGCTGGCGTGCCTTGAGGATCGCGACGTGGCCGAGGTGATTCTGGCCACCAATCCGACCGTGGAAGGCGAGGCCACCGCGCACTATATTGCCAATCTGCTCAAACCGCGTGGTATCAAGGTTTCACGCATTGCTCACGGTGTGCCGCTGGGCGGTGAGCTGGAATATATTGACGGCGGTACGCTGGCCCATGCCTTGGCCGGGCGTACCCCGATTGGTTGATGCTGGCGCCCTGTTTCGTGGCCGAGGGCCACGAAACAGGGCTGTGGGTCAGCTGGCCAGGCGGCCGTCGCGGTAGTCGCGCAGGGCCTGTTCGATCTCCTCACGACTGTTCATCACGAACGGACCATACTGCACCACCGGCTCGCCGATCGGTTTGCCGGCAATCAGCAGCAACCGCGCCCCTGAACTACCGGCACGCAGGCTAACCCCGCCACCTTGGCCCAGCCGTGCCAATTGCTTGGGTGCCAGTTCGGCACTGCGCTGCTCGCCGTGCACGCTGACCTGACCCTCATAGGCATACAGCAGCACGTTGAGCTGGCTTTCCAGCGGCAACTCCAGTGCTTCGTCGGCACCCAGATGCAGGTCCAGGTACAGCGGCTCGGTGGCTTTGCCCTGAATCGGCCCTGACAGCGTTTGCCCGTTGATGGTCAACTCGCCGGCAATCACCAGCACCTGCCCACCGCCGGGCAATTGCCCTTCGGCCAGGGCCGAGGGTGGCAGATCCTGATAGCTGGCAGGCTGCATCTTGTCCTTGGCCGGCAGGTTGACCCAAAGCTGGAACCCGCGCATGCGGCCGGAGCTTTGCTGCGGCATTTCCGAGTGAATGATGCCGCGCCCGGCGGTCATCCACTGCACACCACCGGACTCCAGCAAACCCTGGTTGCCCATGTGGTCCTCGTGCAGCATCTTGCCTTCGAGCATGTAAGTCACGGTTTCGAAGCCGCGATGCGGGTGCGGCGGAAAGCCGCCAATGTAGTCGGCAGCCTCATCGGAGCCGAACTCGTCGAGCATCAGGAAAGGGTCGAAACGTTCCGGGCCCTGGCCGCCGAATACACGTACCAGTTTGACGCCGTCGCCATCGGAGGCTGGACGACCCTGAAGCAGTTCAATCACATCGCGTTTGTGCATGGCTCACCTCCATTAAGAGGGTGTTTACAAATTACTGCGCTCGGCCATGCAGCGTTGAAATCAGCCTCACAATGCTCATTTACACCACGTAAACTGCGCTTGTTCGGCTGATTTCGCCTTGCCTGGCCGTCGCTCGTGACATTTGTAAACACCCTTTAGATATGTGGCCATTCTATAAGTGGATTTTTTGGTTTAATAGCGCAAAAAATCCACCAAAAGCATCGATTAATTCGATGTTTCGCCTGGGCTCTCGCCACGTTCCCGGGCTTCCAGTTCCTCAATGATCCGCTCATAGGCGCGGCAGGGACCATGTTCGCTGCGGGTTGGATCGCGTTGTTGCAGCTCCAGCAGTTGGGTGTGCAATTGGTTGGCCTTGTCCGGATCGCCGGCAGCGATGCGGTTGATGGTCTGGGCGACTTTCTCAGCCATCTCGATGGCGTCTTCCGGCGAGCAGGCCAGGCTGGGCTGGCTGAGCAGGGCCAGCACGCAACTGATGGCCAGGGTAGAGCGAATTTTCATGTCTTACCTCGTAATGCCCGTAGGCGATAAAGGGTTATGGTAGCCGCTTGGCTGCGTTCCTCCAACCATGGTTTGGCACCGGGTCCATGTGACGCACCCGGAAAAGGCGACAGGTCCGAGCTAGGATAAGTGCATGAGAGGACTTATCGTCGCGTGTGTCCTGTTGCTGGCTGGGCTGCAGTCCGGGGTGAGCTGGGCTGAGGTTTTGCGTGTAGGGATGGGCACCCATAAGCCACCTTATATCTATGAGGGGCAGCTCCGTGGGCTGGAGCACGATCTGATCAAGGCTGCCTTTGAGCTGGCCGGATTCCAGATGGAGCTTTACTACGGGCCAATGGAGCGTTTGCATGTGCTGCTGGCGCGCGGTGAGCTGGATGCGATTGCTACCACCAGCCCGGTCAGTGGTATTCCGGCGTTCTACTCTGTGCCCTATGTCGAGTACCAGAATGTGGCTATCACTCTTGCCCGGCGCGAGATCGAGTTGGGCAGTATCGGCGAGCTGGGCAATTACTCGGTCAGTGCCTTTCAGCGGGCTCGCTTTCTGCTCGGCGAGGAGTTCCAGGCCATGACTGTGAGCAATCCACGCTATCGTGAGGAGGCCCGCCAGGTTATTCGCAACCTGTTGCTGTATGCCGGCCGGGTCGATGTGGTAATTGCTGATCTGCGAATTTTTCAGGCCTTCAATCATGAGATTGGCGATCAGGTCGATACCCGGCAGCCGATCCGCGTGCACCGGTTATTTCCGCCATCGCCTTACAGCGTCGGCTTCACCGATCCGGACAAGCGTGACCGCTTCAATCTGGGGTTGCAACGGTTGCGCGAGAGTGGCCGTTATCAGCGCATCGAAGCACGGTATGCGGATTTCTGAGCTAGCCTTAATAGACCGCTGTTCTGGCGCCTGCCTACTACTAAATAACGAAGTCGTCCCTGCCAAGGACGCATACACGCACCCGCCGGGCAGTCCTAGTATCGACTCATGACTTGGCCCGTGATGGGTCAGGCAAGCTCAGAGGACATAACAATGATCTACGCCAATCCTGGAGCACCCGGCTCCGTCGTTACTTTCAAGGACCGATACGGCAACTTCATCAACGGTGAATTCGTTGCTCCGGTCAAAGGTCAGTATTTCACCAACACCACTCCGGTGACTGGCGGCGCAGTCTGTGAAATCCCGCGTTCCACCGCCGAAGATATCGAAAAGGCTCTGGATGCCGCCCATGCCGCCAAGGATGCCTGGGGCAAGACCTCGGTACAGGCCCGTTCCAATATCCTGCTGAAGATTGCCGACCGTATCGAGCAGAACCTGGAAAAGCTGGCTGTCACCGAAACCTGGGACAACGGCAAGGCCGTGCGTGAAACCCTCAATGCCGATATCCCGCTGGCAGCCGACCACTTCCGCTATTTTGCCGGTTGTATTCGTGCTCAGGAAGGTACTGCCGCCGAGATCGACGAAAACACCGCTGCCTACCACTTCCACGAACCGCTGGGCGTGGTTGGGCAGATCATTCCGTGGAACTTCCCGCTGCTGATGGCTGCCTGGAAACTGGCGCCGGCTCTGGCTGCTGGTAACTGCATCGTGCTCAAGCCGGCCGA
The DNA here is from genome assembly GCF_002056295.1 of Halopseudomonas phragmitis. Classification (NCBI taxonomy): domain Bacteria; kingdom Pseudomonadati; phylum Pseudomonadota; class Gammaproteobacteria; order Pseudomonadales; family Pseudomonadaceae; genus Halopseudomonas; species Halopseudomonas phragmitis. Next base: position 3,706,315 of record NZ_CP020100.1, on the reverse strand, counting down.
GCAGACTCCGCTGAGCATCCTGGTATTTGCCGAGCTGATCGCTGATTTGCTGCCGCCCGGCGTGCTCAATATCGTCAATGGCTACGGCCGTGAAGCTGGCGAAGCGCTGGCCACCAGCAAGCGTATCGCCAAATTGGCGTTCACTGGCTCGACCCCGGTTGGCCGGCATATTCTCAAGTGCGCCGCCGAGAACATTATTCCTTCTACCGTGGAGCTGGGCGGCAAGTCGCCGAACATCTACTTCGCCGACATTATGCAGGCTGAAGAATCGTTCATCAGCAAGGCCGTTGAAGGCATGGTGCTGGCGTTCTTCAACCAGGGCGAAGTCTGCACTTGCCCGTCGCGTGCGCTGATTCAGGAAAGCATGTACGACGATTTTATCACCCGGGTGGTCGAGCGTACCCGTCAAATCAAGCGCGGCAACCCGCTGGATACCGAGACCATGGTTGGTGCCCAGGCTTCCGAGCAGCAGTTCGACAAGATCCTGTCGTACATGGAAGTGGCCCGTGAAGAGGGTGCCGAGTTCCTGATCGGTGGTGGTGCCGAGCACCTGCACAATGAGCTGGGCAATGGCTACTACATCCAGCCGACCCTGCTCAAGGGTCACAACAAGATGCGTATCTTCCAGGAAGAAATCTTTGGCCCGGTGGTCAGCGTCACCACCTTCAAGACCGAGGAAGAAGCGCTGGCGATCGCCAACGACACCGAGTTCGGTCTGGGCGCCGGGGTCTGGACCCGCGACATCAACCGCGCCTACCGCATGGGTCGCGGCATCCAGGCTGGTCGGGTATGGACCAACTGCTACCACATGTACCCGGCACATGCCGCGTTCGGTGGTTACAAGAAGTCCGGTGTTGGCCGCGAGACCCACAAGATGATTCTCGACCATTACCAGCAGACCAAGAACCTTCTGATCAGCTACGACGTGAACCCGCTGGGCTTCTTCTAAGCCTGGGTAAATCATGGCCGGTCCTGCTCCTCCGGCCATGATTGCGATACCCGGGCTCGGCAGAGCCCGGTCGTTGTCCTAATGTTCGTGAGATTGGCGCGGCTTCGGCCGCGCATTTTTTTGTCCGCACTCCCTGTTCAGAGCGCGGCCAGTTCTCAGCGAAACGCTGGCACTACGTGGTTGATGAACAGTTCGAGTGACTTCTTCTTCTCTTCGTGCGACAGGGTGTTGTCGGTCCAGAAGCTGAATTCGTCCACTCCCAGTTCCTGATAGTGACGCAGGCGGGCAATGATCTCGTCCGGTGTGCCGACCATAGTGTTCTTGCGGATGTTCTCCAGTTCGAACTCCGGGCGCTCCTTGAACTTCTCTTCCGGGCTGGGCGGCAGCAGGCCGTTGACTGGTATCTGCTTGTTGCCGAACCAGGCGTCGAAGGTGCGGTAGAAGCGCGAGATGCCTTCAGCACCGATTTTCCAGCCATCCGGCTGATCCGGACTGTGCACAAAAGTATGCCGCAGCACCATGATCTGCGGGCGGGGGACGTCCGGATTGTTGGCCAGTGCGGTGTCGAACTTGTTCTTCAGGTCGACCACTTCCTCATCGCCCTTCATCAGCGGGGTGACCATCACGTTGCAGCCATTCTTGACCGCGAAGTTGTGCGAGTCTGGATCGCGTGCGGCAATCCAGACCGGCGGATGCGGCTGCTGGATCGGGCGCGGTGAGGAAGTCGAGGTCGGGAATTTCCAGAGCGCGCCATCGTGAGCGTAGTCACCCTGCCAGAGTGCCTTGATCACCGGCACCATCTCACGCAGATGCTGACCGCCGTCGGTGGCCGGCATGCCGCCTGCCATGCGGTCGAACTCGAACTGATAGGCGCCACGGGCCAGACCCACTTCCATCCGGCCATTGCTGATCACATCCAGCAGGGCGCACTCGCCGGCAGCCCGAATGGGGTGCCAGAACGGGGCGATCAGAGTGCCGGCACCCAGGCGAATGGTAGTGGTACAAGCGGCGAGGTTGGCCAGCAGCGGCATAGGGCTGGGGGCGATGGTGTAGTCCATCGAGTGGTGTTCGCCGATCCAGACGGTGGAGAACCCACCGGCTTCGGCCATCAGGGTCAGTTCGGTGAGGTTTTCAAAAAGCTCCCGGTGGCTGACCTGATCGTCGTAGCGCTCCATATGCACGAACAATGAAAACTTCATATGACTGTCCTCGAACCTGTACTTGTTGGTTTGACCATCGTTTGGCCGGCTTGGTTTAAGTGTCCCTGCGCGGCTATCGGGTGTCGATCACGCCTGATCTTGGCGTACTAGCAAAGTGCAGCAGATCACTGGATATTGGTATACCATAATACGGGATATCTTAAAACCATTTCACCGTACCGTTTATCTAGGGAGGGGCCATGAGCATCCGACACAAGCTCATCATGACGTTTGCGATCATTGCCAGTTTGCCGGTCATGCTGGTGGCGTTGCTGGTTGTACTGAACCTGCGTGAAGCCGCCAGAGATGATTTTATTGATAGCAGTGGGCGCGAAATCCGGCAGGTCGAAACCGCCATGCAGCTGTTTTTTGAGGGCATCAGTCAGAATGTTGAATTCCTAGCGGCGCATCCGCTGCTGAAGAACATTGACGGAGAGTTCAAGCGTTATGTCGATGCGCGCAGCGCCCGTCAGCCCGAAGGTGAGCAGGACCGGGCGGTGTTTGAGCTGTTTGCGGGGCTGGCCGCCAGCCATCCTGCCTATGCCTATGTGTCATTGGGAACGCGTGAAGGTGGCTACCTGTTCTGGCCCGGCGACCCCAATTTGAGCGACTACGATCCACGCACTCGGCCCTGGTATCAGCGGGCTATGGCCGAGCCGGGCAAGGCCCAGCGCACCGAAGCCTACTACTGGGCTGATGATGATGTGGTACTGGTCAGCACGGTGCGCAGCTTCTCCAACCGCCTGGGCAATCAGGGTGGAGTGGTCAATATCGACGTATCACTGCAGCAGCTTACCGATATCGTTCGTGATATCGAGTTGGGGCAGAGCGGTTATCTGATGTTGATCGAAAGTAACGGCACCGTACTGGTCGATCCGCGCCGGCCAGAGAACAACTTTCGTCAACTGGCCGATCTTGGGCCCAGTTATGCCAGGCTGGCAGCCGCCAACGGTGGTTCGGTCGAAGTGGAGTTGGCCGGCGAGCGCTATATGGCCAACGTCTATACCTCGCAGGCCCTGGGCTGGCAGTTCATTGGGCTGATCCGCGAGCAGGAGGTGATGGCCGGCGCAACCCGACTGACCTGGATCATTGCCCTGATTGCCGCCCTGGCCGCATTCGCTTTTGCCGCTCTGGGGGCCCTGAGTGCGGGCTTGATTACCCGGCCGATCCAGGCGGTTAGCAATGGGCTTGAGGGGATAGCTCAGGGGGAGGGCGATCTGACCACCAATCTGGCGGTGCGTGGCCGGGATGAAACCGCGCAACTGGCGGGCTGGTTCAACCAGTTTCTCGGCGCCATTCGCGAACTGGTGCAGCGTATCGCCCAGGCGGCCGGGCAAATCCACAGCAGCTCAGGCAGTGCCACTCAGGTGTCCCAGGAGCTGGCCGAGGTGGCGGCCCGACAGCGTGAGGCGGTGGATATGGTGTCGACCGCTTTCCATGAAATGGTGATGACCGCCAATGAGGTGGCCCGCTCCTGCAGTCAGGCCGCCAACTCGGCCGATCAAGGGCAGAGTCAGGCGCATGCCGGGCAACAGCAGATCGATGCGTCGGTTGACAGCGTTGGCCGGTTGAGTGGCGAGATTGAACAGGCGGCTCAGGCAATGCAGCAACTGGAGCAGGACAGCAATGCCATCCAGTCGATTCTTGGCACCATCAATGCGATTGCCGAGCAGACCAACCTGTTGGCGCTCAATGCCGCGATTGAGGCTGCCCGGGCAGGTGAGCAAGGGCGTGGATTTGCCGTGGTGGCCGATGAGGTGCGGGCGCTGGCCAAGCGTACGGCCGACTCCACCGAAGAGATTGATGATTTGCTTGGTCGTCTGGCTCAGCGCACCCAGGCTACCGCCCGGCAGATGCACAGTAGCCTGGAGGTGTCCCAGCAGACGGTCAGCTCAATCAGCGAGGCGCGCTCGAGCTTCGAGCTGATTCGCGAGGCGGTGGACCGGATCCGCGATATGAATACCCAGATCGCCACAGCGGCTGAAGAGCAGCATCAGGTTGCCGAAGACATCAATCGCCACATCAGTCAGATCCACGGTGACTCACAGCAGGTGGCTGAACTGGCCGATGCCACCCGGGCCGATGCCCAGACCCTGACTGGTCTGTCGGATACTCTCAATAGTCTGGTTCGACGCTTCAAGACCTGAGTCCAGGTTTCCAGGGCCGTCAGTGACGGCCCTGATCCTGTTCAACTTTCGAACGGGATGCTTTCCACTACTTCCAGATCGTAGCCTGTCAGGCCGGCGTATTTCAGTGGCGGGCCCAGGTGGCGCAGTTTGCCGACGCCCAGGTCCTGAAGAATCTGCGCCCCGGTACCGACTTCGGAATAGATTCGTGACTGGGAGCGGTTGTAGGGCCGGCGTGGCTGAGTGAGTTGCGGCACCCGTTCCAGCAGGGCCTGGGACGATTCGTTGTTGGCCAGCACCACTACGACGCCATGACCGACCTCGGCGACTTTTTCCAGCGCTGCCCACAGGGTCCAGTTCTTCGGGCCGGTGTATTCGGCACCAACCAGATCGCGCAGCGGATCGATGACATGGACCCGCACCAGGGTCGGCTGTTCACGCTGGATATCGCCCATGACCATCGCCATGTGAACGCCGCCTTCGATGCGGTCCTCGTAGGTCACCAGGCGGAAGTTGCCATGCACCGTTGGCATTTCGCGCTCGCCAATACGGGTAACGGTGTGCTCGGTGCTAAGCCGGTAATGGATCAGGTCGGCGATGGTGCCGATACGGATGCCGTGCTGCTTGGCGAAGATCTCCAGCTCGGGTCGTCGGGCCATGGTGCCGTCTTCGTTCATGACCTCGACAATTACCGCTGCTGGGGTCAGGCCCGCCAGCCGGGCCAGGTCGCAGCCGGCTTCCGTGTGTCCGGCGCGGGTCAGCACTCCGCCTTCACGGGCTCGCAGGGGGAAGATATGTCCTGGTTGCACCAGATCTTCAGCGCGGGCATCCGGTGCTACCGCGGTGAGAACGGTGTGGGCCCGATCAGCGGCGGAAATGCCGGTAGTGACGCCCTGGGCTGCTTCGATCGAGACGGTGAACGCGGTGGCGAACGGGCTGCCGTTATGCGGCACCATGGGGCTGAGTTCCAGGCGCTGGCAATGCTCCTCGGTCAGGGTCAGGCAGATCAGGCCGCGGGCCTCACGGGCCATGAAGTTGATCGCTGCGGTGGTGCATTTTTCCGCCGCCAGCAACAGGTCACCTTCGTTCTCGCGGTCTTCGTCGTCAACCAGCAGCACCATCTTGCCCTGGCGGAAGTCTTCAATGATGTCTTCGATGCGGTCGAATGGCATGACGGGTGCTCCTGGTCTGGCTGTTTTATCGTATTAATGGTATACCATAATACCAAATTACCACGAATTCAGAAGGTCAGTATGAAGGCTTATTGGATTGCCCACGTCAACGTCAGCAACCCTGATCAGTACAGCGAATACATCCGCCTGGCGCCAGCGGCTTTCGCCAAGTATGGCGCACGTATGCTGGCTCGGGGTGGCCGGTCCGAGGCACTGGAGGGGCGAGCCACGCCACAGCGTAGCGTGGTGATCGAGTTCGATTCCTATGAGCAGGCTATCGCCTGTTACCACTCGGCCGAATACCAGCAGGCCAAGGCGCAGCGTGAAGGGGTGGCCGAGGCCGAGGTGATTATCGTCGAAGGTCTGTGAGCGGCTGTCAGTGAATGAAGTGCACCATGCCGGTGTCGTCATTCCCGACGTAGATGCCATAGACGCCAGCCTGGCGTTCACAGATGTAGCGCTCGAGAATCTGTCGGATGGCCGGGTAGTAGATGCTGTCCCAGGGGATATCCTCGGGAGCGAAAAACCGGCAGGTGGCGGTCTCAGGGCCATACTGGCCAGTGATTTCCAGGGCGATGGCGCGGAAGATGATGTAGACCTCGTTGATCTTCGGCACGCTGAAGATCGAGTAGGGCGAGAGGATTTCAGCCCGCACGCCGCTTTCTTCCCAGACCTCGCGTAGCGCCGCCTGTTCAGTGGTTTCGCCATTCTCCATGAACCCTGCCGGCAACACCCAGGTGCCGGCCTGCGGCGCTATCGCTCGTTGGCACAGCAGGTACTTGCCTTCCTGCTCGATGATACAGCCGGTGATGACTTTGGGGTTCTCGTAATGGATATAGCCACAACCCATGCAGATCAGCCGCTCATGGGTATCACCCGGCGGTAGGCCGCGCTGCAGGGTGGACCCACCGCATTGCGGGCAGAAGCGGGGCGTACGCATGGTGCTAGCGTCCTATGCGGGGCTCTTTCAGAGCGATGGGGGTAACGAACTCGCGCATGTCTCCCTGCTCACCCTGCTTGGACTTGAGATACTCAAGAGCCACCTTGGCAGCAGCGCGGACGTGGTCGACCGAGGCTTGGTGGGCAACCATCGGGTCACCGCTCTTGATCGCCTCAACAATACGTTCCATCTCATGGTTACTGGCGTCCCGGCGATTGGCCTGGGAGACCGAGGTGGCGCGCAGGTAGCTGATCCGGGCCTGCAGCAGGCGTAACTGGGCGGCAGCGATCTGGTTGCCCGAGCCTTCGAGCAGCACGTCGTAGAAGCCCTGCACCGAATCCAGCACCTGTTGCAGGTTGCCACTTTCCAGCACCTTGCGGTTTTCTTCCAGTGCGCGTTCCAGGGCGCGAATGTCCTTGGCCTTGGCGTTGAGAGTGAACAACTGCACGATCAGCCCTTCGAGCACGCAGCGCAGCTCGTAGATGTCGCGGGCATCTTCCAGGGTGATGATAGCGACGCGCGGTCCCTTGCTGCCGTCGAACTCCACCAGCCCTTCGGACTCGAGGTGGCGCAAGGCTTCGCGTACCGAGGTGCGGCTTACGCCCAGGCGTTCACACAGATCACGCTCCACCAGCCGGTCGCCGGGCAGCAACTGGAAATTGAGGATAGCCCCGCGCAGTTTATCCAGCACGATTTCGCGCAGGGTCACGGGGGTGCGATTGATCTTGAAAGTATCGTCGAGTGGCAGGCGTTTCATAGGGTCCGCTCTGGTTATGGCTATCCGTAGGGCTGAAGGCGGCGTATCGGGACGCCGCCGGTTCGGTTTTCGTGCTTCAGCCCTGGGCCTCGTTGTCGGCCTCGGCAAGCGCCTCACGGGCGATGCGGAAGCTGTCGACCGCAGCCGGTACGCCACAGTAGATGCCGACCTGCAACAGAATTTCACGGATTTGCTCAGGGCTCAGGCCGTTACGCAGGGCACCGCGAATGTGCAGTTTCAGCTCATGGGGCCGGTTCAGCGCCGAAATCATGGCCAAGTTTATCATGCTGCGTTCTTTCAGGGATAAGCCTTCGCGGCCCCAGACATGGCCCCAGCAGTACTCGGTGACCAGTTCCTGCAGTGGGCGGCTGAACTCATCGGCGTTCTGCAGCGACTTATCGACGTATTCCTGGCCCAGAACCTGGGTGCGAATCTCCAGACCGCGGGTGTATTTTTCGTTGCTCATGACCAATCCTCCGGCAGTTTAAAGCCCGCCCATCAGGGTGTATTTGATTTCCAGGTAGTCTTCGATACCGTATTTCGACCCTTCGCGGCCCAGTCCTGAGGACTTGATGCCGCCAAAGGGCGCTACTTCGGTGGAAATCAGCCCTTCGTTGATGCCGACCATGCCATATTCCAGCGCTTCGGACAGGCGCCAGGCGCGGCCCAGGTCGCGGGTATAGCAGTAGGCTGCCAGTCCGTATTCGGTGGCGTTGGCCATGGCAATGGCCTGTTCCTCGGTGTCGAAGCGGAACAGCGCGGCCAGCGGACCGAAGGTTTCCTCGCTGGCCACCTTCATGTCAGCGCTGACGTCAGCCAGCACGGTAGGCTGGAAGAAACCATGCCCGAGCGGATGGCGCTCGCCACCGCACAGCCGCTTGGCACCCTTGCTCAGCGCATCCTGAACATGATCCTCGACCTTGCTGACCGCACGCTCGTTGATCAGCGGGCCAATGCTGACGCCATCGCCGAAGCCGTCGCCGATGGTGAAGGCCGCCACCCGCTCTGCCAGCCGCTGGGCAAAGGTGTCATAGACGCCGCTCTGCACCAGAAAGCGATTGACGCAGACGCAGGTCTGCCCGGCGTTACGGAACTTGGCGATCAGCGCGCCCTCGACCGCGCGGTCGATATCGGCGTCATCGAAGACGATGAACGGCGCGTTGCCGCCGAGTTCCAGCGAAACCTTTTTCAGGGTATCGGCACTTTGTGCCATCAGCAGCTTGCCGATCGGCGTCGAGCCGGTGAACGACAGCTTGCGGACATCGGCGCTGGCGGTCAGCTCGCCACCAATAGCGACCGCATCGCCGGTGATCACGTTGATAATGCCGGCCGGAATCCCGGCCTGCTCGGCCAGCGCTGCTAGGGCCAGAGCGGTGAACGGGGTTTCCGGCGCCGGTTTGATGATGCATGGACAGCCAGCGGCCAGCGCCGGACCAACCTTGCGGGTGATCATTGCCGCGGGGAAGTTCCAGGGGGTGATTGCCGCCACCACGCCGATGGGCTGCTTGCTGACGATGATCCGGGCATTGGACTTGTGGCTGGGGATAGTATCGCCATAGATGCGCTTGGCCTCTTCGGCAAACCACTCGATAAAGCTGGCGGCATAGAGAATTTCACCCTTGGCCTCGGCCAGCGGCTTGCCCTGTTCCAGGGTCAGCAGCTCGGCCAGGGCGTCGGCCTGCTCAAGCATCAGTGCATGCCAGCGGCGCAGCAGGGTGCTGCGCTCCTTGGCGGTCAACGCCCGCCAGGCTGGCCAGGCCCGGTTAGCGGCGGCAATCGCCTGACGGGTTTCTGTGGCTCCCATGTTGGGCACCTGACCGATGGCCTGACCGTTGGCCGGATTGGTGATCGTGGTGGTGGCGCCGTTCTGGGCATCCAGCCACTGGCCATCGATAAAGGCCTGTTGGCGAAACAGTGGGTTCATGTTGGCTCCGTCAAACGCTGCCCACTGCCGGCCATGGGCCGGTCAGGGGCATGAATAAAACAGGCCGCGCCCGATGAGGGGCCGGGCGCGACCAAATGGAAACTCAGGCGAACGCGGGCAGGGCGCCGAGCTTGCCGCGGTGGTAGATCATCGGCACCACCTCGTCTTCGGGGACGATCAGATTCTGGATCGCGCCGACGATAATGGCGTGATCGCCACCGTCATACTCGCGCCACAGTTCGCACTCGATGATGGCGGTGGCACCATCCAGCAGCGGGTTGCCCAGCTCGCTCATGCGCCACTCGATGCCGGCGGTCTTGTCCTTGCCTTTCTTGGCAAAGGCGTAGGCCTCGGTCTGCTGCTCGGCGCTGAGCAGGTGAATGGCGAAGCGCTTGCTGTCGCGCAGAATCGGATAGGTGTCCGATGAGTAATTGGGGCAGAACAGTACCAGCGCCGGATCGAGCGACAGGGCGCTGAAGGCGCTGGCGGTGATGCCGACGATATCGCCTTCCGTGTCCAGGGTGGTGACCACGGTCACACCGGAGGGAAAGGAGCCCATTACGGTTTTGTAGACATTGGGATCGATCATCTCGGTTCTCCGCTTAACGCATGACAAAGGGGTCGGGCATCGGCTGTTGCGACAGATTGATCCAGACCGTCTTGAGTTCGGTGTAGGCCAGGACCGAATCGATCCCGCTCTCGCGGCCATAGCCGCTGTTGCCGAAGCCGCCAATCGGCGCCATGGCCGAGACCGCCCGGTAGGTGTTGACCCAGATGATTCCTGAGCGCACGTCCCGAGCCAGGCGGTGGGCGCGACCCAGGTCGCGGGTCCAGATGCCGGCGGCCAGGCCGAACTGCGAGTCGTTGGCAATAGCCAGGGCTTGGGCTTCAGTCTTGAAGCGGATTACCGAGGCAACCGGGCCAAAGACTTCTTCCTGCATGATCTTCATCGAGTTGCTGTCGCATTCGAACAGGGTTGGCTCGTAATACCAGCCTTGGCTGTCGATGTTTGCGCGCTTGCCCCCCAGGCGCAGTCGAGCGCCCTCGGCCTGAGCGTCGGCAACCAGGCCTTCGACCACCTCCAACTGCTGGGCGGTAGCCAGCGGTCCCATTTCGCTGGTTTCGTCCTGCGGGTTGCCGATGCGGATACGCTTGGCCCGCTCAATCAGGCGTTCGACGAACTGGTCATAGATTTCGTCCTGTACCAGCAATCTGGAGCCGGCCACGCAGCTTTGTCCGGAGGCGGCATAGATACCGGCCACCACGCCATTGATGGCGCTGTCCAGATCGGCATCGGCAAAGATGATGTTGGGCGACTTGCCGCCCAGCTCCAGCGACAGCTTGGCGAAGTTCTCGGCGCTGCTGCGCACCACATGACGGGCGGTCGCGGTGCCGCCGGTGAAGGCAACCTTGCGCACCAGCGGGTGGCGGGTCAGGGCGGCACCGGTGCTTGGGCCAAAGCCGGTAACCACGTTCACCACTCCGGCCGGAATCCCGGCTTCAAGCGCCAGACGCGCCAGTTCGAGAATGGTGGCCGAGGCGTGCTCGGAGGGCTTGAGCACAATGGTGTTGCCGGCGGCCAGGGCCGGGGCCAGCTTGATCGCGGTCAGATACAGCGGGCTGTTCCAGGGAATGATCCCGGCCACTACGCCCAGCGGTTCGTGCACGGTGTAGGCAAACAGGTCGGGCTTGTCCAGCGGCAGGGTGCCACCTTCAAGCTTGTCGGCCAGGCCGGCGGTGTAATGGAAAAACTCTGGCAGATAACCAACCTGACCGCGGGTTTCGCGGATCAGCTTGCCGTTGTCGCGGCTTTCCAGTTGCGCCAGGTGTTCCTTATTCTCGGCGATCAGGTCGCCCAGACGGCGCAGCAACTTGCCCCGGGCAGTAGCGTTCAGCCCGCGCCAGGCCGGGTTCTCGAAAGCCCGCTGAGCGGCCTGGACGGCGCGCTCGACATCGGCTTCATCGGCATCGGGCAGGACCGCCCAAGGCTCGGCCACAGCCGGATTCAGACTCTCAAAGGTGTTGCCGGACAGAGCATCGACCCACTGGCCGTCGATGCACATCTGAAAACGTTCCAGCTTCATGCCAATACCCCCTTTGCTGGGTTGCACAGGCTGTTGGCCTGCTGAAAAAAGTCGAGCAGCAACTGGTTGACCAGCCGTGGCGACTCTACCGGCATCATGTGCCGCTGCTCCGGCAATACCGCATGGCGCGCGCGCGGCATGCGCTCGGCCAGTTGCTGTGCCATCTGCGGTGTTGAGCCGGGGTCCAGTTCGCCAGTAGCGATCAGGGCCGGTACCTGGATACTGTGCAGATCGTCTGCCCGATACATGTCCTGGGTGGCGAACAGCTCATAGGTGGTCAGGTAGCCTTGCGGGTCGTTGCTGGCCAGAGTCTGGCGAATGGCGGCGACCTGCGCCGGGTTGGCAGCCTGGTATTCGCGGCTGAACCAGCGCGACAAAGCTTCTTCGGCGTTGGCGTCCGGGCCGTGTTCGGCAGCCTGGCGAGTCCGGTCGATAACCCGGGCACGTTGTTCAGGGCTGCGATTGAACACGCTGTTGAGTACCACCAGGGCATCCAGATGTTCAGGGTATTCCAGGGCGAAGGCACGTGCCACCAGACCACCCATGGAAAAGCCGACCACGGTGGCGCTGGCGATGTTCAGATGCGCCAGCAGCTCGCGCAGTTGCTCGGCGTAGGCCTCTAGTCCGCCGTTGGCGTCAGGCCTGGGGCTGTCGCCATGGCCCAGCATGTCATAGGCAATTACCTGAAAGTGTGGCGCCAGTCCTACGATCTGGCCGCCCCACATGTGCTTGTTCAGGCCCACGCCGTGGATCAACACCACGGGCCTGCCTTGGCCGGTTACCAGATAACTGGTACCGGCCGGGGTGTATTGAGTGGTAAGCCGAATCATTTATTGTTCCTGACTAGCCGGCGGATCACTGCGCCTGTTCAGCGGCGAGTTCTTCCAGGTCGATGTAGCGGTTGCCGATCCGCGGGTGCAGGCGGCCACCATCGGAGGCGCCCAGAACCACGACGATTTCATCGGCGCGCGGGGCGTCTTCAATCTGCATTTCCAGGGTGATGTAGTGTGAGCGCAGACCTTCGTCATCCTTGTGCATCATCGGGATCTGGATCGAAGTGCCCGGGCCGCCGCGCTTGTTGGTGAACGACAGATAAGACTTGGCGTCGACCGCCTGGCGGTAGTGATTACCGAAGCGCAGGGTATGGATTACTGCTGAAGCGTGTTCGATTTCACCGTCAGCACCGACCACTGCGGCCTTGCCGTAGGCTTCGATCTTGTTGGCCCCGCCGATTGCCGCCGTCAGGCGCTCTACCATCATGGCACCCAGTTCCGAGCAGTTGGCCTTGATTTCCGGCTTCAGATCTTCAACGAAGCCGCGCCCGAGCCAGGGGTTCTTGATGACTACGGCCAGACCAATCATGGTCACCGGCTTGTCGGTCGCCTTGCCGCCTTCGATCAGGGTTTCTTCACTGTAGCTGACGATCTTGCGAATCTCGAAACTCATTGGGTACTCCTGCTGGGTGAGGGTGTTGTTGACCGGCCAGTCCGGTATTTATTCATGGTATACCATAATACAATATTGGCAAGTCAAGCGTCGGATTGATTTGTATGCCCTTTATTTCCGAGATATACCCAAGTAAATGCCATTGATCAGGATGACGAAAATAAAGCGTTGAAAAGGTGTTTTGGATGATGGTATACCATAATACGCTTGATATGGCTTTCGTCCCCGATCAGGGTTCAGAGGCCACAAAGGGGTTCAGATTTCATGTGTCTTGCCGGGGCCGCCCGGCGGCTAATGAAGATCTGGCATGTTCGGATCGGGGCCGGCTGAGCCGTCGGTTCAATGACAAAAACAAAGGAGACGACAGTGAGCGATCGTCCGATGAAACGCCTGGAGCATGTGTTTGCAGGTGTTAACCCAACCATGGCGATAGCCTCCATAGCCATGGTGTTGGCCTTCGTGCTGTTCACGGTGACCAATGCGGAATTGGCCAACAGTATCTACACCGGCATCAAGGCCTGGATCGAAGGCTCGCTGGGTTGGTACTACGTGACGGTGGTAGGTGCCGTTATGTTCTTCACCTTCTGGGTCGGGCTCAGTCGCTACGGCAATCTGCGCCTGGGCAAGGATGACGAACGGCCCGAGTTCAGCAACTTCTCCTGGTTCGCCATGCTGTTCAGTGCTGCGGTCGGTACCGGCCTGCTGTTCTGGAGTATTGCCGAGCCACTGATGCACATGCAGGGCAACCCCTTCATGGACATGGCTGGAGCAGAGGTCGGCAGTGCCGAATCGGCACAGATAGCCCTGCGCATCACCATGTTCCACTGGGGGCTGCACGGTTGGTGCGTCTATATTCTGATGGGCCTGGTCCTGGCCTATTTCACCTACCGTCATGGCTTGCCGCTGACCATTCGTTCGGCGCTGTACCCGATCCTGGGTGAGCGCATCTACGGCCCCATCGGTCACGCCGTGGATCTGCTGGCCATTTTCAGCACTCTGTTCGGTACCGCGACCACCCTGGGGCTTGGGGTATCGCAGATGAATGCCGGCCTGAGTTACATCTTCGGCTGGGAAATCTCCACCACCAATCAGTTGCTGCTGATTGCCGCGACCTCGATTGTCGCCACTTTTTCAGCGGTGTCCGGGGTGCGGCGCGGGATTCTCTGGCTTAGCCAGTGGAACATCCGCCTGAGCGCGATCCTGTTTCTGTTCCTGCTGCTGGCTGGTCCGACGGTATTTCTGCTGGGGCTGTACGCCACCAGCATTGGCGACTATCTGGCCCACTTCATTCCTATGGGGCTGTGGACCGACTCTGACCCGGAGCGTCAGTGGCAGGGCTGGTGGACCATTTTCTACTGGGGCTGGTGGTTGTCCTGGGGTCCGTTCGTCGGCATGTTCATTGCTCGCATCTCCCGTGGTCGTACCGTGCGTCAGGTGGTAATCGGTGGCATGCTGGCCTCGACCCTGGGCGCTTTCCTGTGGATCGTGATCATGGGCGGTACCGGTGTGTATCTGCAGCTTAATGGCACTGATCTGAGCAGCGTCGCCAACAACGACCTGACCATGGTGCTGTACAAGACCATCGAAGGCCTGAACGTACACTGGGCGACCCTGCCGATGGCGGGCCTGGCTACCCTGATGATTGTCAGCTGGTTTGTTACTTCGGCCGACTCGGCGACGCTGGTGATCTGCACCATTCTGTCCAGTGGTGATCAGAACCCGCCGCAGCGCTACCGGGTGATCTGGGGGCTGGGACTGGGTGCGCTGGCCGGGGTGCTGCTGCTGGCGGGTGGGCTGCAAGGCTTGCAAGCCGCGACCATTGCCGCCGCGCTGCCGTTCTCGCTGGTTCTGCTGGTGATCTGCTACTGCCTGTTCAAAGCCTTCCATCAGGAAGAACGGGGGCTGTCATACGCTCCGGTCAATGCTGAGCGCCGCCGCTGCGCCAGTTCCTCTTCCTGAGTCTTTCGGGAATCTCTAGCGGGAGCAGTTGCTCCCGCCTCCCGCTAACATCCCGCCTTATCGCTGACTGGCCGCCCTGGCCAACCCCCACCAAATCACGACCATATCTACTCCCAAAGTACCATTCGTAGCCCCTGATCCCGGTGTTTAACTGGCTCTGTCGGCACTTGCCGGCAACCACTTCAGTAATAACAAGAGGATCAACCTATGTGGACTAAACCGAGCTACACCGACCTGCGCATCGGCTTCGAAGTCACCATGTACTTCGCTAACCGTTGAGTAGTCTGGCGCCCCGGCTTGCCGGGGTGTCCACCCGCCAACGTGGCAGTGTCACAGGAGCAGCCCCATGCATATCAAGATTCTCGGTTCCGCCGCTGGCGGCGGTTTTCCGCAGTGGAACTGCAACTGCCGCAACTGCGCTGGTCTGCGCAACGGTACACTGAACGCCCGCGCCCGTACCCAGTCGTCCATTGCCCTGTCTGATGATGGAGTCAACTGGATTCTGTGCAACGCCTCACCGGATATTCGTACGCAACTGGAACATACTCCTGAACTGCAGCCGGCCCGGGCGGTACGCGATACCGCGATTGCCGCGATCATCCTGATGGACAGTCAGATCGACCATACCACCGGCCTGCTGACCTTGCGCGAAGGCTGCCCGCATCAGGTCTGGTGTACCGAGATGGTACATCAGGATCTGACCAGTGGCTTCCCGCTGTTCAACATGCTGGAGCACTGGAACGGCGGGCTGGTGTGGAACTGTATCGCGCTGCAGGGCGAGTTCGTGATTCCGGCCTGCCCGCAATTGCGGTTCACCCCGATACCGCTGCGCAGCGCCGCGCCACCTTATTCGCCGCACCGCCACGATCCGCACCCCGGTGACAACATCGGCCTGCTGGTGCGTGACCTGAACACCGGCGGGGTGCTGTTCTACGCCCCCGGTCTGGGCCAGGTCGATAACGGCCTGACGGCTCTGATGCGTGATGCCGACTGCCTGCTGGTCGATGGCACGCTCTGGCACGACGACGAAATGGCCCGCGCAGGGGTTGGCGACAAACTCGGCAGCGAGATGGGCCACCTGTACCAGTATGGCCCCGGCGGCATGATCGACGTGCTCGACGACCAGCCGGCGGCCCGCAAGATTCTGATTCACGTCAATAACACCAACCCGATCCTGGATGAAGACTCGGCCGAGCGCGCGGAGCTGACCCGCCATGGCATCGAAGTCGCCCACGACGGCATGCACATCACGCTGTAAGGAGTTGGCCATGACCGCACCCATGAGCCCCGAGGCCTTTGAGCAGGCGCTGCGCGCCAAGGGCCAGTACTACCATATTCATCACCCGTTCCACGTCGCCATGTACGAGGGCCGGGCTACACGCGAGCAGATCCAGGGCTGGGTCGCCAACCGCTTCTATTACCAGATCAGCATTCCGGTCAAGGACGCGGCGATCATGGCCAACTGTCCGGACCGTGACACCCGTCGCGAGTGGATTCAGCGGATCATCGACCACGACGGCGAGCCCGGCAGTGAAGGCGGCATCGAAGCCTGGCTGCGACTGGGCGAAGCGGTCGGTCTGCCGCGCGACAAGGTGCTGTCTGGCGAGATGGTCTTACCGGGCGTGCGTTTTGCCGTAGATGCCTATGTCAACTTTGCCCGCCGTGCCAGTTGGCAGGAGGCGGCCAGCTCGTCGCTGACCGAACTGTTTGCCCCGACCATCCACCAGTCGCGTCTGGACACCTGGCCGCAGCACTACCCGTGGATCGATCCGGCTGGCTATGACTATTTCCGCAAGCGCCTGAAAGAAGCGCGCCGCGATGTCGAGCACGGCCTGCGCATCACCCTTGGCCATTACACCACCTGGGAAGCCCAGCAGCGCATGCTGGAAATCCTCCAGTTCAAGCTGGATGTGCTGTGGAGCATGCTCGACGCCATGAGCATGGCCTATGAACTGGAGCGCCCGCCGTATCACACGGTCACCAAGGATGCCGTCTGGCATCGGGGGATAGCCCTGTGACGCCGATTACCCGTGATCAGGTACCGAGCCTGCGCCGCGGCTTCCGCTTGCAGTGGGAGCCGGTACAGAACTGCCATGTGCTGCTCTATCCGGAAGGCATGATCAAGCTCAACGACAGCGCCGCCGAGATTCTTCAATTGATCGATGGCACCCGCGCAGTCGAGACCATCATTGCCCAGCTCGATGAGCGTTTCCCCAATGTGCCCGGCCTCGATGAGGACGTGCTGGCTTTTATCGAGGTGGCCCATGCCCAACACTGGCTCCAGTTGCACTGAGACCTCGGCCAGCCAGGGGCCGCCGCTATGGCTGCTGGCTGAGCTGACCTATCGCTGCCCGTTGCAGTGCCCGTATTGCTCCAACCCGCTGGATTTTGCACAGTACAAGACCGAACTCAGCACCAGCGAGTGGATCGACGTGTTTACCCAGGCACGGGCATTGGGGGCCGCCCAGCTCGGTTTTTCCGGGGGGGAGCCATTGGTCCGTGAGGATCTGGTCGAGTTGATCGCGGCCGCCCGTGACCTGGGTTACTACACCAACCTGATCAGCTCCGGCATGGGTCTGACCCAGGCCAAGCTGGAGGCTTTCCGGGATGCTGGGCTGGATCATATCCAGATCAGCTTCCAGGCCTCTGACGAACAGGTCAACAATCTGCTGGCCGGCTCACGCAAGGCCTTCGAGCAGAAACTGGCAATGGCCCGCGCGGTCAAGGCCGCCGGCTACCCGATGGTGCTCAACTTCGTTACCCACCGGCACAACATCGATCAGATTGAGCGCATCATCGAACTGTGTCTGGCGCTGGAAGCCGACTTCGTCGAACTTGCCACCTGTCAGTATTACGGCTGGGCCCATCTGAACCGCGCCGGCCTGTTGCCGACCAAGGCCCAGCTCGACCATGCCGAAGCGGTGACCAACCGTTATCGGGCCCAACTGGAAGCCGAAGGCCACCCGTGCAAACTCATCTTCGTCACACCGGACTATTATGAAGAGAGGCCCAAGGGTTGCATGAATGGCTGGGGCAATATTTTCCTGTCCATCACGCCCGACGGCACGGCCTTGCCCTGTCACAGCGCCCGGCAACTGCCGGTGAGCTTCCCCAGTGTCAAGGAACACAGCCTGTCGCACATCTGGTACGACTCGTTCGGCTTCAACCGGTTTCGCGGCTACGACTGGATGCCCGAACCGTGCCGCTCCTGCGACGAGAAGGAACGTGACTTCGGTGGTTGTCGCTGTCAGGCCTACATGCTGACCGGCGACGCCAGCCAGGCCGACCCGGTGTGCAGCAAATCGCCGCACCACCACAAGATCCTCGCCGCCCGCGCCGAGGCCGAGCAGCCCCAGCCGCCGATAGAGGCTTTGACATTCCGCAATGAGCGTACCTCGAGGATCATCTGTAAAGGTTGAACCCTACGGCCACTGGAACACTGATTTCAGCGCCCGGCAGGCAGTGGTTGCCGGCACCGATTACGCCGACCTCTGCTGCGATGAGCAGCGACTGCTGTGGGTCGAATTTCAGCCTGGCGATGGCCGTAATGTGGTTGTCGAATGGACCGAAGCCGGATTGCGTCGGCTCACCCCCGAGGGCTACAGCGTTCACAGCCGGGTCTATGAATACGGCGGCGGGGCATTGTGCCTGGCCGGTGAAGCGCTGGTATTCATCGACGACGCCGATCAGGCTCTGTATTACCAGGCCCTGGACAGCGATGACTGCCAGCGGCTGTTCGGCCGCGAGCACTGCCGCTATGGCGGCCTGCGTTTCGATGCCCGGCGTCGGCAGGTGCTGGCGGTCGAGGAGTGCCATGCCGGTCAGCGGGTAACCCACCGGCTGGTCAGTATTGGCCTTGATGGCCTGCGCCAGGTCCTGATCGAAGGCGCCGACTTCTACAACAGCCCATGCCTGAGTCCAGACGGTGATCAACTGGCCTGGATCGAATGGTCACGCCCGGATTTACCATGGACGCGGACCCGGCTGGGGATTGGCCAGCTAGATCAGGCGGGGCGGGTGGTGATGTTTCACTACGCCGACAGTACCGGGAATGAGTCGATCCAGCAGCCGTCCTGGAGTCCTGAAGGGGAGTTGATCTGTCTGTCCGACCGACGTGGTTACTGGATGCCCTGGCGCATCGATGGCGACGGTGGCTGGCAGCCGTTGCCGGCCCAGACTGCCGACCACGCCTCGGCGCCCTGGCAGCTCAACCCGCAGCACTATGCTGACTTGCCCAGCCGGTGGCTGGCCTTGAGCTGGTTCGAAGGTGGGCTGGGCCATCTGGCCCTGCGTCAGCGGGAAACCGCCGAGGAGCGCCGGCTGGCGCATGGCTATACCCGGTTTCGGGCGCTGACCCACAACCGCCACTGGCTGTTCTGTATTGCCGGCTCGCCGACCTGCAGCGCCGCGATTGTGCGGATCAATCCACATAACGGCGAGTTGAGCGTACTCAGCCAGGCGTCCAGTGCGCTGGCCGAAGCCGATATCGCCAAGCCGCGACGCCTGCTGTACCTGAGCGGGCAGGGTGACACCGCCCATGGTTTCTTCTACCCGCCCTGCAACAGCCAGGTGCGCGGCCCTGCCGATCAGCGTCCGCCACTGGTGATCTTCACCCACGGCGGCCCGACCTCGGCCTGCTACGCCACCCTCGATAATCGCATTCAGTTCTGGACCCAGCGCGGCTTCGCCGTCGCCGACCTCAACTATCGGGGCAGCAGCAACTTTGGCCGGGCCTATCGTGACAAGCTGCGCCATGGCTGGGGGCAGGTGGATGTTGAAGACGTACTGGCAGTCATCGATCATCTGGCACACCAGGGCAGCATCGACCCCGAGCGGGTCTTCATTCGAGGCCAGAGCGCCGGTGGCTATACCACCCTGTGCAGCCTGGTGGCAGCCAGCGAGCGGTTTCGCGCTGCGGCCAGTCTCTACGGCGTCAGTGATCCGTTGCGCCTGCGCGCCATTACCCACAAGTTCGAGGCCGACTATATCGACTGGCTGATCGGCCACCCGCAAACCGATGCCGTACGCTACCAACAACGCTCACCGCTGGCCCAGGCCGAACGCATCCGCACTCCGGTGATCTTCTTCCAGGGCTTGCAGGACGCCGTGGTTCTGCCTGAGCAGACCAAGCAAATGGTCCAGGCCCTGGAAGATAACGGCGTACCGGTGCAGTGCGTCACCTTCGCTGAAGAACGCCATGGCTTTCGCCGCCCCGACAACCTGGCCCGGGTGCTGGAGCAGGAGCTGGGGTTTTATCGGGCGTGGTTGTAGGGGGCATCCGGCACCAGCCTGAATTGCACGGCTGATTTGACCGGCAACTGTCCCTTACCGGCCAGCAGTACAGACGGCACAATAGCGGCCAAACACCTGAATACCGCGAGGCCCGTCATGCATTGCCCATCCGCTTTCCGAGAAACTCGGCTACCCGTGTTGCACGAGCTGATGGCCAGGCATCCGCTGGGCACCCTGATCACTGCCGGCAGTGGTGGCCTGATCGCCAATCTGGTGCCGTTCTCGCTGCACAGTGGCGGCGAACATGGCCTGCTGCGTGCCCACCTGGCCCGCAACAATCAGCAGCTTGAGGCCCTGCGTGAGGGGGCCGAAGTGCTGGTGTTGTTCCAGGGCCCGCAGGGGTATGTCACCCCGTCGTGGTATCCGAGCAAGGCCGAGCATGGCAAAGCCGTGCCAACCTGGAACTACTGCATGGTGCAGGTACGCGGGCAGCCGCAGGTAATTGAACAGGCCGGCTGGTTGCGTGAGCAGCTTGAACAACTGACGGCCAACCACGAAAACCAGCGCTCGCAACCCTGGCAAGTCTCTGATGCCCCGGCGGACTATATCTCCGCCCAGCTCAGAGGCATTGTCGGGGTGGAAATTCCGATTGCAGCGATCGAAGGCAAATGGAAGATGAGCCAGAACCAGAGCCCGGCCAACCGCCAGGGCGTGATCGACGGGCTGAACGCCGAGTCGGAGAGCGCCGCGTTGCTGGACATGATGCTAACCGGGCCCGGCGAGGTTTGATGACACTGGTCTGATGGTGGCAACTGAGGCGCTCTGTCAGGCCAAGCACTGTGGGCGTAATCGGGTGGTGGCGCAGTAAACGCCTTTTGCTTCACTTTATTGTGTCGGCAGTTACTGGCTCTGATAACGACAGCAAGGTTTTCAGGTGTCTGGTCTCATCCTTCGGGCTGCGGCCAAACAGGCGCTTGAACTCTCTGCTGAATTGCGACGTGCTCTCATAGCCGACCTGCTGCGAGGCGGCAACTGCGCTGATGCCATTGCGGATCATCATCAGCCGGGCCTGATGCAGGCGTATCGTCTTGATGTACTGAAGCGGTGAGGTCAGGGTCACAGCCTTGAAGTGTGTATGGAAGGTCGGAACGCTCATGCTGGCCTCCTGGGCGAGTGTGCCAACATCCAGGTTGTGATCGAACTGGTCGTGTATGCGCCGCAGTACCCTGGCGATGCGCCCAAAGTTGCTGCCCTGCACCAGGGCTGCGCGCAATCCGTCACCCTGTTCGCCAGTCAATACCCGGTAAGTAATCTCACGCACAATCGCTGGTGCCAGCAGCTTGCACTCAAGCGGCGAGCTTAGCGCCTCCAGCAGTCTGAGGGTGGCGCTCTCTAGTTTGTCGTCAATCGGTGTCGCGTTGAGACTGACGGGGTTGAGCGGGCGTTGCAGCAAGGTCTCGTCGATCTCCATGGCCAGCTCGGCAACCATAGCCGAGTCAATGCGCAGGATCAGACCCAGCAAGGGCTCTGCGGCACTGGCCTCGGTCTCAATGCTGAAGGGCAGGGGAACGGCCAGCACCAGATAGTGGCGGGCGTCATAAACATACATCCGGCCACCATGAAATCCGCGTTTGCGTCCCTGCACCACGATAACGATGCTGGGCTCATAGAGTGCTGGCGTGTTGGGCACAGCCTGATCTGAGCGCATGAAGGTAACACCGTCGAGCATCGACTCCGTGTAACCCTCGGTAGGTGCCAGGCTTTTGATCAACTCGACCATGCGTAACTGCTGGGCGCTGTTGCTGCTCATCGGCTGTTCTCTCCATAACCACCAGAGCCTATGAAAACACAGGTTTACACGCCGTGTGTCCCGGTCAATACGAATAGGCAAGACTGGCATATGAACTGACCTTCGCCGCCTGCACCAGGCTCCCTAGGATTATCCGGGCAGTCATCACATGTATTCGGATCGGAGGTCTTATGACAGCAAGAGAAAATATCCAGGGCAAGGTTGTACTGATTACAGGAGCCAGTAGTGGCATCGGTGAGGCGACTGCCAGAGTGCTGGCAGAGCAGGGCGCGCACGTTGTGCTCGGTGCCCGGCGTATCGAGCGCCTGGAGCAACTGGTAGCCGAGATCCACGCCCGCGGTGGTAAGGCCTGGGCCCAGCGCCTTGATGTTACCCAGCGCGATCAGGTTCAGGCCTTTGTCGATTTCGCCAGAGCCGAGTGCGGCAGAGTTGATGTGATCATCAATAACGCCGGAGTCATGCCGCTTTCCGCGCTGGCGGCCCTTAAGGTGGACGAGTGGGATCGCATGATCGACGTTAACATCCGCGGCGTACTGCACGGCATTGCCGCCGTATTGCCAATGATGCAGGCGCAAGGTTACGGCCAGATTATCAATGTGGCGTCCATTGGCGCGCATGCCGTGTCACCCACGGCAGCCGTGTACTGCGCGACCAAGTACGCGGTTTGGGCAATTTCCGATGGCTTGCGTCAGGAACATCCGAACATTCGCGTTACTACGGTAAGCCCGGGGGTAACCGAGTCCGAGCTGGCTGAAAGCATCTCTGACCCGCAGGGACGGGAAGCAATGAAAACCTTCAGACAGGTTGCCATCAGCCCGTTTGCGATTGCGCGCGCCATTCGGTTTGCCATTGAGCAACCCGAGGATGTCGATACCAGCGAGATCATCGTGCGGCCCACTGCCAGCGCGCATTGAAACCAGTGCCAGCCCGACCAAGGAGACTCCCATGAGTAACAGAACCCACCTGGCCAGAGCCTGCTGCACGCTTTTTCTGTGTGTTGGCCTGACTGTTGTGGCGAATGCCAAAAGCCCGGAGCAACCGCCACACAGTGCCGAATCGCTGGTTCGGCAGGCATTTGAAGACTGGCGGCAGGGACGCGGCAGCGTGTTTGACCTGCTGGCAGAGGATGCCGAATGGACCGTAGCCGGATTTAGCCCGGTATCTGCGGTCTATCGCAGCAGGCAGGCACTGATCGATGAGGCGGTAGGCCCTATCAATGCCCGTCTGGCGACGCCGATAACGCCAGAGGTCAAGCAGGTCATAGCTCAGGACAACAATGTTGTGGTGCTATGGGATGGCCGCGCCACGGCCAGCGATGGATCGGAATACCTCAACAGTTATGCCTGGCATATGGTGCTGGAGGGGGGCAGGATCACCCGCGTTACGGCATTTCTGGATACCTGGGCCTTGAATGAGTTGCTGGAGTAATTGGCCCGTTACTCCAGCAGCGCCACCGACTTGATCAGGGCGAACACGCTTTGCCCGGGGGCCAGTTGCAGCTGCTGGGTGGCCCGCCGGGTAATTTCGGCCAGCAGCAGTTGGCCGTCGCCGGTCCGGCAGGCCACCAGAACATGCTGGAGCTTGATCGGGTCGATGCGTTCGATGGTGACTTTCAGGTGATTCTGAATGCTGATGCGTTGCGGGTCATCAAGCGCCAGGCTGACATCCTGAGCACGTATCTGCAGGCGTTGCGGGCGTGTGTCTGCCCCCGAAGCCGCCGCTGAAAGCCACAGGCGCGCCTCGGCCGGGCCGAAGGGCCGCAGACCATCGGCCGCGGCTTCACCCAGCACGCCGTGCAGAACACTGGCGGCCCCTTCATCGGCAAACAACGGCGAGTCGTGCCGGGCCAGGGCGGCGCCCAGCGACTCAATACATTCGATCCGGCCGTCGCGCATGAACACGATGCGGTCGGCCAGCCGCTCCACCTCGTCCGGAGCATGGGTCACCATGATGATCGGCACCCCGGACTGCGCCGCCATGCGTGAGAGAAACGGCATGATTTCCCGCTTGGTCTGGGTGTCCAGCGCAGACAGCGGCTCATCGAGCAACAGCAGCTGCGGGCTGATCAGCAGCGCCCGCCCCAAGGCAAATCGCTGGCGCTGGCCGCCGGAAAGCTGGTCGATCCGCCGTTCGAGCAGGCCTTCAATATCCAGCATGGCGCACACCTCGGGGGGATGCAGCCGGCGCAGGGCCGCGGGGGTACGCCGGTAGCCATACAGCAAGTTGTCACGCGCCGACAGGTGCGGCAGCAGGCTGTCTTCCTGAAAGACCAGACCGATGCGGCGCCGGTGCAGCGGCACAAAACTGCGTCCCTGCTGCCAGATCTGCTCGCCAAACCGCAGTGTGGCACCCGGCACCCGCTCCAGCCCGGCAATGATCCGCAGCAGCGTGGTCTTGCCGCAGCCCGAGCGGCCGAATAACGCGGTGACACCCTGCAACGGCAGCTCGGTATCGACCTGCAACTGAAAGTCATCGCCATGGCGCAGCAGGGCCTGAATATGCAGTGTCATGCTCTGGCCACCTGAAAGCGCCGGTTGATGCTGTAGACAATAAACAGGGTGATAAAGGCAAAGATCAGCAGCATCAGCGAGAGCCGGTGTGCCGCAGCGTAGTTCATGGCCTCGGTATGGTCATAGATGAGGATCGACAGCACCTTGGTCTCCCCGGGAATACTGCCGCCCAGCATGAGAATCACCCCGAACTCGCCCAGCGTATGGGCAAAGGTCAGGGTCGCCGCGACCACAAAGCCGCCACGGGTCAGGGGAAAAATGACGCTGCGAAAGCGATCCAGCGCGCCAGCGCCCAGGCTGCCGGCCACTTCCACCGGACGCCGGCCGAGATTGCTGAACGCCTCGCACAGCGGCTGTACGGCAAAGGGCATCGAGTACAGCACCGAGGCAAACAAAATGCCCTCGAACGAAAAGGCCAGATGCTCAAGCCCCATGTTCTCCAGCGTGCGGCCAACAAAACCATGCGGCCCCAGCGTGACCAGCAGATAGAACCCCAGCACCGTGGGTGGCAGCACCAATGGCAGCGCGACAATCGCCTGCACAACAACCCGCGTGCGAGAACGCCCCTGCGCCAGCCACCAGGCCAGCGGCGTGGCGATCACCAGCAGAATCAGGGTGGTGTACAGGCAAAGCCGCAAGGTGACCTCGATAGCCTGCCAGTCTGCCGGGCTGAGTCCGAGCATGCTTATGGCTCCTGCTCGCCGGGCATCAGAAAGCCATAGCGCCGCATGATTTCATGCGCGGGCCCGGTAGCCATGAACTCGGCAAACTCCAGCGCCGCCGGCTTGTCAGCGCCCCGCCTGGTGACCACATAGCCCTGAGTCAGTGGGTTGTGCAGGGCATCGTCAATCAGTGTGTAGCCATGCCTGGCCAGGTCCGGAAACCTCGCCAGCGACAGGGCAATGATGCCAACCTGCGCCGCGCCTGACTGGGTCATCTGAGCGGTGTGCGCGATGTTCTCACCGAACACCAGCTTGGGCTGCACCGCTTCCCAGACACCAGCGGCCTGCAGCGCTTCCTGGGCCCGCTGGCCATAGGGCGCATGACTGGGCTGGGCAATAGCGATGCGCCGGATGCGCGGGTCGGTCAGGTCCGCAAGGCTGAGCTGGCTGGTATCCAGCGAATTGCTCCACAGCACGATCCGGCCCAGGGCATACACCGCCGGCTCGGTCACGGTCATGCCGCGCTCCTGTAACTGCCTGGGGAAGGCAATGTCGGCAGAGAAGAAAATATCGTAGGGCGCCCCGTTGATGATCTGGGTGGTCATCTTGCCGGAAGAACCGTAGATCACATCGATGGCCGCATCCGGGTGGGCCTGACGGTAAACCGCCAGAATCTCATCAAGGGCATAGCGCAGATCAGAAGCCGCAGCAATCCGCACCGGCTCACTGGCCTGCAGCGTGCTGGCCAACAGCAGCGCTGCACAAGCGGCGATCCAACGGATCATCCTCAGAAAGGACATGCGGGCTCCTTGCGTGAGCGAGTAGGGAAAGGCAACTGCTTCGCTATATACAATTGAATATGACGCAGGGTAGCCGGCTAAGAATTAAGGCGTCAATCTGCCGTTGGAGGTATGGGTAGTTTTCAGGGGGGCTAGGTAAACACTGATTACGTGCGACGCTACTCAAGCCACAGACCAATCTCCGTGCAATCCCCTGGGAGTGCTCAAAACTGATTTAATCAGCGTTTCCCTAGTGGGGATCGGCAGGCGGGGCCGCCGCCAGCAACCCCTCCAACTCATCCAGTTCACCAGCCGTCGCCGCCTCAGCCAGCGTCTGAATGCGCTGATAGTGGATGAGCACCTGCTGACCGAGCGAGGTCAGTGCCGCGCCACCACCACCTTTACCACCGGCAGCGGTTTCAATCAGCGGGGCCCGAAAGCACTGATTCATGGTTTCCACCAGCAGCCAGGCACGGCGATAACTCATACCCATGCGCCGGGCCGCCGCCGAGATCGAACCGCAGTCCGCGATGTGCTGCAACAACTCGGCCTTGCCCGGCCCAAGGGCAATGGCATTGCCGAACATCAATCGCTGGCGCAGACGTAATCGTGAAGGCATGGAAATATTGCATCGGGTGACAGTTGCCGCTCAGTATACCCACAAACCCGAACAGGACATGAGCCCGTGAATCAGCCAGCCGCCAACGTCACCAATCTTCCGGCCCGCGAGGTCTATCAGCGACTCAAGGACGTCTGCCTGGGCACCGCCACTGCCCGCCGTCATGGGCAGCAAAACTGGAACGATGTGCATAGCGGTCTGGTTACCATCGATATCGACGGCTGGCTCATCACCCTGAACAAGGAAGCCGGCGCCCTGGACTACTGCGCCGCCTGCACAACCCCCGATGGCCGCCACTCCGACATGCACTCCTGGGCTGAGCGCGGCACTGACCCGTTGGAGCTGTTGAGTGTGTGGGAGCGGGGTAGGTTGGAGGCGGTATTGGAAACTCTGCGCTAGCCGGCATTCGACTTGGCAAGCCCGGCAAAACGTTGCAGTATCTAGCTAACTGCCATCATGCAGCCCACCTCTGAGGCAAGGATGCCAATCTGCACCACAGCATCCCAACTCAGCACATACTGGCTTAACCAGTGGGCGTGGACTTCCCCCACTAAAGTGAATACTCCCAGCCCATGATTGAAATTGAGCGCCCACCAGATCTGACCCGTTTACGTCGTCTAGCCTTGAGCGCTCAAGGCTTGCTACAGGCTCAGCCCTTTGGGCGCGGTTTGGCGGGAGCGCGGGAGGCGATTAATCACATCGGTTATGTGCAGATCGATACCATATCGGTTGTGGAGCGAGCGCATCACCATGTCTTGCACTCTAGGGTTCCGCAGTTCAGCCCCGCCATGACGAACAAGATGTTGGCTGATGGCGAGATTTTCGAGTATTGGGCGCATGCGGCTGCATTTCTACCAATTGCCGATTTCAGGTTCTCCTTGCCCTACAAGCATGCGATTAAGAGCGGCCAGACGCATTGGTATAGAAATCCCGATAAGAAACTGATGGGAGAGCTGTTAGAGCGTATACGTTCAGATGGCCCGATGCGTTCGCGTGATATAGAAACCAATACGACGAAACGTGCAGGCTGGTGGGACTGGAAGCCAGCTAAAAAGGCGCTTGAACAGCTGTACATGCAAGGCGACCTGATGATCAGTGATCGCACCGGTTTCCAGAAAACCTATGACCTGACCGAGCGGGTACTGCCATCCCACGTCAATACCAAAAATCCCAGCATGGAAGAGTTTTCCACGCATATCGTCGATCAGCAATTACGCTGCCATGGGGTTGTTGCGCTCAAGGGGATTACATACCAACGCCGCAATGCTGAACTCCGCAAAGCGGTTAAAAATCTGGTTGACGATAGGTTGGCCCAGGGTGTTCTGGAGCAGATAAAGCTCCGCAGCGGCGAAACGTTCATCGTGGAAGCAGGCGCGCTTGATGGCCCGCTTCCACGGCTGAGCAATCGCATGGTCATTTTGTCTCCATTCGACAATAGCGTGATTCAGCGCGAACGGCTGAAAGCGCTTTTCCAATATGATTACCAAATAGAATGCTATGTGCCCGCAGCCAAGCGTCAGTACGGCTACTTTTGCCTGCCGCTTCTTTACCGTGATGAGTTTGTCGGGCGGATGGACTGCAAAGCCCACCGCAGGCTCAGGTTGTTAGAGATCAAGTCACTGTATTTTGAGAAGTTCAACTTTGATGAAGAGCTGCTGCTGGCTGCATTTTTAGCTGCCCTCAAAAAATTCTGTCAGTTTCAGGAGTGCGACAGGGTGAGTTTGGCAGAGGCTTATCCCAAGCATCTGGCTCAGCGTGTACGTCAGGCGCTAAAGCTGATCGAGTGACCATGGCCAATGTGTACAGGCCGGACAGTTTTTGCCAGGTCAGTCAGAATCGGCCTGGGATCTGTGTGGGGGCGACAGGCTTTCCTGCAGCTTTGGCAGGTCGCTGATGAACCAGCAACCCTGCCGTTTGCTCACCAGGCCGGCGCTTTTCAAGCGGGTCAGTTCGCGGTGGACGCTTTGCCGACTGACGCCCAGCATCTTGCCCATATCGGCTTGAGTCAAAGGCAGATCGATCAACTGGCCAGCCTGTTCCTCTCGGCCGTAGGCGCGCGCGGCCGAGAGCAGCAGTTTGGCCAGCCGCTGGTTCAGGCTCAGGAGCGAGGTGTCTTCGATGTGGGCGAGCAGGCCGACAATCGTTTGGCAGAGCTTCTCGGTCAGGCGCTGGTAGATTTCCGGATAGCGCCGGGACAACTCGTCGAAGTCCTGGCGAGGCAGTTCGGCTATTTGCACCGGGCCTAGCGCCAGAGCATCGAAGGCGCGCTTGATGCTCGACATCAAGGGGATCTCACCCAGCACGCAACCCGGCCCGTAGATGGTTATCAGTATTTCATTGCCGTTGCTGCCGATTGCCCGCAATTGCACAAAACCGCTCAGCACCTGGTACAGCCCGACGGCCCCGGCGCCCTGACGGTAGAGGTGCTCGCCCTTGTTCAGGTGGCGAATCCGCATGCGCTCACGGATCGCCGCCTGCACCTGCACCGGCAGTTCAGCGAACCAGTTGCCCTTCCGATAAAACTCAGCCAAGCGTCAGCCCCTAAATAAAGCCTGTGCGATGTAACAAATGTGACACGGCCTGCGATTGTCTGCTGCCTATCATGATCATCCGAGGCTATCCGGGCAAATGCACGCATCACCGGATAGCGCCCTTGCTGAACCATAGATAAACAAGAATACGTGGAGTCCATCAATGCTGAAACACAACACCTGTCATCTGGCGGCAGTGCTGGTACTGGTCACCGGCCTGGCCAGCGCCGATACCTACACCCCCGAGGCCCTGAGCAGTGGTCGTGCCGATCCGAGCCTGCACCTGCAGCAGGGCAGCACTCAGACCGAAGCGCAAAGGATCAACGAGGTCAGCTACATGGCCACTGGCTTCGGCAACAGCTTCATGGTGGTCACTGGCGCAGGCAATGTGGTCATCGACACCTCGCTCCGGAGCATGGCCCGGCACCACAGGCAGTTGCTCGGCGCGGTGGATGACGGACCGATCCACAGCATCATCCTGACCCACGGTCATGGCGACCATACCGGTGGAGTCGACCTTTGGAAACAGCCTGACACCCGGGTGATCGGGCAGCGCAACATGGTCGAATTCCTGCATTATCAGCAGCGTCTGGAAGGTATTTTCAATCAGCGCAATCGGGCCCAGTTCGGCTTCGCCCTGGACGCCGGTCAGAGCCAGGCCGCCACAGTGCAGAACTTTGCCGCACCCATGCTGCCCGATACCCTGTTCGACGACCACATGGCTTTCACTCTGGGCGACGTCGAATTCGAGCTGATCCACACTCCCAGCGAAACCGACGACGCCCTGACCGTTTGGTTGCCACAATACAAAACGGCCTTTGTCGGCGACCTGTACTATGCCGCCTTCCCGAACATCTACACCCTGCGCGGCACCAAACCGCGTTGGGCGCTGGACTACGTCGCCTCGATTGACCGGGTGCTGGCGCTGGAACCGGAAATCCTGTTGCCCGGTCATGGCGCGCCGATTCGCGGCAAAGAGGCCATTCGTAGTGCGCTGACCCACTATCGAGACGCTATCCAGTACGTACACGATCAGACCGTGATTGGCATGAACCAGGGCAAGGACGTCTATACCCTGATGCGCGAGATCAAGCTGCCCGAGTCGCTGCAGATGAGCGAAGCCTATGGCCGGATTGCCTGGTCGGTACGCGGGATCTACGAGGGGTACATGGGCTGGTTCGACGGCAACCCGGTCAATATGTATGACCTGCCACCCGAAGGCATCTATCCCGATCTGGTCGCCCTGGCCGGCGGTAGCCAGGCTGTCATCGGCCAAGCGCGGGTCGCCTTAGAGCAGAATGACGAGGTCAAAGCGCTGCGCTTGCTCGATGCCGCCCTGTCCGCAGCCCCTGACGACCGTGAAGCACTGAACCTGAAACTGCAGATTCTCGTCCAACTGCGCCGGCAGTCCTCCAATCTCAACGAGTCCGGCTGGCTGAACTATGGCATCAACAGCACCCGGCAGCAGCTTGGCGACTGAGTGCAAATGGAATGTCGGTAATCGGCATGACTCTGCTCCGTCGAGCGCCGCACGGCGTATCGGTTTGGGTTAGTTAGCCAGCTCGGCAGGGATATTGCCGCCGTTCGCGGCGATGCGAGCAAGCACCTGCTTGTGCAGCCACATGTTCATCTGCGCTGAATCAGACATCAGCTCAGCCGGGCAACCCAATTCGGTGGCGAGCTCTTTACGTGCGCCGAGGCTGCTGTCCAGATCAAGCAGTTTGAGCAGGTCGACAATTGAAGTCTTCCAGTTCAGTTGCTGCGGATTGGCTGCGGCTTTTTGTTCGAGCTGGGCAACCACGTCTACGACAGGGATGGCACTGGGGGATGCCTCCGCTGCTGTGGCGGCTGGGGTTTCTGCCAGTGCTGCCGCGCCAGGCTCTGCGGGTGCTGCTTCCGCGCTGCCGATGCCGAGTTTGCTGAGGATTTTGTTGAAAAAGGACATGAGCGTCTCCCTGATAATTTGGTCCTTGCCTTCACGCCTGGGTTGATAGACCTAGGCGTGTTCATCAAGCGTAGCAGCGCTCGACCTGACCACAACGTTGGTATGCCGAACGGTAATGCCCCAGCGGATTTTGCACGGCTAAGCCGCTAATTGTTGTGTTGATAAACAACAATTAGGGCTGATCGTAGTGACCACCAATAGCGAAGATATAAATGGACTTGTCGTCGAACCGATATATCAAACGATCTTTCTGCGATATCCGTTTAGACCATAGGCCAGAGCTGTTGGCATTTGAGCGGGTAACTATTCAGTCCGCAGATCGTGCTTGACGCCGACACCGATTCCCTGAAGTCTTGTTGGGCTGGACCCAACAACAACCATCAGCAAGGAATTCATCATGTTCAGTCACGTCATGCTCGGCGCTAACGATATCGAGGCGTCCAAGGCCTTTTACGATGCGGTGCTCGGCGTTATCGGCGCCAAGCCGGGCGTCATCGACCCCAAGGGCCGCTGCTTCTACTTCACCAAAACCGGCACCTTTGCCCTGAGCAAGCCGATCAATGGTGAGCCGGCTTCCTGCGGCAACGGCAGCACCATTGGTTTTGCCGTGGACAGCCCGGAGCAGGCTGACGCCTGGCACGCTGCCGGTCTGGCTAACGGTGGCGTGACCTGCGAAGACCCGCCGGGTGTGCGTGAGGGTAATGGCGTCAAGCTGTACCTGGCTTACCTGCGTGATCCGGCAGGCAACAAGATCTGTGCCCTGTACCGGATGGGCTAAGGCTCATAGTGCTGCTGCAGGCCGATGGATCGCCACGGCCTGCGGCCTCGCGATGACGGCGTGTGTGTCGATGGTGGTGTATGCCTTTATGCACTCAACTGTCATTGCGAGTCGCGCAGCGACGTGGCAATCCATATCGCGTTACAGCTGAGCCGGCGTTGCTCCACGGCCCGGTCTTGCCAGCGCTGATACCCCACCAATCATCCCACCCATGATCCTCGCCCGGCGGTTGGCATCCGCTATGCTGAATCATTACGAGACACAAGACCCGCAGAAGGGCTTCCGATGACTACAGCACTTCCCGATGGCCTGATTGTGGTGGCCAAGGCCGATTGCCCGACTTGCCGGCTGGTTGAACCGCTGCTGGCGGAGCTGGCTGGTGCCGGAGCGCTGACCGTGTATGTGCAGGACTCGGCCGAATACGCCGCCGCGCTGCCCGGTACTCTGTATGACCAGACCCTGGAACATTCCTACCGCCTTGGCATTGAGTTCGTGCCGACCCTGATCCGGGTCGAGAACGGCCAGGAGGTCGAGCGCACCTATGGCTGGCACAAGGAAGACTGGCGTGCCCTGAGTGGGGTGCCGACCCTGGGTGAGGAGTTGCCGGTGATGCGCCCCGGCTGCGGTTCCAAGACCCTGGAGCCGGGCATTGCCGAGGAGCTGGAACTGGCCTTTGGCGATATTCGCCTGCAGTCGCGTGAAATCGATATTTCTTCTGCCGACGATGCCATCGAAGCCTGCTACGAGCGCGGCTGGAGTGATGGCTTGCCGGTGGTGCCGCCGACTCCGGTACGGGTGCTGAGGATGCTCAAGGGCACCACCCGTGCGCCGGATGAAGTGGTCGGGCTGATGCCACCTGATCTGGTGCCCTGCACGGTGGAGAAGGTTGCCATCAATGCGGTTATGGCCGGTTGCAAACCTGAGTACATGCCGGTGCTGCTGGCGGCGCTGGAAGCTGCGCTGACCGATGAGTTCGGCCTGCACGGGCTGATCTGTACCACCATGTTCGGTAGCCCGATGATCGTGGTCAACGGCCCGGCGGCACGGGCCATCGGTATGAATTCCGGGGTCAATGCACTGGGCCAGGGCAATCGCGCCAACGCCACTATCGGCCGGGCGCTGCAACTGATCATCCGCAATGTTGGTGGTGGCCGCCCCGGCGAGATCGACCGCGCGACCCTGGGCAATCCCGGCAAGTACAGTTTCTGCTTTGCCGAGGCAGAAGACAGCGATTGGCTGCCGCTGGCCCAGGAACGTGGCATCGAGGCAGGACGGTCGGCGGTGACGCTGTTCCCCGGTGAAGGGGTGCAGGGTATTGTCGATCAGAAGTCACGCGATCCTGAATCGCTGGCACGCTCCTTTGCCCTGTCGCTGCGCGCGGTTGATCACGCCAAGCTGGCGATGGCCGGTGATGCGGTGCTGGTGGTGTCGCCCGAACATGCGCGAGTGTTTATCGAGGCTGGCTGGTCCAAGCAGCGCCTGCGCGAAGAGCTGGAACGCCTGCTGCTGGCGCCGGGTGCCGAGCTGGTCGCCGGGGCTGGCGGCATTGCCGAGGGCATTCCCGAACGTTTCAAGGATCTGCAGGTGCCCAAGTTTCGCCCCGGCGGCCTGCTGATCGTCCGGGCTGGCGGCACTGCCGGCCTGTTTTCCGCCATTATTGCTGGCTGGGCTGCTTCTGGCCCGGTTGGTTCGTCTCCGGTAACACGTGAGGTAACTGTATGAACGAAACCCTGTTGCTCGACCCCACGGCCGAGCGTGCGCCTGCGCAGCGGGCACGGCTGGCGCGTCCGGCCAGTCTGGAGGGTAAGGTGGTTGGCCTGCTGGATATTTCCAAGCCGCGCGGCAATGTGTTTCTCGACCGTATCGAGGAACAACTGGCGGCCATGGGGATTGAGGTCAAGCGCTACGCCAAGCCGACCTTTACCCGCATCGCGCCAACCGAACTCAAGCAGCAGATGGCTGCTGAGGTGGATCTACTGGTCGAAGGTCTGGCTGACTGAGGGTCGTGTACGTCGTGCTGTATGCATGACATCGCCGACCTGGAGTCACGTCAGATCCCGGGAGTAGGGGTCGCCTCCAGTGAGTTTGTTGATGCTGCCGCGTTGCAGTCCAAGGCGCTGGGCTTTGACCCGGCCATGGTCTTCGTGCCGCACCCGATCCAGGACCGCACCGATGAGGAAATGCGCGCCCTGGCCGATGGCGCGTTGCCTGACATCCTGCGTCTGTTGCGCGCCGAGGAGGGCGCGGGCGAGTGATCGTGCTGGTGCATCCCCGCTGCGAGCAGATGCTCACAGCTCCCAGGGGGCGCGTGTAGCTCACGGGGACAGGGCTGGGTTCTCCTGGGAGCGTTCGAGCATCTGCTCGAACCAAGGCCGCCAACGACGGCCTCGGGGAGGCTGGCGATGAACATGCAGCAACGCCCCCCGGCAGTAGACAAGGCCCTGGCCTGGCCCGGCATGCAGACCCTGATCGCCAGCCACGGCCGGGCGCTGGTACTGGACTCCCTGCGCGCCGCGCTGGAACTCTGGCGCAGCGGCGAGATCAGCGATCAACCAACTCTGGTAGCCACTGTCCAGCAACGCATCGAACGCACCCTGGCGCCGTCGATGCGCCCGGTGCTCAACCTCACCGGCACGGTACTGCACACCAATCTGGGCCGTGCCCCATTACCCCCCGAAGCGCTTGCCGCCATGACTGCGGTGGCCGCCGGGGCGAGCAATCTGGAATACGATCTGGCCAGCGGCCAACGTGGTGACCGCGATGCCCACGTCGAGGACTGGATCTGCCGCCTGACCGGCGCCGAAGCCGCTACCGTGGTCAACAACAACGCTGCCGCTGTGCTGCTGGTGCTCAATGCGCTGGCGTCGCGCCGTGAGGTGGTGGTGTCACGCGGTGAGCTGATCGAAATCGGCGGCTCGTTCCGGCTGCCGGATATCATGGCCCGCGCCGGCTGTAAGCTGCGCGAGGTTGGCACCACCAACCGCACCCATGCCCGCGACTATGCCGAGGCAGTCACTGCGCGCACCGCTTTGCTGCTCAAGGCGCACACCAGCAACTATCAGGTGCAGGGTTTCACTACCTCGCTTGATGAGGCGCAACTGGCCGGGATTGCCCGCGCCCAGGGCGTACCGCTGGTGGTCGATCTGGGCAGCGGCTCGCTGATCGACATGCAGGCGCTGGGCTTGCCGGCCGAGCCGGTGGTTGGGCGGATTCTGGCTCAGGGTGTGGATGTGGTGACCTTCAGCGGCGATAAACTGCTCGGTGGCCCGCAGGCCGGGATCATCGCCGGGCGTGCCGAGCTGATCAGCAAAATCCGCAACAGTCCGCTCAAGCGGGCACTGCGCTGCGACAAGCTGACCCTGGCGGCGCTGGAAGCGGTGCTGCGGCTGTACGCCGACCCGGACACCCTGGTGCAGCGGGTGCCGACTCTGCGGCTGCTGACCCGTGAACCGGCGGCCATCCGGCAGACCGCCGAGGCATTGTTGCCGTCACTGCGCGGCTGGGCCGGGGCGGGATTCGAGGCGGATGTATGTGATGTATACAGCCAGATCGGCTCCGGTTCGCTGCCGCTGGAAACTCTGCCCAGCGCCGCGCTGCGTCTGAGCAGCATCAGCAGCAACAAACGCACGCGCAGCCGTGAATTGCGGGAATTGGCCGAGCGTCTGCGCCAGTTGCCAACGCCGGTAATCGGGCGGATCGCTGACGACAGCCTGCTGCTCGATTGCCGCTGCGTGGAAGACCCGGAACCGCTGCGTCAGCAGTGGGAGGCCGGGGCGTGATCATAGCTACCGCCGGGCATGTCGATCACGGCAAGACTAGCCTGATCAAGGCGCTGACCGGGGTCGATACCGACCGCCTGGCCGAGGAAAAACGCCGCGGCCTGAGCATTGAGCTGGGCTTTGCCTGGCTGGCGGTTGAGGGTGGCCCGCCGCTGGGCTTTGTCGATGTGCCGGGGCATGAGCGCTTTATCAGCACTATGCTGGCCGGCGTGGCGGCGGTGGATCTGGCGCTGCTGGTGGTGGCCGCCGATGACGGGGCGATGCCGCAGACGCTGGAGCATCTGGCGATTTTGCACCTGCTCGGGGTTGAACAACTCGTACCGGTATTGAGCTGCTGTGACCGGGTCACGCCCGAGCGCCAACAGGCGGCCAGCGTCGAGCTGGTGCAACTGCTGAAACAGCAGGGCTGGCCGCAGGCCGCGCCCTTTGCGGTATCGAGTCTGACTGGTGAGGGTCTTGAGGCTCTGCATGCGGATCTGTTCAGCCGGGCACAGCAACACCGGCAACGCCCGCCGAGCGGGCATGCGCGGCTGATGATCGACCGCCGCTTCAGCCTCGCTGGTGCCGGTTGCGTGGTCACCGGTACGCTGGTCAGTGGCCAGTTGCACAGTGGTCAGAGCCTGCACTGCAACGGCCAGAGTCTGCGGGTGCGCAGCCTGCAGATGGCCGGCCATGAGGTGAATCAGGTGCTGGCCGGGCAGCGCTGCGCGCTGAATCTGGCGGGCGATGTGGATGCTGCGCAGCCCCAACGCGGCGACTGGCTGAGTGAGGTGCCAGTGGCCACCAGCAGCCGGTTGGATGTAGCGCTGACCCAACTGCCAGGCAGCCGCTGGCATCGCGGCGTGCTGCAACTGCATCTGGGTACCGGAGTCTATCCGCTGCGTGCGGTGATCTTGCAGGAGGGTGAGCCGGTGCTGGCGCAACTGCTGCTGGAACAGCCGGTGCAGGCACTCTGGGGGGATCGCTTTATCATCCGCGACCCGGCTGCCAACCAGACCTTGGGCGGTGGCCGAGTGCTCGACCCGCAGGGGCTGCAACGCGGGCGCAGCAAGCCCGAGCGTCTGGCACTGCTGCGTCACTGGCAGAAGGCCGATGGCCCGCGTGCTGCGCTGCTGGCAGCGCTGCAACAGGCACCGGTGGCACTGGACGGCTTTGCCGTGCGCTTCAATTTGACGCCGGGCGAGCAGCAGCAACTGCTGGATGAACTGCGGCACAGCGCGGCCGGTATCGAATTGCTGGACGCGGCTCGCCAGCACTGGCTGATGCTGGCCGGGCAGATCGACAGCGCCTGGGCGCGCTTGCACCAGCGGTTGCAGGACTGGCATGCTGCGCACCCGGAACGGCTCGGCCCTGGCGAGGGCGAGCTGGCGCTGGCCAGCACGCTGCAACTGCCTTTGGTCCTGGCCCGGGCGCTGTTGCAACGCTGGCATGGTGACGGCCGACTACGACGCCAGGCCTGGGCCTGGCATCTACCCGAGCACCAACCGCAATTGCTGGCTGAGGATCGGACACTGCTGGAGCGGGTCAGTGCGCAGCTGTTGCCGGGCGGCCTGCGCCCGCCAATTGTCGGTGAGCTGAGCCAGGCGCTGGGTATCGAGCTGGAAACCCTCAAGGCCTTTTTGCGGCGTATGCAGCGTGCCGGTGAACTGATTGCGGTCGCGCCCAACCGCTATTACCTGCCAGAGCAGGTTGAGGGGCTGGCGGCTGTGGCTCGGCAACTGGTGGCGGACTCACCCAGCGGCAGCTTCAATGCCGCCGAATACCGCGATGCCTCCGGCATCGGCCGTAACCTGACGATTCAGGTGCTGGAATACCTCGATCGCGCCGGCATCACCCGCTTTGTGCGTGAACAACGTTTTCTCGTGGCCGGCTGACCAGCCGCCATACAGGGAAGGACATCGTCCCCGGTGGGGCGCCCGGACTTCAACTCCGGTGAGATGCGCAACGCGCGTCTGGTGGGTTCGACTCCCATGTCCTTCCGCCATTTCCTCTGACTAGACGCGACAGAAAACATGACGAAGCGGTCGTTCATGGGGGCCGGTTGATATCTATTTATAATCATTCTCATGTGAATGAACGTTCATAACCGTTTCTGATTTGGTTTGTGTCTCACGAGAGTGACATCTAAGGTCAAGAGTCAGGTTTGGGTTGTTTTCGCAATATGTTCGACGCCCAAGCCTGACGTCAGTAGGTTACCTGTGTCAGGTCCGGGCGGTTGTCTTGGGGTTGGCAGCTATTCAGGAGCCTGAAAGGAACTCCACTACAAGAATAAACGGAGACCCGCATGTCATATGCCATACCCTCGAAATCAGGGGCGCGCTCGGCAATTCTGGTTTTTTCTCTGGTGCCTCTGCTGTCACTATCCGGCTGTTTGAGCAGTTCGTCATCATCCCGGTCAGCGCCGCAGGTGCATACCGGTACCTTTGTCGATAGCCCCGTTGCCGGGCTGGATTATCAGGGCAGTCAGACTCAGTCTGGCCAGACCGATGAGCAGGGGCAGTTCAGCTACCGGGAGGGGGAGACCATCAGCTTCGCCATCGGTGATCTGGAACTTGGCTCGGCGGTTGGCGCCAATATCCTCACGCCGCTGAGCATCACCCCGGAGGCTGATTCGGCGGACGATCAGCGGGTGGTCAATATGCTGATCCTGTTGCAGAGCCTGGATGCCGATGGTGACCTCAACAACGGCATACAGATCAGTGAGGCAATTCGTGAGCACGTCTCGCAGAATGCTGACAGCATCTACTTTGACCAGCCGCCGGCGGATTTCCGAGCCAGTCTGGCAACCCTGGTGGATGAGCTGCAACAAGCCGGAGCCTTTACCGATACTGACCCACGGCCGCGCACAGTGACTACCGTGGCCAATGCCCTGGAGCATTTCGCCCGCTCAACCAGCCCGCGCATCGTGGTTTCAACCACCGGGGGTGAGCTGCGTGGTTTCGAGG
The DNA here is from genome assembly GCF_002056295.1 of Halopseudomonas phragmitis. NCBI lineage: Bacteria > Pseudomonadati > Pseudomonadota > Gammaproteobacteria > Pseudomonadales > Pseudomonadaceae > Halopseudomonas > Halopseudomonas phragmitis. Next base: position 3,668,169 of record NZ_CP020100.1, on the reverse strand, counting down.
CTAATGAGGATACCTGGCAGTTCCTGGGTATTCCCTATGCCAAACCGCCGCTGGGTGATCTGCGCTGGCGCCCGCCGGTAGCGCCGGAGCCATGGAGCGGGGTGCGGGAGGCGGTGGCCTGGAGTGATCAGGCGGCCCAGAATCCTGGGCTGGAGCGTTTCGGTGAAGGTGGCATGAGTGAGGACTCACTGTACCTGAATGTGACTGCGCCCAAGGATGCCGACAATCTACCGGTCATGCTCTGGTTCCATGGTGGCGGCTTCACTGCCCTGACCAGCAATACCCGGCCGTTCAACAATCCGCAGGCGTTGGTCAGCAAGGGGGTCGTACAGGTATCGGTTAACCATCGGCTGGGGCCCTTTGGCTATATCGCTCACCCGGAACTGAGTGCCGAGAGCGGCTACAACGGATCAGGCAATTACGGTCAGATGGATCTGGTCATGGCCCTGGAGTGGGTACGGGACAATATCGCTGCTTTTGGCGGCAACCCTGGCAACGTTACCATTTTTGGTGAGTCTGGAGGTGGTCGCAAGGTACTGTCGCTGATGGCTTCGCCTCAGGCCAAGGGCCTTTTTCACCGGGCGGTCAGTCAGAGCGGCACGCTGTTCCCGGATACTCGCAGCCTGAGCGCGGCCGAGGAAATCGGCAGTCAGTTGCAGAGCCGGCTCGGCGCGGCCTCGTTGGAGGAAATGCGTCAGCGCACCTGGTTGCAAGTGGTGGCGGCAGCGGCACCGCTGGTGCCTTATACCAATATCGACAACTACTACCAGCCCCATGCCGAGCGAGTCAGTTTTGAAAGCGGCATCCAGAACGATGTGCCCTTCATGTTCCTGATCAACACCAATGACACGCCCGATCCAATCTATACGGTGCGGGAGGTGTTCCCCTGGATGGCGCCGCTGAGTAGTTCCAATCATTACGCCGTGCTGTTCAGCCATCAGCCTGCCGGTTGGAAAGCGCGTGGTGTAGAGGCTTATCACGCCGCTGAACTGGCTTATCTGTTCAACATGCCTGAAAGCGTGATTACCCACTACCAACTGGGCTTGGTGATTGATCCGGCCACTGGAGAGTCGCTGGTGATTGGTGACCTGAACGGCAACGGTATCAGCGGCTCGCAGGGTGACCCGGACGATATTTTTGCATCTGCCGGTTTTGATCAGGTGGATGAGGTGGTGATTGATCGAATGATGACTATCTGGACCAACTTCGCCAAGACCGGGGACCCGAGCATTCCGGGTGAGATCGACTTCCCGATTTACGATGCGGGTAGCCAGAGCTATGTCGAGTTGAGCGATGGAGTGGATGTCAAAGACAACCTGGCGGACATCTTCCGTTAACAGGCCGTTATAACAACAAGAATGGAGGCAATCATGATTTACCGTATCAAAACACGCCCGCGGTTCTCTCCGGTCCTGATCGGGATCACTTTCGCTCCGCTGTTTCTGGCCTTGAGTGGCTGCCTCGGCGGTTCATCGTCATCATCCCGATCCGGCCCCCAGGTACAAACCGGTACCTTTGTCGATAGCCCTGTTGCCGGGCTGGATTATCAGGGCAGTCAGACTGACGCCGGCCAGACCGATGAGCAAGGACAGTTCAGCTACCGGGAAGGGGAGACCATCAGCTTCGCCATTGGTGATCTGGAGCTTGGCTCGGCGGTTGGCGCCAATATCCTCACGCCGCTGAGTATCACCCCGGAGGCTGATTCGGCGGACGATCAGCGGGTGGTCAATATGCTGATCCTGTTGCAGAGCCTGGATGCCGATGGTGACCTCAACAACGGCATCCAGATCAGTGAGGCAATTCGTGAGCACGTCTCGCTGAACGCTGACAGCATCTACTTTGACCAGCCGCCGGCGGATTTCCGAGCCAGTCTGGCAACCCTGGTGGATGAGCTGCAACAAGCCGGAGCCTTTACCGATACTGACCCACGGCCGCGCACAGTGACTACCGTGGCCAATGCTCTGGAGCATTTCGCCCGCTCAACCAGCCCGCGCATCGTGGTTTCAACCACCGGGGGTGAGCTGCGTGGTTTCGAGGCTAATGAGGATACCTGGCAGTTCCTGGGTATTCCCTATGCCAAACCGCCGCTGGGTGATCTGCGCTGGCGCCCGCCGGTAGCGCCGGAGCCATGGAGCGGGGTGCGGGAGGCGGTGGCCTGGGCTGATCAGTCGGCTCAGGATCCGACCTTGCAGGCGGTCAACAAGGGCGGCATGAGCGAGGATTCGCTGTATCTGAACATCACGGCTCCCAAGGATGCCGACAATCTGCCGGTCATGGTCTGGTTTCACGGTGGCTCCTTCGCCATCCTGTCGGCCAACTCCAGTCAGTACAACAACCCTGAAGGGCTTACTGAAAAGGGTGTAGTGCTGGTAACCGTGAATCATCGGCTGGGACCATTCGGCTACATTGCCCACCCGCTGCTGACTGAAGAGAGCGGTTATAACGGCTCAGGCAATTACGGTCAGATGGATCTGGTCATGGCCCTGGAGTGGGTACGGGACAATATCGCTGCTTTTGGTGGTGACCCGAATAACGTGACGCTGTTCGGCCAGTCCGGCGGCGGTGGCAAAACCTATTCGTTGATGAATTCGCCGCAGGCCACCGGGCTGTTCCACAAGGCGATTGTGATGAGCGGTTTTGCCCCGCTCGACACCATCAGCGGCCCGGAGGTGTCGCTGGCCGAATCGGAGGCTATCGGTATGGCGTTGTTCGAGCGGACCGGGGTTACAACCCTGGAGGAAGCCCGGGCACTGCCTTGGACTGCTTTTGCGCAGGCCGACCTGATCAACAGCATTCCGCGTCAGACCTACCGGCCCAATGCCGACAACTACTACCAGCCTGATACCTACTACCGCAATGCGCTCGATGGAATGCCCAGCGATGTACCCCTGATGGCCGGTGTCACGTCCGGCGACTACGACACGCTCAGAGCATTTCTGCCAATCTGGCTGGCCCAGCGCTCCGATACCTATCAGTCGGAGCAGTTCATCTACAAGTTCAGCCGTGTTCCTGATGGCTGGGCGGACATGGGCCTGCGCAGTTGTCATGGTTGCGAGCTGCCCTATCTGTTCAACCATCCAGCGGGCATGGTGCAGAACTATCAGCTGGGGCTGGTCCTGACGCCCGAGGGTCAGCGCCCGGTAATTGGGGACCTCAACGGTAATGGCGTAAGCGGTAGCCAGGGCGATGCGCAGGATGTGTTTCTGTCAATGGAGTACGGCGCGGACGATGATCAGATCGCTGATCTGACCATGACCATGTGGACCAACTTCGCCAAAACCGGTAACCCCAGTATCGAAGGCTTCGACTGGCCGGTGTTTACACGCGAGAATGACACCTTTGTCGAGATCGGTCCTGACGCTCAGAGCAGCGTGAAGACCGGGCTTGAGGCAGCGATGCAGTGAACTAAAGCCCCCCCCCCCCCGCGGTGGTTAAGGCGGGGGGGCTTTAGGCCGGGATCTGTTGTGTTCAGCGCACCGCTTTTAGTCGGTGCTCCCACAGTCGCTTGGCCAGTCGGCGCATGTTCGGGATGTCGTCCGTTTCATCAAGAATCGGTTTGCCAATCAGCGTCTCAATGATGTCTTCCATTGTCACCAGTCCACCCCAACTACCGAACTCGTCGTATACCAGACACAGGTGCTGCTGTTCGTTGAGCAGTTGACTAAGCAGGGCTTCGACATTCTGTGAGTCTTGCGCCACCTTGACCGGTTTCATTACCGAGGACACAGGTGCGCTTAGGTCGTCGGTGCCAAGGATATCGACCCTGAACACTACGCCGAGGGGGGTCTCGTCGTCGCTGATCACCGGGTAGCGTGAGAACTGACTGTCTTGCACGCGGGTCAGGGCGTCGGCCAGCGACATCTCTGGAGCCAGCGCTTCACACACGGTGCGTGGAGTCATTATGTCTCGCAGGCGAATCATATGCAGGTCCAGCACATTGCTGATCACGCGCTGTTCGTCGTCGTCGAGTTTGTCCAGTTCACGGCCGAGCAGCGCTAGCGCCTTGATCTCTTCGCGGATGTTATGTTCGGGTGTCTTGCCGCCGAGACTGCGGGTAACCAGGTCGGATAGTAGAATGAACGGCTTGAGCAGTACGATCATGCCGTTAAGAAAAGACGGCAGTACTGGCGCAAGTATTGGCCAGTAGCGTGCCCCCAAAGTCTTGGGCAGAATTTCAGAGAGAACCAGGATCAGCAGGGTCATGATTGCGGAGGCAATACCCAGGTAGCCATCGCCGAACACTATAGTGACCTGCGCACCGACTCCGGTGGCGCCGACCGTGTGCGCCACAGTATTAAGTGTGAGGATCGCCGCGAGTGGCTGGTCGACGTTTTCCTTGAGGTGCTTGAGGCGCTCGTAGAGCCGAGGCTTTTCGGCTTTTTGGTTGGCGATGAAGCTTGGTGTCATTGACAGCAGCGCTGCTTCAAGTACGGAACAGAGAAAGGAAACCAGAATGGATAGGACAGCAAACGCTATCAGGAGAGTCATGTATGGGGGGTGGTGGCCAATAGAGTGAATATTCTATTCCAGTTGTGTGTTAACAGCTGTGCTGGCTGTTGCGTACAGATATTTCTAAATGTTTCAATGCTGATCTGGCTGATATTGATCAGAACCAGATCTTGTCGTCAGTAGCCGAGCCATGTACGCAGTCTGTTCAGGCTACCCCAATGCGGCCAGCCCAACTTGATAGTGTTTAGACTCCAGCGGCTGACAAGCCCATCCAGCCAGCTTTGCACGCCGCCAAGCTGACCCAGCCAGCGCGGTGCCAGCCGCCGGGCCAGGCGGTAGGCGGCCAGCGGGTGGATCAGGTAGCTGCGCACTTGATAACTGCGGTGCTGACCGCTCAGGCACCAGTTGCAGAAGTGTTCGCAGTTGTTGGTGAGGATGTGATAGCGGCGTTCTCCCAGGCGTGAGCGGGCGCGGTGCACAACTTCGCGGCCGCTGAACGTCGTGTCAGGGCGCTGGTGGATCAACACTGGTTCGCCGGCGGCAAAACGGTCGATGCCGACTTCTTCTACCGGTCCGCCATGAATGTCACGGCACAACCCAGCGTAGTGAACCACCCGGCCTCGGCCAACATAGATGCCATGGTGCCAATAGCCATTGCGCGGGCTGATCAGATGGGTCCCGGCAGCCGGCTCCAGCTCACGTCCAAGATCCCAGAGAGCCAGATGCGGGTCGTCGGTGAAGTTCATGGCGATGGGCTGAGCGTTGAACATGGGAATCTCCTGCCTGGGGGGCTTTGTCGATTCGTTGGTATGTTTGTGATCAAGCATCAAGCGTGCCAGCCGCCTGTTCAGCGGGTGTTCTGCCATGCAGAGGCCGAAAAGAGTGAGCAAATGCTCAACAACACTGCGGATATGAGCAAATGCTCAAGTCACCCGCAGGCTGTGTGAGTGCGGTGAGTGGCGGTGGATTACCCGGTTTTGGGGCCTATGGCGCAGCGGCTGACTGCATGCCGCGCAGCAAGGCTTCCAGTTCCGCCAGCAGCCAGCGCATATAAGGTTCCTGGCCGAGTGACTTGCGCCAGTACAGACGTACCGGAATCGGTCGGCTGGGGAAGGGCAGCGCAAGTAACCGGTTGCCGTTGAGCCGGGCCAGATTCTGCGCGTAGCTGCGCGGCATGGTCAGTAGCAGGTCGGTCTGAGCGACCACCTGGGCAGCGGCATGGTAGTGCTCGCAGTGCAGGGCGATGCGCCGCTGCTGGCCTTGCAGGCCGAGCAAGTCCTGCTCAACCAGGCTGCGTTCGCGTTCGGTCAGGGTCACCAGCACATGCTCGGCCTTGGCGTAGTCGTCCAGACTCAACTGGCCGCTGTGGTAGGCCGGGTGCTGGGGGCCGACCATGACGCTGAGCTGTTCGCGCACCAGCTCGCGGCTGGCCAGTTGCTCGCTGACCGGATATTCCAGATTGACCGCCACATCCAGCTCGCCGGCCAGAATCCGCGCCTCGATGTCTTCGCCCAGCACCCGCTGACTATGAAAACGCACTTGCCAGTGCTGTGTGCGGGCGCGTTGCAGCAGGGTCGGCATCAGCAGAAACTCCAATGCATCACGCAGCCCGCAGCGGAAGGTCATGGCTGAACGGGTGGGGTCAAAGGCGCTGTGCCGCAGGGTGGTGGTGGCCAGTTCGTCCAGGGCGCTGCGCACTCTGGGCAGGATGCTGCGGGTGTGGGCGGTCATTACCAGTTGCCGGCCATGCTTGACGAACAATGGGTCGCCGAGCATCTCGCGCAGCCGCCGTAGGGCATGCGAGACCGCCGACTGCGACAGGTGCAGTTGATTGGCGGCCTCGATGGTACTGCCGCTATCAGCCACGGCCAGCAACACGCGAAACAGGTTGAGATCGCCCTTTGAATGAATTTCCTGCATAGAAATTCCTGAAAAATAGCCATTATACACATAGGTTGTGCCGCGTTAGTGTCGCAGGTTCTTGCGAGCCTGACTGAGGAATAACAATGAACAGCAGCATGATCGAGCAGGTAAAAATGAGCACCGTGGGTGGCGAGCGTGCAGCGAAGATTCCGCTGCCGCCAAGTTTCACCGATCCCTGCCAGCACCGCGCCTATCTCAAGCAGCGGCTGGCGGCGGCATTCCGGCTGTTTGCCCTGTACCAGTTCGATGAAGGACTGGCCGGGCACATCACCGTGCGCGATCCGGTCGAGCCGGACACCTTCTGGGTCAATCCGGTGGGTGTGCACTTTGCGCTGATTCGCGCCAGCGATCTGGTGCGTCTGGATCACAGCGGCAAGCTGGTCGAAGGTGAAGCCCTGGTCAATCTGGCGGCGTTCATGATCCATTCACGTATCCATGCCCGTTACCCGCAGATCAATGCCGTGGCCCATGCTCACTCGCCCAAGGGGCGGGCCTGGTCGGCGTTCGGCAAGCCGTTGCAGCCGCTGACTCAGGATGGCTGCGTGTTCTTCGAGCGGCATGCGGTGTTTTCGCAGTTCAACGGCGTGGTGCATCAGCAGGGTGAAGGTGATGCGATTGCCGATCAGTTGGCCGAGGGCCATGTTGGACTGATTCTGCAGAACCATGGCCTGCTGACCGTGGGCAAGGATGTAGACAGCGCGGTGTCGCTGTTCATCCAGTTGGAGAAGGCTTGCGAGACCCAGTTGCTGGTTCAGGCAGCCGGTGCCGATGCCCAGCCGATTCCGGCCGAGATCGCGCGCAAGACCCGCGCCTTCACCGGCTCGGACCTGGTGGTGTGGGGCAACTTCCAGCCGCAGTACGAGATGATCGCGCGGCTGCAGCCCGATCTGCTCGACTGACCTCGACATAACGACAAGCCGGGGCGGGGCGCAAGCATCGCACCCGGCGAGGATAATTCATGGCCGGCGATCTTGTTGCACAGGTGCTGCTGCCCCTGTGTCTGTTTGTCATCATGCTGGGAATGGGTCTGACGCTCAGCCCCGGCGACTTTACCCGTATCTTTCGTTTTCCCCGCCCGGCTCTGGCCGGGCTCGGCGGGCAGATGCTGCTGTTACCCTTGGTTGGCTTTGCTCTGGCGGCCTGGCTGATGCCGACGCCGGCATTGGCCATCGGCCTGGTGCTGCTGGCGGCCTGTCCCGGCGGGGTGACCTCCAATCTGGTGACTTGGCTGGCGCGCGGTGATCTGGCGCTGTCAGTCAGTCTGACCGCCGTCAGCAGCCTGCTGGCGGTGATCAGTATTCCGCTGCTGGTCGGGCTGGCGTTCATGGTCTTTGGTGGCGGCTATCAAAGCGTGCAGGTGCCAGCGTTGCAGATGATGCTCAGTTTGCTGCTGATGACTCTGCTGCCGGTAGTAATTGGGATGTGGGTCCGGGCCCGCAGCGAGCGAGTGGCGCGCTGGCTGGAACCGAAGATCAGCCTGTTCGGTGCGCTGTTTCTGGCGATGCTGGTACTGGGGGTACTGGTACGTGAGGGCGACGATGTGCTGGCCGGGCTGCACCAGACCGGCGCGGCCATCGTTCTGCTCAATCTGGGCATGCTGACGCTGGGCCTGCTGCTGGCCCTGGCGCTGCGCCTGAATGCGGCGCAGACCACGTCGATCACCCTGGAAACCGGCATCCAGAACAGCACCCTGGCCATCCTGATCGCCACCAGTTTCTTGCAGGACGAGCAACTGGCGGTGCCGGCGGCGTTGTATTCACTGGTGATGTATGTCAGCGCCGGGCTGGTGGTGCTGGTGCGGCGCAGGCAGCAGGCTGTCGCAGCCGCTGGCCGCTTGGAGTCGTCGTCGGTTAGCTGATCAGGCTGGGCGGTGCGGGCTGTGCCTTGGCTGAGCGGCACCGCAGATTGCCTGTCAGAACGACCGCAGCATGCGCCCGAGTAGTTCCATGGCCTGTTCGCTATCAGTGCTCCAGGGGTGGCCGTGGTTCAGACGCGCGCAGTGGCGAAAGCCCTGGCTGGCGGAAAAGATTGGCCCCGGTGCCAGGCTGATGCCCTGGGCCAGGGCCAGCTTGAACAGTTGCAATGAGTCGACCTGTTCGGGGAATTCGAACCAGAGAAAATAGCCGCCGCTGGGGCGGGTTACGCGGGTGCCCTGGGGAAAGTGCCGTGCCGCCGACGCCAGCATGGCATCCTGCTGGCGCTCCAGGGTGTAGCGCAGCTTGCGCAGGTGGCGGTCATAGCTGCCATGCTGCAGGTAATCGGCAATGGCGGTCTGGGCCGGCACTGAGGGCGATATGGTGGTCATCAGCTTGAGCCGGGCAATCCGTTCGGCAAAGCGCCCGCCGGCTACCCAGCCAACCCGGTAGCCGGGCGCCAGGCTTTTGGAGAATGAGCCGCAATGCATCACCAGGCCGTCGTCGTCGAGGCTTTTGATCGGCCTGGGCGGACGTTCGCCAAAGTACAGTTCGGCATACACATCATCTTCGATCAGCGGTACCTGATGCTCGCGCAGCAAGCCGTAGAGTTCCAGCTTACGCAGTTCGCTCAGGCTGGAGCCCACCGGATTCTGAAAACTGCTCATGAACCAGCAGGCTTTGATCGGCAAGCTGCGCAGTCGATCACGCAGAACGTTCAGGTCCACCCCGTCACGCGGATGTACGGGGATTTCCACAGCTTTCAGCTGCAGGCGTTCAAGTACCTGCAAACAGGCATAGAAGGCCGGGGATTCGATGGCCACCAGATCACCGGCCTGGGTCACGCTCTGCAACGACAGGTTGAGGGCCTCCAGTGCGCCGTTGGTGATGACCAGCTCCTCCATCGGCAGCCTGACCCCGCCGACCATGTAGCGCAGGGCAATCTGGCGCATCAGATCCGGATTGCCGGCGGTCATGTCGGCAATGATGTCATGCGGTGCCAGCGTGCGCAGGCTGTGCGCCATGGAGCGTGCCAGTCGGGCTAGCGGGTACAGGTCAGGGCTGGGAAAGGCTGAGCCGAAGGGCACAGTATGTGGGTTCTTCAGTGAGCCGAGTACCGAAAAGACCAGTTCGCTGACGTCGACATCGGTGGTTTCATGTGCGGCCGGGCTGGGTTGTGGCTCCGGCAGCGGCAGACCGGCCAGGGCCCGGACAAAATAACCGGAGCGGGCTCTGGCCTGAATCAGCCCACGGTCCTCAAGCAGATAATAGGCTTGAAACACGGTGGACGGGCTCACCCCGTAAGTCTGGCTGGCATGGCGCACCGAGGGGATTTTCTCTCCGGGGGCCAGAATACCGTTGCGGATCAGGCCGGCGATATCATCGGCCAGGCGTTCATAGCGTTTCATCAGCGTCTCCAGACTTACAGCGTTGTGCAGCTAGCGGCGTACCGGCGCCACGAAGGTGGATTTGGCCACCACTGGCGGGCCGCTGTCATCCAGCGCGGTCAACACGAAACGGATGTGTTGGCGCGGAGCGGGAGCCTGCTCACCGGTCCAGACGACACTGACCGGAATGTCGCGGATGTCTTCAGCGCTCAGCAATACGGGGCCAGGTGCTGCCAGCTGGAAATCCTCTGCCGCGTCCAGGCTCAGTTGGTAGTGGCCAGCCTGCTGGCGTTTGTTGATGACTTTCAGGCTATAGGCGTTTTCCAGTTGTCCGGCACTGTTCTCGCGGAACAGGTTACGGTCGCGGGTGACATCCAGCGACATCAGTGGCCGCTCGATCAGGGCGACGACAAACAGTCCAATCATCAACACCAGCATACCGGCATAGCCGATCAGCCGTGGCCGCAGCCAGTGAGTGCGCTCACCCGCCAGCGCCCGTTCCGAAGTGTAGCGGACCAGGCCACGGGCATACCCCATCTTGTCCATCACGCTGTCGCAGGCATCGATACAGGCCGCGCAGCCGATGCACTCGAATTGCAGGCCATTGCGAATGTCGATCCCGGTTGGGCACACCTGTACGCACAGGGTGCAGTCGATGCAGTCACCCAGGCCCTGGGCTTTCGGGTCGCTGTCCTTGCGTCGGGGGCCACGCTGTTCGCCGCGACCGGCATCATAGGCAATGACCAGGGTGTCGCGGTCGAACATCACGCTCTGGAAGCGGGCATAGGGGCACATGTCGCGGCAGACCTTTTCCCGCAGCCAGCCGGCGTTGATGTAGGTGGCGGCGGTGAAGAAGAACAGCCAGAAAGCCGACTGTGTACCCAGGTTAAAGGTCAGCAGGTTGCTGGCCAGTTCGCGGATCGGGGTGAAGTAACCGACAAAGGTCAACGCGGTGATCAGGCTGACGGCCAGCCAGATGGCGTGTTTGGCGCTGCGGCGCAGCAACTTGTTGGCCGACCAGGGGGCGGCATCCAGGCGTATGCGTTGATGGCGATCGCCTTCGGTGACCTTTTCCGCCCACATGAAAATCCAGGTCCAGACACTTTGTGGGCAGGTGTAGCCACACCAGATGCGACCGGCGACCACGGTTATGAAGAACAGGCCGAAGGCAGCGATGATCAGAATCGCTGACAGCAGAATCAGGTCTTGCGGCCAGAAGGTAGCGCCGAAGATATGGAATTTGCGGGCGGCCAAGTCCCACAGCACCGCTTGCCGTTCATTCCAGCTCAGCCAGGCCGTACCAAAGAACAGCACAAACAGCGCCCCGGCGCCGAGCAACCGCAACAGACGGTAGCGACCGCTGAAGCTGCGGGTGTGAATAGGGCCGTCGGGGCCATAGGCGGTACCGGTGTCAATGATCTTGGCGGGAATTCTCTCGCTCATGGTGTTACCCCATCAGTCGTTATCAGGCTGATGAGGATGATCGTTGGCGCGGCTGATACGTAACAGACTCAGGTTTTCAAATAAAAACCATATCAGATGGAATTCAGCGCCTTTCGGCGCGTGGCATAAGGTCGCAGGACAGGCACCAGTTCGGTTGGCCGGGAACGATGCGTATACCCCCGACCCAACGCTCGCTATGGGGCAGGCTCAGCCAGTTTATTTGGCCGGCAAGCACCCGTTGTCCGGTTGCGGTCAGGGCGAGTTGGCGTTGCGGCCAGTTGGCCTCGGCGTCCGCGACAATTGCCAGTAACGGTTCGGCGGCGTTGAGCAGTGGCTGAATCAGCCACCAGTACATCAGGTCGCCGAGATAGGGCAGGGGCTCGCGTTCAGCCATCAGATGCGCATAGGCCTTGCCGACCGGTAATGGACCGTGCTCAGCGACGATCTGCAGAATCTGGCTTTCGCTCAGGCTCAGGCCGGTGTTCCGGGCCGGTAGCTCACGCAGATGTCGATGCAGTGCTCGGCCCATCATCGGCAGTGCCGGGGTGCCTGTGGCAATCAGTTCGGTCAGGGCGTGCGGCGTGTCTGCGCTGATCGCTGCCCAGGCCTGGCTGCCCAGCCGTAGTAGTTCCGTGCTGACCGGCTGGCGCTGGGGCCAGAGCCAGGCCAGCAGATCTGGCGCCAGTTGGCCGATACCAATGAAGCGCTCGACACCGGGAATACTGTCCACTGCGATCAGCTCAATGCGTGCTTTGGGCGGCTCATGATGCAGCCGGTGCAACAGGTAGGCGAGAATCAACTGATCGTAGCTGTCATGCTCGAACCACAGCACCAGGCGTTCGTACTCGTCCAGTCGCTCCAGGGTCGAGTAGGCCTGTCTGAGTCGGGCCAGTGAATCGGCCGGTTTCAGATCAAAGGCGCTGGCGAGGAAAGCGGCGCGTTGCTGGATCAGGGTCTGGTCATCGCTGGCCGGCACCGGGCCGATGCAGAACGGGTCGGAAAACTCGAGAAAGTCACCGCTGAAACCGGCGACCTTGAGACTGTGCTGAATGTCCGAGCCACAACGGATATGCAGGGTCCTGGCATCCTGATCGCCATGCAGCCCCGCATGGCGACTGGCAAAATCCAGCGCATCGATATGCGCCTTGAGCCTGGGCCAACTGCTGAACCCGCACTCACGGGCAATCACCCACTGGGCATCGGCCAGTTTCAGTGGTTGTTCGCGTGGCGGAATATGCCGGACTACACGGGCCAGTGCTTCGGGTTCCTGGCGGTTGATGGCTTTGAGCAGGTCCTTGGCGCGTTTGCGCTGCTGCTCGAGATTGAAACGGCCGTGACGAATGGTGTGCTGTGCGGACATACGACTCCCCTGACAAGCCTGTGTCCGCCCGGCAGGCCGGGATTCGTATGGAACTGTGGTTTGATGCCTTGGGCGCAGCCCTTTCCGCGGACGGAGACGCCTGGCGGCGTTGCCGCCAAGGTTCGCTGAGGGCAGGAGGGCTGTCAAGTCGCTGCGGCTATCAACAGACTGGTGAGCCAGCCAGCGGTATACAGACCGAAGCCAACTTGCCGCCAGCATGACTGAGGTAAAAAAACGGTCACCGGCTTGACGCCGATCCCTCCGAACCGTTAAAAGTGCTGAGCGACCCATATCAGGCAATGTCATGTTATTAACCCTGCTCAGTAGTGCAATTGTTTCCCGTACCGGCCAGGCCGGTTGCGAGCGTTGCGCCGTGGTCGCCAAGAAATCAAAGAAACAGTCGCTTATTTGACCGGGCGCACTGTCCTGTCAGATGAGCTGACAGGAACCTGCCCCGGACTCGATCCCCGCTAGCCCCTTTCTCTCCTCTGACAGCACCGAATCGGTCATTGATCAGGAGGAGTGTCATGTCATCGTTTCAAGGTATCTGGGTACCTGTGGTTACCCCGTTTCATCAGGGCCAGGTCGACTTTGTCGGTTTGCGGCGCCTGGTTGGCCATCTGCTGAATGCCGGGGTGCATGGCCTGGTGGTGTGTGGCACCACTGGTGAGGCCGCGGCCCTGAGCCAGGCTGAACAGTTGGCGGTGCTGGATGCGGTGCTGGAACTGGCCCCGGCTGAGCAGGTGGTCATGGGGTTGGCGGGCAATCACCTGGCGGATCTGCTGGGCCGGCTGGACGAGATCCAGCAACGCTCGCTGGCCGCTGTACTGGTGCCGGCGCCGTATTACATCCGCCCGTCGCAGGCGGCGCTGGAGAGCTTTTTCAATACCGTGGCCGAGCGCAGCCGGCTGCCGGTCATTCTCTACGATATTCCCTATCGTACCGGGGCCACATTGGCCTGTGAGACGTTGCTGAATATCACCCGGCATGAGCGCATCGTGGCGGTCAAGGACTGCGGCGGCAACCCGGCTAACACCCTGGCGCTGCTGGCCAGTGGCAATGCGGCGGTTCTGGTCGGCGAAGACGCCCAGATCTTCCCGGCCCTGTGCCTGGGCGCTCAGGGGGCGATCGCTGCTGCTGCGCATATTCATCCCGAACAGTTCGTGGCGTTGTATGAACAGGTGCAGAGCCAGCAGTGGCTGGCCGCCCGGGCGACTTTTTTCAGCTTGCTACCGTTGATTCAGACCCTGTTCAGCGAACCGAATCCGGCCCCGGTCAAGACGGCCTTGGCCTTGCAGGGGCTGATTGCCGATGAGTTGCGGGCGCCGCTGCTGGGCAGCAGCGATGGCGTGCGTGAGTTGTTGTTGGGCTTGGGACTTGCTCGGGCCAGAGCGGCCCAGGCATGAACTGAGTATGGAGAATCCGCGAGCATACGCTCGCGGAAAGGGAGGGTTCAGACAGCCAATCGTTTGCCGGCTTGTGCCTGACGCCGGCTCAGGCGCCAGATCAGTACCAGCGCCAGGAGAATGAAGGCGCAGGCAATGGGCCGGTCCAGCAGATAGCCAATGTTGCCGTCAGCCAGCAGCACGCTCTGGCGCACGTTGAGTTCGAACATCGGGCCGAGTACGAAGCCGATGATGAAAGTGACGAAGGAGAAGTCCAGCATGCGCATCAGAAAGCCCAGCGCGGCGAAGCCGATCAGCAGCCAGGCGCTGAACAAGTTGCTGGCGACGATGATGCCGGTCACGCACAGCAGCACGACGCAGGGCAGAATCAGTTGGAGCGGCAGGCGGATGATCTTGGCGAACAGGCGCATGGTGAACAGGCCGAAGAACAGATTGCACAGGGTGCCGATAACCATGGCGCCGAAGATCGCGTATACCAGCCGGGCCTGATCGGTGAACAGTTGCGGGCCGGGGGTGATGCCGTGGATGACGAAGGCACCGAGAATCAGCGCAGCGGCGACGTTGCCGGGAATTCCGAGCGACAGCAGCGGGATGAAGTTGGAGCCGACGACCGCCGAGTTGGCCGCTTCAGTGGCGGCGACGCCACGGATATCGCCCTTGCCGAAGTTCTCCGGGTTTTTCGCCGAGCGCTTGGCCGAGGCATAACCGAGGAAGGCGGCGGCAGTCGAACCCAGCCCCGGAATGGCGCCGATCAGGGTGCCTATGCCGGTCGACTTGAAAATGGTGGGGGCGATGTGGCGATAGTCGCGCCAGCCAAAATGGTTCTGTGCCGGATTGCCCAGGCCGGCATCCGGTAGCCGGTGCAGGCTGCCGCGCTGGTGATAGATGGCCTGACGAAAGATTTCGCCAAGTGCCAGCACGCCGATGCCCACCGCGCTGATGGCCAGACCATCCATCAGTTCCGGGATGCCGAAAGATAGCCGCTCACCGGCAGTTTCCGGATCGGTGCCGACCAGACTCAGGAGCACGCCAAGGGCGGCGGCAATCAGGCCCTTGAGTACGGAGTTGCCGACCATGCCGCCAACGACCACGAAGGCGACCAGTACCACTGCGGCCATTTCCAGCGGGCCCATGCGCATGGCCACCAGTGCCAGCGGTGCTGCGACCAGGAACAGCACCAGATCGCTCAGAGCGTCGCCGGTCACCGATGAGGCGTGAGCGGTGCGCAGGGCCTTGAGTGCCTGGCCCTTGCGCGACATTGGATAGCCGTCGAAGGTGGTGGCGGTGGCCTCCGGTGAACCTGGGGTGTTCATAAGAATGGCCGAGACCGCCCCGCCCAGGGTGCCGCCCTTGTTGATTCCGACCAGCAGGCCAATGGCGGTGACCGGGCTGAGATAGAAGGTGAAGGGCACAGCGATGGTGATGGCCATCAGTGCGCCGACGCCCGGTGCGGCGGCGAAGATCTGGCCGATCAGTACGCCGAGGGCGATGTACAGCAGATTGGTCAGGGTAAAGGCGTCGGCCAGCCCCAGCAGCAGATCGTGCATGGTCAATCCTCGTCAGTCCAGGGGGGCGCCCAGCGCCAGTTTGAACAACAGCCAGAGCAGCAGCGGCCAGACCACCGCCGTTGGCAGAATCCAGCTGAGTCGGCGCTCGCCCATCGCCAGCATGAAGGTGGCCACCAGGAACATGGCGCCAGCCAGATAGCCGATTAGTTGCAGCAGCAACAGGCTTACGGCCATCAGGCCGATCAGCAACAACAGACGCAGCAGGCTGCGGCGGTTCAGTTCGATACGCCGGGTCGAAGGCTGCTTGTCGCGTAGCCGGGTAATGAACAGCAGCGCGCCCAGCACGGTGATGGCGCCCACGCACAGGTAGGGGAAAAAGCGCGGTGACAGGCCAAAGCCGAAGCCGGCGCCGATATGGTTCGGGATCAGATAGAACAGGCCAATCAGGCCGGCGATTGTGATCAGCAGGCCGGCCCACAGGTCAAGGTTACGTTCAAGCATGGCAGTAGCAGGCTCCTTGGGTCAGGGTGCTGAGTCGGCAGCGGCCCGGCGATAATCCTCGGCGGCGCTGTGAATGAACTCGGTAAGCTGCTCAGGGCTCATCACGATATTGGGAAAGCCCATGCGCTGTTCGGCCAGTTGCGCCACAGTGGGCGACTGGCTGGCCCTGATCAGGGCTGCCGATAGACGCTCATGGATCTGCGCTGGCATGCCTTTGGGTACCGCGAACATGAAATAGCCGGTATAGCCCATCGGGTAGCCCAGTTCGGTGATGGCCGGTTGCTGTGGTGAGGTACGCAGCCGCTCATCGTTCAGTGAGGCGATCACCCGAATCTTGCCGTTGCGCAGGAAGGCCTGGTGGATCCCGGCGCTCCAGGCAATGTCGATATGGCCGCCAATCAGGCTGTTCATGATCTCCATGCCGCCGCGCATTGGAATGATGCGGATGCGGATGCCTTCGCGCTCGGCCACCATGTTCAGTACCTCGCGGGTGATCGGCGACACCGAGCCGTAGTTCAGCCCGTGCTGGCGGCCATAGGCGATCATTTCGTCCCAGTTGGAAAACGGCGCGTTGCCGCTGGCGACCAGGGCGTTCTGCAACTGGCTGATGGTGGTCAGGTAGTCGAAGTCGTAAGTGTCGTAACGCAGCGGGGCTACCCAGGGCATGCCATCGAACGCCGAGTTGGCGGCCATGCCCAGGGTATAGCCGTCAGCGGCGGCGAACTTCAGACTGGTGGCCATGACGATCCCGCCGCCACCGGCAATGTTGCGCACGATGACCGGCTGCCCGAGTTCGCTTTCCAGTTCCCGGGCGACCAGCCGCGCCAGGGTATCGGCACCGCCACCCGGACTGAAGCCGACCAGCAGATTCAGCGGTTTGTTCGGCCAGTCGGTGTCGGCCTGGGCGGAGGAAACGCCAGCCATGACCAGCAGCCAGATCATCAGCAGGGGCAAACGGCTTCGATCCTTGAGCCGGGTGAGGGCAGACAGCATGAATAGCACCTTCTGAATCATTGTTATTGGTTGTCCGGGCGCCCTGGCGGCGAGCCGGATACTTCTAGAGCGCGCTGACCGCGATCAGCGCCAGCACACTCACACCCAGGCCCACGCTCATCACCGGCAGCAGCGAAGGTTGTCCCTGTTCGGCAGCGAGCATCGCCAGTTGGCGCTTGAAGCGGCGGCGCTGGCCGACATACAGAGACAATGACAATAGCAATGGCAGTACGGCCATGAACAGGGCACTGAGGTGATGCAGGCCGAACCAGTGCAGGGTCAGGCCGGCAAACATGGCCAGTGCCACCTGAGTGCGTACCCAGGCCAGCAGAGTCCGTTCGACCTGCAAGCCCTCATCGCGGCTGACGCTCATGCCAGCCCCCAGAACAGGCCAGCACTGACCATGGCCAGCAGGGCTACGGCCAGGGTCAGCAACGGCACCAGTTCGGAGATCGGTGGTGGCTGACGATGCCGCAGCGCCCGTTCGACCCTCAGCCAGCGCCAGCAGGCACCCAGGCTGAGTGTGGCACTCAGGCCGATCAGTGCGGTGGCCAGCAAGGTGCGCAGCAGCGGTTCGAGCAACTCCACGGTGAAGGCTTCGATAGCCACGCCACCGCCAAGCAAGGCCAACGCGGTGCGGATCCAGGCCAGAAAGGTTCGCTCGTTGGCCAGGGTAAAGCGCGGGTCGGGTGCCTGGCCGTCATTCAGGTTCAGGCTCCTGAATGACAGCCGCAGTTGTTGGAGACGCGAGTTCACCAGAGGCTCCGGATCAGCGCACGCCAGCACTGCGCAGCGCGCCGGGTGAATAGTCGGAGCTGCTGGCGCGGTAGCTGAAGTCGTAGGCACTGCGCTGTTCGTTGCCCATGCCGGTGATGATGTAGCGGCCACTGTGCAGGTCATAGAACAGGTCGCCAGCGCTGAGGGGAGCCTGTTGCTGGTAATTGTAGAAGGCATGGCTCTCGCCTACCCGCCAGAGCTCGCCACGGCTGTCGTAATGATCGGCCAGCAAAATCGCCCAGCTGTCCTCGTCGATGAAATAGCGGCGCTTGGAGTAGATATGCCGTTGGCCATCCTTGAGGGTGGAGACCACTTCCCAGACCCGGTGCCGCTCGTAGCGGGTGTGCTCCTGGTTGAGGTGGCCCTGGTGCACGATGTCGCTGTACTTGAGCTCCGGAGAGGCCAGGCGATAACTGTTGTACGGCACATACAGCTCGCGTTTGCCGACCAGCTCCCAGTGGTAACGATCCGGGGCGCCATTGAACATGTCGCGGCTGTCGGCAGTACGTAACCCGGCGGTGGTGGCGCCGGTGAAATCGTAGGAAAGACTCGGAGCCCGACGCACACGGCGCTGGCCGGCGTTGTAGATCCAGGAGCGGCGTGGATTCTTAACCTGGTCGATAGTTTCATGCACCAGTACTACCTCACCGATCTGGCGGGCAGGGGCAATGATCTTGTGGCTGTAGAGAAACAGCAGGTCATCGGCTTTACCGGGGGCGTGATCGGTCAGGTATTCGCGCTGGGTAAAAAACTGCTCCGTGGTGGTGATGCTGTAGCTGCCATTGGGGTAGGGGGCGGCGGTATCGCTAACGGTGCGTGAACTGCCACCACGGTAGCGGGTGATATGGTTCCAGATTACCTCCAGGCCATTTTTCGGAATAGGGAAGGCGATGGCTCCTGCGAAACCCTCCAGGCCATTACCGTCATTGACCAGCCGGGCCTGGCCCAGATTGCGAGCGGCCGACTGCTTGACGTGATCCGGCAGATCGACACTGCGATGCGTGGGGTAGACCGGTATCCGGTAGCTGCTTGGGTAGCGATTGAAGGTGGCCAGTTGGCCGGGGCTGAGCTGCTGGCGATGCTGCTCAAGATTCTCGGACGTGATAGTGAACAGTGGCTGCTCGCTGGCGAAGGGATCTGTGGGTGTGCCGTTGGCATGGACCTGCGCGGCGTCTTGCGCCAGGCCGCCGGTCCAGGCTGGAATGCTGCCGTCGGCATTGCCGGCGCGTTCGGCGCCGATGGGTGTCAGGTCGTCGCCCAGACGGGCGGCCTGCTCGCTTTGAGCTGCGGCTAGAGTCGGCAGGCTGAGCAGGATGGAAGAGAGGATCAGGCCATGGGTGCGTTTGAAGTTTGTCATTGTATGGCTCGCTCAGAAAGTAATGCCAAAGCTGACGCTGACGAAGTCACGATCAGCGCGTACGCCGTAATCGCCATCCATGAAATTGGTGTACGACACACTGGCGTTGTAGGTGCTGTTGAAGGCGGCGTTCAGGCCCAGGCTGATGGCGCGTGAGCCTTCGTTGAAGGCGGACGTCTCATTCGGCCCATAGCCTTTTACGTCATGCGACCAGGACAGGCTGGGGCGCAGGTCGATGCCGGCGATTACATCCAGGTAGTTCCAGACTGCCCGGGCCTGATAGCCCCAGGAGTGGCGGGCGACGAAGCCCTTGTTGTTGCAGTGTTGTGGCGTCTGCGAGTTGGCCAGGCAGATGCTGTTGTCACGCAGTTCTCCCTGGCCATAGGTGCTGTTGCGGCCGTAGCGCGGGCCGAACCGGCCCTCCAGCCCGCCAACCCAGGTCATGCCGACTTCACCGATCAGAATCATGCTGTCGGCGCCCATCACCCGGGTGAAACCGTGGGTAGCACTGACCTGCAACTGGGTGACTTCCTTGCGCCGATAACCGCTGGAGACGCCATTGTCGACCGAGTTCACGGCGCCACTGGCAACCAGCGGCGAGCGATCCGGATTGTTCAGTGAGGCCTGGACCAGATCGGTGCCGTTGAACTGCAGCGGCAGATTCGGTCGATAGCTCAGCTCGCCCTGCAGTGCGGTGCCGCTGCGCAGGGTAGTGGCGAAGGTCAGGCCGTACAGGCGGATATCTTCCGGGTAGTCGGCGAAGTAGCCCGAAGTGCCGATACGCAGAACCCCAGCCAGATTGCGTCCGGCATCGCTGGCGAGAAAGCCTGAGCAGGCTGCGCCAGCCAGGCCCAGGTTGGCACACAGTTGCGGGGCGAAGTCGGTGTTGGTCAGGTAGGGGCTGGCGATCGAGCTGCTGTAGGGCAGGCGGCTGTGATAGTTAGCAGCGTAGAAGCCCAGTTCAGTATCCAGTGCCGGTACGAACCAGCGCAGGGCCATGCCCCACTGGCCGCTGTCACGTGCATCGTTGTCACCACGACGACGAATCTGGATGCCTTGCGGATCAAGATTTACCCCGAACGGGTCCAGGGCCTGACGGGCGGTGGCGTTGCCGCTGAAATCACCGCCGACGAACAGGCCGTCGCAGCCATCGGGCAGGGTGTCGTTACCGGCGAAGAAGGTGCCGCAGTTATCCAGCACGGTCTGGTCCCACTCGAGCTGGTAGAACGCCTCGGCGGACAGGTTGTCGGTCAGGTTCTGCATACCGTAGAGCATGTTGACCGGGGTCAGGCCTTCCTTGATTTCCGAGCCGGGCCGGCGCAGGGCGGCGACGTTGGCCGGGTTGATGACATTCAGACCGCCACGGATGAAGGTACTTTCGCCCCAGTTGATCACCTGGCGACCCAGGCGCACCGAGCCGGGTTGATCACCAATGCTGTAGTTGTGGTAGACAAATGCATCCAGCAACTCGAAACCGGCCGACTTGGCAGCGTTCTTGCGCCCGGAGTCCTCGACGTTTTTGAAACGCTGGTTCTCATCGCGCAGGGCGTAGTCGTACCAATAGGTGCCACGCAGGAACACGCCGCTGTCGGCGTAGCGCAGCTCCAGGTCATGAGTGCCCTTGAACAGCTTGGAAAAGACATCACCGGAGCGGTAGTTGCGTCGACCGTCGTCACCGCTGGCGGCCCGCATCAGGTCCGGGTCCGGGTTGGCGGTCGAGATGCTGGCGCCAATCGACAGCGAGGAGGTGATCTGGCCGTCGATTTCGCCCCACTGGAAGTTGGCGGCTGAGACAGGCGCGGCGGCACAGGCCAGAGACAACAGCAGCAGACGGAAGGGGGGCTGGTTGCCCGTTCTGTTTATCAACACTGTGAACCTCTTTTTATTATAAGTAGGTTATGGGTGGTTTATGCTTGTTCGTGATGGCTGTCATACTAGGGCGGCTAAAAAGTGCTCACAAATACAGTATTTCGATATGCTCCATGCCGTTTTGATATGCCCCTGAAAGGTCCGTTGCCATGACCCTGAAGCAACTGCGTTATCTGATCACCATCGCCGAGGCTGGCAGTTTCTCGGCGGCGGCGCGCAATGCCTATATCGCCCAGCCGGCCTTGAGCCGGCAGATCGGCATGCTCGAAGAGGAGCTGGAAATGCGCCTGCTGGAACGCCAGCATGACGGCGTGGTGCTGACCGATGCCGGGCGTCGGCTCTACGAAGTGGCGCGCTCGGTGATCCAGAAAATCGACTCGGTCAAGGACGAGCTGGTCTCCACCAAGGGCGATCCCAAAGGCCAGGTGTCGATTGCCATTCCGGTAGCGGCATCGGCGCTGTTGCTGCCGCTGATCATCACCCAGGCGCGGGAGAAGTTTCCCGGTATCGAGGTACATGTACGTGACGGCCTGAGTACTGAAGGCGGGCAGGCGATTGAACTGGGCAAGGTCGATTTCGGTGTGGTGCCCAATGCCGAGGAGCTTGAGCATGTTCGTGCCGAGCCGGTGCTGGTGGAGGAACTGTGCTGGTACGGGCGTATCGACATGCCAACCCAGGGCCCGACTATCCGGTTTGCCGAGGCGGCGGCTTCGCCGTTGGTGATGGGGCCGCGTTCGCTGCATTTGCGCCGGCGCCTGGAGCAGGTGGCGATGCAGCAGGGGGTGGTATTGAATATCTGCTACGAGCAGCATTCGGCCCAGGGCATCAGTAGCCTGGTCAGGAGCGGGCTGGCGGCGACCATTACCAGTTGGCCGGCGCTGGAGGAGCAGTTCCATCCACAGGCGCGCCGAATCATCGAGCCGAGCATCCGCCGCACTGTGTCGATTGCCTACTCGGTACACCGGCCGCTGACCTTTGCCGCTTCCTGCATGCGCGATCTGGTGCGTAACCTGCTGCTGGATCTGGCACGCTCCGGCCGTTGGCACGCCGAGCCGGTGGAGCCTGGCCCGGCGGCTGATGGCGACTAGGGCATCAAAATGCCCTTAGCGATGGTATTGCGCTGAATCTCGCTGGTGCCGGTGAGGATGCGCATCATGCGGCTGGCGCGGAACAGCAGCTCCACCGGATGGCCCTGGATCAGCCCGGCCCCGCCATGCACCTGCACGGCGCGGTCGATGATGCTGAAACAGGTCTCCGAGACGAACAGCTTGCACATCGAGGCCTGAGTGCGGATATCACCGCCGGCATCGTATTGCGCGGCGCTGGTGTAGACCAGGCTGCGCGCAGCCGTCAGCTCGGTGGCCATGTCGGCAATCATGTGATTGACGGCCTGGAACATGGCGATCGGCTTGCCGAACTGGCTGCGGCTGCGGGCATGCTGGATTGACAGTTCCAGCGCCAGTCCGGCCATGCCGAGCATGGTCGGGCAGTGCAGCAGACGGTTCAGGGTAATCCGCCCCATAGCCAGCTTGAAGCCCTGGCCTTCTTCACCAATCAGGTTGGCGACCGGCACCTTGACGTTATCCAGAACGATATCGCCATGGCTGCCCTTGCCGGACATTACCCCGTAATCATCCTTTACCGTCACGCCGGGTGCATGCAGATCGACGAAGAACGCCGAGATGCCGCCTGGTTTGCCATCGCTTTCGGTCTGCGCCAGCAGCACGGCGATATCAGCGTAGGAGGCGCCGGAGATGTAGCGCTTGCTGCCGCTGAGCAAATAGTGATCGCCGTCGCGTACGGCGGTGGTTTTCAGCGCCGAGGCGTCGGAGCCTGCATCGCTTTCGGTCAGGGCGAAGCACACCGCCTTGTCGGCACGGCACACCGGCTGCAGGAACTGCTCGATCTGCAGCTCGCTGGCGACCTTGAACAGGTGGCCGATGCGTGGCGGGCCGCTGAGTTCGCCGAGAATATGCGGCGCCAGTTGGGTGCCGCTCAGCACGGTGGCCTCTTTGACCGCGCACAGGTCGACCACACTGAGCCCGGCGCCGCCCAGTTCGGCGGGCAGCATCACATTGTAGAAACCTTGCTCGCAGGAGCGTTTCCACAGATCGCGCAGCAGTGCCTTGGGCGGGGCCTCACCCCACTGCAGGCCCTCGCGTTGCTCCAGCGGTTTGATTTCGTCGTTGACGAAGGCCTTGATGCGCTCGATCAGCGCCTGAGCTTTTTCACTGGGTTGAATCATGAGTTGTCTCCGGATCAGATCTTGCGCGCCACGCCCTGCCAGTACGCGTCGCGTACCAGGCGGCGGACCACCTTGCCGTTGGGGTTCTTGGGCAGTTCGTTGACGAAGTCGACGCTGCGCGGTTTCTTGAAGCCGGCCAGGTGCTGGCCGCAATACTGGATGATCTCTTCGGCGCTGAGCTGCTGACCGGGCTTGAGGACCACCACCGCCTTGATCGCTTCACCCCATTGTTCGTCGGGTACGCCGACCACCGCCGCCTCGAAGATCTGCGGCAGGCTGTAGAGCACCTGCTCGACTTCGGTGGGATACACGTTGAAGCCGCCGGAGATAATCATTTCCTTCTTGCGGTCGACGATGAAGATGTAGCCAAGCTCGTCCACCGTGGCCAGATCGCCGGTCAGGTAGTAGCCGTCACGCATGACCTCGGCGGTCAGTTCCGGGGCCTGCCAGTAGCCCTGCATGATGTCTTCGCCCTTGGCGACGATTTCACCGATCTCGCCTGGCTTGACGTCTTCAAAGTTGTCGTTGACCACCCGCAGGTCGGTTTCGAAATAGCAGCGCCCACAGGACGCCAGACGCTTGTTGTCGCCATTGAGGCTGTCGATGTGATCGCGCTCGGTCAGCACGCTGACCAGCGAGCAGGTTTCCCCGGCGCCGTAGCCCTGGGCCAGAATCGGGCCAAATACCTGCATGGCGCGCTTGACCAGCGCGGGTGCCATCGGAGCAGCGCCGTAGAGCACCAGGCTCAGGCTGCTGAGGTCGTAGTTCTCGACCCCGGGGAAGTTGACCAGACGGTTGATCATCGCCGGGACCAGGAACAGGCGGTTGACCCGCTCGCGCTGAATGGTCTCCAGCAGCTTCTGATCGTCGTATTGCTCGATCAGTAGGTTGCAGGCGCCCACCGCCAGCAGCGGCATGATCTGCATGCCGCTGGCATGGGTAATGGGGCCTACATGGGCCATTACCTCGCCGGGCTGGGCGCGGCGGGTAGGGCTGTTGCTGCTCTTGCGGATCAGCGCCTTGCGGTTGCCGTAACTGAGCATCGCCGCCTTGAGCACTCCGGAGCTGCCGGAGGTGTAGTGCAGCACGGCCAGTTGCTCATCGGCCGGGTCGGCGTTGATCGGCTCGGGGCTGCCTTTGAGCAGCAGGTCCTGGTAGTGAATGTCGCCACCATCGTCGTCCAGGCTGATGATCCACTGGAGCTTGGGTAGCCGCTCGCATTGTTGTTGCAGGGCCTTGGCGAACGCCGGGATGGTGATGACTGCACTGCTGCACGAGTCTTCCAGTACCCGGACGATTTCTTCAATCGACAGCCGGGCATTGATCGGCACCTTGACCATGGCGGCCTTGTAGAAGGCAACTTCGGCTTCCACCAGCTCGACCCGGTTGGGGGCCAGAATGGCGATATGGGTGCCGGCACTGAGACCCAGGTTGAGCAGGCCTGAGGCCAGGCAATTGCTGCGATATTCCAGTTCGGCATAGGTGAGGCGTTTGCGCGAATCGACTACGGCCTCGTGGTTTGGCCAGTAGCGTGCGCTACGGGTCAGGATTTTTCCCAGATTCACGGGCATTCCTCTGCATCGGTTGTTGTTTGGAGGCAATCCTACAAGCGCCGGTTAAACGCCTGCCAATACAACAAATTGATGGTTGGTATGCCGGTTCGATATGGGGTGGGTGCGGCCTGCTATTTGGCCGGCACCCAGTCACTGGCAATCAGATTATCGTTCTTGCGCGCCTTTTCGGCTTTTTTGCGGGCACTGATGCTGGCGACGCACTGGTCGTCGTTATTGAGAATGACGATGCATTCAAGGCACTGGATGCATTCGTCGTAGTCGATCTTGCCGTTTTTGTGGATGGCGTTGATCTCGCAGTGGTTCTTGCAGTGCTGGCAAGGCTGGCCGCAGGCGTCGATGCGCTTTAGCCAGGAGAACAGCCGCAGCTTGCCGAGGATTGCCAGACCGGCGCCCAGCGGGCAGACATAACGGCAGTAGAACTTGTGAATGAACAGCCCCAGTGCCAGCAGGCCCACGGCGTAGAGTACGAACGGCCAGGTGCGGACGAAGAACAACGTGATCGAGGTCTTGAACGGCTCGACCTCGGCCAGGCGCTCGGCCAGGGTCAGCGAATAAAATGATACCGGCACCAGAACGATCAGGATCAGGTACTTCAGCCACTGCAGTTTTTGGTGCAGCGGGTCAGGTACTTTCCACTGCTTGATCCGGAGCTTTTTCGCCACCCAGCCGAGCATTTCCTGCAACGCGCCGAATGGGCACAGCCAGCCACAGAACAGCCCGCGGCCCCAGAGGAACAGGCTGACGAAGGTGAAGCTCCAGAGGATGAAGATCACCGGGTCCATCAGAAATACCGTGATATCGAAGTCCTGCCACAGCGCCAGAAACAGGGTGAAGATGTTGACCACCGAGAGCTGGCCCTGGGCATACAGGCCGAGAAACACCAGGGTGAAGATCAAAAAACCGGCGCGCAACTGATGGAAGCGGCGGCTGTTGCGGCTGAACTGGTGCTGGTTGATGAAGATCCAGCTCAGTAGCGCCAGCGCGGCGATCACCACCACAATCTGCCACCAGCGCTCCTGCCACATGCGCAACCACATGGGCACGGATTTGGCTGCCACCGGTGGGGCCTGAATCTCGAACAGGGTTTCATCCAGGCTGAACGGCTGAGTGAACTGGGTACTGCTGGAAATCAGATGGTTGCGTTGCAGGGTCACGTTCAGTTGCAGCGCGGTGTCGCCAACCGGGTTGTAGCCGGCATGTGGCTTGATACGGAAGATATGCGCGGTCAGTTGCTCGGCTTCGAGTCCGGGGATGTCCGGCAGCAGGTCGCTGCCCAGGTCCATGTCATGTAGCTCGATCGGGTGGCCGTTCTGCACCAGCACTACCCGGCTCGGCGCGCTGGCGGGAATGAAGTCGTCCGGTACATGCCGGTAACGTCCACGTGAGATGATCAGCAGAGCCTGTTCTCCATCCTTGAGTTGTTCCATCACTTGACCAAAGGCCGGTTCGCCCAACAGGTTGCGACCAATGCTGGGCGCGTTGAGGTAGGCGAACCACAGCTCGCTGAAGGGCAGCTCAGGGTCATCATCGAGCTGGCTGTAATGGCTCAGCGAGTGGCCCAGAGCCTGTTCTACCTGGGCATCGTCCAGGCGCCAGTGCTGGAGGTAGCCGCGCTGCAACAACTGGCCCCACTCCAGCGGCTCGAACAGCTCCGGGCGGGCGATCGCCAGCGGTCCCTGGGCAAACCCCTCAAGCAGATTGCGGGCGACCTCCATAGCGGAAATCATCACTGTTTCGTTGAGAATCACCACCGAGACCGTGGCCTTGCTGACCCCGTCGAACTGATGCACCGAGTCGCTGCCGCCGCTGCGTCGGCCACCGACGATGATCGGCTTGCCGATGTTGGTGTTACGGTACTGGTCGATGAAGTTGAACAGCGACTGCTCGCCCAGGCCATGCAGAAACACCGGCTCGTGGTGTTCGAGGATGTGGATGCCAGTGAGCGTGCCCTGTGGGTCCATGCCGATCAGCAGACGGATCGGCTTGCCGGAAAAGCCCTGCAGGGTCGAGTAGTCATTGGACTCGAAGGCGTAGCCGATCAGCTCGTCCAACTGGTAAACCGGGTAGACCGCCGGGCTGGCCAGCTTGTCGTCGATCCGGGTGGCTTTGGGAAACAGGCTCTGAATCTCGTCCTTGAGTGGTACGGCGTGCAGGGCGCTGCTGAGCAGCAGACTGCCGAGCAGGATCAGACGAGCGAGCATGGGTGCCTCCGTGGCTTCTTGTTTGTTATAGGGTGACGGCCAGCCGGTCGCCTGGATTGCCACGACGCTACGCGTCTCGCAATGACGGTGTGGGTGCGGGCCCGCCAGCACAGCCTCGCACCAACTCCCGTCATCGGGTCAGTACGGCCTTGCACTAACTCCAGTCATCGCGAGGGCCGTAGGCCCGTGGCGATCCATAGTCCTGTGTGATGGGGTCAATGCTTGATCAGTGGCGCTGCGCTCGCCATGCAACTTGGGGAGGGTAAAACCGCTACTTCAGTCTAGGGTGACGGTCCAGATGCTTAAAAAGCGTTGCTTAATGCGGTAGTCTGCATACCTATAACTACAACACTTGATGCCAGCGCCATGCCCCACGATATCAGTATGCTTCGCAAGTTCGTTACCCCGGAGATCATTTTCGGCGCAGGGTCGCGCAAAACCGTTGCCAACTATGCGTCCAACTTTGGCGCCAGGAAGGTCTTGCTGGTGTCCGACCCCGGTGTGCAAGCCGCCGGCTGGGTGACCGATGTCGAGCATAGCCTGCAGGAGCAGGGCATCGACTATGTGCTGTTCACCCAGGTTTCGGCTAACCCGCGCACCGAAGAGGTGATGCACGGCGCCGAGGTTTACCGGGCTGCGGGCTGCAACGTCATCGTCGCCATCGGTGGCGGTAGCCCTATGGATTGCGCCAAGGCCATCGGCATCGTGGTTGCGCATGATCGGCACATTCTCACCTTTGAAGGGGTCGATACTATTCGTGCCCCAGGCCCGCCGCTGATCTGCATTCCTACCACCGCCGGCACCTCGGCCGATGTCTCGCAGTTCGTGATCATTTCCGATCAGCAGGAACGGGTGAAGTTCTCGATCATCAGCAAGGCGGTGGTGCCCGATGTCTCGCTGATCGACCCGGAAACCACCATGACCATGGATGCGTTTCTGTCTGCCTGCACCGGGGTCGATGCGCTGGTTCATGCCATTGAGGCCTTCGTCTCCACCGGCAGCGGGCCGATGACTGACGCCCATGCGCTGGAGGCCATGCGCCTGCTCAACAGCCACTTGGTGCCGATGATCGCCAACCCACAGGATGTGGCGCTGCGTGAGAAGGTCATGCTCGGTAGCCTGCAGGCCGGTCTGGCGTTTTCCAACGCGATTCTCGGTGCGGTGCATGCGATGTCGCACAGCCTGGGCGGGTTTCTCGATCTGCCGCATGGGCTGTGCAACGCGATTCTGGTCGAGCATGTGGTGGCGTTCAATTTCGATGCAGCGCCCGACCGTTTCAAGGTCATCGCCGAGACTTTGGGGATCGATACCCGTGGGCTGACCACGCCACAGGTACGCCAGCGCCTGGTGCAACATTTGATCGAGCTGAAGCAGGCGGTTGGCTTCCAGCAGACCCTGTCGATGCATGGGGTTGGCACCAGTGATTTGCCGATGCTGTCGCTCCATGCCATGGATGACCCCTGCATCCTCACCAACCCGCGTGAGTCCAACCTGCGCGATGTCGAAGTGGTGTATGCCGAAGCGCTCTGATCAGCGCGGTGATGTGCTCACCGGCCTGCTGGGCCTGGGTTCGCATTCTTCGCGCAAGAACTATTACCCCGAACTGCTGATCCGGCTGGAAGAGCTGGAGGCCGAGCGCAATCGCTACAAGTGGTTGTTCGAGAATGCTGCCCTGGGGATTTTTCAGGCCAGCCTGGAGCGCGGGTTGCTGGCCGCCAACCCGTCAATGGCCAAACTGCTGGGCTATCCGACGGTTGATGATGTAGTGCAGGCCTACCCAAGCCTGGCAGAAGGCTTTTTCATCGGTGGCCGCGAAGAGTTTCAGAGTATTCGCAAGACCTTGCTGCTCAACGGCGAGCTTACCGGCTATGAAACCCAATTGTTGCGCGAAGATGGCCGGGCCATCGATGTGCGCATGAGCCTGCTGCTCAAGCCGGATGCCGCTGAGTCGGTGGTTGAGGCTTTCGTGGCCGATATCACCGAGCGCAAGCAGGCTCAGGTGGCGATGCAGCGGCTGAATGATGAGCTGGAACAGCGGGTACAGGAACGCACCCGTGAGCTGGAAGCGCTGAACGATCATCTGCGCCACGAGATCATCGAGCGTGAGCGGGTACAGTGGGAACTGCGCGATGCTCGCGATGCCGCTGAACAGGCCAATCGCAGTAAGGACCGCTACCTGGCCGCAGCCAGTCATGACCTGCTGCAACCGCTGAATGCCGCCCGGTTGCTGCTGGCGACCTTGCGCGAGCGCTCGCTGGAAGCCGCTGAGGCGCAACTGGTCGAGCGCTCTCACAGTGCCCTGGAAAGCACCGAGGATCTGCTGACAGACTTGCTCGATATCGCTCGTCTGGACCAAAGCAGCGTCAAGCCGGAGTGGGGCGATTATGCTCTGGCCGACATTGTTGATCCGCTGGTTGATGAGTTCCGGGCGGTGGCCGATGTCGCAGGCTTGCAGTTACGTTCACGTCCGGGGAATTGGGCAGTAAGGACCGACTATCGGCTGCTCAGCCGGATTCTGCGCAACCTGCTGAGCAACGCCATTCGCTACACCGACCAGGGCCGGGTGCTGATTGGCTGCCGGCTCTGGGGTAGCCGACTGAGCATTCAGGTCTGGGACACCGGGCGGGGGATTCCGGCGGACAAGTTCGACGAGATTTTTCAGGAGTTCAACCAGCTTCAGGGCGCCAGAGCCGGCCAGCGCAAGGGTGTGGGGCTGGGGCTGGCCATTGTCGAACGGATCACCAATCTGCTCGACACCCGTATCACATTGCGCTCGATAGAAGGGCGTGGCTCGATGTTCGCGGTTGATGTGCCTTTGGCCCGTATGGCCCCAGCCACGCCCCAGGTTGCTCCCGGCCTGATCGAACAGCTCAGTACCCCGTTGCAGGGGCGACGGCTGCTGGTGATCGACAACGAGCCGATCATTCTCGACAGCATGCGTGACCTGCTTGGCCAGTGGGGCGCGCTGGTCTATCTGGCGCTGGATGCCGCAAGCTCGCTGGAAGTCTTGGGCGATGACATGCCGGATGTGATTCTGGTCGACTATCACCTGGATGAGGGGCGTACTGGTGATGAGGCGGTCAGTCTGTTGCGCGAGCATTTCCAGCGGCCGATCCCGGCCATCATGATCACCGCCGATCGCAGCGAGCACTGCCAGCAGACCTTGCGTGAGCTGGGCATCCCGGTGCTGAACAAGCCGGTCAAGGCCGGCAAGTTGCGAGCCATGCTCGGGCAGATGCTCAAAAGCTGAGATCATTTGCGACTTTGGTATTGCGCCTGTCGGTACCAAAGCACAGTACCCAGCGGCGAAACCGCCTTTCACCATGACTGGAAATCCATAACGGAGTGATGCGTCATGCAAGCCCTGGCCTTGCCTGTCACACCGGCAGACGGGCGTGACTATCAACTGTATCGGCATGCCAACGGTCTGCACTGCCTGCTGATCGCTGATCCGGCGGCCAGTCGGG
Source organism: Halopseudomonas phragmitis (assembly GCF_002056295.1). Taxonomy (NCBI): domain Bacteria; kingdom Pseudomonadati; phylum Pseudomonadota; class Gammaproteobacteria; order Pseudomonadales; family Pseudomonadaceae; genus Halopseudomonas; species Halopseudomonas phragmitis. The sequence goes on along the minus strand of NZ_CP020100.1, from coordinate 3,637,795 downwards.
CCACGGCGGTGGCGCTGGTCGATGTTGGCAGTCACGATGAGCCCGATGCCTATCCGGGGCTTGCCCATCTGCTCGAGCACCTGTTGTTCATGGGCTCGGCCGGTTATCCGCAAGCGGGCAGCTTTCCTGAACGGGTCAGCCGTTGGGACGGACGTTTCAACGCCAGCACCGCGCCGGAGCGCACGCGCCTGCACTTCAGCGTCAGCCCCGAGGGGTTGGACGAGTGTCTGGCGCATCTGCTCGATATGCTGGCGCAGCCATTGTTCAGCCCGGCGCTGGTGGCCAGTGAACGTCAGGTGATCGATGCCGAATTCCGTACCCGGCTGGCCGACCCGGACATTCATCGTCAGGCGGTGCTGGGCTTGTGTTTCGATCCCCGGCATCCGGGGGGGCGTTTCTCTGCCGGCAATGCCGAGAGTCTGGCTGCCGAGCCGCAACGCCTGGCGAACGAACTGCACGATTTTCATCGACGCTACTACCGCGCCGGGGCAATGACTCTGGTGGTGCATGCACCAGCGAGTCTTGAGCATTTATCGAGACTGGTTGAGCAGCTTGGACGGAGCTTGTCGGCGGGCGAGCGTGAGCCGCGCCAACGGCCACAGCTCATGCTGCGCTCGCCCGCGCAGCTGATTGACTGGTCTGGCCCCGGAGGCTCCAGCAGTTGGACCCTGCTGTGGTCACTGGCGAATCTGCCGGCCGAATCGGCCGCGGCCAACTGGCTTCTGGCCTGGCTCAACAGTGCGGCGCCGGCTGCGGCTCTGGGCTGGTTGCGGCGCCAGGGAGTGGTGCTGAACTGGCAGGCGCGGATCGAGCCGGGTGTCAGCGGTCCGGCGCTGCTGGTGATTGAACTGGAGCCGTTGTCACCAGCGCTGGACGTCGCCACTTTGCTCAGTGCCTGGCAGCAATGGCTGGCCGCGCTGGCCGCGACCGGTCCAGAGGGTTGGCCTTGTGAGCAACGGCAAGACTGGGCTGATCAGGCGTTCAGCCGTGGGCCCCAGGGTGAACCCTTGATCTGGTGCGCCCAGTTGGCCGAACGGCTGCTGCGTCAGGGCGCCGAGCAGCTTCTGAAGAGCGAAGACTGGCAGCGTCCTGAGCCACAGCTATGGCAAGTGTTGTTGACCGCGTTACAGGATGCACCGCATGTACTGCGTTGCAACGCTGGCCAGATTACGCCTGAGCAGTGCCGCTGGACAGCTACCTCCTATGCTTGCCAGCCCTTGCGACGGACGCCCCCGCCGATCACTGGTATTGCACTTGCACCGGACGACTGGCCGGCCTGGGGACGCCGGAGCCGCGCAGAGCAGGGGGCGGCTCAGACAACAATGCCACCAGGTGTGCGCCGGCTCGGCAATGAGCCGGTTGGCACCTGGCAACGGACCCGCCTGGCCTGGTGCTGGCCTGCCGAGCAGGCCGACTTCAACAGTCTGAGCGGGCTGGTCAGGCTCTGGCAGTTGCAATGCGAAGTGCTGGCCGAGCAGGCGAGCCTGCGGGCCGTGCAGCTCGACTGGCAGGCGTTGGAAGGGCGTATAGAGCTGACTTTGAGCGGCCCGCGCGAGGTTTTGCCCGAATTGCTCGGCGAACTGCTGGCGAGCCTGAACCCTCCGAGCGAGACTGAACTGACGGTGCTTTGGCGCTTGCAGCAGCACGATCATCGTCAGCGTGTGCAGGCCTTGCCGGCCTACCGGCTGTTGCAGCGCTTGCAGGATGGGCCGGATCAACTGTTGAACGCCCCGGTGTTGACGCTGGCGGATTGGCGGCGCTTGTGTGCCCAGGCTCAGTTGCTCTGGCTGCATCCGCAAGATTGGTCGGGCGAGTCTGACGGCGTCATTGCTGGCCACCTGAGTGAACGCTTCCCGGCCGTGGCCGCGCCGTTCTCCTGGGACTGGAGCTTGCCGTTCATGCAGTCCGGACCGGTGCCTTGTGCCCATCCGGATCGGGCCCTGGTGGTCTGGTTGCCGGCGCCGACTGCCGGGTCACTGATGCACATCGGCTGGCGCTTGCTTGAACACTGGCTGGCGCCGGCGTTCTTCGACCAGTTGCGCACCCGCCAGCAACTCGGCTACTGGGTGGTTGCGCGCTATCATCCATTGTCCGGCTGGCCGGGCATACTGCTGTTGGTCCAGTCACCGAACCAGCCGCTGACTCTGATCGATGAGGCGGCAATAGCCTGTCTTGAACAACAGCACCAGTATTTGCGGGAGCTGCCGTTCGAGCAGGTGCGCCAGGCTGCGGCTCGCCTGGCAGCAAGTATCCAGACCCGGCGGCAAACCGCCGACGGCGCTTTCGACGCTGCCTGGCAGGCGGCACTCTACCCACTGCAGTCGTCGCTGGACGAGCAATTGCTGACGCTGCGCACCCTCTCCGAGCGGGACTGGCAGCACCTGCTGCACAGTTTCTTCATCAAGGCCCGGCGTATCCGTCTGGTCAGTGCCCAGCCGGGTTGATTCAAGAGCTGTTTAGTGCCTGGACCGCTACCAAGGTAGTGCTGGTAGCACATGCCAAAGCATTGATTGGTCGAGGCTTTTTGCCTGCCACCAAAGACTGGTGGATTCGCGCCCTTGGCAGAATGGGGTGGTTCCCGAGGCTTTCCGATAATCGGCCCGACGGCATTACAACGTCAGCCATGAATCCATCGGAGAGCACAATGAACAAGAAAAAGATTGCCAGCCCGCTGTTGACTGCACTGGCCGCAGCCATCATCAGCGCACCCGCATCCGCCGCCATCACCCTGTACGATCAGGATGGCACGACTTTCTCTGCGGACGGCTACATCAACGTTTTCTATGTCCATTCGGATGTCGACAGCGCCGATCCGGCCCGCGAGCGCAAGCAGTCGCGGGTGAAAATGGGCTTTCTGCCCAACTACATCGGTTTCAACATGGGCAAGGACATGGGCGATCTGCAACTGGGCGCACGCTCCTCGTTCTGGGTCACCATCAATGACAGCGAAACCAACGGCACCGCGACCGACATCGATGTGCGTCAGTTCTACGGCACCATCGGTGGCGACTGGGGTGAGTTCCTGGTAGGTAAGGACTTCGGTCTGTTCGCCCGTTCCAACATTTTCGTCGACGAGTTCCTGGCCGGCTACGGTCAGGTCAGCGACACCCTGGGGCTGGTTGATTTCGGTGGCGTGTCCTTTGGCAACATTGGCAGCGGTTATCCCTATCCGTTCCCGACTGCGCAGATCACCTACCGCTCGCCGGTCATGAATGGCTTCCGGGTGGCTGCCGGTATCATGGATCCGGTCGATACCACCGATGATTCGCTGGTGGGCAAGAACTATCAGGACCGTCCGCGTTTCGAGACCGAGATCACCTATCAGGCCCAACTGGGTGGTGTCGACCTGTTCACCTGGATCAACGGCCAGCGTCAGACTTCGAAGAACACCGACAGCAGCGTTGACTCTGTGACCTCCAAGGGCCTTGGTTACGGTGTCCAGGCCAAGATGGGCAACCTGTCGCTGACCGCCTCCGGTTTTGATGCCGAGGGTGTCAACCCGTTCTTCACCAATAACGCCGGTCAGGCGCAACTGCGCGAGATCGACAGCAAGGGTCACCTGCTGCAGGGTTCCTACAAGTTCGGCAAGAACCGTCTGGCGCTGTCCTACGGCAAGACCAAGGACGACGGCAACGGTATTGGCGTCAAGGCTGACTACAAGACCCGTGGTGTGGCGCTGTTCCACAGTGTCAACGACAACCTGACCCTGGTTGGCGAGTACAACCGCTTCGAGCTGGATGATCGCACTAACAGCCTGAAGCTGGAGAAAACCAGCACTGTGGCGCTGGGTGTCGCGCTGAGCTGGTAAAACCGGCAAGGCACTACCAACAACCGGGGCTTGCCCCGGTTGTTGCGTTTTGGGTCACGGCGGGTGGCCATTACTTCCAAGGTTTATTCACCCAGTACCGAAGTAGTATGTCGAGCCCGGTGGCCGCTCCCTACAATCAAACTAGACCCACCCTCGCGATGACGGGGAAGAGGATGAGAGGGCAAGAGAATGCCGGTGACGTGCTTCACCCCACCGTCATTGCGAGGCACGAAGTGCCGCGGCAATCCATCGGGGTTGCTGGGAGTACGGACTGGATCGCCACGGGCCTGCGGCCCTCGCGATGACGGGGCAAGAGAATGCCGGTGACGTGTTTCACCCCACCGTCATTGCGAGGCGCAAAGCGCCGCGGCAATCCATCGGGGTTGCTGGGAGTAAGGGCTGGATCGCCACGGGCCTGCGGCCCTCGCGATGACGAGGAAGGGGCGGTGGTGTGGTGCTGGTAGGCAGATAGTCAAAGGTGGGGAGGCGGATATGCCGCACAAGCTGGCCGATTGTTTCAAGACCGCGATGACCGACGCGGCAGAGCCGGAACAGGCGGCTCAGGACCTGGCCAGCCAGTTGCTGCACCCGCACCTGGGCTTCGTGCTGTTTTTCTGTTCGGCCGAGTACGACCTGGCGACCCTGGCGGATGCGCTGGAGCAGCATTTCGGCGGAGTGGCGCTGACCGGTTGCACCAGTGCCGGGGAAATTACCTCGCAGGGCTATGGCCGCGGCTGTATTACGGCCATCGGTTTTGATCACCGGGCCTTTGCCGTCGACTGCACGCTGATCCGTGAGCTGGACAACTTCAGCCTGGTCGATGCCCAGCAGGCGGTCGAGCGCATGCTCAGTCACTGCCGGCATACCGGTCTGGCGCCAATCAAGGATCACACCTTCGCCCTGACTCTGCTCGATGGCCTGTCCAGTCGTGAGGAAGTCGTGCTCTCGACCCTTAGCGCAGCGTTGGGCAGCATCCCGCATTTTGGCGGCTCGGCCGGCGACGATAATCACCTCAGCCATACCCATGTTTACCATCAGGGCCGCTTTCATACCGGCGCGGCGGTGGTGGTGATGTTCAATACCTGGCTCAATTTCGAGGTATTCACCACCCATCACCTGCAACCTCTGGCCGACAAGTTGGTGGTCACCGCCGCTGACAGCGAAACCCGCACCGTGCTGGAGCTTAATGCCGAGCCAGCCGCTGAGGAGTATGCCCGGTTGGTCGGGGTGCCGTTGAGCGAGCTGAGCCTCAGCCATTTTGCCCTCAATGTGCTGGCGGTGCGCATTCGTGATCAGTTCTATGTGCGCTCGATCCAGCGGGTCAACCCGGATGGCAGCCTGACTTTCTACTGCGCGGTGGATACCGGCATCGTGCTGACCGCCATGCAGCCGGGGCCGCTGCTGCCTGATTTGCGGCTGGAGATTGAGCGTTTGCGTCAGCAGTTGGGTGAACCGGTACTGATCATTGGCTGCGACTGTTTTCTGCGTCGGATGGAAAGTGAGCTACGCGGTGAAGCCGACAGCCTCGGTCGCTTTCTCGCCAACAACCGGGTGATTGGTTTCAACACCTATGGCGAGCAGTACAACGGCATGCACATCAATCAGACCTTCACCGGGGTGGCCTTTGCCTTACCACACTGAACAGGCGTTGCTGCCGAGCAGCGATGATGAGCTGCTGGCGCTGCGGGCCGAGGTCAACAAGTTGCGGCGGATTAACGCGGCGCTGATCGAGCGTGTCGAGTCCAGCTCCAGCCAGCGCACCGAGAGCTACGCGGCGTTCCAGCATTCGGTGGAACTGGCCGAGCAGGTTCGCGAGCGGACCCAGGCGCTCAACGAAACCATGGCCGAACTGCAGGCCAGCAACCGCCTGCTTAGCGAGGCCCGGGCCAGGGCCGAGACCGCCCATCATTACCTGATCGATGCAATCGAAAGCGTGTCCGATGCCTTCGTCCTGTTTGATCGGCATATGCGCATCGTGCTGTTCAACAGCCGGTTTGCTGCCTTTTGGCAAGGAACCCGGGCGCGGGTGGTGGAAGGCACCACTCTGAGCGAGGTCAAGCGCCTGGCGACTTCGACCGGGCTGGTGGTGGATATCGAGGCCGGGGCCGACGGTCATTTGCTTTATCAGTTGCGTAACCAGCGCTGGGTGCAGGTCAGCGAGCGGCCGACCCGTGAAGGCGGACTGGTGATCATGTACACCGACATCACCGACCTCAAGCATTCCGAAGCGGCACGCCGCGAGAAGGCCTTGGCGCAGAAGACCCGGTTGTTGCAGCGCACGGTCGACAGCCTGTCGCAAGGTGTGGCGGTGGTCAACGACGAAGGCGCGCTGGAGTTATGGAACGGGCGTTTCCTGGAGCTGGCCGGACTGGCGCCGATCGAGGCCCATCGACCGTTTGCCGAGGTAATGGAAGACAGCGAGCTGGATCTGTTCACGCCCTACACCCTGTGTGAGGATGGTGAGCCATTGCTCAGCAGCGAGCAGCGCCTGAGCAATGGTCGGGTGCTGGAAGTGCGCACCCACCCGATGCCGACTGGCGGTTTCGTCAACACCTATACCGATATTACCGAGCATGACCTGTACGCCAATGCTTTGCTGGAAAGCGAGCGTTGGGTGCGACTGATCACCGATCATGTGCCGGCGATGATCGCCTATGTGAGTGACGACCTGACCTATCAGTTCACCAACAAGGTCTATGACGAGTGGTACGGCTGGCCGCGTGGCGACATTCACGGCCACAGCCTGCGCCGGGCTCACAGTGAGGAGCAGTTTGCCCGTCTGGAACCCTACATCGAGCGGGCCTTCAACGGCGAAAGCGTGACCTTCGAGTTCGCCGAATCGAACCTTGAGGAGCAGGAACGTTACCTGTTGCGCTCCTATGTGCCCAACCGCAATGCCGAAGGCGAGGTGATCGGCATCTTTGTACTGATCCGCGATATCACTGATCGGCGGCGAACCGCCGAGGCCCTGCATCAGGCCTATCAGCATCTGGAGCAGCGGGTGCGCGAGCGTACCCAGGAACTGACCGCGCTCAACGACCAGCTTCGTCAGGAAATCAGCGAGCGGGCCCAGGCCGAGTCGCGCCTGCGCGAGGCCAAGCGCGAGGCCGAGCAGGCCAACCTGTCGAAAACCAAGTTTCTTGCTGCTGTCAGCCATGACCTGCTGCAACCGCTCAACGCCGCCCGGCTGTTTACCGGAGCCTTGCTCGAACAGCCGGTACCCGATCATAGCGCTGGCCTGATCCGCCAGGTCAGTCATTCGCTCGAGGATGTGGAAAACCTGCTTGGTACTCTGGTCGATATTTCCAAACTGGATGCCGGGGTGATCAAGCCGGATATCTGCGACTTCACCCTGTCAGAGCTGCTCGACAATCTGGCCAACGAGTACCGTCAGGTGACGGCCAGCGAAGGGCTGACATTCAGCTTCGTTGGCAGCCAGGCGGTGGTGCGCAGCGACCCGCAGTTGCTGGCGCGGATTCTGCGCAACTTCTTGTCCAACGCCATCCGCTATACCCGCAGTGGTCGAATCCTGCTGGGCTGTCGTCGGCATGCCCATGGCCTGCGTATAGAGGTCTGGGATACCGGGCTGGGGATTCCCCAGGACAAGCTGCAGGAGATCTTTCAGGAGTTCAAACGGGTCAATCCGGCGGCGAATACCAAGGACCGGGGCCTGGGCCTGGGGCTGGCAATTGTCGACAAGATCGCCCGCATGCTGGGCCATCGCATTCGGGTACATTCGGTTGAGGGCAAGGGCTCGGTGTTCTCGGTCGATGTGCCCTTTGGCCGGCTGCGTCACGAGCCGGTCAGTGAGCGACCGGTGACCGCCATGATCGGTCAGCATCTGGAGCAGGCCAGAATCTGGGTGCTGGATAACGATGCTTCGATCTGTGCCGGCATGCGCACCCTGCTCGAAGGCTGGGGCTGCGAGGTGGTTACCGCGTTGTCTGAAGATGATCTGGCTGCGCAGGTCGATCAGTTCCACGCGCCGGCCGACCTGCTGATCGCCGACTATCACCTGGATAACGATGAGAACGGCGTCGATGTGGTTGCCCGTATCAACGCCCGGCGCGGCAAGCCGTTACCGGTGCTGCTGATCACTGCCAACTACAGCAACGAACTCAAACAGCAGGTGCGCGAACTCGGCCATGTGCTGATGCACAAGCCGGTCAAACCCATGAAGCTGAAAACCGCGATGAGCCATTTGCTGGCGCAACAGGGCTGATTGCAACCACGCTGCAACAGCCTTCCACGCCGCCTTAGCGGCGCAGATAGGCGCTGAAATCCACGTCGCTGGCCGAGAGAATCGCCTGTACCCGGTTGTGGACATTGAGCTTGCGCAGAATCGCCGAGACGTGGGCCTTGACCGTGGTTTCGGCGATATCCAGGTGATAGGCGATCTGCTTGTTCGACTCGCCCTTGGCCATACGCTCGAGGACCAGCAGCTGCTTACGGGTCAGGGCGTACAGCAGTTCGGGGGAGATCGGGGTTTCTTCCGGGCTGCGCCGGGTGATGGTGCGGTTGGCGCGAATGATATCCGAGGGCAGGTAGACATTGCCGCCGAGAATCTGCTCGATGGCTTCGGTCATCTGCGTACGTGGTGAGGATTTGGTGATGAAGCCGACCGCGCCGTAGGTGATCGCCTGCAGCACCACCTGCTTGTCTTCCTCGGCGGAGACAATCACCACCGGAATCGAGGGCGACTCGTTGCGCAGGGTGATGAGGCCGTTGAGCCCGTGCATGCCGGGCATGTTCAGATCGAGCAGGATCAGGTCCAGATCGTCCTGTTCCTTGGCGAGTTCAAGAGCACTGTCCAGGTCCGAGGTTTCCATGAGCTCTGTACCGGGAAAGCCTTCGCGAATCACATTGCAAATGGCTTCTCGGAACAGCGGGTGATCATCGGCGATGAGTATCTTGTACATGGCTGTTCCAACCTGTGGCTAGGGCAGCTTGCTCGAAGGCCGCTGCTTCTTGTGTATGTTTATGTATTACACCCCTGGGATGGTGATTTGCAAATGATACATTGGGACAAAAAATCGATACTAAAGTAGTAAATGCTTTAAGGGCACAGCGCAAAGCATGCCCGCCGCCTATTCCGACTTGCGCCGCAGCGCCGCATGCTGCGGGTTAAAGGTCAGTACCGCCAGGCTGGTGACCACCAGCAGCAGGCCCAGGCAGATGATCAGGGCCATGGCGTTGAAACGCTCATAAAGGGCGAAGCGCACCAGTTCCACTGCATGGGTGAAGGGGTTGAAACTGCACAGCCAGTACAGCCATTCGCTGGCTTCGCGCATTTTCCACAGCGGGTAGAGCGCCGAGGACAGGAAGAACATCGGGAAGATCACGAAGTTCATCACCCCGGCGAAGTTCTCCAACTGACGTATCCCGTTTGACAGCAGCAGGCCCAGGGCGCTGAGCAGCAAGGCTGCCAGCAGTAGCGAGGGCAGGGCGGTCAGCAGGCCGAAGAGCGGGGGCTGGATGTCGAACAGCCAGGCAATGCCGATAAAGGCATAGACCTGAATCAGCGAGATCAGCGAGGTGCCGAGCAGTTTGCCGACCAGCAGAAACGGCCGGGGCAGCGGGCTCATCAGCAGTACCCGCATGCTGCCCATTTCACGGTCGTAGACCATCGACAGTGAGCCCTGCATGCCATTGAACAGCAAAATCATGCAGCACAGCCCAGGCAGGATGTAGGTTTCGTAGGTTATGTAGGTGTCATAGGGGGCAATGATCGAGACACCCAGCGCCGCCCGAAACCCGGCGGCGAACACCAGCAGCCATAGCAGCGGCCGGACCAGGGCGCTGAGAAACCGCGAGCGCTGGAGAATGAAACGCAGCCATTCGCGTTGCAGGATGCCGCCCAGGCAGGCCAGATAAGCGCGCAGGTTCATGCCGCCTCCGTTTGCCCGGTAAGCCGGGCGAAGGCATCGCCGAGGCTGGCTGTGCCACTGCTGTGTACCAGTTCGGCGGCGCTGTTTTCGGCCAGTATCCGGCCCTGGTGCAGCACCACAACCGGATCTTCGGCCTGAATCTCATCGAGCAGGTGGGTGGTCCAGACCACCGTCAGCCCGCGCTCGGCACACAGTAGGCGGATGTGCTGGTTGAGAGCCAGGCGGCTGGCCTGATCAAGGCCGACGCTGGGCTCATCGAGCAGCAGAATCTTTGGTTCATGTAGCAGCGCCCTGGCGATCTCGACTCGGCGGCGATGGCCGCCATTGAGCTGGCGGACCTGTTCATGCTGGCGCTCGAGCAGACCCTGGCGCTGCAGCTCGCTTTCGATGCGTGGGGCGGCCTGGCGGCGTGACAGGCCGTGCAGCGCGGCATGGTAGGCGAGGTTCTGACGCACGCTCAGATCCAGATCCAGCGTGCTTTGCTGAAACACCACACCGAGCTGACGCAGGGCCTGGCGCGGTTGCCGGCGGATCGACAGCTCGCCGAGCAGGATGTCGCCCTGTTGCAACCGGTACAGGCGGCTGAACAGGGCCATCAGTGTGCTCTTGCCGGCGCCGTTGGGGCCGAGCAGGGCGTTCAGCCGGCCGGACTGCACCGTGAAGCTGACGCCCTGAAGCGCCAGCCGCTGGCCGTAGGCGAAGCTGACATCGCGTACGTCGAGTTGCATCAGGGGGTCACCACCACGCCCCAGGGATAGCGCCCGACCTTGATGCTCTTGACCGGCTTGAGGCTGGCGACATCGATCACGGTGACATCGCCGCTGACGCCGTTGGTGGTCAGCAGCAGGCTTTCATCGGTATTGAACGACATGTGCCAGACCCGCCGGCCGACCAGGATATAGTCGAGCACTTCATAGGTTTGGGCGTCGACCACCGCAACATGGTTGGCCGGCCCCAGGGCGACGAAGGCATATTTGCCGTCACTGGAGAGTTTTACCCCGACCGGCTGAACCCGATCCGGGTGAATGCCCTTGATCGCAAAGTTGATGGTGTGCTGGATCTGTTTGCTGTCGACATCGACCACATGCACGGTGCCGCCAATCTCTGCCGAGGCCCACAGGGTCTTGCTGTCCTTGGTGAACTCGACGTGGCGCGGGCGCTGGTCGACCAGGGTGTTGTCGACCAGTTCGTTGGTGCTGGTGTCGATCCAGTGCAGCATGTTGCTGGTTTCGCTGGTATTGACCGCCCACTTGCCGTCGTAGCTGACCGCCATGCCCTCGGGTTCGACGCCAACGTCGATCTGGGCCAGCACTTCATTGGTTTTTACATCGATCACGGTCACCAGGGCATCGTCCTCATTGGAGATATACAGCCAGCGGTCATTGGGGTGCAGGGCGAACTGCTCAGGGTCGGCGCCGGAGGGCAGTTCCTTGATGATCTGGCGGGTTTCCAGGTCAATCACCTGGACCCGGTCGGAGTCGCTGGCGCAGATGTACAACAGCTTGTTGTCACTGGACAGCAGCACGCCGCGTGGGCGCATGCCGACGTCAATGGTGTCGACAACCTCCATCTTGGTCAGGTCGATCACCGAGACGGTGTTGTCCTTTTCATTGGTGACATAGGCAGTTTCGGCCAGGGCGTTGAGGCTGAAGCCGCCGAGCAGCAGAGCGCCGGTCAGTAACCCGGTTTTGAGAAATGAGGTTTTCATGTTGGTTTTCCTGTTGTCGTTGTAGTTATCTGAAGGTGTCTGGCCTCGGCGGCCAGTAACCTTCAACGGCCCGCCAGCAGATCGCACTGGCTTTCCGGTTGATCGAAGCCCAGAGTGTCCAGGTCGGTCACCGGGTGCAGGTAACCTTCCTGGGGCGAGTTGGTCACCAGCGCACGCGGATGGACCACCGGGATCGGCTGACGCAACTGGCCGTTCCAGGTGCGGTAGCTCAGGCGCCGGCCCTTGAATCCGTCCAGTGGCAAGCGGTCGGACAGGCTCAGGGCACGAATCTCGTCAACGTCGGCATGCTTCAGGGTGGTCACGGCGGCGCCGATGCTGCGCACCCCGAGCCAGGCGGCGAAGTCGAGGCTGTTCATCCAGCGTCCGGCCTGATCCTCGAAGCGCTTCTGCAATTGCGCGGCGCCGTAGGTTTCCACGGTCTTGTGCCAGCCAACCGGAGTCAGGCCCTGGGTGCCGGCTACCGGGCGCGGGTACCAGGTGTTGTAGGGGATGTATTCACCAAAATCGCCACGTTCGTCGGCGACGATCACCACGTCGTATTCGCGGGTCTGGGTGAACAGCGGTACTTCGGCCTGGGCGGCGCGGCGCAGGTCGGTATCGAAACTCCATTGTTTCTCGGCGACGATCCGGTGGCCGAAACGCTTGGCGCTGCGCTTGACCGCCTCGGCATAGGCCAGGTCGTCTTCGGTACTGCCGCTGATCAGCAGCCAGCGGGTTTGCTTGCGTACCGCCAGAAACTGGGCCAGGGCATCGGTCAGCATCGCCCGGCTGGGCAGGGTGTGCAGCACGTTGGGCAGGCAGCTCTGGCTGCGCAGGCCATCATCGTAGCTACCGGCATTGAACAGCAGGCTGTCGCTGAACTCGCCAGCCAGTTGCTGCAACGGAGCGGCCGGCAGGTTGGTGACGAACAGCCGTACACCTTCGGCGTGCAAGGCACGGGCGGCGTCCAGGGTGGCATCCAGTTCACTGGCGCTGGCCACCTGCAACTGATAATTGTGCTTGAGAAAGCGCCCGGTGCTGTTGTTATCGACGATTGCCAGCTGCGCGCCTTGCAGACCGGCATCTTCAGGTTCCGGAATCACATTGGACATGATCGGGCCGGGATCAGGGGTCCAGGCCACATAGCCAATCGAGACTTCGAGGCTGGCGTGGGCCCGGGTGGCGATCAGAGTGGCGCTGAACAGCATCAGCAGGCCGATCAGAGTATGCAGGGCGAATGTGCGCATAGAGCCTCCTTCTTGTGATGGCTCCAGCATGGTGCTGCGCAAGTCGGGGGTAAATATGAAGAAAGTACCAACGCGCCAGTACCAAGGTACTATTTCGGTGACTTGTCCTATGTCCGAGCATGAACCTCGACAACATGAGAACAAGGGCCATAACCATGAAAAACACCCCAATATTCCTGTCTGCCGCGATTCTGAGTGCCAGCTTGCTGTTGGCCAACAGCGCCCTGGCTGCCGGTGATCTGACTCGCCGCCCGGTCACATTGCCTGATCTGGTGCTGGGTAACGAAGAAAGTGACTTCGCCATGACGCACAAGGAATATGAGGTCGAAACCGGTCAGGCCTATCGGCTCAAGATCATCTCGTCCGGGCAGAAGGAATACGCCTTCCAGGCGCCGGATTTCTTCAAGGTCACGCACCTGCGCAAGGTTGAGGCCGGAGATGTCGAGATCAAGACCGCCTACCTGCACGAGCTGGAGTTCGAAAAGCCCGGACAGGCGGAAATCTTTTTCACCCCGTTGGTACCTGGGCGCTATGAGTTCTATCTCAAGGGTCTGGAAAGTCGCGGGATGACTGGCCACTTCGTGGTCAAGTGAGATGCGTCTGTCGACCGCCGCGCGCCTGCAATTGTGGGTTTGCGCGGCTTTCGCGCTGGTGCTGGCAGTAACCCTGCTGGTACTGCTGCGTCAGGCCGAAAAGGATGTGGTGCGCGAACTGGAGAGCGGCCGGGCCCTGGCCCTGCATCTGTTCGACGGGCTGTCACGCAGTGCCGACCTGAGTACCCTGGAACCGTTCGAGAATATTCGCCACGTGCGTATTTCCCGTCCAGACCAGCCACTGGTGCTGACCAGCAGTGACGAGTTTCCCGACTGGCTGTTGCACTGGATGCGGCCCGCGATCGAACGTGGTTTCCCGCCCGTATACGTGACCTTTCCCGATAGTCAGCAATGGATGATCAGCCCGGACCCGCATGACGAGCTGGAGGAGGCCTGGGAGTCGGTCATTCAGTTGCTGGTAGTGTTTGCCATTGCCTTTGTTCTGTCGCTGCTGGTAATCCAGCTTGGTCTGCGCCGTGGGCTGCGGGCCTACAACGAACTGCTCAGCGGCTTGCAGCAGATCCGTACCGGTGATCTGGATGCCCGGCTGATGCCCAGCCAGCAGCCCGAGCTCAACCATCTGGCCGAGCGTTTCAACGGCATGGCTGCCGCCTTGCAGCGGGCCGAGGCCAGCAACCGGCAACTGACCCATGCGCTGATGAATCTGCAGGAACGCGAGCGTACCGAACTGGCGCATACCCTGCACGACGACTTGGGCCAGTACCTGACCGGTATCCGTGCCCAAGCCTTCATGTTGCGCGAGGCCGCAGATCGCCCTGAGCATGTGCGCGATCACGCTGGACGCCTGTTGCAGGCCTGTGACGGCCTGCAACAGGGTTTTCGCCGACTGGTACGCGAGCTGCATCCGGTGGTGCTGGAGCGGTTGGGGTTGGAACAGGCGCTGCGTCAGCTGACCGAGCAGTGGCAGCATCAGCAGGTCATCGACTGCCATCTGGAACTGGATGAGGATCTGCCGGAACTGCAACCGCAGGCCCGAACCCATCTGTACCGGCTGTTGCAGGAAGCGCTCAACAATGTTGCCCGGCATGCTCAGGCTGATCAGGTCTGGGTACGCTTGCAGCGCCGGGGCGACAGTCTGGTGGTCAGCGTGCAGGACAATGGCTGCGGGCTGTCGGCTGAACCAGAGTCGGGATTGGGGTTGCGTTCGATGCAGGAGCGTGCCCGTTGCCTGAATAGTCTGCTGCGGATCATTACCCGGCCTGGAGAGGGCCTGTTGCTCAACCTGAATATTCCTCTCAAGGGAGTACTCTGATGAACATTCTGTTGGTTGATGATCATGCCATTGTGCGCCAGGGTTACAGCAGCCTGTTGGCGATGATGCTGGGCCAGGCGCAGATCGAGGAAGCAACCAGTGGCGAGGACGCGCTGACGGCAGCCCAGCGGCAAGTGCCGGATCTGGTGATTCTGGATGTTGGCCTGCCGGGCATCAGCGGCATTGAAACCGCCCGCCGGTTGCTGCAACGCTGGCCGTCGCTGCGTATTCTGTTCTTCAGCATGCATGACGAGTTGCCGCTGGTGCGTCAGGCGCTGGCGACCGGCGCCCTGGGGTTCATTACCAAGAGTGCGGCGCCGCAAGTGCTGCTGGAGGCGGTACGCCGCTGTCTGGGCGGGCAGCGTTATATCGAACAGGAGCTGGCTACCCAGCTGGCTTGTGCCGGCAGTGATGACCAGCTCGACCCACGCTTGCGGGAGATGACCCAGCGTGAGTTCGAGATTTTCGTCATGCTGGCCAAGGGCATGCCGCCCAAGCAGATCGCCGAACGGCTGTGCATCAGCGGCAAGACAGTGTCGAACAATCTCACCGTGCTGAAGCAGAAACTGGCGGTCAGCTCACTGACCGAACTGGTGCACCTGGCTATCGATGCCGGAGTGATTCGGGTGCAGGCGGCGGGGTAGTTGCTGTTGGTCGGGGAACACCCCCGGGAGGCGGGAGCATCTGCTCCCGCGCGGTCTCGTTGCACCGCCGACCTCGAGCAGATGCTCGAGGCTCCCAGGAAACGCAGTTCAGCCCACGCAGAACTCCGCCAGATCACGCGTCATCATCCCTGGGAAACGGGAGCATCTGCTCTCGCCAGCGGCGTTTGAGGTTTCCAGAGGCGTTGTGGAATAGCGCTATTCCGAGGCCTGCTCTCACTTACCCAACTGAGTCATAGGCAACTGCTTTTCCCAGTCGAACGGGCAGGCAGTGCAGCCGGTCATGTGCAGGTTCAGATAGGTGCCATAATGCAGCCGGGCCCCGGTCATGTCGGCATTCTCCAGATTGGCGTGATTCATTTTCGACTCTTGCAGATTGGCATCGCGCAGATCGGCGCCGGCCAGATCGGTTTTCGGTAGCCAGGCCATCTCCAGATTGGCCGCGCGGAAGATCACCTTGTGCATGATCGATGAGCTGAAACGGGCGAACTCCAGGTTGGCGCCGGTGAAATCGGCGTCGTTGAAGCGGGCGTTCTGGGCGGTCAGATTCCAGCCCTGCACGCCGACAAAGCTGGCATTGCTGGCGTTGACGCCACGCATAGCGGTCTGTTGCAGGCTGGCGCGGTTGAGGTTGGCGCCGCGCAAATCGGCACCGTCAAGTCGAGCCTGGTCGAACCGGGCGTGACGCAGATCGGCATCACGCAGATCGGCACCAGTGAAATCAGCTTTGCGCAGATCCTGGTGGCGCAGATCGGCACCGCGCAGATCCTTGCCAGCGCACTGGGTACCGGGCATCAGCAGGCAGCCGTTGATGACTTCGGCATCAGCCTGATCGATATCGGCAAACTGGGCGCTGACCGGCAGGCTGCTCAGTGCCAGCAACATCAGTGGGTAGTTAAGGTTTGGCATGCTATGTCTCCTGTGACGACGCCCGGCGGGCCGGGCGCGTCATGTGGTGGTCAGCGTTTGGCGGTGGACTGGCTCCAGCCCGGCAGCTTGAAGACCCAGAACGAGCCACCCTGGGCGACCGGTTTGGTCAGCTCGGCCATATCGCCACCCCATAGCGGTACAGCGCCGCCATAACCGGTGGTCACGCCAATATACTGTTCACCGTCCATCTCCCAGGTGATCGGCGGCGAGATGATTCCGGTGCCGGTCTGGAATTGCCACAGCTCATTGCCAGTCCGGGCGTCGAAGGCCTTGAAATAGCCGTCGCTGGTACCGGTGAAGACCAGGTTTCCGGCAGTGGCCAGCACCCCGGCCCACAGTGGCAGCGGTTCCTTATGCTCCCATTCGACCTTGCCGGTAGTTGGGTTCATTGCCCGCAGGATGCCAACGTGATCGTCATACAGGCGCTTGATCCGGAAGCCCATGCCCAGGTAGGCCGAGCCCTTGTTGTAGCTGACCTGCTCGGTCCAGTAGTCCTCTTTCCAGTGATTGGCTGGCACGTAGAACAGACCGGTGTCCTGGCTGTAAGCCATGGGGTTCCAGTTTTTGCCACCCAGGAACGGCGGAGATACCTCGACTGCCTCACTGCGCTCCTGTCCGGGTAGCAGGCGGGGTGGGCGCTGGCCTTCGACTTCTACCGGGCGGCCGCTTTCCAGGTCGATGTGGCTGGCCCAGGTAATGCCGTCGACGAACGGGAAGGCATTGACCAGTTTGCCGTTGCTGCGATCGACCACGTAGAAGAACCCGTTGCGGTCGGCGTGGGCGGTGGCCTTGATGGTCTTGCCCTTGGCGTCCTTGTAGTCGAACAGCACCAGCTCGTTGTTACCGGAGAAATCCCAGGCATCGTTGGGGGTATGCTGATAGAACCACTTCACTTCACCGGTGGTCGGGTCAACACCGACCTGACCCGAAGTGTAGAGGCTGTCGTAGTCGGCCGGGTTGCCGTTTGGTGACGTTCTGGCCCAGCCGTTCCAGGGCGCGGGGTTGCCGGCGCCGACGATGATGGTGTTGGTTTCCGGGTCGAAACTGGCGCTCTGCCAGGGCGCGCCGCCACCGTGACTCCAGGCCTCGACCTTGCCGGTCGGTGAGTTGGGGTCGTCCGGCCAGCTCGGTGCTTTAATGTCGCCAGTCGGTGTGCTGTCCTTGCCGTTCAGCCGACCCATGTGGCCTTCAACGAAAGGCCGCATCCAGATTTCCTTGCCGGTGTCCGGATCGCGGGCAAACAGTTTGCCAACAATACCGAATTCATCGCCGGAGCTGCCATGGATCAGCAGGACCTTGCCGGTTTTCTTGTCTTTGACGATGGTCGGTGCGCCGGTCATGGTGTAACCGGCGCGATGGTCGCCGAATTTCTCGCGCCAGACTACCCGGCCGGTGTCCTTGTTCAGGGCTACGATGCCGGCATCAAGGGTGCCGAAGAACACCTTGTCGCCATAGATGGCGGCGCCGCGGTTGACCACATCACAGCATGGGCGGATGTCATCGGGCAGGCGGTGGGCGTAACTCCACAGGCGTTTGCCGGTCCGGGCGTCGATGGCAAAGATGCGTGAATAGGAGCCGGTAACGTAGATCACGCCGTCATGAACCAGGGCCTGGGATTCCTGGCCGCGCTGTTTTTCATCGCCAAAGGAGAAGGACCAGGCCGGGGTGAGCTGAAACACGTTGTCGGCATTGACCTGCTTAAGCGGGCTCCAGCGTTGGGCGCTGTTGCCCAGACCGTACATCAGTACGTCGTGGGTGGTCAGGTGATCGTTGGCAATGTCGTCCCAGGTCACCGGCTTGGCCAGAACGGCGCCGCTGGCCAGGCCCAGGCTGGTAGCAAGAATCAGGCTTCTGACGGCGTGGGCGACAGGCCTCGGGTTGTGCTGGTTTTTTGTTGTCATGGCATCTTTCCTGTTGGTTGAGCGGTCAGCGAATGCTGTGCCTCGCCTTCATCTTCGGGAGCGCGGCTCAATCAAGAAACGGAAAAACACCCGGTCTACGCAGGAAAATAACACTGGACGGCCAACCACCGGGGGAGGCTGATTTATCTACTACCAAGGAACTAAACCCCGACCACCAAAGCAGGATTGGGCTACTACCCGGGGCTTCCTACCATGGTCACGACACTTGAAAAAATTCCGTGAACCACACGGCCGCGAGGTGAGCAGTATGAATCATTACAAGAACCTTCTGAAAGTTTCCGCCCTGGGGCTGTGTCTGGCAGCCGGTCAGGCCTTCGCTCATGGTGATGTGACTCCCCAGCCGGTGGATACCAAGGGCCTGGAGAAGCTGGGTGATGAGTGGCATGAAAGCAATCCCTACCGCGAGCCGCATCCGGATCATGATCTGGCGGTGCGGATCGGGGCTTCAGCCTATAACCAGAACTGTGCAGCCTGCCATGGCCTGGAGGGCATTTCCGGCGGCATGACCCCGGACCTGCGCTACCTTGAGGTCGGTGATTACGGCGACGAGTGGTACAAGGAGCGGGTAATCAACGGTGCAGTGCGCGATGGCCGGGTATATATGCCGAAAATGGCCGATATCCTCAGTCAGGAAGCCCTGTGGGCCATTCGGACCTGGCTGGAAACCGTTGCCGTGGAGCAATAAGTCATGAACCTGCGGCGATGCTGGTTGTGGCTGTGCCTGTTGGTATGTCTGCCGGCACAGGCGCTGAACATTACCCATATCCGCGAATATGACGAGATCATCGAGTCGGGTGTGCTGCGGGTAGCCCTGTATCAGGACTTCCCGCCGTACAGCTTCATGGATGGTGATACCCCCCGCGGCGTCGATGTCGAGCTGGCTCAGGCGTTAGCCGATGGCCTTGGCACCCGGCTGGAGATCCAGTGGATGGTCGCTGACGAGAGCATCGACGGCGATTTCCGCAATCATTTGTGGCGTGGTCACTATCTGCGCCCCGGGCAGATTGCCGATGTGATGCTGCGGGTACCCAATGACCGGGCCTTCAGCAGCAAGCGCGATGACCTGGGGCATCCGGCCTTCGAGCTGGTGCACATGTTTGGCCCTTACCAGCGCGAGCGTTGGCAGGCTGCCTACGACCCGCGCAAGATCAAGGAGGTCAAGAGCATCTCGGTGTTCCAGTACCATCCGATCGGGGTGGAGGAAGACACCGTGCCGTCGTTCTACCTGACCACCGTGATGAACGGTCAGCTCAGTAAGATGACTCGCCACTATCGCAGTGTTCGTGCGGCTTTTCAGGCCATGATTGACGGTGAAGTGCATGCGGTCATGGGGACCCAGGCCGAGATCGACTGGCTGTTGGCCCAGCACCCTGATGCCGGCATGCAGCTGACCGAGAACGCCTATCCCAGCATGGGCAAGCAGGTCTGGGATCTGGGTATGGCGGTGCATGAAGCCAACCGCCAGCTGGCTTATGCGCTGGCAGATGTGGCTGAGGAAATGATTCTCGATGGTCGCATGGCGGAACTCTATGCGCGCCATGGCCTGCGCTATATGCGGCCTGGGCTGTACGAGGATATCTGAATCGATAGTGTGACTTGGCTTTATTTGCCGCCGGCTTGCGTATTCACCTCCTCACGCAAGCCGGTTTTTTTTGCCTGCTATTCAGCCGCTCTGGCTGGTGGCTCCCAGCTCGGTACTGCTACCAAGTGATGAGATAAATCACCCCTGGGTTGAATTGTTGCCAAGCCCCCCGCGGCGAAGAATCACAGCCAGAAGCAGGAAAATTTCCCGTTTCGCCGCTGACATGAACAACACACAACAATCACTCAGAGGTAGCAGCAATGACACAACGTGTACGCTCGCCCTTCATCCTCACCGCCTTGGTGAGTGCCATGACTTTCTCTGGCATGGCCGCCGCCAACGTGACCGATGAAGACATCCTGACGGATGCCACTACCACCCACCAGATCGTCACCAATGGCATGGGCCTGCAGGGCCAGCGTTACAGCCCGCTGACCGCGCTCAACGCCAGCAACGTCGACCAACTGCAACCGGTCTGGGCGTTTTCTCTGGGTGGTGAAAAACAACGCGGCCAGCAAGCCCAGCCGATGATCAAGGACGGGGTGATGTATATCACCGGTTCCTATTCGCGGGTGTTTGCCGTGGACGCCAAGACCGGTCGCAAGCTGTGGCAATACGACCACCGCCTGCCCGACGGCATCATGCCCTGCTGTGACGTGATCAACCGGGGTGTCGCTCTGTACGGCGACCTGGTGATCTTCGGTACTCTGGATGCGCGTCTGGTTGCCCTGAACAAGGACACTGGCCGAGTGGTCTGGCGCAAGACCGTGGAAGACTACAAGGCCGGTTACTCGATTACCGCCGCACCACTGATCATCAACGGCAAGCTGATCACCGGGGTATCCGGTGGCGAGTTCGGGGTAGTCGGCAAGATCGAGGCCTATGATCCGACCAACGGTGAACTGCTGTGGACCCGTCCGACCGTGGAAGGTCACATGGGTTATGTCTACAAGGACGGCAAAGCGGTTGAAGCTGGTATCTCCGGTGGTCAGGCCAACAAGACCTGGCCGGGCGACCTGTGGAAGACCGGCGGCTCGGCACCCTGGCTGGGCGGCTATTACGATCCGGAAACCAACCTGCTGCTGTTCGGTACTGGTAACCCGGCTCCCTGGAACTCGCACATGCGCCGTGGTGACAACCTGTACTCCGCCTCGCGTCTGGCACTCGACCCGGATACCGGTGAGATCAAGTGGCACTTCCAGACCACCCCGAACGACGGCTGGGATTATGACGGTGTCAACGAACTGATTTCGTTCAACTACCGCGATGGTCGCAAGGAAGTGAAAGCCGCTGCCACTGCCGACCGTAACGGGTTCTTCTACGTCCTGGATCGTACTAACGGCAAGTTCATTCGTGGCTTCCCATTCGTTGACAAGATCACCTGGGCCAAGGGGTTGGATCGCAATGGCCGGCCGGTGTTCGATGACAGCAACCGTCCAGGTGCGCCGACTGCCGAAGGCGAAGCCGGCCGGACCGTATTCAGCGCGCCAGCGTTCCTGGGTGGCAAGAACTGGATGCCGATGTCCTACAGCCAGCAGACCGGGCTGTTCTATGTGCCTTCCAACGAGTGGGGCATGGACATCTGGAACGAAGGCACCGCTTACAAGAAAGGCGCCGCCTATCTGGGTGCGGGCTTTACCATCAAGCCGCTGCATGACGACTACATCGGTGTCCTGCGTGCCATCGACCCGGTTCAGGGCAAGGAAATCTGGCGCGTGAAGAACCCGGCACCGCTGTGGGGCGGGGTACTGAGCACAGCCGGCAACCTGGTATTTACCGGTAACCCGGAAGGCTACCTGATGGCGTTCAACGCCCAGAACGGCGAGAAGCTCTGGGAATTCAACACTGGTTCCGGGGTAATCGGCTCGCCGGTGACCTGGGAAATGGACGGCGAACAGTATGTATCTGTCCTGTCCGGCTGGGGTGGCGCGGTACCGCTGTGGGGTGGCCAAGTGGCCGAGCGGGTGAAGGACTTCAACCAGGGCGGCATGCTCTGGACCTTCAAACTGCCGAAATCGGCGGCCGTGGCCCAGCGTTGATCTGAAGTAAAACTGCTCCTGTTGTTTTTGGGGCCGGCTTGCCGGCCCCTTTTTTGTGTCTGGCCAAAAGGCTTATTGGCCGTTATCACTGACTGTGTTCGATGATGACGCAACGCCCAAGGGCCGCTAGGCTGGATGCAAACAACAATGACAATGGGAGTTGTCCATGCGTCTTCGTCCTCTGGCTCTGTGTGTGTTGCTGTCCAGCTTTTCCACTCCGCTTCTGGCCCAATCGCCAAGCTTGCCCAGCCCTGATAGCGTGCGTCTGGACCGTCTGCAACTGATGCAGGGCTTCCCGCCACCGGCTGAACGTCAGGTTACCGCGGCCAACTTTCTGTCTCAGTACCCGAATGTTCGCTGGGCCTTCCACCACATGCGCGAGCTGTTGCCCAGTCGCAATATTGCCCGGGGTGCAGGACCGGTATCCGAGCTGCCAGTTGGTGAGGACTGGCGTGAGCGGATCGAGGCGCTGCGTTTTACCGGACCCGATGGCAATGAACTGAGCTTTATCGACTATCTGACCGATAGCTACGCCGATTCGACCCTGATCATGAAGGACGGCAAGGTTATATACGAGGCCTATCACCAGGGCCAGACTGCCCATCTGCCACACCAGCTGTGGTCGGTGACCAAGTCCTTTACCGGCCTGATTGCCAGCATGTTGATCGAGGAAGGTCTGATCAAGGCAGATGCGCAGGTGACCGATTATCTGCCGGAACTGGAAGGCAGCGGCTGGCAGGGCGCGACCGTGCAGCAGGTGCTGAACATGACCGCTGACATCGATTACAGCGAAATCTACGGTGATGAGCGCTCCGATGTGCTGCAGTACGCCGTGGCCGCCGGCATGGTTCCAGCTCCGGCCGATTATCCGGGGGCCCGTGAACTGTACAGTTACCTGCCCACGATCGGTGCCGCCGGTGAGCATGGCCAGGGCTTTATCTACCGCACCGTGCACACCGAAGTGCTGGGCTGGCTGGTACGCCGGGCTAGTGGTCAGCGCCTGTCCGATCTGATCAGCGAGCGGATCTGGCAACCACTGGGGGCCGAACAGGACGCCTACATGCTGCTGGATCGGCATGGGACCGGCTGGGCCGGGGCCGGGATGAATGCCACGCTGCGCGATCTGGCCCGCTTCGGCGAAATGATGCGCAACGAGGGGCGCTTCAATGGTCGGCAGATCGTCAATGCCAGTGTGGTGCGCAGCATTCTTGAAGGCGCCGATCGGGAAGCCTTCAAGGCCTCGGGTCGGGACTTCCAGCCAGGCTACTCATATCGCAACCAGTGGTGGATCAGCCACAACGCCGATGGTGGCTATGAGGCGCTGGGGGTGCATGGGCAGATGATTCACGTCAACCCGGCGGTCGGCCTGGTAGTGGTGCGCTTGTCATCCCACCCGATCGCCAGCAGCGGCTACACCTTCCCGACTACTCGTCCGGCGATGATGGCGCTGGCGGATTTGTTGCGCTGAGGCGCTGTTGTGCCCGCGATGCAGAGGCTCCCTTACTCCAACTCGTCCAGCATCTCGCGCGGGACGTCACGGCGGTGAGCCAGACTGGTATCGCCGGTGTCGGGGTGGAATACGATCAACACCTCACGCCGTTCCAGCATGGTGCGCAGACGGGCGACGCGCTGTTCGAGCGTGTCGTCATAGCCGTTGTCGGTGCCGTCGCGGGTGACGAAATCCTCCAGCAGACGCTGCAGGGTATCGGCTTCGAGCATTTGATAGGGAATCAGCATGGTCTACTTCTCGGATGATGCCATGGTCGGTTGAGTCATAGATGATACACTGCCGGGCCAGTTATTCAGGTATGCCCTAAGCCCGCTTTGTCATGATCACCGATCCGTTTTTCTATCTCTGTGCCGTTCCCGCCGTCCTGCTATACGGTCTTGCCAAGGGTGGGTTTGGCGGCAATATCTCGATTCTGTCGGTACCGCTGATGGCCCTGGTGGTCTCGCCGCAGGTGGCAGCGGCCATTCTGCTGCCGATTCTCTGTGCCATGGACCTGATGGCTCTGCGGACCTTTCGTGGCCGCTGGGATGCGGTCAATTTGCGGATCATCATTCCGGCGTCGTTGGCTGGCGTGGTGATTGGCGCGCTGACGTTCCGGATGCTCAATGATGCACACATCCAGATCATCATCGGAGTCATCGCTCTGGTCTTCACCCTCAATATCTGGTTGCGCCGCGGCGAGCCGCCCAAGCGTGGGCCGGGCAGACTGCGCGGCGGTTTCTGGGGGGCAGTAGCCGGCTTCACCAGCTTCGGGATTCATGCCGGTGGGCCGCCGATCAATGTTTACCTGCTGCCACAGAAACTGGAAAAGACCATTCTGATGGGCACCATCGCGGTGTTCTTCGCCATCACCAACCTGGCCAAGGTGCCGGCCTATATCTATCTTGGCCAGTTCAATACCGCCAACCTGCTGACCGCACTGGTACTGCTGCCGTTGGCGCCGATCGGAGTGCGACTGGGCTTCTGGCTGCTGCAACGCAGCAATGAAAAGCTGATCTATCAGTTGTGCTACATCTTTCTGTTCCTGACCGGCGGCAAGCTGTTGTATGAGGGCGTGACGGCTCTAGTTTAATACCTCAAGCCTGGCCCGCACGGCCTCGTCCGCGAATCAGTTCGCGCAGCAGAAACCGGCTTGGGTGTACTGCTTCGGCCAGGTCGCGGGGCAGGGGCAGGGGTTCATCACAGATCCAGGCCGCTACCAGCTCGCCACTCAAGGGCGCGCTGATCAGCCCGCGTGAACCATGCGCTGCGTTGATATGCAGCCCGGCCAGCCAGGGCGCGCCTGCTGTCGGCTGGCGTGAGGCGTCTTTGGCCAGTTCGGCATAGCGTTCACGGAAAACTTTGGCGTCCACCAACGGACCAATGACCGGCAGGTAGTCCGGAGTCGTGCAGCGCAGCGCGGCCCGCGCCGGCAGGCTGGCGGGGTCGAGTTGTTCGACCTGGAGGCTGGCCGCCAGGGCGGGGGAAAGCTGCAGCAGCAGCCCCAGATTGCTTTCGGTTTCCTCCTGGCTGGGTTGGGTGTCCAGCCGGTCGAAACGAAAGCTGGCACCTACGTGATGCTCGCCCAGCCGGGCTGGTGAAACGTAGCCTTCGGCGCAGAGCACGGTGCGCAATGCCTGGCTTGCTGTTGTGGCTGGCAGATGAGTGACTTGCCCACGAATGGCCTTGAGTGGCAGGTGCGCACTGGGCGCCAGACGCAGGCTGTCGGCCGCGCCGCAGATCACGACCTGAGGCGCACTGGCCAGTATCTGCCCTTCATGATCCAGCGCCTGCCAGCCGTATTCGCTGGCGGCAAGGCTCAGCGTTTGATGGTGGGCCAGCAACTGGATGTTTGGATGCTGCAACAGCGCCTGACACAGGCTCGGCGGATTGACCCAGCCGCCGCCTTCGAACCACAGCCCGCCACTGGGCGTTGCTACCCCGGCCAGTTGGCTGGCCTCGGCCTGATCGACCAGTCTGAGCAGTGTATCGGGCCAGCCCAGATCGGCCAGTGCCTGCTGGCGCTGGGCTTCCTTGTCACTGGTTGGCAATTGCAGAACACCGCAGGGCTGCCACTGCCGGCCGTCTTGTTCAAGCAGTTCATGCAGTACCCGCAGGGCGTAGGCGTAGCTGCTCAGGACAAACCGTGACAGCGGTGTTTGATGCGCCGACAGCTTGCAATAGAGAATCCCCTGAGGGTTGCCCGAGGCCTCCTGTGCTGGCTCGGCATGGCGTTCCAGCACAGTGACCTGCCAGCCGCGCCGGGCCAGGGCAAACGCCGTGGCACAGCCAGCCAGGCCCGCGCCGATCACCAGCGCCTGGCGCTGAGGCAGGCTGGGAGCAGCCGGGCGGGCATACCAGGGGGCTTGCCAGGCCGCGCTGGCTGAGCCAGCAAACGTGCCCGCGAGCATTTCTCGCTTGCGGCCATAGCCTTTAACCTTGCGCATGACAAAGCCGGCGTCCTGCAGGCCACGGCGTACAGCACCGACGCTGGTGAAGGTTGCCAGTGTCGCTCCCGGGCGCGACAGCCGGGCCATCTGGGCATAGAGCGCTGGTTGCCACATGTCCGGATTCTTGGCCGGGGCGAAGCCGTCGAGGAACCAGGCGTCAACGCTGGCGTCGAGCAGCGGCAGGCTGTCCAGCAGGTCGCCGATCAGTAGGGTCAGGGTGATCCGCCCCTGATCAAGCTGAAACTGGTGCCAGCCGGGTGTCAGGTCGCTGTACTGAGCCAGCAACTGCTCTGACCAGAGCGCCAGCTCCGGCCACAGTACTGCGGCGCGCTGCATATCCGCTGCGCTCAGGGGGTATTTTTCGGTACTGACAAAATGCAGGTGGGTATCTGGCGGGGCGGACTGATCCCATAGCTGCCAGGCACAGAGAAAATTGAGGCCAGTACCAAAACCGGTCTCGGCAATGCAGAAGCGCTCGCCAGCCCTGAGCTTCTCCCAGCGTTCGGCCAGTTGGTTGTTGGCCAGAAACACATGCCGGGTTTCTTCCAGGCCTGATTCGCGTGAGAAATACACGTCGTCGAACTGGCTGGAATAGGGCTGGCCATCATCGGACCAGACCAAATCGGCAAAAGGCTTTGAGGGGTTCACGGTTACTCCGGCACAAAATAAAGCGCCATTTTAACCGTGAACCTCAACAGCGTCTTTCAATGGATATTTGGCAGGATCAACAGCAGTCCGGTTGCCAGAAAAATCAGCGTAATGGTGGGCAATTTGCCCTTGATAAGTTGTTTCATAGTGGGTGCCTTCTTATTTTTAGCAGTGACCTTGTGGGTTCCTTGCCACGTTCCGTCATTGGTGTGATGGAACGATTCGTCGTCGATGACCTTGTACGCTGCTCGTATACGGCTGGTCACAGATTCGGACCATAGTTTTCGCGGTCCGTTCACTGATGTTAGCCCCGTTGTGGGCTGGTAATTAGACAATTTGGCTACAACAGATTTCAGACTAGTTTCCATGCACTATGAGCAGTGGCAAGTCTCCCCATTATGGCTACCCTGATACAAACACGGACTGTCGACTTGTTGATCAGCTGTTTCCAGTCCTGATGCTGAGGTTCGAAGGTAAAACCAGGGCTGGGATTGATGGAGGTCTCATGTTGCAGGTGCGTCTAGCAAGCGAGCGGGGAGCCGTGAGCTTTGGCTGGCTTAACAGCCGGCACAGCTTTTCCTTTGGCCACTATTACGATCCTGCGCATATGGGCTATGGCCCCTTGCGGGTAATCAATGAGGACAAGGTGCAGCCGGGGAAAGGGTTTGAAACCCATGGCCATAGGGATATGGAAATCATCTCCTATGTGCTTGAAGGTGCGTTGGCGCACAAAGACAGCACTGGGAGCGGCTCGGTAATCCGACCGGGTGATGTACAGCGGATGTCGGCAGGTACCGGCATTTTACACAGCGAGTTCAATGCTTCCGACCAGGACCCCGTGCACTTTTTGCAAATCTGGATTATTCCCCAGCAGTCCGGTCTTGCGCCCAGCTACGAAGAGAAACATTTCAGTGACGACCAACGGCGTGGCCAGTGGCGGTTGATCGGTGCACCCGATGGCCGGGATGGGGCGGTCACAATTCATCAGGATATCAACCTGTACGCCGCGATCATTGAGAGCGGGGACTCACTCAGTCGCGCACTTTCCGCGAAAAGAAAAACCTGGCTTCAGGTTGTGAGCGGGCAGTTGCAATTGCGCGATCTGGCCTTGTCTGCCGGGGATGGCGTGGCCATTCAGGAAGACGGGGAGATTGAATTACAAGCCAATACGCGCGCTGAAGTGCTGCTCTTTGATATGACCGATAGCGCCTGAACCGGCACCTTGGGCACGCCATATCGGGGGCCCATAAATGGAGGGGGGGTTATGAGTAATGAAACGGTACGTACTGAGCTTGAGTGTGATTTTTCTCTGGGCTGTGGCGCGATTGAGTTGATTATTCAGCCTCATGAAAAGGATCTTGGTGGTTTTTCCGTGCGCAGGGCGCTACCCAGTACCCAGCGCCAGATGGTGGGCCCCTGGATATTCTTCGATCACATGGGGCCGGCAGAGTTTCCAGCGGGTCAGGGTATCAATGTCCGTCCCCACCCGCATGTGAATCTGGCGACGGTGACCTATCTGTTCGAGGGCGAGATCCTGCATCGTGATTCCCTTGGCAGTCTGCAACCGATTCGTCCGGGCGACATCAACCTGATGGTGGCCGGCAGAGGTATCGTGCATTCCGAGCGGGAGCGTCCCGAGGTCAAGGCACAATCCCATCGTTTGCATGGGCTGCAACTGTGGTTGGCGCTGCCGGAAGCGGCAGAAGAGGTCGAGCCTGCCTTCTACCACTATCCTGCGGTGCAAATACCTGCGCTCACTGTAGAGGGGGTGTCGGTCCGTGTGCTGATGGGCAGCGCCTATGGTCAGGTGTCGCCAGTGAAGACCTTTGCCGAAACCCTCTATGTGGAAGCTCATCTGCAGGCTGGACAGACCCTGATGCTGCCTGACGCGCAAGAGCGGGCGGTGTATGTGGCCAGTGGCAAGCTGAAAGCGCGGGACACGGAAGTGCCCGAGCATTGCCTGGCGATCATTGGCAACCACCCCGGTGTAGTCGTGGAGGCTGTCAGTGAATCCCGCATCGGTATTTTGGGTGGTGAGAAGATGGCACCACGGTTTGTGGAGTGGAATTTCGTGTCCAGTCGCAGGGAGCGTATCGATCAAGCCAAAGCGGACTGGAAAGCCCGGCGCTTCCCCACCGTGCCGGGAGATGAAGACGAGTTCATCCCTCTTCCTGAATGAGAGCTCCCGAGCATGGCCCAGACCCCACCAGAGAAAAAATCCGCCTGGGCGCCATTCGGAATCCCGGTGTTCCGCGACCTATGGATAGCAACGCTGGCCTGCAATATCGGCACCTTGAGTGCTGGTGAATAACGGCGGCTCAATCCGCCAGCTGTTCGGTGCGCGCCGCCATGATCAGGTCGTTGCGATGCAGGCCGCCGAGGAAGTGGGTCCACCAGCTTACCGTGACCTTGCCCCACTCGGTCAGTAGTGCCGGGTGGTGGCCGGTTTGTTCGGCCAGCTCGCCGATCCGGTTGGTCAACGCCAGCGCCTGGGCGAAGTCCTTGAGCTTGTAGGTTTTTTCGATTCTGGGAATGCCATCGACCTGACGCAGGGTCCAGCCGGGCAGTCGTTCGAGCAGTTCATCGATCTGCTCCTGAGTGAGCAGCACGGCAGCGGCATCACTCATGTTCAGGGGTTCGTCAGCCAGCGCGAGCATGGTTGTTTACCTCATACAAAGTCATTTCTCAGAGCATAGGTCATTCTGGTGTTGCGTGTGATTGCCCCAAAATGGTGCGATCAGTGGTCGCAGCCGTTATCATGGTCGCTTTTTTGGGGGCGTGCATGGGGCGTACAGGTTTTCGCTGGCTGCTGAGCGGGATCGGCTGGACTCCCGACAGTACCAGCTACCAGGAAAAACTGATCTCCGCTGTTGGTGCCACCCTGGCATTGCTGCTGGTCTACTGGATCACTCATCAGGCACTGGGCGGTGATACTGCACTGTGGGTGACCGGTTCAATGGGGGCAACCACGGTGCTGGTTTTCGCCATGCCGCACGGGATGTTGTCGCAGCCCTGGTCGGTGGTGGGTGGTCATCTGGTTTCTGCCGCGGTAGGTGTAGCCTGTGCCACCTGGCTGCCGTTGGGAGCCTGGGTTGCGGCGCTGGCGGTTGGTGCCAGTATTTTCCTGATGATGGTTTTACGTTGCCTGCATCCACCGGGTGGGGCAACGGCGATGATTGCGGTCCTGGGTGGTCCGGCTATCCAGCAGGCCGGTTTCGGCTTTCTGCTCTACCCGATTCTTCTCGATGCGCTGGTAATCGTGGCGGCCGCGCTGCTGTTCAATAATCTGTTTCACTGGCGTCGCTATCCGCTGGCACTGGCTCGTTATCAGGTCCAGCGCACACCGGGGATTGCTCCAGAGGACTTTCACTATGCCCTGCGGCAGATGAACGCTTATGTCGATATCGAGTTCGATGACCTGCTGCATCTGGTCGAGCTGGCCAACGAACATGCCAAAAGCCACGGGGTGAGTGAGGCCGATCTGGTCGAGTCAGGCTGCTACAGCAATGGCCTGCCGGGCAGCAACTGGGCGGTGCGTCAGATACTGTTCATTCTGCCACGCCGGCCCGGTCGCAGTGGCCGGGTACGCTATCGGGTGGTGGCCGGCAATGGGCTGGGAGCCGAGGGTATTTGCCGGTTGTCCGAGTTTGCTCTTTGGGCGCGCTATAGGGTTGAGCGCGCCGACGATGGCTGGCATCGGATCAAGGGGGTAGATCCGGCCGATCACGGGCGCTCCTGAGGCTCAGGAGCGCAGCTCCGGCAAGTCGCGAAACAGCTCCAGCGCCTCGGGGTTGGCCAGTGCCTCGGTGTTTTTCACCGCCCGGCCATGGACTACGTTGCGTACCGCCAGCTCGACAATCTTGCCGCTCAGGGTGCGTGGAATATCGGCTACCGCCACGATGCGCGCCGGTACATGGCGCGGCGTGGTGTGGCGGCGGATCTGCTGACGGATGCGCTCGCGCAATGGTTCATCCAGCGTCAGGCCGTTACGCAGGCGCACGAACAGCACCACCCGGACATCGCCCTGCCAGTCCTGACCGATGGCCAGGGATTCCAGCACTTCGTCGATCTTTTCCACCTGGCGATAGATTTCCGCCGTACCGATGCGCACGCCGCCGGGATTGAGCACTGCATCCGAGCGGCCATGAATCACCAGCCCGCCATGTTCGGTCACCTCGGCATAATCGCCATGGGCCCAGACGCCCGGGAAGCGCTCGAAGTAGGCAGCGCGGAATTTACTGCCGTCAGCATCGTTCCAGAATCCCACCGGCATGGAGGGGAAATGCCGGGTACAGACCAGTTCACCCTTGCCCTGGCTCAGCGGCTGACCGTCATCGTCCCAGACCTCGACTGCCATGCCCAGGCCCTTGCATTGCAGCTCACCGCGCCACACCGGCAGGGTATGGTTGCCCAGGGCGAAGCAGGAAACAATGTCAGTGCCACCGGAAATCGAGGCCAGACACAGGTCGGTCTTGAACTCGCGGTAGACATAATCGAAACCCTCGTGGGCCAGCGGTGAACCGGTCGAGAGGACTGTCCTGAGCCGCTCCAGACGATGACTCTGGCCGGGACGTACACCGGCCTTCTCCAGTGCCGCCAGGTACTTGGCGCTGGTGCCGAATACGCTGATGTCCTCAGCGTCGATCAGGTCGATCAGACGCTCGGCGCCGGGGTGAAAGGGCGAACCATCGAACAGCACCAGGGTGGCGCCAAGTGCCAATCCTGAAACCAGCCAGTTCCACATCATCCAGCCGCAGGTGGAGAAGTAGAACAGGGTATCCTCGGCGTCCAGATCGGTATGCAGACCGAGTTCCTTGAGATGTTGCAGCAAGGTGCCGCCCACACCATGCACGATGCATTTGGGTACTCCGGTGGTGCCGCTGGAGTAGAGAATGTATAGCGGCTGCTCGAACGCTACCGGAGTGAAGTCAGGCTCACCGCCGGGCTGGTAGAAGTCCTGCCACAGGCTGACGGCGGCGCGGGTGTGAAACTCGTCAGCACGGGTCTGCGCGCGGGCGTAGGGCACGACCAGCAACTGCTGCAAATCCGGCAACTGGGCGAGAATCTCGTTGAGCTTGGCGCTGACATCCTGGGTCTTGCCGGCGTAACGGTAGCCGGCACAGGCAATCAGGACCTTGGGCCGGATCTGGCCGAAACGGTCAATCACGCCCTGGGTGCCGAAGTCCGGCGAGCAGGATGACCAGGTGGCGCCGAGACTGGCCGTGGCGAGCATGCCGACCACGGTTTGCCAGGTATTGGGCATGAACGCCGCCACCCGGTCGCCGACCCCGACGCCGATGGCCTTGAGCCGCTGTTGCAGTCCGGCAACCTCGGCGGCCAGACCAGCGTAGCTGAGCACCTCGCGGTTGCCGTCTTCGGCCACTGCCACCAGCGCCGGATGCTGGTCGCGGCGGCGCAGCAGATGCTCGGCAAAGTTCAGGGTGGCGCCAGGGAACCAGCGTGCATCGGGCATCAATGGGCCTTCTTCGAGGATCTGCTCAGCCGGCTGGTGGAAATGCACGGCGAAGAAATCGGTGATCGCCTGCCAGAACGCGGCCCGTGACTCGATGCTCCAGGCATGCAGGGCTGGGTAATCGCTCAGTTGCAGGTTGTGGCGCTGATTGACGAAGTGGCGAAACGCAGTCATCCGGCTGGCCGCAACCCGTTCGCTGCTGGGGGTCCATAGTGGCGCGTTCAAGGCGATCTCCTAAGCAGGTTCCTCAGGCTTTGGCCAGCCAGGCGCGGGCTACCCGTGAGCCGTTGGGTTTGTCCAATACCGCGCAGATCCGCTGGCCGGCGGCAATCAGGCGGTCCAGGTCAATACCGGTGTCGATACCCAGGCCATTGAGCAGGTAGAGCACATCCTCGGTGGCGACATTGCCGGTGGCGCCCTTGGCGTAGGGGCAGCCGCCCAGCCCGGCGACCGAGCTGTCGAACACGCTGATGCCTTCGAGCAGGCTGGCGTAGATGTTCGCCAGGGCCTGACCGTAGGTGTCGTGGAAGTGTCCGGCCAACTGTTCTCGGGGAATGTCACGGGCCGCTATCTCGAACAGCCGGCGAGTAGCGCCAGCGGTGCCCACGCCAATGGTGTCGCCGAGCGAAACTTCATAGCAGCCCATGGCGATCAGCTCGCGGGCGATGCTGCTGACCTGCTCGGGGGCGACTTCGCCGTCGTAAGGGCAACCGAGTACGCAGGAGATATAGCCGCG
The DNA here is from genome assembly GCF_002056295.1 of Halopseudomonas phragmitis. Lineage (NCBI taxonomy): Bacteria > Pseudomonadati > Pseudomonadota > Gammaproteobacteria > Pseudomonadales > Pseudomonadaceae > Halopseudomonas > Halopseudomonas phragmitis. The sequence continues at coordinate 3,605,347 of NZ_CP020100.1, read as the reverse complement.
TACCCGGATGTTATGGGCCTTGGCCGCGGCCATGACCGGGGCAAAGCGCTCCAGGCTTTCGCTGATCGAACAGTTGATGTTCTTCTGCGAAAACGCCTCGGAGGCGGCCGCGAACACCGCAACCTCTTTGACCCCGGCAGCCAGCGCCGCCTCGAAACCTTTCAGGTTCGGGGTCAGAGCGCTGTAGTTGACGCCGGGGCGCTGCTTGATGGCGGCGAACACTTCGGCCGAGCCGGCCATCTGCGGTACCCACTTGGGTGAGACGAAGCTGCCCACTTCAATACTGGAAAGACCGGCGGCACTCAGATCATCGACCAGCCGGACCTTGTCGGCCACGCTGATCGGTTGCTGTTCGTTCTGCAGCCCGTCACGCGGACCGACTTCGACCAGACGGACGTGCTGGGGTAGGGACTGGGTCATGGGGTTCCTGATAGTTGTATGCTCATAGTCCTAGTGTTTCGCATAAGCGGCGCACAGGGAAGGGGCACAGCACAACCGCACCCTGGATTGCCGCACCGCTACGCGGCTCGCAATGACGGTATGGGGTGGAGGGTAGGGCACGGTGTATTGGTTCCACTGCGTCATTGCGAGGGCCACAGGCCCGTGGCAATCCAGAAAGCGCTGGGCACTCAGTCACCCCCAAGCTCCACCAAAGGCTCCCCCTCACTCACCAACTGCCCCTCGGCGCAATATATCGCCTGCACGGTACCGGCTTGCGGGGCCCGGATGCTGTGTTCCATTTTCATCGCTTCGAGAATCACCAGCGTGGCCCCGGCCTCGACCTGATCGCCTGGGTTGACCAGTAGTTTGACGATGCTGCCGTTCATTGGCGCGCTCAGGTCTCCGGGATGCTGATGCTGTTCGGCGGCTGCCAGCGCGTCGACCTCGGCAAGCTGGTACAGCTCTCCGTGCCAATCCAGATAGAGGTGCCGGTCCTGGCGTAGCACACGATAACGTTGGCCGTCGTCAGCGATCAGCCAATTGCCCTCCAGCCGGCTGTGCAACCCTGGCATCACCCGGCGCTGCTGATTGCGGCACTGCAGATACAGGGCTTGGGTGCAGGGCAGGCCAGCGCGCCAGCCGCTCCGGGCGGACCAGGGTGAGTAGGGGTCATCAGATCGGATCTCGGTGGGCAGGGTCAGCAACCAGGCGTCGGCGGCCAGCGCCCAGAAGCTGTCTGGCAAGTCCGTGGTGGCTGGCAGCAGTTCGGCCTGATGGCGTGGGATGAAATCGGTGTCCAGTTCACAGGCAGCGAAGGCTGGATGCGCGAGCACCCGCCGCAGAAAGGCCAGGTTGGTGCTGACGCCGCCAACCAGAGTTTCATCGAGCATGGCCAGCAACCGGCGGCGGGCCTGTTCGCGGTCTTCGCCCCAGGCGATCAGCTTGCCCAGCATCGGGTCGTACCAGGGCGAGATACTGTCACCTTCGCTCACGCCGCTATCAATACGCCGGCCCGGGCCGGGGGGCGCTTCACGGTAAAGCTCCAGGGTACCGGTCGACGGCAGAAACTCGTTGGCCGGATCTTCGGCGTACAGGCGCACTTCGATGGCATGACCGTTCAGCGGCACCTGCTCCTGGCTCAGGGGCAGGGGGGCGCCGCTGGCGATGCGCAGTTGCCAGTCAACCAGATCCAGACCGGTAATGGCCTCGGTGACCGGGTGTTCTACCTGCAACCGGGTGTTCATCTCCATGAAGAAAAAATCGCCGCGCTGATCCAGCAGAAACTCGACGGTGCCAGCCCCGACATAACCAATGGCCTGGGCCGCGCGTACTGCTGCCTGACCCATGGCCTGGCGCTGCTCGGGGCTGAGGCCGGGAGCCGGGGCTTCTTCCACCACTTTCTGGTGACGGCGCTGGATTGAGCAGTCGCGCTCGTTGAGATACAGGCAGTGGCCATGCTGGTCGGCGAATACCTGAATTTCCACATGCCGCGGCTTGAGCAGGTATTTTTCCACCAGCATGCGGGCATCGCCAAAGGCCGCCTGGGCTTCGCGCTGGGCTGAGGCCAGGGCCTGCTCCAGGTCGGCTTCGCGTTCGACTACCTTCATGCCTTTGCCACCGCCCCCGGCGGCGGCCTTGAGCAGTACCGGGTAACCGATGTGGGCGGCTTCGGCGCGAAATCGCTGCAGGCTCTGCTCGTCGCCGTGATAACCAGGCACCAGTGGTACTCCGGCCTCTGCCATCAGGGCCTTGGCCGCTGATTTGCTGCCCATGGCTTCAATTGCGCTGGCTGGCGGGCCGATGAAAATCAATCCGGCCTGTTCGCAGGCGCGGGCGAAACCGGCGTTTTCCGAGACAAAGCCATAGCCTGGATGGATGGCTTCGGCCCCGCTGGCCCGGGCCGCCTCGATCAGGGCTGCGCTGCGCAGGTAGCTGTCGGCGGGCTTGGCTCCGCCCAGACTGATGGCGCGGTCGGCCTCACGGACATGGCGGGCATCGCGGTCACTGTCACTGTGGACGGCTACCGTGGTGATGCCCAGCGCCCGGGCGGTGCAAATGATCCGGCAGGCGATCTCGCCACGGTTGGCGATCAGCAGGGTTTGGATCATGACGGGGTTACCTTGGCTGGATGTGTATGGGGCCAATGGATTGCCACGGGCCGTTGGCCCTCGCAATGACGAGATAGCAGCGGACGGGTGCGCGGGGTATGGCGACGACGAGGCACCGCCTGCCGTACCCCACCGTCATTGCGAGGAGCGTAGCGACGTGGCAATCCAGACTGGCGCAGGCTCATGACTGCTGCCACCGTGGCGGGCGTTTTTCCAGAAACGCCTTGAGCCCTTCCTGACCTTCGGGGCTGACCCTGATGCGGGCTATGGCCTCCTCGGTATAACGGCGTAGCGCCGGTGACAGTTCGCCATGCTTGACCTCCCGCAGCAGCGCCTTGGTACTGCGCAGTGCGGCAGGGCTGTTGAGCAGCAGGTTGTCGGTCCAGCGTTGCACTTCAGCTTCCAGCTCCGCGGCAGGGTGACATTCAGCCAGCAGCCCCAGCTCGCGGGCGGTTTCACCGCTGAAGCGCTCGGCGCTCAGGGCGTAGCGGCGCATGGCACGCTCGCCAATGGCCTTGACCACGAACGGGCTGATCACTGCCGGGGTCAGGCCAATACGCACTTCCGACAGGCAGAACTGACTGTCCGGGGTGCCGATGGCCATGTCACAGCAACTGATCAGCCCCAGTGCGCCACCATAAGCTGCGCCTTGCACCACGGCCAGGGTCGGGACCGGCAACTGCTCAAGGCGGGCCATGACCTCGGCCAGCTCTTGGGCATCCTCCAGGTTGGCGTTGTAATCAAGCGCGGCGGCGGCCCGCATCCATTCCAGGTCGGCCCCGGCGCAAAAATGCTTGCCACGGGCGCGCAGCAGCATGAAGCGCACCGCGTCGTGCTGCTGCACGCGATCAAAGGCCTGCAGCAGTTCAGCAATCATCTCGGCATTGAAGGCATTGTTCTTCTCTGGCCGGTTGAGCCACAGGGTCGCCACGCCACGCGGGCTGAAGTCGAGTTCGAGGGTGTTGAAGGTGGTCATGCGCTGTCTCGCTCGTTGTGTCTGTTGTGACCCTGGCCCTACATCCGGAAGACCCCGAAGCGGGTCGGCTCGATCGGCGCACTGAGCGCTGCCGACAGGGCCAGGCCCAGAATCTCACGGGTTTGCGCCGGGTCGATGACCCCGTCGTCCCAGAGCCTGGCGCTGGAGTAGTAGGGGTGGCCCTGGTGTTCATACTGGTCGAGGATCGGTTGGCGAATGGCGGCGTCCTGTTCACTGCTGAAGCTTTCGCCGGCGCGTTCGGCCTGCTCGCGCTTGACCTGGGCGAGCACACCGGCGGCCTGTTCGCCACCCATGACCGAAATCCGCGCATTAGGCCACATCCACAGAAAACGCGGGTCGTAGGCGCGCCCGCACATGCCGTAATTGCCGGCACCGAAACTGCCGCCAATGATCACCGTGAATTTCGGCACCTGGGCGCAGGCCACGGCGGTGACCAGCTTGGCGCCATGCTTGGCGATGCCGCCTGCTTCGTATTTCTGGCCGACCATGAAGCCGGTGATGTTCTGCAAAAACAGCAGCGGGATGCCGCGCTGGCAGGCCAGTTCGATGAAGTGCGCACCTTTCTGGGCGGACTCGCTGAACAGGATGCCATTGTTGGCCAGAATCGCGACCGGGTAGCCGTGCAGGTGGGCGAAGCCGCAGACCAGGGTGGCTCCGTACAGCGCCTTGAATTCATCGAACTGACTGTCGTCGACCAGCCGGGCAATCACTTCACGAACGTCGAACGGCTGGCGGCTATCGCTGGGGATCACGCCGTACAGTTCTTCGACCGGGTAGCGCGGCGGGCGAGGGGGCTGCACCTGCAACTGACCCTGCTTGCGCCAGTTGAGGTTGGCGATGCAGCGCCGGGCCAGCGCCAGAGCGTGTTCATCGTTCTCGGCGTAATGGTCGGCCACCCCGGAGGTCTTGCAGTGCACGTCAGCACCGCCCAGTTCTTCGGCGCTGACCACCTCGCCGGTAGCTGCTTTGACCAGTGGCGGGCCGGCGAGAAAAATGGTCGCCTGGTTGCGGACCATGATCGCCTCGTCGGCCATGGCCGGCACGTAGGCTCCGCCGGCGGTGCAGGAACCCATGACCACGGCAATCTGTGGGATGCCGGCGGCACTCAGATTGGCCTGATTGAAGAAAATCCGGCCAAAGTGCTCGCGGTCAGGGAACACCTCGTCCTGGCGCGGCAGGTTGGCGCCACCGGAATCGGCCAGATAGATGCATGGCAGGCGGTTCTCGCGGGCAATCGCCTGGGCGCGCAGGTGCTTTTTCACGGTCAGCGGGTAGTAGGTGCCGCCTTTGACTGTGGCATCGTTGGCGACGATGAGGCACTCGACCCCCGAAACCCGACCGATACCGGCGATCAGCCCGGCAGCCGGCACCTGCTCGTCGTAGACCTCATGGGCGGCCAGCGGCGCGATTTCCAGAAACGGCGAGCCGGGATCAAGCAGGGTGTCGATGCGCTGGCGCGGCAGCAACTTGCCGCGTTCCAGATGGCGCTGCTGGGCTTTGGCGCCACCGCCTTCAGCGATTTGTGCCAGTTGCAAACGCAGGTCCGCGACCAGCGCCTGCATGGCGCTGCTGTTGCTGGCGAACTCGGTAGCGTGCCGGTTCAGATGCGAGGCGAGTATGGTCATGGCCGGCTCCGGGCTTCAGCGGGTCTCATTGAACAGTTCCCGGCCAATCAGCATGCGCCGGATCTCGCTGGTGCCGGCGCCGATCTCATAGAGTTTGGCGTCGCGCAGCAGACGTCCACAGGGGTAATCGTTGATGTAGCCGTTGCCGCCGAGAATCTGGATCGCATCCAGCGCCATTCGGGTGGCTGCTTCTGCGCTGTAGAGGATTACCCCGGCGGCATCCTTGCGGGTGGCGTCGCCGCGATCACAGGCCTGGGCGACTGCATAGAGATAGGCGCGGCTGGCGTTGAGCTGGGTATACATGTCGGCGACCTTGCCCTGGATCAACTGGAACTCGCCAATGCTCTGACCGAACTGCTGGCGGTCGTGGATATAAGGCACCACCACATCCAGACAGGCCTGCATGATGCCGGTTGGGCCGCCAGACAGCACTACGCGCTCGTAGTCCAGCCCGCTCATCAGCACCTTGACCCCGCCGTTGAGCGCGCCCAGGACATTCTCGGCAGGCACTTCAACGTCATCGAAGAACAGCGGGCAGGTGTTGGAGCCGCGCATACCCAGCTTGTCCAGCTTGTCGCCCCGGGAAAAGCCCTTGGCGCTACTCTCGACGATGAAGGCGGTGATGCCGTGCGGGCCCTGGTCTGGTTCGGTCTTGGCATAGATCACGTAGACATCGGCGTCCGGGCCGTTGGTGATCCACATCTTGCTGCCGTTGAGCACGTAGTGGTCGCCGCGCTGTTCGGCCCGCAGTTTCATGCTGACCACATCGGAGCCGGCATTCGGCTCGCTCATGGCCAGCGCGCCGACCTGTTCGCCGCTGATCAGTTTGGGCAGGTAACGGGCTTTCTGTGCGGCGGTGCCATTGCGGAAGATCTGGTTGACGCACAGGTTGGAGTGGGCCCCGTAGGACAGCGCTACCGAGGCCGAAGCCCGGCTGATTTCCTCCATGGCCACCACATGGGCCAGATAACCAAGCCCGGCGCCGCCGTACTCTTCGCTGACCGTGATGCCCAGCAGACCCAGGTCGCCAAATTTGCGCCACATGTCATGCGGAAAACTGTTGTCACGGTCGATCTGCGCCGCCCGTGGAGCCAGTTCGGCAGCCGCCAGATGCTGGACCTGTTCGCGCAGCATGTCGATGGTTTCGCCCAGGGCGAAGTTGAGGCTGGGGTAGTACATGGCGGCTCCTGTGCTTGTAGTTGTCAGAGTTTTTCCAGTACCGGTAATTTTGCTTACCTTTACGTTAACGTAAACTTGCTTGCGACCAACGTCAATGGTTGTTAATAGGGAAACACTGATTAAAGCAATTTCGGTGTTGGCCCAATTGTCGCTGACCTGTTCTGGACACGCTGTAAATACATCCCTGTACGCTCTTAGATGCCATCCCTGGCATCTAACGGTCCAGAACAGGTCAGCGCCAACAGGGCTGCTGGGCTCGCGTGCAATTAATCAGTGTTTTCATGGGAGTGTAGGAGATGGAAGCCGGAGTGAGAGTGCTCAGGCGCTGGTCTGGCCCCCTGCCAATGCCGCCAGACAGCGCTCTTCGGCGGTGTCCAGCTCCAGTTGCATCTGCTGGATATCCAGCAGTTGCTGGGCCAGTTGCTGGCGTCGTTGGCTGATCTTGTGCAGGAAGGTTTCCAGCTGTTTGCGATTGCCATGGCTGGGGTCGTACAGCTCGATCAACTCCTTGCACTCAGCCAGGGAAAAGCCGATCCTTTTACCGCGCAGAATCAGCTTGAGCGTGACCTTGTCGCGTGGGCTGTAGATGCGTTCCTGGCCGCGCCGCTCGGGGCTGAGCATGCCCTGTTCCTCGTAGAAACGGATGGCGCGGGTGGTGATGTCCAGTTCGCGGGCCAGATCGGAAATGCTGTAGGTTTCGGACATCGGTGCCTCGGGTAGCCAATGGGCTGCGAGCCCGGTCTATATTGACGTTAACGTAAGCTGGAAGCCGCTGCAGGTCAACCGCGTGGCACCCGTTCACCAAAGGTCTAATCCCGCTAAGACCTTGGTCGAATGGAATGGGAGGGGTGTGGCTACGACACTAGGGCCACAATTTTAAAACTCTCCCATGAGGTGCCCATGACCACCGAGACCTTGCATCCGGTATCCCCGGAGTTTGCCGCCAAGGCACTGATCAACGAGCAACGCTACCAGCAGATGTATCAGGCCTCTGTCAGCGATCCGGAGGCGTTCTGGGCCGAGCAGGCCAAGCGCATCGACTGGATGAAGCCGTTTTCCAAGGTCAAGCAGACCTCCTTCGATGACCACAATGTCGATATCAAGTGGTTTCTTGACGGGCACCTGAATGTCTCGGCCAACTGCCTGGACCGCCACCTGGAAACCCGTGGCGATCAGACCGCGATCATCTGGGAAGCCGACGAGCCGGGCCAGTCCAAGCACATCACCTACCGCCAACTGCACGAGCAGGTCTGCCGCTTCGCCAACGCGCTCAAGCACCAGGGCGTGGCCCAGGGCGATGTGGTGACCATCTACATGCCGATGATCCCCGAGGCTGCGGTGGCCATGCTGGCCTGTACCCGGATCGGCGCGATTCACTCGGTGGTGTTTGGTGGTTTCTCGCCCGAGGCACTGGCCGGCCGGATTCTCGACGGTCGCTCGAATGTGGTGATCACCGCTGACGAAGGCGTGCGGGCGGGTCGCAAGACCGGGCTCAAGGCCAACGTCGATGAAGCCCTGACCCATCCCGAGATCAAGACGGTCGACAAGGTCATCGTGGTGCGCCATACCGGTGCCGATATTGCCTGGCACGATCACCGCGATCTGGATTACGCCGAACTAATGGCCGCCGCCGACGCCGAGTGCGCGCCGGAGCCGATGGACAGCGAAGACCCGCTGTTCATCCTCTACACCTCCGGCTCGACCGGTAAGCCCAAGGGCATTCTGCACACCACCGGCGGCTATCTGCTGTACGCCTCGCTGACCCACCAGTATGTATTCGACTATCAGGACGGCGATGTCTACTGGTGTACCGCCGACATCGGTTGGGTGACTGGCCACAGCTACCTGATCTACGGCCCGCTGGCCAACGGGGCGACTACCCTGATGTTCGAGGGTGTACCGAACTACCCGGACGTGACCCGCATGGCTCAGGTCATCGACAGCCACAAGGTCAATATCCTCTATACCGCACCGACCGCCATCCGCTCGATGATGGCCCTGGGTGATGCCGCCATGCGCGGCGCCGATGGCAGCAGCCTGCGGGTGCTGGGCTCGGTCGGTGAACCGATCAACCCGGAAGCCTGGAACTGGTATCACCAGACCGTCGGCAAGGGCAACTGCCCGATTGTCGACACCTGGTGGCAGACCGAGACCGGCGGCATTCTGATCACCCCGCTGCCGGGCGCCACCGCGCTCAAGCCGGGCTCGGCCACTCGCCCGTTCTTTGGCGTACAGCCGGCACTGGTCGACAACGAAGGTCAGGTGCTCGAAGGCGCCACCGAAGGCAATCTGGTACTGCTGGATTCCTGGCCGGGGCAGTCGCGCTCGATCTTTGGCGACCATGATCGCTTTGTCGAAACCTACTTCAAGACCTTCAAGGGCACTTACTTCACCGGAGACGGCGCACGCCGCGACGAGGATGGCTACTACTGGATCACCGGCCGGGTCGATGACGTACTCAACGTCTCCGGGCACCGCATGGGCACCGCCGAAATCGAAAGCGCACTGGTCGCGCACAAGCAGGTGGCCGAAGCCGCGGTGGTGGGTATTGCCCACGACATCAAAGGCCAGGGCATCTACGTCTACGTGACCCTGAACTCTGGAGTCGAGCCCAGTGAAGCACTGCGTCTGGAGCTGAAGAACTGGGTTCGCCGCGAGATTGGTCCGATTGCCTCGCCCGACTGCATCCAGTGGGCTCCAGGTCTGCCCAAGACCCGCTCGGGCAAAATCATGCGCCGTATCCTGCGCAAGATCGCTGCCAGCGAGTATGAAGGGCTTGGCGATATCTCCACCCTGGCCGACCCGAGCGTGGTCGAACAGTTGATCAACGAGCACAAGGCAATGATGTTGCAATCAGCGTGATGCGCTGCTCCCCCCGATAGCGGATATCTCCTGCTCTCGATTAGGCTGCCAACGCAAGAAGGCAGCCGTTTTTTTGCCTTGGAAACGGGGTAAACCCATGCCCTTGGCAACAACGCTCGCGCAAGGCACACTGACATCATTCAACGCCGCCGGCACAAACAAAATAGAGACGTCACGCGATTACACAATCGAGTAATACGTAACTGCCTAGATGGTTGATTTAGTTGGGGGTTGTTTGGAAGCGGCCGTCGCCATAAGCGTGATCATAAAAAACCTTTGGTATGTGGTCATAAAGCCGTCGATCCACTTCACTGTTATGTGTCTTAGAGAGCTGTTGCGTATGCCAGAGAAAAAGAACCAACATTTAGTGCCAGCTTGCTACTTAAAAAATTTTATTGCTGACGTATCTTATGAGAAGAAGGTAAATCCAAATTTTACTAGTGGAATATACGTCAATGACAAAAATTTAACGGCTGGCTGGAAGCTGAGATCTATTAGGCATAAAACACTTGTAAAATCCTACTTCTACAATCTCCCTGAAGATGATTCTAAACAGCCAGTAATTGAAAGCTATTTGTCTAAAGTTGAAGGTGTTTATCCTAAAGTATTTGATGAAATTAGAAAGGGTAGGACTAGAAACGAAAACATGTCATTTATGTCTTACTTTGTCACTCTCCAGCTTATGAGGGTAGAGGCTTTCGTTGAAATTTTCCAAGGTGCTTGGGATAAAATTGCTGAATGGATGGATGCTTTTGAAGGGAAGGATAACTATCAATCTGCTTTAAAGGACGTTGCAAAAAGGCTGCTTGTTAGCACTGATTTAGGGCATGTGATACATCCACATGCGACAATCATTTATAATTCAACAAAATTTCCGTTCGTGACATCTGACAATCCAGTGGTAAGAAGACAGGTAAATATCACAGATGCATTAAGAGTTATTCCTAAGAGATATCTCCTGGAAATGGAAGATGAAAGCACGGAGGTTGCGTTCTTTTTCTTTCCTTTGAGTCCAAACATCGCATATTTGTCATGTGAGATGTTAAAAGGTCAAGAAAGCCTCCATTTTTCCGATATTGATCTCGAAAATATTTTCTACTTGAATTACTTTTCGATTGTTGACTCTTATAGTAAGGTTTATTCATCAGTGAGAGAGCCAATAAAAGGAGGGGAACAGCTTTCAAAAATATTATCCTCCGAAAGTGGCCTGATTGTAAAAATATACACCCAGTCTAAACGAATTATTTCTGTTGGCTCTATTAAAAGCGACGCAAACTCAGTTGTCACCCTTAAAGTCGAAGATTTAGAGGGCATAAAGCAAATCAAGGAAGGGGAACAGGTTAAGCTTATGGAAGTGCTCGAAGATGGTGTGAGTATAAGGGGTATGAGGGAGTGCAAGGCTTCATCAGTTAATTACACCAATGGCGAAGTTGTAATTGAATCCAACATTAAATTAAACACATAACAAATTGCTGCACTCGGAAAATCACTCGCTACGCTCCTGATTTTCCGGTGAGCAAAGCGTCAAATCAGTAGTGATACCGAAGCTGGGCGATAAGCAAAAGCGTCATCCGTGGCCTTGTAAACCAACCCGACGTAGGGGCAGAGTGTTAAAGGTGTCGCTCTCAAGCTGTGCTGGACTTTTGTTCCGCCGCAGTGGTGCGCCCTGTGGTATTCACGGCTTTTATTTTTGATTCTGATCAAAATCAAAATTAATTGACTGGATTAACGTGAGTTCAACCCCCTCGATTGGAGTTGACCTCATGAATTTTGCATACAGTGAACGGACCCAGGCGCTGATGACCCAGTTGCGTGGGTTCATGGAGCGTTACATCGTGCCACGCATCCCTGAGTGGCACCGGGCGGTGGCGGCGGGTGACTATCCGCCGCCGTTCATGGCTGACCTCAAGGCCCTGGCCAGGGAAGAGGGGCTGTGGAATCTGTTTCTGCCTGGGTTGCGCGAGGATGAGCCGGGGACCGGCCTGAGCAATCTGGAGTACGCCCCGCTGGCGGAAATCATGGGCCGGATTCACTGGGCTTCGGAAGTATTCAACTGCAATGCGCCGGATACCGGCAACATGGAGTTGCTGCACCTGTTTGCCACGGATGCGCAGTACCAGCGCTGGCTGCTGCCCTTGCTTAATGGTGAGATTCGCTCGGCCTTTGCCATGACCGAGCCGGATGTACCGTCCTCGGATGCCAGCAATATCCAGACGCTGATCCGCCGTGATGGCGATCACTATGTGATCAATGGGCGCAAGTGGTTCATCACCAATGCGGCTCATCCTGACTGCGCGTTTCTTATTGTAATGGGCAAGACCGACCCGGATGCGGACAGTCACCGTCAGCAGAGCATGATGATCGTCCCGTTCGATACCCCCGGCGTTGAGCTTGTGCGCAATATTCCGGTGATGAACCACGTTTCGGCCGAAGGTCATTGTGAGCTGCTGCTGCGCAATGTTCGGGTGCCGGTCGAGAATCTGCTGGGCAATGAGGGGGATGGGTTCATGATGGCCCAGGCCCGGTTGGGGCCGGGGCGAGTCCATCACTGCATGCGTGCCATCGGGATGGCTGAGCTGGCGCTGGAACTGATGGTTGACCGGGCTCAGGAGCGCAAGACTTTTGGCCGCTACCTGCATCAGCATGGCAGCATCAGTGAGTGGATCGCCCGTTCACGCATGGAGATTGAGCAGGCCAGGCTGCTGGTACTCAAGACCGCCTGGATGATCGATCAGGTTGGCGCGCGCAAGGCCCGCCGCGAAATTGCCATGATCAAGGCGGTGGTGCCGGCGATGTTGGGTGGTGTGGTTGATCGCGCCATGCAGGTATTCGGCGCCATGGGCCTGACCCCGGACACCCCACTGGCCGATCTGTGGACCAGCGCCCGCTCACTGCGGATCGCCGATGGCCCGGACGAGGTACACCTGCGCAGTATTGCTCGGCTGGAGATTGATGACAGTGCCGAACGGCGTGGCTCCAGCAGCGATTACCTGACGCCGCCGGATGTGTTGCGGGTGAGCTGAGTTGGGGCTCATTCGTGGGCCATGGATTGCCGCGCCGCTTCGCGGCTCGCAATGACGGTTTGGGGTGAGGGGGTAGAGTGCGGTGCGTCGGTTCTACTCCGTCATTGCGAGGGCCGCAGGCCCGTGGCAATCCAGGTGTCCGGGCGAGCAGAGCCGTCCCTTGGATTGCCGCGCCGCTGTGCGGCTCGCAATGACGGTTTGGGGTGAGGGGTGAGTACGGTGCGTCGGTTCTACTACGTCATTGCGAGGGCCGAAGGCCCGTGGCAATCCAGGTGCCCGGGTGTGCAGAGCCATCCCTTGGATTGCCGCGCCGCTGTGCGGCTCGCAATGACGGTTTGGGGTGGGGGTGGAGTGGGGGGCGTCGGTTCTACTACGTCATTGCGAGGGCCGTAGGCCCGTGGCAATCCAGGTGCCCGGGTGTGCAGAGCCATCCCTTGGATTGCCGCGCCGCTGCGCGGCTCGCAATGACGGTTTGGGGTGAGGGGTGGAGTACGGGGCGTTGGCTCTACTCCGTCATTGCGAGGGCCGAAGGCCCGTGGCAATCCAGGTGTTCGGGTGTGCAGAGTCGTCCCTTGGATTGCCGCGCCGCTTCGCGGCTCGCAATGACGGTTTGGGGTGGGGGGAGTACGGTGCGTTGGCTCTACTCCGTCATTGCGAGGGCCGCAGGCCCGTGGCAATCCAGGTGTTCGGGTGTGCAGAGCCGCCTTTTGGATTGCCGCGCCGCTGTGCGGCTCGCAATGACGGTTTGGGGTGAGGGTAGAGTGTGGTGCGTTGGCTCTACTCCGTCATTGCGAGGGCCGTAGGTCCGTGGCAATCCAGGTAACCCCCTCGTTAGAGGTAATGCCCGGCCTGGGCGGTTGCGGTAGAGTAGAGGCATGACGACGTTACAGGAATCATCGATGCTTACTCACCTCGACAGCCAGGGCCGGGCCAATATGGTCGATGTCACCGACAAGGCGGTGACTTTCCGTGAAGCCGTGGCGCAAAGCCGGGTGCGCATGCTCCCGCAAACCCTGGAGCTGATCCAGACCGGCGGCCATCCCAAGGGGGATGTATTTGCCGTAGCCCGGATCGCCGGCATCCAGGCGGCCAAACGCACCCATGAACTGATCCCGCTGTGTCACCCGCTACTGCTGACCGGGGTCAAGGTCGAACTGTTTGCCGAGGCGCCGGATGCGGTACGGATCGAGGCGCGCTGCAAACTGGCCGGTCAGACCGGGGTAGAGATGGAAGCCCTGACCGCCGCCAGTATCGCCGCACTGACCCTGTACGACATGTGCAAGGCGGTGGACAAGGGCATGGTGATCGAATCGACCCGGCTGCTCAGCAAGCACGGCGGCAAGAGTGGCGACTACCAGGCGGAGCCGGACTGATGCTGACCCTCAACTATTTCGCCCGTTACCGGGAAACCCTCAATTGTGATCAGGAGCAACTGCCCTGGTCGGCTGAACTCGATAGCGTTGCTGCGGTGCGTGACTTGCTGCTGGCCCGGGGTGAAGCCTGGCAGGTGCTGGCCGAACCGCGTCTGATGTGCGCTCGCAATCAGGAATTGTGTGGTTTGGATGAGCCTTTGGCCGATGGCGATGAAGTGGCGTTTTTTCCGCCGGTAACCGGAGGCTGATATGGCGATACGGGTGCAGACGGCCTGCTTCGATCCTGGCCAGTTACTCAACCAGTTGCATGCCGATCAGCTTGGGGTTGGTGCGGTGGTCGGGTTTGTTGGTTATGTGCGTGATTTCAATGACGGCCAGGAAGTGGCCGGCATGCTGCTTGAGCACTATTCGGGGATGACCGAGAAGGCGCTGGGCAAGATTGTCGATCTGGCCCGTGAGCGCTGGCCGCTGCTGACCGTTGAAGTGTTGCACCGGGTTGGACGCCTGGAGCCGGGTGAGCCAATCGTGTTTGTTGGCGTCAGCTCTGCTCACCGAGAGGCAGCTTTTGAGGCCTGTCATTTCATCATCGACTACCTCAAGACCCAGGCCCCATTCTGGAAAAAGGAAGACACCGCGGACGGCCCACGCTGGGTCGATGCCCGTGAGAGCGATGATGCGGCGTTGAAGCGCTGGGTTTGAGGTGGGGTGTTGTGTAGCCGCCTATGGATTGCCACGGGCCTGCGGCCCTCGCAATGACGAGGGCGGGAAGTGGGCACGGAGATTGGGGCTGTTGCTCCCGGCCGTCATTGCGAGCCGCGTAGTGGCGTGGCAATCCAGGGGTGTTGTTGATGCGGGCGCTTGGATTGCCGCGGGCCTTCGGCCCTCGCAATGACGGGGGTGGGGCGTGGGCACGGTGATGGGGTTTGTTGCTCCCGGCCGTCATTGCGAGCCGTGTAGCGGCGTGGCAATCCAGGAGTGTTGTTGATGAGGGCGCTTGGATTGCCACGGGCCTTTGGCCCTCGCAATGACGGGGTTGGTGGGGGCGGTGTGTGGTGATTGGGGCTGTTACTCCCGGTCGTCATTGCGAGCCGCGTAGCGGCGTGGCAATCCAGGGTTTCGCTGCCGCACTCTTACAGGGTCGTATACAAATCGTTCCAGTGTGGGTTGCTTTCTTCGATCAGGCGGATTTTTCCTGCGCGGTTGCCGGCTTTTAGCTGTTTCTCTCGACTTATGGCTTCTGCCATTTGTTCATGTCTTTCATACCAGACCAGTTTGGTGAGTCCGTACCGGGAGGTGAAGCCGGGTACTGCTCCGGTTCGATGCTGCCAGACGCGGGCAGGTAGGTTGGAGGTGACGCCAACGTACAGTGTGCCGTTGGGTTTGTTGCTCATGATGTAGACACAGGGTTCCCTGATCATACGGCCATCCTTGGGGTGCTTTCGGGAGGGGCAGTGTTGCGCAGGTTTGATGGTGGGTGCAACCGGGGTGCGTATGAGGTGGCCTATGGATTGCCACGGACCTGAGGTCCTCGCAATGACGGGTAGGTGGAGGCGGTGTGTGGCGATTGGGGTTGTTACTCCCAAACTGTCATTGCGAGCCGCGCAGCGGCGTGGCAATCCAGGGTGGGGATGTGTGAGGGGGTAGTGCCATACCCCTCCAATGCTCCGGGTATGTACCTCCATAGGGCACTATCGGTCAGTGCTGATCAACTGCATGCTCAAAGCCAGACTTTCTAGGAGGTTTGGCTTATGGCCCACCTGGCTTCTCAGGCTTTTATTCCCTTGCGCATCGCTGTGCTGACGGTCAGCGATACCCGTACTCTGGAAACCGATGACTCCGGTCGCACTCTGGTTGAGCGCTTGCAGGCTGCAGGCCATGTGCTGGCTGACCGGCAGTTGGTGATCGACGATATCTACCTGCTGCGGGCCCAGGTGTCGCAGTGGATTGCTGCGCCGGACGTTCAGGTGGTGCTGATCACCGGGGGGACCGGGTTTACTGCGCGGGACAATACACCCCAGGCCATCAGCCCGCTGCTGGACAAGAGCATGGATGGCTTTGGCGAGCTGTTTCGTCAGTTGTCGTTCCAGGAAATTGGTACTTCGACCGTGCAGTCCCGGGCGCTGGCCGGTTTTGCCAATGGCACGCTGGTGTGTTGTTTGCCGGGCTCGCCGGGTGCCTGTCGCACTGCATGGGATGGGATTCTGGCGCTGCAACTGGATAGTCGGACCCGACCGTGCAACGCCGTGCCTCACCTCAAGCCGATTGAACAGCAGGTGGCATGTTGCGGGAGTCGGTCATGAGCCAATGCGACTGCACGACCAGCCAGCATCTGTTGCCGCTGGAAGTGGCACTGGCCCATCTGCTTGAGTTCATGCCGGACCCGCTGGTCAGCGAGCCGGTGGAGCTGCACCAGGCGCTTGGCCGGGTGCTGGCCATGGATCAGCACGCGCTGCTGGATGTGCCGGCCTGGGACAATAGTGCGATGGACGGTTACGCGCTGCGGGCCAGTGATCTGCCGGCTGCGGGCGGCTGGTTGCCGGTTTTGGGGCGGGTGGCGGCAGGTGATCAGGCTGATCTTCTGGCGCCGCAGACAGCAGTGCGGATCTTTACCGGTGCACCATTGCCACCTGGGGCCGATAGTGTCGTGCCGCAGGAGCAGTGCCGGGTCGAAGGTGGGCAGGTTTTGCTGCCGGCATTGACGCCGGGTCAGCATGTTCGCCGTCAGGCTGAAGAATTGCGCCGTGGGGATCTTCTGGTGCCCAAAGGGCAGCGCTTGCGGGCTCAGGACATTGGCCTGCTGGCCAGTCATGGGCTGGCCCGGATACCGGTCTACCGGCGTCTGCGGGTCGCCTTGGTGAGCAGTGGTGATGAGCTGCGTGAGCCAGGGCAGCCGGTGGCCGGCGGGCAGATCTACGATGCCAATCGCTATACATTGCTCAGTCTGTTGCAGGGCTGGGGGATGGAGGTGATCGATGGTGGATGCCTGGCCGATGATCTGGCGCTCACCCGCAACCGTCTGGCCGAACTGGCCGGACAGGCTGACGTGCTGCTCAGTTCGGGTGGCGTCTCGGTTGGTGAAGAAGATCATCTGAAACTGGCAGTGCAGGATCTGGGCAGTCTGCAACTGTGGCGGCTGGCGATTCAACCGGGCAAGCCGCTGGCCTTTGGCGAGGTGGCCGGGACGCCGTGGATCGGTTTGCCGGGGAACCCGGTGGCGGTTCTGGTTACCGCATTGATGGTGGCGCGGCCCTGGTTGCTAAAGGCTCAGGGCTGCCTGACCGACAACCCCATGCCGTATTTGCTGCCGGCCGGTTTTGACTGGCCCAAGGCCCGGCCACGACGTCAGTTTCTGCGTGGCCGCCACGAGTCCTGTGCAACTGGCCAACAGGCGGTGCTGCACGAGAACCAGGGCTCGGCCATGCTCAGCGCAGCCTGTTGGGCCGCAGGGCTGGTGGAGATCGAGCCGGAGCGGACCCTGAAACAGGGAGATCTGGTGCGCTACTGGCCATTCGAGCAACTGCTTGTCTGACTCTGTTACATGTAACCTCAGCGAGGTGACAAACATGTCGTCTACATCTGAACACCCTTTGATCTACTCCTGTTCCGGCTGCTCCAATGTCGCACAGTTGGCCAATAACCTGGCGCTGCGCCTGGATCGGGCCGGAGTGGCGGAAATGTCCTGTATTGCCGGCGTTGGTGGTGGCGTTGCGGCGCTGGTCAAACTGGCCCGCTCCGGGCGTCCGATCGTCGCCATCGATGGCTGCCGGCTGCATTGCGTCAAAGCCTGCCTGGCTCGCTGCCAGGTGCAGCCGGATGAACACATCGTGTTGAGTGACCTGGGCCTGCGCAAGCGCTTTGGCACGGACTGTACCCAGGAGCAGGCTGACCTGCTTGAGGACCGGCTGGTCGAGCAGATCTGGGAGTTGAAGACCCGTATTGCCAGCGGCTGATCAGTTCAGATGGTTTTCCACTACCCAGACCGCCGCTTCGGTGCGTGAGCGCATGCCCAGCTTGTTGAGCAGGCGTTTGACGTGGACCTTGACCGTACCTTCGGTGATATCCAGGCGGCGCGCGATCATCTTGTTGCTGTGGCCCTTGGCGATCAGCTTGAGCACATCCTTTTCCCGCTTGGTCAGAGACGCGGCTGAACTAGGCTGATGCTTGCTGGGGCGCTCACGAATGGCCTGGGCCAGCACCATGGTCAGGTCCGGGCTCAGGGCCAATTGACCGTGGGCGGCCTTGCGGATCTGCTCGACCAGGTGATCGGCGTCCATGTCCTTGAGCAGATAGCCGTCGGCCCCCTGGCGCAGGGCCTCAAGCACATGGCCGTGCTCGTCGGAAACGGTAAACATCACGATTCGGGCATCGCAGCCGGCGTCGCGCAGTTGGCGGACGGTTTCGATGCCATCCATACCGGGCATGTTCAGGTCCATCAGAATCAGGTCGGGCTCGTGCTGCTCGGCCAGCTGCAGGGCTTCTGCGCCACTGCCGGCTTCACCGACCGGTTGCAGGTCGTCTTCCAGTTCCAGCAGGTCACGCAAACCGCGACGCATCATCGGGTGGTCGTCGACCAACAGAATGCGGGTGATGTCCTCTTCACTCATTTCAGACTGACTCCTGTCTCAGGGGGATTCGTCGATAGTCGGGGGCAAAGCGTAACCAGACCCGGGTGCCGCCAGCTTCGCGTGGGTCGATGCTGACCTCGCCATGCAGACCTTCGGCACGTTCACGCAAAATGGTCAGCCCATAGTGACCGCTAGGGCTGACGCTGTCGCCAATACCAATGCCGTTGTCCTCGATCTGGACATGGATCATGCCCTTGCGGTCCTGATACAGGCTCAGCCAGCACTGGCTGGCCTTGGCGTGTTTGAGCACGTTGCTCAGGGCTTCTCGGACTACCTGCAGGCAGTGGATTTCCTCGTTGGGGGTCAGCGGGCAGTGATCGAGCTGGTAGTTGAAATGAATGTCCAGCCCGGAGTTGCTGCTGAACTCTTCCACGGTGGCGTGCAGGGCTGGCTTGAGTCCGGGGGCGTTGACCTTGATACGGAAGGTGGTGAGCAGCTCGCGTAGTTGTCGATAGGCGGCATTCAATCCCTGTTCAATCTCGCCAGCGGTAGCGCTCAGGGTCTCGCTGTCGGCGCCACGTGCAGCCAGGCGTTTGAGTCGTGCCAACTGCAGCTTCTGCGCCGACAGTGCCTGGGCCAGCGAGTCGTGCAGTTCGCGGGCGATGACTGCACGCTCTTCCATCAGCGCCATGCGTGCCTGTTGTTCGCCCTGACCAGCAAGGCTGAGTGAGGCGGCAAACAGGTCTGCCAGGGTGAGCATCAACTGTTCCTGCCAGGGCTCCAGTGCCTGATCGGCCGGATGCTCAACCCGCAGGGTGCCCAGCTCGCTGGCCCCGGAGCGCATGGCAAAGCTGATCAGCCGGTTGCCGTTGGCCAGCAGCCCCTGGTTGGCCTGCGCCGGGCAGGCTGCACACTGGGGGAGGTCGCAATAGTAGGGTGGCAGCATATCGAGCGAGCTGATAGCGGTGTGACTGCCGGCTTCCCCGGGGCGGTTCAGGCACAGGCTGACCGGGCCACTGCCCAGTGCTTCCTGCACTTTGCTGAGCAACTGACCCATCATCTGACCGGGGTCCTGGGGCTGGCTGTAGAGCATCTGTGCGCCGTTGAACAGCAGTTGCAGGCTGGCGTTGCTGCGTTGCAGCTCGGCGGTCTTGTCGCTGACTTTCTGTTCCATCTGGGCGTACAGCTCGGCCAGCTCCTGACTCATCTGGTTGAGCGTGCGAGCCAGCAGACTCAGCTCGGTATCACCCGCAACCTCGACCCGGCTGCTGAAGTTGCCGCGCCCGATCTGCCGGGCCATGGCGGTCAGCGCGCGCAGCGGTGTCGCCAGGTTGTTGTGCAGGCGGTTGATCAGCAAAAAGGCGATCAACACGATGATGAACAGGGTGCCGACCTGCAGTACCCGAATCACCCCCAGTTTGCGTTCCGAGGCTTCCTGCAGGCTGCGCACGAAACCGTCCAGCTCCTGGGTAAAGGCATCCAGTTCGCTGAGATAACGCGCCAGATCACGGGGCTGGTCGGCCAGTTGTGGGCGCATGGTATAGGCCCAATGGCTGACGATGGTGGCGTAGCGCTCCGGGAGCGCACTGTTGGGGTGGCGGCGCACGGTCAGCAGTAGCGCCGGCGAGGTCAGGGTATCGTCCAGCCGTTGCAGGCGTTCGGCCAGCCGCTCGTCATCGCCCTGGGTGGCAGTCAGGGCCAGACGGTAGGCCTGCATGCGCAGGCTGCCGGCCTGGTTGATGGCGGCGGCGTCACCTTCCAGGGCATCAGCCATGTACAGGTTGCCGAGCAGACTTAACACCGACACGCCGATGATCACCACAAACGCCAGCAGCGTGTGGAACACCACTGAATGGCGGGGAGTGAGCGGGTCAGGCGGGGTGTTGGGCATGAGAGCTTGGCAGATTCTGGCGGCAGGTAGAACCAATTGTGCGCCAGACGCCGATTTTTGCAATCACCGGCGGTAGGTATCTCCAATAAGCCGGGCTGCTGGCGGGCTACTCCCTATGTTGTGTCTCAGTCTTTTAATTGTTTGATTTTAATGGATTTATTTTGTTTTAAATAGGTATCCAAAAAGAGGTATGAGCCCGATTTTGCTCGCCTGTGCGAAATGGTCGTGTTGATCCAGATCAAGTTTTGCCAGGCCACATCCCCTTAGCGTGCGAGCCATGGAGCCGGTATGGCCGGTCCCGACTTGCACCAGACAGAGGATGCGCCATGAGCATGATCAAGAAATGGGATGTGGAGGAACCGGTTTTCTGGGAGTCCACCGGCAAGAAAATTGCCAACCGCAATCTATGGATTTCTATCCCAAGTCTGCTGATGGGGTTCGCCATCTGGCTGATGTGGGGCATCGTCACCGTTCAGATGATCAACCTGGGCTTTCCCTTTGCTCCGGCTGAACTGTTCACCCTGACCGCCATCGCCGGCCTGACCGGGGCGACCCTGCGGATTCCGGCCTCGTTCATGATCCGCATCGCTGGCGGTCGCAACACCATCTTTCTGACCACCGCGCTGCTGATGATTCCGGCCGCGGGTGCTGGCATGGCGCTGCAAAATCCCAATACGCCGTTGTGGGTGTTTCAGTTGCTGGCCTTTCTCTCGGGTATCGGCGGCGGCAACTTCGCCTGCTCGATGAGCAACATCAGCGGTTTCTTCCCGAAGAACCAGCAGGGTCTGGCCCTGGGCCTGAATGCCGGGCTGGGCAATTTCGGGGTGACCACCATGCAGATTCTGATTCCGCTGGTAATGACCGCCGGGGTGTTTGGAGCTTTTGCCGGTGGTTCCATGGTGCTGACCCAGGACAGCGGCACTTTGATCGGACGAATTCCGGCCGGGACTGAAACCTGGATTCAGAACGCCGGTTGGGTCTGGCTGGTGTTTCTGATTCCGCTGGCGTTTGCCGGCTGGTTCGGCATGAACAACCTTGAGCCAATTACCCCGAATCCGGGCAGCGCCCTGGGTGCTTTCGGCAAAATTCTTGGCCTGTACGGCGTGGGCTTCATTGCCGCTGCGGTGGGCCTGTATCTGTATCTGCCGGCTCCGGTGGGGCTGGGTGTACTCAATATGTGGCTGACCATGATCCTGATCATGGGGCTGACCCTGGGCTTGTTGCGGCTGCTGCCGGGCAGCATTCAGCCGAACATCAAGCGCCAGTTCGCGATCTTCCGCGACAAGCACACCTGGTCGATGAGCGTGCTGTACATCCTTACCTTCGGCTCCTTCATTGGCTTCTCGATGGCGCTGCCGTTGTCAATCACGGTGATCTTCGGCTTCGTTACCGAGGTGGCAGCCGACGGCACGATAACCCGGGTGGCCAACCCCAATGCGCCCAGCGCGCTGACCTATGCCTGGATTGGCCCGTTCATCGGTGCGCTGATCCGCCCGCTGGGTGGCTGGATCTCTGACAAGGTTGGCGGCTCGATTGTCACCCAGGTGATCTCGGTGGTGATGGTCGCAGCCTCGGTGGCGGTCGGCTACGTGCTGCAGCAGGCCTACAGCTCCAGCCAGCCTGAGCAGTACTTCTTCCTGTTCCTGGTGCTGTTCCTGGTGCTGTTCGCTGCCAGCGGCATCGGTAACGGTTCGACCTTCCGCACCATCGGTGTGATCTACGACCGCGAGAAGGCTGGCCCGGTACTGGGCTGGACCTCGGCGGTGGCCGCTTACGGCTCCTTCGTTGCCCCGATCGTGATTGGTGAGCAGGTCAAGGCCGGCACCCCGGAGGTGGCCATGTACGGGTTCGCGGTGTTCTACGCCCTGTGCCTGGTTCTCAACTGGTGGTTCTACCTGCGCCGCAATGCCTATGTGAAGAACCCCTGAGCGGAGACAGACCATGAGAATCATGATCGCTTACGACAACTCACGTAATTCCCGCAAGGCGCTGGATGCCACCATCGCCATGTTCAAGCCGCTCGACCCGCTGATCATGCTGATCGGGGTGGTTGAAGGCTCGTTGGACACCAGTGACGCCAGTTCCGAACTGTTCAGCCAGCAACGCGCCGAGTTCCAGGGCTTTCTGCGCGAGGCGGCCGAGCGGGTCGGTCAGGCCGGCCTCAATGCCGATGTGATTCTGGCCGAAGGCGACGCCCGCAAGATGATCCTCAAGGCTGCCGAGCACAAGAAGCCCGACCTGCTGGTGATTGCCCGTCACAGCAACGAGCCGGACGGTGGCTTCATATCGCGCTCGCTCAATCTGCTGGTCGATGAACTCGACTACATGACTTTTGGCAGTGTCAGTGCCTTCCTGGCGCGCCGGGCTCCGTGCCCGGTGCTGATCCAGGCTTGCCCCTGAGTTGCAAGGAGTAACGGAACATGAAAGTTGCTGATGTGTTCAAGTGGAAGAATCCGGAAATCAGGGCGCTGCATCTGACCTGGATCGCTTTCTACATCACTTTCTTCGTCTGGTTCGGCATGGCGCCGCTGGCGTCGAGCATGCTGAAAAGCCTCGACTGGCTGACCCCGGACGATATCAAGCTGTTTGCCATTGCCAACGTGGCGCTGACGATCCCGGCGCGGATCATCGTCGGGATGGCGCTGGACCGTTGGGGGCCGCGCCGGGTGTTCTCGGTGCTGCTGGTGGTGATGGCGCTGCCGGCGCTGTTCTTCGCCTTTGGTGACAGCCGCGTACAACTGCTGGTATCACGCCTGGTGCTCAGCTCGATTGGCGCCAGTTTTGTGGTCGGCATCCACATGACCGCCATGTGGTTCAAGCCCAAGGACATCGGTTTTGCCGAAGGCTTCTATGCCGGCTGGGGCAACTTCGGTTCGGCTGCTGCAGCCATGAGCCTGCCGGCTATCGCGATCCATATCTTCGGCGGTCCGGAAGGCTGGCGCTGGGCGATTGCCAGCTCGGCGCTGATCATGGCGGCCTACGGGGTCTACTACTGGTTTGCGATTTCCGACGGCCCGCCCGGTACCGTGCATCACAAGCCGAAGAAGGCCAGTGCCATGGAGGTCAGTACCTGGGCCGACATGATCAAGCTGATTCTCTGGACCATCCCCATGGTCGGCGTGCTGGGCATCCTGGTCTGGCGGATTGAGGACATGGGCTACCTGTCAGCAACCGGCGCAACGGTCTGCTACGTGGTGATTGCCCTGGTGGTGCTGTACCAGATCATCCAGATCCTGCGGGTCAACGTGCCGATCCTGAAGAAGGGCGTGCCGGAGGATGACAAGTATCCGTTCAACAGCGTCGCCGCGCTGAACTCGACCTATTTCGCCAACTTCGGTGCCGAGCTGGCGGTGGTGTCGATGCTGCCGATGTTCTTCGAATTGACCTGGGGGCTGACTCCGACAACCGCCGGGATCATTGCCGCCTCGTTCGCCTTCGTCAATCTGGTTGCCCGACCAATGGGCGGGCTGGTGTCCGACCGTTTGGGTAATCGCCGCTTCGTGATGCTGGCCTACATGTTCGGTATCGGTGTCGGCTTCCTGATGATGGGGCTGATGAGCGAGAAGTGGCCGTTGCTGGTTGCCGTGGCGGTGACTGTGGCCTGCTCGGTATTCGTGCAGGGGGCTGAGGGCGCGACCTTCGGCATCATCCCCTCGATCAAGCGGCGCATCACCGGGCAAATCTCGGGGATGGCGGGCGCGTATGGCAATGTCGGGGCGGTCTGCTACCTTACTCTCTATACGTTCGTATCCCCGTCGCAGTTCTTCATGATCATTGCCGCCGGGGCCTTCATCAGCTTCGCCCTCTGTTTTGTCTGGCTCAAGGAACCTGAGGGGGCGTTCTCCGAGGAGTACTACGTGTCCTCGGTGGATCGTGAGCTTGAGGCCCTCCGTCAACAGGAAGTGACGATCAAATAAAGCAAAAAACGGCAGCAGTTCCGCTAGCAATCCCGATAGCCACTGAACGGCTTATCCGTTCGGAATGAGGAGAACCACCATGAGCCATCTGCTCGATCAACTGCGCTTCTTCAAGAGGAAGCAGGGCGAATTCGCTGACGGTCACGGCGAGACCCGCGAGGAGTCGCGTGACTGGGAGAACGTCTACCGTGCGCGTTGGCAGTACGACAAAATCGTCCGCTCGACCCACGGGGTCAACTGTACCGGGTCCTGTTCCTGGAAGATCTACGTCAAGAACGGCCTGATCACCTGGGAAACCCAGCAGACCGACTATCCGCGCACCCGTCCGGACCTGCCCAACCACGAGCCCCGTGGTTGCCCGCGCGGTGCCAGCTACAGCTGGTATATCTACAGCGCCAACCGGGTCAAGTATCCCAAGGTGCGCAAGTCGCTGCTCAAACTCTGGCGTGAGGCCCGGGCGGGCAAGACCCCGGTCGAGGCCTGGGCCAGTATTGTCGAGGATCCGGCCAAGTCCCGCTCGTACAAGAGCAAGCGTGGTCTGGGCGGCTTTGTGCGCTCCAGCTGGGAGGAAGTGACCGAGATCATCGCCGCTGCCAACGTCTATACCATCAAGCAGTACGGCCCGGATCGGGTGATTGGTTTCTCACCGATTCCGGCCATGTCGATGATCAGCTACGCCGCCGGCAGCCGCTACCTGTCGCTGATTGGCGGGGTGTGCATGAGCTTCTACGACTGGTACTGCGACCTGCCGCCGGCCTCGCCGATGGTCTGGGGCGAGCAGACCGACGTGCCGGAGTCGGCCGACTGGTACAACTCCAACTACATCATTGCCTGGGGTTCCAACGTACCGCAGACCCGGACCCCGGATGCGCACTTCTTCACTGAGGTGCGCTACAAGGGCACCAAGACCGTGGCGGTAACCCCGGACTACTCCGAGGTGGCCAAGCTCACCGACCTGTGGCTCAACCCCAAGCAGGGCACCGATGCGGCGCTGGCCCAGGCCATGAACCATGTGATCTTCAAGGAATTTCACCTGGAAAAACCCAGCGCCTATTTCACCGACTATGTGCGCCGCTATACCGACCTGCCAATGCTGGTGCTGCTTGAGCCCCTGGCCGGCGGCTATCAGCCGACCCGGTTCCTGCGCGCCTCCGATCTGGATGGCAAGCTTGGCCAGGACAACAATCCCGAGTGGAAAACCGTGGCGGTTGACGGCCCGACCGGTGAGCTGGTGTCGCCGTTGGGTTCGATCGGTTATCGCTGGGGCGAGTCCGGAAAATGGAATATCGAGGCCCGTGAAGGGCGTGACGGCCGCGATGTCGAGTTGCAACTGTCACAGCTCGATGGCGGCGAAGCGGTCGAGGTGGCCTTCCCGTATTTTGGCGGCCAACTGCACGAGCATTTCCAGCACGTCGAGGGCGAGGAAATTCAGTTGCGCCGGGTGCCGGCCCGCAGCCTGACCCTGGGTGACGGCCGGGCGGTCAAGGTCGCCACGGTATTTGATATTCAGGCCGCCGGTCTGGGGATTGATCGTGGCCTGGGTGGTGGCAACGTTGCCAGCAGCTACGACGATGCCAGCGTTCCCGGCACCCCGGCCTGGCAGGAGCAGATCACCGGTGTTGCGCGTGAGAAGGTGATCCAGATCGCCCGCGAGTTCGCCGATACCGCCGACAAGACCCATGGCCGGTCGATGATTATCGTCGGTGCGGCGATGAACCACTGGTACCACATGGACATGAACTACCGCGGCCTGATCAACATGCTGATGTTGTGCGGTTGCGTGGGTCAGACCGGGGGTGGCTGGGCGCACTACGTGGGTCAGGAAAAACTGCGCCCGCAGTGTGGCTGGCTGCCACTGGCCTTCGGCCTGGACTGGAGCCGTCCGCCGCGGCAAATGAACAGCACCAGCTTCTTCTACAACCACAGCTCGCAGTGGCGCCACGAGAAGATGAGCATTCATGAAGTGCTCTCACCCTTGGCCGACAAGAGCCAGTTCCCCGAGCACATGCTCGATTACAACGTCCGCGCCGAACGTGCCGGCTGGTTGCCCAGCGCGCCGCAGCTCAATCGCAACCCGCTGCAGATCTGCCGTGAAGCGGCAGCCAAAGGCCTGGAGCCGAAGGACTATGTACTGCAATCGTTGCAGGACGGCAGTCTGAAGTTCGCCTGTGAGCAGCCCGATAACCCGGACAACTTCCCGCGCAACCTGTTCATCTGGCGCTCCAACCTGCTGGGCAGCTCCGGCAAGGGCCATGAGTACATGCTCAAGTACCTGCTGGGCGCTGAGAAGCATGGCGTGCTCAACGAGGATCTGGGCAAGCGAGACGGCTTCAAGCCACATGAGGCCGAGTGGGTCGATGAGGGTGCGATCGGCAAGCTGGATCTGGTCACCACGCTGGACTTCCGCATGTCCAGTACCTGCGTGTATTCGGACATCGTGCTGCCGACCGCCACCTGGTACGAAAAGGACGATCTCAACACCTCGGACATGCACCCGTTCATCCATCCGCTGTCGCAGGCGGCGGACCCGGCCTGGGAGTCGAAGTCGGACTGGGAAATCTACAAGGCCATCGCCAAGAAGTTTTCCCAGGTGGCCGAGGGTGTGCTTGGGGTCGAACAGGATCTGGTCACCGTGCCGCTGCTGCATGACAGCCCCGGCGAACTGGCTCAGCCGTTCGGTGGTACGGATTGGAAAACCGCCGGTGAAGCGCCGGTACCGGGCAAGAACTGCCCGAACATGATGGTGGTCGAGCGTGACTACCCCAACACCTACAAGAAGTTCACCTCGCTTGGGCCGCTGCTGGACAAGCTGGGTAACGGTGGCAAGGGGATCGGCTGGAATACCGAGCATGAGGTCGAGTTCCTCGGCAAGCTCAACCATGTGGTGCAGGAAGAGGGTGTCAGCCAGGGCCGGCCACAGATCAATACTGCCATTGATGCTGCCGAGGTCGTACTCAGCCTGGCACCCGAGACCAATGGTCATGTGGCGGTCAAGGCCTGGGCGGCACTGTCGAAATTCACCGGTCGCGATCACACCCATCTGGCACTGGCCAAGGAGCACGAAGCGATCCGCTTCCGTGACATTCAGGCGCAGCCGCGCAAGATCATTTCCAGCCCGACCTGGTCTGGCCTGGAAGACGAGAAGGTCAGTTACAACGCCGGCTACACCAACGTCCACGAGCTGATTCCATGGCGCACCATCACCGGTCGTCAGCAGTTCTATCAGGATCACCCGTGGATGCAGGCGTTCGGTGAGCAGCTGATGAGTTATCGCCCGCCGATCAACACCCGCACCATTGAGTACGTCAAGGGCAAGAAGCCCAACGGCAATACCGAGATCGTGCTGAACTGGATCACCCCGCACCAGAAGTGGGGCATCCACAGCACCTACTCGGACAACCTGATCATGCTCACTCTCAGTCGGGGTGGGCCGATCATCTGGCTGTCGGAAATCGATGCCCAAAAAGCCGGTATCGAAGACAACGACTGGGTCGAGTGCTTCAACGCCAACGGTGCGCTGGTCGCCCGGGCGGTGGTCAGTCAACGGGTCAAGGAGGGCATGGTGATGATGTACCACGCCCAGGAACGGATCGTGAACATGCCGGGCAGTGAAATGACCGGTACTCGTGGCGGTCACCACAACTCGGTCACCCGGGTGGTGCTCAAGCCGACTCACATGATCGGTGGCTATGCCCAGCAGGCCTATGGTTTCAACTACTACGGCACCGTGGGCTGCAACCGTGACGAGTTCGTTGTGGTACGCAAGATGAGCAAGGTCGACTGGCTGGATGGTGCCGAACATGGCGGACTGGGCGGCGACGCTCTGCCGCAACCCTTGCCGCGTGATATCGACTGAGGAGACAGCCATGAAGATTCGTTCACAAGTGGGCATGGTGCTGAACCTGGACAAGTGCATTGGCTGCCATACCTGCTCGATTACCTGCAAGAACGTATGGACCAGCCGTGAAGGTATGGAGTACGCCTGGTTCAACAACGTCGAGACCAAACCCGGCATTGGCTATCCCAAGGAGTGGGAGAACCAGGACAAGTGGAAGGGTGGCTGGGTACGCAACAAGGACGGCTCGATCAACCCGAAGATCGGTGGCAAGTTCCGGGTGCTGGCGAACATCTTCGCCAACCCCGACATGCCGACCATCGACGACTACTACGAGCCGTTCGATTTTGACTACCAGCATCTGCACACCGCACCCGAGTCGGCCCACCAGCCGACCGCCAGGCCGCGTTCGGCGATTTCCGGCAAGCGCATGGAGAAGATCGAATGGGGCCCGAACTGGGAAGAAATTCTTGGCACCGAGTTCGCCAAACGGCGCAAGGACAAGAACTTCGACCAGGTCCAGGCCGACATCTATGGTGAGTATGAAAACACCTTCATGATGTACTTGCCGCGTCTGTGCGAGCACTGCCTGAACCCGGCCTGTGCGGCCGCCTGCCCGAGTGGCGCGATCTATAAGCGCGAAGAGGATGGCATCGTCCTGATCGACCAGGAAAAGTGCCGCGGCTGGCGCATGTGCATCAGCGGCTGCCCGTACAAGAAGATCTACTTCAACTGGAAGAGCGGCAAATCCGAGAAGTGCATTTTCTGTTATCCGCGGATCGAGTCGGGCATGCCGACCGTCTGCTCGGAAACCTGTGTTGGCCGGATTCGCTACCTCGGCGTACTGCTGTACGACGCCGACCGGATTCATGAGGTGGCCAGTACCCCGAACGAGCAGGACCTGTACCAGAAGCAACTGGAGATTTTCCTTGATCCGCATGATCCCAAGGTGATCAAGCAGGCGCTGGCCGATGGCGTGCCGATGTCGGTGATTGAGGCGGCTCAGCAATCGCCGGTGTACAAGCTGGCGGTGGACTGGAAGCTGGCGCTGCCGCTGCACCCGGAATACCGCACGCTGCCGATGGTCTGGTACGTGCCGCCGCTGTCGCCGATCCAGAATGCAGCCGAGGCTGGCAAGGTCGGGATGAACGGCATTCTGCCGGATGTCGACAGCCTGCGCATTCCGCTGCGCTATCTGGCCAACCTGCTGACTGCCGGTGATGAAGCGCCGGTCAAGCTGGCGCTCAAGCGCCTGCTGGCCATGCGCGTGTACAAGCGGGCCCAGCAGGTCGACGGGGTGGAAGACCTCAAGGCACTGCAAGAGGTGGGTCTGACCAAGGCGCTGGCCGAAGACATGTACCGCTATCTGGCGATTGCCAACTACGAGGACCGCTACGTGATCCCCACCGCGCACCGCGAAGAGGCGCTGAGCGAAGTCTTTGCCGAGCGCAATGGTTGTGGCTTCAGCTTCGGCAGCGGCTGCAATGGCAGTTCCGAGGTCAACATGTTCGGTGGCAAGAAGGCCAGCCGCCGTGACGTGCTCAAGACCGTGCAGATCTGGGAGAACTGAACATGCGAATTCTCAAGGTAATTTCCCTGTTGCTCGATTACCCCGAGGCCGCCGTCCAGGCGGCCCGGGATGAGCTGAACCAAGCGATTGCCGCTGCCCGGGAGGTCAGCCCGGCCCAGCGTCAGGCCCTGCAGGCGCTGCTGGAGCGTGTTGCTGGCCAGCCATTGCTGGACGTGCAGGAAGCCTGGACCGAGCTGTTCGAGCGTGGCCGCTACCTGTCGCTGTTGCTGTTCGAGCATGTGCATGGCGAGTCGCGCGATCGCGGTCAGGCGATGGTCGATCTGATGGCCCAGTACGAGGCTGCCGGTTTTGCCATCGGGGTCAAGGAGCTGCCGGACTACATCCCGCTGTACCTGGAGTTTCTTGCCAGTCGAGAGGATCTGGAGGCCCGCGAAGGTCTGGCCGACGTACAGCACCTGCTGGCGCTGCTGGCTGCCCGGTTGGCCGAGCGTGAGTCGGACTATGCCGCTTGCTTGCAGGCGCTGTTGCAGATTGCCGGGTGTGAGCCGGAAACGGCCACCGCCGGTATCGAACCGGGCCAGCCCGATCACAGTCTGGAAGCACTCGACCGGGACTGGCAGGAAGAGGAAGTGACCTTCCTCAATGGCGACAGCCAGGGTGCCTGCGGCACCAGCCGGGCACCGGGCAAACCGCGTGAAGAGCAGGCGGTGCCGGTGCATTGGGTCGGGTTCAACGATAACGCCGTATCGGCCGGCAAGGCCTAGGAGGCAAGCATGTCAAACTTCAATTTTCTTCTGTTCGGCGTGTATCCCTACATTGCCCTGGCGGTGTTCGTGATCGGCAGTTGGGCGCGCTTCGATCTGTCGCAATACACCTGGAAGGCGCACTCCAGTCAGCTTATGCATGACAAGGGCCTGCGTCTGGCCAGCAACCTGTTCCATATCGGCATCCTGTTCATTCTGGCCGGGCACTTCGTTGGCCTGCTGATTCCGGAGGCGATTTATCACCATGTCATCAGCACCTCGAACAAGCAGTTGCTGGCGATGGTGTCGGGCGGGTTCTTCGGCATCCTGTGTCTGGTCGGTCTGCTCATGCTGATTCACCGGCGCATGACCAACCCGCGGGTACGTGCCCAGTCGAGCTTCTCGGACATCATGATTCTCTGGGTGCTGCTGGCGCAACTGCTGCTGGGTCTGGCCACCATTCCGGCCTCGGCCGGACACATGGATGGCTCGGTGATGGTGTTGCTGGCCAACTGGGCACAGTACACCGTGACCTTCCAGCCGTTCCTGGCGGCTGCGTCGATCGAGCCGGTCAGCCTGGTCTACAAACTGCACGTGTTCCTCGGCCTGACGCTGTTCGTGCTGTTCCCCTTTACCCGGCTGGTGCACATCATCAGTGCCCCGGTGTGGTATCTGGGTCGCCGTTATCAGATCGTCCGTCAACGTGGTTGAGAGCCTGGTGCGTGCAGGGCAGTTACCTGCACGCTTTCAGACCCGTACAGGAGTAGAGCGATGAACAACGCTGCGATCATTGCCAGCAGTGAGCGTGCCGAGTGGCCGCAGGTCAGGGTCAACGGTATCGAGCTGGACCCCGAGGCGATTGCCCGGGAAATGCAGTATCACCCGGCCGAGAATCGTGAGGATGCGATTTATCTGGCGGCTCAGGCACTGGTGATTCGAGAGTTGCTGGACCAGCGGGCTGCCGAGTTGGGTGTGGAAGTACGGCCCGCTGCGGGTGAAACGGCCGAAGAGGCCCTGATTCGTGGCTTGCTGGAGTGCGAGGTGCAGGTGCCGGAAGCCGATGAGGCCAGCCTGCAACGTTTCTACCAGGCCAATCAGGCGCGCTATTGCAGTGCTCCACTGGTGGCGGCCAGTCATATCCTGCTGGCCGTGCCGGCCGAGGATGCGGTGGGGCGCAGCCAGCAGCGTGAGGTGGCGCTGCAGTTGATCAGTCAGTTGCAGGAAGCGCCCGAGCGGTTTGCCGAACTGACCAAGCGGCATTCCGATTGCCCATCCAAAGAGCAGGGCGGGGCGCTGGGTCAGATCAGCCAGGGCCAGACCGTGCCCGAGTTCGAGCGGCAGTTGCTGCGTCTGCCAGAAGGCTTGTCGGCGCAGCCACTGGAGTCGCGTTACGGTCTGCATATCGTCAGGGTCGATCAGCGTATTGATGGCCGCCAACTGCCCTATGAGCATGTTCGCGACAGCATCGCCCGGGAGCTGGGTGAGCGGGTCTGGCGCAAGGCGGTAGTGCAGTATCTGGAAACCCTGATGGCTGAGGCCGAGATCGAAGGTATCGTTCTGCGTGCCGCTGATTCGCCACTGGTGCAATAGGAGGGCGTCATGACTGAGGCAGCGCTGATCGACGGCCTGGGCCGACGTATCGATTATCTGCGGCTGTCGGTGACCGACCGCTGCGACTTTCGCTGCGTCTACTGCATGGCCGAGGATATGACCTTTCTGCCACGCCAGCAGGTCTTGAGCCTGGAGGAGATTGAACGGCTGGCCCGGCTGTTCGTCGCCCGCGGGGTGAAGAAAATCCGCCTGACCGGCGGCGAACCGCTGGTGCGTCAGGGTATTGTCGGGTTGTGTGAGCGCATCAGCGCGCTGCCCGGTTTGCGTGAACTGGTTATGACCAGCAACGGCTCGCAACTGGTCAAGCTGGCCCGGCCGTTGGCCGATGCCGGTGTCAAACGCCTCAACATCAGCCTCGATAGCCTCGACCCCGCCCGGTTCCGGGCGATCACCCGCACTGGCGAGCTGGCGCAGGTATTGGCCGGGATTGAGGCCGCGCGCAGTGCGGGTTTCGAACGTATCAAGCTCAATGTGGTGGTGATGAAAGGGCGCAATGCCGACGAAGTCCCGGCGCTGGTCGACTACGCCCTGAACCACGGGCTGGATATCAGTTTCATCGAGGAGATGCCGCTGGGCGAAGTGGGCCGTTCACGCGCTGAGTCGCTGTGCAGCAGCGATGAAGTCCGTGCCCGGATCGCTGAACGCTACAGTTTGCTCGATAGCACCGAAAGCACCGGTGGCCCGGCCCGTTATGTGCGGGTAGCGGATTACCCGGCCTCGCGTATCGGTTTCATCTCGCCGCACTCGCACAACTTCTGCGCCAGTTGCAACCGCGTGCGGCTGACTGCCGAAGGTCGGCTGCTGCTGTGCCTGGGGCATGAAAACGCCATCGATCTGCGCGCGCTGGTGCGCCGCCACCCGACCACTGACGCACCGATTCATCAGGCCCTGGACCGGGCCATGCAGCTCAAACCGGCCCGTCACCAGTTCGAAGTGGATCAGGTACAGATTCTGCGGTTCATGAACGCCAGTGGTGGCTGACCGGCAAAGATCATCTCCCTTGGGGCCGCATAAGCAACCCATTTTTTACCTCCCTCAGCACGGCGCGGGTGCTCCGCGCCGGGCATAGAACCACCAGGTTACGGCAATGCAGCTGGCGTAGAACAGGATGAAGCCGATGAAGGCCGCGGCCACGCTGCCAGTGAGTTCAATGGAGCTGCCGTAGGCCTTGGGGATGAAGAAACCGCCATAGGCGGCAATCGCCGAGATGAAACCGATGACCGCCGCCGATTCGCGGTTGGCGGCCTTCTGGGCCTCTTCGGCGCGTTCGTTGCCCAGCTCGCGCAGTAGCAGATCATGGAAAATCACCGGAACCATGCGGAAGGTCGAGCCGTTACCGATACCCGAGCAGACGAACAGCAGCAGGAACATGGCAAAGAAGCCCCAGAAGTTACCGCTCCCTTGGTCGCTCGGCAGAAAGCTCAGCACACCGATGACCCCGCCGATCATGACCACGAAGGCCCAGAGGGTTACTTGTGCGCCACCAAGCCTGTCGGCCATGGCACCGCCGACCGGGCGCGCCAGAGCGCCAACCAGAGGCCCAAGGAAGGCATACTTGACCGGGTCCATTTCCGGGAACTGCATGCCGGCCAGCAACGGGAAACCGGCGGCAAAACCGATGAAACTGCCGAACATGCCCATATACAGCCAGCACATCAGCCAGTTGTGCTGACGCTTGAAGATCACCGCCTGATCCTTGAAGCTGGCCTTGGCGTCGGCGATGTCGTTCATGCCGAACCAGGCCGCCAGGGCGGCCACTACGATCAGTGGCACCCAGATGAAGGCGGCGTTCTGCAGCCAGACCGGATTGCCAGCGTTGCTGCCCTCCTGAATGATCAGCGGCTCACCGGCCATGCCGCCGAAGACGCTGCTGGCAATGGCCAGCGGTGCCAGCAACTGCATGGCGGACACCCCGAGGTTGCCGAGCCCGGCATTCATGCCCATGGCTGCGCCCTTGTGTGCCTGCGGGTAGAAGAAGCTGATATTGGCCATGCTGGAGGCAAAATTGCCGCCACCAAAACCGCACAGCAAGGCCAGGATCAGCATAATCAGGTAGGGCGTATCCGGATTTTGCACAGCAACCCCGATCCACAGGCAGGGCAGCAGCAGGCTGGCGGTGGACAATGCCGTCCAGCGCCGACCACCGAAGATCGGCACCATGAAACTGTAGAAGATCCGTAAGGTGGCGCCGGACAGTGCCGGCAAGGCGGCCAGCCAAAACAACTGGTTGGCGCTGTAACTGAAGCCCAGGGCTGGCAGCTTTACTACCAGAATGCTCCAGATGGTCCAGACCGCGAAGGCCAGCAACAGGTTGGGGATCGAGATTCACAGGTTACGAGTGGCGATGCGTCGCCCGGTGGTGTCCCAGAACTCTGGATCTTCCGGACGCCAGTCGTCCAGCACAAAGGCCTTGGGGGTGGCCAGCTCCGGCAGATCGGTCGAGACTTGCTGGGTTTGCCATTCGACCCGCTCGGCCCGGCGAATACTGTAGTGCATCCAGCCCAGTGCCGCAGCGACGATCAGAAACAGCAGCATGAAGCTGCTTTGCCAGATGCCGATGACGTCATTGAGCATGCCGAAGGTCAGTGGCAGGCAAAAACCGCCCAGCCCCCCCACCATGCCGACCACCCCGCCAACCGCGCCGACATGCTTGGGATAGTAGACCGGAATATGTTTGAACACCGCCGCCTTGCCCAGCGACATGAAGAATCCGAGGATGAAGATCAGCACGGTGAAGGCATACAGGCTGATTTCAAAGTGAAAGCGAACCTCGCCCTGGACACCTGCAATGATGAAATCGGTAGCCGGATAGCTGAGCACAAA
This sequence comes from Halopseudomonas phragmitis, assembly GCF_002056295.1. Lineage (NCBI taxonomy): Bacteria > Pseudomonadati > Pseudomonadota > Gammaproteobacteria > Pseudomonadales > Pseudomonadaceae > Halopseudomonas > Halopseudomonas phragmitis. The sequence continues at coordinate 3,570,823 of NZ_CP020100.1, read as the reverse complement.
GGTGCAGGCTACCGAAGCCAGAAAGGTCCAGTACATAACCTTGCGGGCGCCGTAGCGGTCTGACAGCACCCCGCCGAGAATGCGAAACAGCGAGGCAGGTACGGTATAAAGCGCGGCAATGATCCCGGCGGTCTTGATGTCGACCTTATAGACGCCCATCAGATAGTGCGGCAGCCACAGGGCCAGGGCAACGAAAGCGCCAAACACAAAGAAGTAATACAGCGAGAAGCGCCAGACCCTGGGGTCGGCCAGGGGCGAGAGTTGCTCGAGCATTCCCGGCGCGCCTTGTTGTCTGCGTTCGGCGGCCAGAGGGTCCTCACGGGCGGCGAGCAAAAACACCACGCCCATGATGGCCAGGATAGCTGCATAGACCTGAGCCGTTCCCTGCCAGCCGAGGGCGACCAGCAGAAAGGGGGCGGCGAAGTTGGTGACCCCCGCCCCGACATTGCCGGCGCCGAAGATGCCCAGCGCCGTGCCTTGACGCTCGGGCTCGAACCAGGCGGCGGTGTAGGTCACGCCGACAATGAAGGCGCCCCCCGCCAGGCCTACACCCAGTGCGCCGAGCAGCAGCATGGGGTAATTCTGTGCATAGGTCAGCAGGTAGGTGCAGGCGGCGCTGGTCAGCATCAGCAGGCCGAATACCCAGCGGCCGCCATAGCGGTCGGTCCAGATCCCCAGAAACAGCCGACTGATCGAACCGGTCAGTACTGGCGTGGCCATTAGCAGGCCGAGCTGGGTATCACTCAGGCCGAACTCGGTTTTCATGCTCAGGCCGATGATGGAAAACACCGTCCAGACCGCAAAGCACAACGTGAAGGCCAGGGTGGACAGGCCCAGAGCCTGATATTGCCGGCTCCGTGGCACAGGGGTGGGCAAGGCCATGAAGTTCTCCTTTCCTTCATTACTCAGTCAGATATGAACGCCGTCAGGTCTAACTGTAGTAGAGGCAGGCGATCTATCCAGTGTGGCTGGAGGGCTCCGGCCGGGTCCAAAGCCACAGCGCGACGCACAGCAGGAAGGCCGGCAACAGCCAGCGGAGCAGTTGTGGTGCTGGTAGCAGCCAGATCATCAGCACGCTGCTGAGCATCAGGGCACTGGCCAGCCATTTGGCTCGGCGCGGAACGGCCCGGTGCTCGCGCCAGTTACGGATCAGCGGACCGTAATGCGGGTGGGCGAGCAGGCGGGCTTCCAGTTCTGGCCAGCCGCGAGCGCCAGCCCAGGCCGCTACCAGAAGAAAGGGCGTGGTCGGCAGGCCGGGCAGTACTACGCCCAGGCTAGCCAGGCCGAGACACAGGGAGGCCAGTGTGCGCCAAAACCAGAACATGGGTGGGGTTGGTTCTCTGGGTCAGGATCTGTCGCTGCAAAGTATAGGCTTTCCAGAGTCTGCTTGAACGTTCGAGCAGTCTCCCTGGGAGAATTCATTGAGCAGCCGCGACAGGCTGGGAATCCGGATATGCCGGGCCTTGCTCTCGATAAGCCCGCGTTCGCGCAGATTTGCCATGGCCCGTGACAGGGTTTCCGGCTTGATTGACAGCCGCGCGGCGATCAGGCCCTTGGGCAGCATCAGGTCGATGGCGGCGCTGTCCTGCGAGTGGTCCTTGACCTGGCCAGCCAGGTACAGGGCCAGGCGCTGAGTGGCATTTTGCAGCGTCAGATTTTCCAGTTCGTCCAGGCGTTGATGCAGACGAATGCTCAGGTGGCCAAGCAAGTGCAGACAGGTCTGCGGGTTTTCCTGCAAATGATGCAGCATCAGGCGGTTGGAGAAGGCGACCAGTTTGACCGCATCCAGGGTTTCGGCGCAGACCGGATAGACCGACTTGCGCATGAACATCACCGCTTCAGCGAAGGTGTGGCCCGGCTGGATGATTTCCACCACCTTTTCCTTGCCATCGGCAGATATGCGATACAGCTTGACGCGGCCCTCCAGCACCATGAAGAAACGCTCGGCAGGATCGCTCTGGCGCAAAATCTGCGCGTGGGAGTGATACTCACGGTAGTGAGCGTCGGCCAGCAGTTGGTCTTGCACTGCGGGGCTGAAATGAGCCAGCAGTGGGTGGTGGAGGACCTGCAGGCGGTGCGGTTTGCTGAGTGGCATGAGCGTTCCATCATCGAAGGCAGAGTTTCAGAGTAAATTCTTGACGGCCATCAAGCCATGCCCCCAAAGAGGTAACTGGTTTGCAGTTCAGCCTGGCTTTCCATCTGCACGTGGGGCCCAGAGCATGGGCGCGTAGTGGCAGAGAAACAGGGCGAAGGCTGCTGTCCAGCACAGGCTGCTCAGCCAGAAACCGGCCAGCGGCTGACTGGGCGCCAGCCAGACGCGCAGTGGTACCGCCAGATTGAGCAGGGCGAAGGCCACTCCCATGCTGAGGGGTGGCTGCAGCGGCCGACCTGTGTGGCCGAGGCTGACTCTGGCGATCATGGCCAGAATCATGCCGGCCATGGCCCCGATGGTCAGCAGATGCAGGCCCTGGCTGAAGCCGGGACGCCAGCCCAGATGCCAAAAGCCGCTGATCAGCAGGGCCAGTACCAGCCAGGCATAAGCCAAGTGCAGGGACCAGAGCAGCGGCACGCGCCAGATGCCCGGGTGGTGCCAGCGCAGCAGGCGGATTAGGTGTCCTGCGGCCAACACCAGAAACAGTACGGCTTGCCAGGGAGCGGCAACCAGTCCAATACCGCTGAGTACCAACAGTGCCAGCAACAAGCCGCCGATCAACAGAGTGTGATCGAGCCAGGGCCAGGCCGTGACCTGGGCGTTCAGCCCCAGCCCGCGACTGGTGAAGAAGGGGATGACCCGGCCACCGATCAGGCCGATCAGCGCGGCAATTAACCAGATGGCCGCCAGCGCGCCTTGGCGTTGCAGGCCGTGATCGTTGCGTTCCAGGCCGATCAGACTGAGCAGGTTGCACAATGTCAGCAGGCCGAGCACCAGCACGATCGGGTAATTGCGTGCCTGGCGCACTTGCCACAGACGCAGGCCAAGCACGATCGCCACTGCCGGCAGGAAGATCAGATCCAGGGGGATCAGCAGCCAGTTGGGCGCGCCGAGCAGCCAGGCGAGGCGGGCAGCCAGCCACAGCCCGGCCAGGAGTGCCAAAGGACGCCCGGCCAGACCGGCGATGCTGGTCCAGTTCTGCACGGCAGTCAGCAGAAAACCGGCCACAATGGCCACGGCGAAGCCGAAGGGCATTTCATGCCGGTGCCAGGCCAGCCAGCCACCGGCCGGCTGCCAGTCGATCAGGCCGAACAGGGCGGCGATCCACAAGGGGACCGCCAGTGCGGCGTACAGGCTGCCGGCTAGAAAAAAGGGGCGAAAGCCCAGACCGAATAGGGCCATGGAAATCTCCTTGCTGTTGCCGCATGCTGCCGTTACAGGAGCGGTTGCGACAATATGTCCTTGGGGGTACCTCGGTAGCAGCCTTTATTTGGGAGGTACTTCTAGTAAGCTGAAACCAGCCATGGCCGACGGACCCGAACAATGACCTATCTGCTACTCAAGAGCCTGCATTTGCTGATGGCTATCGCCTTCATTGGCGCACTATTTTTCCAGGTTCTGATTCTCTGGCCTGCTGTGCGTGAACTGGAGCCAGCCAGCCGAACCAGACTGGCAGAGTTGCTGGGCCAGCGTGCGCGCCATGTCATCCATTGGGTGGCCTTACTGCTGTATGGCGCGGGTATCGCCCTGGCCTGGCCCTATCGGCGGTTGCTGGCCGACCCACTGGCGACCACCTTCGGCACGCTGCTGAGTCTTAAAATTCTGCTGGCGCTGCTGATCATCGGTCATTACCTGGCGTTGATCGTGTTGCGCCGCCGCCAGTTGATTGCCGAGCGCGGCATGCACTGGCTGAACGTCAGTCTGTTGCTGCATGCCGTGCTGCTGGTTATCTGTGCCAAGGCAATGTTCGTGCTGTAATGCCGGTCAGGCCTGGAACAGGATGTTGTTTTCCAGATGAATGTGTTGCATCAGGTCCTGGCGCAGTTCTTCCAACCCGCGGTACAGCGCCTGCCAGGTGTTGCAGGCACCGGGTGGCGGGGTGATGTCGTTGGTCAGGTTGATAACCCCTTCGAGCGCATCGCCATGCTGCTCATGCTCGAAGCGCATCACGCTGATGGGGCCGGAGGCCATGGCGGCATGCCCGCGGGCCAATAACGGGAACAGGATCTGCTCCTCTTTCAGCATGTGGCTTTCCAGTTCCTGAAGCATGGCGCACAGATGATCGGCCAGGCCGTTGGGGCACTCGGGCCGGTCACCATGTACCTGCTCGACCCGGCGGGCCAGGCGAATCAGTTCCGGCAGTTGTTCGCGGTGCCGGGCATGATAGCGATGCAGAATGTGATCAATCAGTTCCGCGGCACTGGCGCTGCTCCAGTCCTGGGTATCGCCGGGGCCGGCGCTCAGGCGCTGCAATTCATTGATCACTGCATCTGGCTCCAGGCCTTTGCGGGCACTGGCTTCGGCCAGGGTCCGATGACCATTGCAGCAGAAGTCCAGGCGGTAGTCGTGAAACACTTTGGTGGCGCCGGGAATACTGCGGGCCAGATCGCCCAAAGGGCTGTTGAGATAGTCGATGTTCATGCACTTGCTCCGTTCAGTGGATCTAACTGAACCATGTCAAGCTCTGTGCCAGTTTTTAAGTTGTTGATATTTATTGGCATTTTGATTTTTATGGTCATTATTACTCATCAAAAATAGGGTTTATTTGACCGTCACAGGGTAGATTGAACCATGATCGACAAGCTGCTTTTACCTGACCTGGTTGCGGATCTGCCCGCTGCGGTACGTTTGCAGCGCCTGGTGCACGTATTGCGCGAGGCGTTTGCCTGTGGCGCGGTGGTGCTGCTACAGCGCGAAGATGACTGCCTGCGGCCTCTGGCGGCGGTGGGGTTGGTGCAGGATGCGCTGGGCCGGCGTTTCGAGATTGCACGCCACCCACGTCTGGCAGCCTTGCTGTCGCGCCGTGAGCCGACCTGGTTCGAGCCGGGCAGCCCGCTACCGGATCCCTATGACGGCTTGCTCGACGACAGCCCCGGTGCGCCGCTGCCGGTACACGATTGCATGGGTGTCAGTCTGTATGTGGAAGGTGAGTTGTGGGGGGCTCTGACCTTTGACGCACTGCGCGCCGGTACCTTTGACGAACAGGCCAGGTTGCGTCTTCAGGAGCTGTTGCCGTTGGTTGAGGCGCTACTGCGGGTAACACGCCTGGAGCAGGAAAACCGGGCCTTGCGTCTGGACCGGGTGACTGCGCCCGAGACGCTGCCTGGTCGCTTCGAGCATGGCATTGTCGGTCAGAGCCCGGCGGTCACCCGCTTGCTCGAGGAGCTGGCAGTGGTGGCCGATTCAGACTTGCCGGTACTGTTGAGTGGCGAAACCGGGGTGGGCAAGGAGCTGTTTGCCCATTGGCTGCATCGCCACTCGGCGCGTGCGGATAAGCCGTTGGTTCAGGTCAACTGTGCGGCGTTGCCGGAGTCGCTGGCTGAAAGCGAGCTGTTCGGCCATGTCAAAGGCGCATTCTCCGGGGCGGCCAACGATCGCAGTGGCCGATTCGATGCCGCTGACGGCGGCACCCTGTTTCTCGATGAGGTCGGTGAGTTGCCTCTGAGTGTCCAGGCCAAGCTGCTGAGAACCCTGCAAAATGGCGAGATTCAGCGTTTGGGCGCTGACCAGCCGTTGCGGGTTGATGTGCGGATCATCGCAGCCACCAACCGTAATCTGGCCGACTCGGTGGCCAAGGGCGACTTCAGGGCCGATCTGTACCACCGGCTTTCGGTCTACCCGGTGCCGATCCCGGCCCTGCGTGAGCGTGGCAATGACATCCTGCTGCTGGCCGGGCACTTTCTTGAACTCAATCGGGCGCGTCTGGGCGTGCGCAGCCTGCGTCTGGCCAGCGATGCCGAACAGGCACTGCTGGCCTATGACTGGCCCGGCAATGTGCGTGAGCTTGAGCACGTGATCAGTCGGGCGGCGATCCGGGCGTTGGGGCGTGAAGGCTCGCGCCAGGCCATGCTGGTCCTGGATACGGGAGTATTGGATGTGCCGGCCAGTGTCGCCCCGGTGCTCAGGGACGAACGCAGTGTTGGCGCGGCACCTACGGGTGTGCAGCCCATGCGTATCAGCGTGGACAGTTGTCAGCGCGAGCAGATTCGCCGGGCACTGGCGGTGACCGATGGCAACTGGAGCGCCGCGGCGCGAATGCTGGATCTGGACCCGAGCAACCTGCACAAATTGGCTCGGCGGCTGGGGCTGAAAAGCCTCGGTGAGTGACCGGTGGTACAGGCAAATGGCGCACCGTTGATATGCGTCAAGGTGTCGGCAAGGCGCTGGCGGTAGGCTGTACGACATCAGAGTCATACATTCGGAGCGTCCTCCCATGTTCAATACCATCCGCTGGGATGCCGAACTCATCCGCCGTTACGATACCGCAGGGCCGCGCTATACCTCCTATCCCACCGCCGTGCAGTTTCATGACGGTGTCGAGCCTGCCGATCTGCTTCAGGCGCTGGAAGGTAGCCGCTTTGCACGCCGGCCACTGTCGCTGTACGTGCATGTGCCGTTCTGTGCCAACATCTGCTACTACTGCGCCTGCAACAAGGTCATTACCAAGGACCGCAGCCGCTCCCAGCCTTACCTCAAGAGCCTGTTCCGCGAGATCGAGCTGGTCTCGGCCCATGCTGATCCGGACCAGCAGGTTGAACAACTGCATTTCGGCGGCGGCACGCCCACGTTCCTCGGGCATGAGGAGCTGCGTGGGCTGATGGCCAAGCTGCGGGCGCATTTCAACCTGCACGATGACGATATCGGCGACTACAGTATCGAGATCGACCCGCGTGAGGCGGACTGGTCGACCATGGGCATGTTGCGTGAAATCGGCTTCAACCGGGTCAGTTTCGGGGTCCAGGATCTGGATCCCGAAGTGCAGCGCGCGGTCAACCGGCTGCAAAGCCCTGAGCAGACCCAGGCGGTGATGGATGCGGCGCGCACGCTGGAATACCGCTCGATCAACATCGATCTGATCTACGGCCTGCCCAAGCAGAACCCGGAGAGTTTTGCCAAGACCGTAGAGGCGATCATCGCGCTCAAGCCGGATCGGTTGTCGGTATTCAACTACGCTCATCTGCCCGAACGTTTTCCGCCGCAGCGGCGGATCAACGCAGCCGATCTGCCCAGCCCGGAAGCCAAACTACAGATGCTGGAAACCAGCATCCGGCAACTGACCGATGCCGGCTACCGTTATATCGGCATGGACCATTTCGCCCTGCCCGACGATAGCTTGAGCCTGGCCCAGGAGTCGGGTGAGTTGCAGCGCAACTTCCAGGGCTATACCACCCATGGCCACTGCGATTTGATCGGTCTGGGAGTTTCATCCATCAGTCAGATCGGTGATCTGTATTGCCAGAACACGGCCGACATCAAGGTTTATCAGGACAGCCTCGACCATGACCGGCTGGCGACCCGGCGCGGCTTAAGCTGCAATGCTGACGACCGGTTGCGCCGGGCCGTGATCGGCCAGCTTATTTGTCATTTCAAATTGCGTTTCGGTGATATCGAGCGGCGCTTTGGCATCGACTTTCAGAACTATTTTGCCGATTGCTGGCCGATTCTTCAGCAAATGCACCGTGATGGCCTGATCCGGCTGGATGTCGACAACATCGAAATATTGCCGGCCGGGCGACTGCTGGTGCGCTCGGTGTGCATGGTGTTCGACGCCTACCAGCAGGTTGATGGTAGTCAGCGGTTTTCGCGGATTATTTAGCTCCAGCATCGTCATGGCGAGTCGCGAAGCGGCGTGGCCATCCATAAGTGTGCATGGATCACCACACGGCTAAGCCGCTGGTAATGACGAGTGGCTGGTCGTGCCCGTTGCAAAATCGGGTGGCTTGGGGTATTGATATGCAACCAGTTGCATAAATATTCCAACAACAGGAGCCGCCCATGTCATCCAATACCCTTGCTCCGGCTGCCCAGGCCACCCTTGATACCTGGCACCGGATTCTCGAACGTAATGCAATGGAAGAGCTGGACCCGTTGCTGGCCGATGACATAGTGTTTCGCTCGCCGGTAGCCCATACCCCCTATCCAGGGCGAGCGGCCATCAAGCTGGTACTCAAAAACGTCAATCAGGTTTTCGAGAATTTCCGCTATCATCGCAGCTTCGTCAGTGACTGCGGCTCCAGCGTAGTTCTGGAGTTCAGTGCCGAGGTCAACGGCAAGGCGCTCAAGGGCATCGACATGCTGCGTTTCGATGACCAGGGCAAGATTCTTGAATTCGAAGTCATGGTACGGCCGCTGAGCGGACTGCAGGCACTGGGTGCGGAAATGGCCCGGCGCATGGAGCCTTACAAGGCGATTCTGGCTGGCCAGGCCTGATCAATTTCCACCTGTTTCCGGAGGCTTCATGGCTCTTCCCGCAATTCTGCAAAATCTGTCGTTGCCGGCGGTCTGCTCGCCGCTGTTCATCATTTCCAACCCTGATCTGGTAATTGCCCAGTGCAAGGCCGGGGTGGTTGGCTCGTTCCCGGCGCTCAATGCGCGTCCCGGACCGGTGCTGGAAGAGTGGCTGGAGCGCATCACTCGCGAGCTGGACGAATACAATGCGCAAAACCCGGACAAACCGGCCGCGCCGTTTGCGGTCAACCAGATCGTACACAAGTCCAATGACCGGCTGGAGCACGACCTGGCACTGTGCGAAAAGTACAAGGTGCCGATCATCATCACCTCGCTGGGTGCTCGTGAGGATCTGAATCAGCGGGTCCACGCCTATGGCGGCATCGTGCTGCACGACATCATCAACAACAAGTTCGCCAAGAAGGCCATCGAGAAAGGCGCCGATGGCCTGATTGCGGTAGCCGCCGGTGCTGGCGGGCATGCCGGTACCCAGTCGCCGTTCGCGCTGATCCAGGAAATTCGCGAGTGGTTCGACGGCCCGCTGCTGCTGTCCGGCTCGATTGCCAACGGCAATGCGGTGCTGGCAGCCCAGGCCGCCGGGGCCGACCTGGCCTACATTGGCTCGGCCTTCATTGCCACTGAAGAAGCCCATGCCGACCAGGCCTACAAGGACATGATCGTTGCCAGTAGCGCCGAGGACATCGTCTACTCCAACCTGTTCACCGGGGTACACGGCAACTACCTGCGCCAGAGCATCGTCAACAGCGGTCTGGATCCGGAGAGCCTGCCTGAGTCTGATCCGTCGAAGATGAGCTTTGGTTCCGGCGGCAGCAGCAAGTCCAAGGCCTGGCGTGATATCTGGGGTGCTGGTCAAGGGGTTGGTGCAGTGAAGGAAGTGGTACCAGCGGCACAGCTGGTTGAACGACTCAAGCGCGAGTATCAGGCCGCGCGGGAACGTCTGGCGCTGTAATCCTATGGCTGGTTTTGGTGCAGCAGGGGCAAAACTTGCTGCGCCCAGGCCAGCCAGTTTTCCTCGGTCATGATGCCCTTGCGCAAAATGGCATATTGCAGTTGTTGGGCCCTGCTCAGATTGGCGGCGGCAAAGTCGCGCTGCTCGATTTCGCGGTAAACCTCCAGTCGTGCCTGATGCTGCTCGATCAGTTGCTGCAGCTCGGCATCCAGCCCCAGCGGACCTATCACTGCTTCAGCTCGCAGTTTTACCAGCAGATCCTGGGTATTGTTCAGTGACAGCTCCGGGCTGCGCGCCCAGCGAATCAACTCTTCACGTCCGTCCGGTAGCACCCGGTAGACCTTGCGCCGGCGCTTGCCGCCATTGTCCTGCTCCTCGACCTGCACCCAGCCACTACGGGCCATGCGCGCCAGTTCACGATAGATCTGCTGATGGCTGGCCTGCCAGAAATAGCCGATCGAGCGATCGAAGCGATTGGCCAGTTCATAGCCGGTTGAGGGCTGTTCCAGCAGGGAGGTAAGCAGGGCGTGTTGGATAGACATGAGCGCATTCTAGCCGGGGCGCAGCTGCTATCAAAGTCATGCTTTGCTGGAAAGCCTCGCATTACTTTGCAGCTAATCCGAAAAACCCCTTCGGTCTTGGTGCCTCCTACTACCGGTTTCACGCTTGGATAATGCCGCCATGTCAGGTGATGACAGCATCACCGCAACAGACGGAGAGCAGCATGCATTCATTCGACGTTATCGTTCTCGGCGGCGGCAATGCCGGCCTCTGCGCAGCCCTGTCTGCACGTGAGCAGGGGGCGAGAGTGGCGCTGCTTGAGCGTGCCCCCGAAGCGCTCAAAGGCGGCAACTCGGCTCATACTGGCGGTGCTTTTCGGGTTGCCTATCAGGGTGCTAACGACCTCAAACTGCTGATGCCCGACCTGCTCGACAGTGAGCTGGACAACAGTGACTTCGGCAGTTACAGCGAGGACGATTTCTTTGGTGAGCTGGCCGCGATGAGTCAGTATCGGGCTGACCCCGAAGTGCTGGATACCGTGGTTACCCGTAGTCTGGATACCCTGTGCTGGATGACCGGCAAGGGCGTGCGCTTCATGCCGATCTATGGCCGCCAGGCGTTCAAGGTCGACGGTAAGTACAAATTTTGGGGCGGCCTGACGGTCGAGGTGTCCGGCGGTGGCCTGGGACTGGTTGATGCTCTGACTCGCCGGGCTGTGCAGGAGGGAGTTGAGCTTGTCTATGATACCCGCGGCAAGCGGCTGAACCGCTGTGGCGACGGGCGCTGGCAGGTGCTGACCGACCGTGGTGAGGTGTATGCCGCACCTGCGGTTATTGTTGCCACCGGCGGTTTTCACGCCAATCTGCGCTGGCGTGCCCAGTACCTGGGGCCGGGCTGGGATCTGGCCAAGGTGCGTGGCTCACGTTTCAATACCGGCGATGGTATCCAGATGGCGCTGGATGTCGGTGCGGCGGCTCATGGTAACTGGTCCGGTTGCCACGCCGTGTTCTACGACCTCAACGCCCCGGCGCAGGGTGACATCAACCTGCTCAACATGCAGAAGAACTATTTCCACCTCGGTGTGGTGGTGAATGCCGATGGCCGGCGCTTTATCGACGAGGGCGAGGATTTTCGCAATTACACCTACTCCGGCATGGGTGAGAAGGTGTTGCGCCAACCCGGAGGTGTTGCCTGGCAGATCTTCGATCAGCACAGCGAGCACCTGCTGCCGGATGAGTACCGGGTGCGTCAGGCCACCCGTATCGAGGCCGACAGCCTTGAAGCGCTGGCGGCCAGGCTCGAAGGCATAAATGCAGCAGCATTGCTGCAGACCCTGACCGACTATAACGCAGCGGTGCGTACCGATATCCCCTTCAACCCGGCGGTACGTGATGGCCGTTGTACTCAGGGTTTGAGTCTGCCGAAGTCGAACTGGGCCAACCCGCTGAGCAAACCGCCGTTCGTTGCCTATGCCGTTACTTGTGGCATCACCTTTACCTTTGGCGGCCTGCAGGTCGACAGCCAGGCGCGGGTTCAGGACGAACAGGGTCAGCCGATCGAAGGGCTGTATGCCGCCGGCGAGCTGGTCGGCAACCTTTACTACGTCAAATACGCCGGTGGTGCCGGGCTCACCTCGGGGTCGGTGCTGGGCCGTCTGGCCGGCGCCGATGCTGCGCAATACAGCGTCACCGACACTCTGTCCATCGACAATCAGCCAACCAGGGACTGACCATGAGCATTCGCATCTGGCATCAGAGTTTTACCGTTCTCAGCGACTTGGGCGCCTATGACGCTGCGTTGCGGGCTCACTTCCGCAAAGTGGCCCGCCCCGATACCGTGATCGATATGCACGGTATGCAGCCTGGCACCTACCGCAGCAATTATCCGGGCGACGATATCAAGTACGGCGCTCTCCAGTACCTGCATGGCTTGCAGTTCATGGCCAACGGTATCAATGCCGAAGCTCAGGGTTACGACGCCTATGCGATCAGCACCCTGCCGGAGCCGGCGCTGCGGGAAATCCGTAGCCTGCTTAACATCCCGGTGGTTGGTTACGGTGAGTCGGCCATGCTGACTGCCTGCATGCTTGGCCGGCGTTTTGGCGTACTGGTGTTCATCGACGAACTGGCTGAATTGGTCAGCGACAACGCGGCTCGGCATGGGCTGGGTGGGCGACTGGCCGGTGTGCGTCACGTTGGCTTCCGCTTCGCCGATGTGTTGGCGGCCTTCAGCGATCCTGAGCCTTTGATCGAGCAGTTCCGCAGTGCGGCACGGGCACTGATTACCGCTGGCGCCGAAGTGATCATTCCCGGTGAGGCACCGCTGAATGTGCTGCTGGCTACTCACGGTATCAGTGAGGTGGACGGCGTACCGGTGCTCGATTCGCTTGGTGCCTGGATCAAGCAGGCCGAGGCGATGGTCGACCTGCAGCGGGCCAACGGCACCCGCAGCTGCAATCGCAACTATTTTTCGGCCCGCCCAGACCCACTACGAGTCAGAGAGATTTTTGATTTTTACGGGCTGGGCGAACGTCTGCTCGAAACCACCGAGGAGCGCACGGCATGAGCAACCGTCTTGAGACTGAACTCTTGGTGATCGGTGGGGGGCTGGCTGGTTTTACTGCCGCGTTGACGGCGGCTGAAGCGGGAATTCAGGTGTTGATACTGGAAAAGACCTCGGCGACAGGAGGCTCCTCAGCCATGAGCGGAGGTTGTCTGGCCTTCGCTGGTACTGATCTGCAGCAGGAACGCGGTATCGAGGATTCCTCTGAACTGCTGTATCGGGATCTGATCGAGGTGGGCAAGGGTGAATGTGACGAGGCATTGGTCAAGGCCTACGTCGACCAGCAACTGGCAACCTATGAGTGGCTTAAGCACCACGGTGTCAGTTTCCTGCCTGTCATTGAAACCGCCTCAGGGCAGTCGGTGCCCAGAGTACACAATGTTGATCCTGCCGACATGATACGCCAATTGGAACGGGCCGCCTTGGCGACCGGCAAGGTTGAACTGCTGCGCGATACGCGAGCCCGTCGGTTGCAACGCGATGTCAGCGGGCGGGTTACCGGAGTAGCTGCCGAGCAGGCCGGGAGTCCGCTGGAGGTTCGGGCGTCGCGCGGGGTGATTCTGGCCAGCGGCGGCTTTGTGCATGACCGCGAGATGATCCATCGCTTCTCCCCGCTGTATGACAATGCAGTGTTTATCGGTGGTGAGGGCAATGAGGGTGACGGGCTGCGCATGGCCTGGGCCCTGGGCGCCGATGTGCGGGATATGGTGCATATCAAGGGTACCTATGGCAAACACCCGATGGACGAACACAACCACCACGCCTGTCTGGCGGTTTACAAGGGCGCCATTGCGGTGAATCAGGAAGGTCGGCGCTATGTTGACGAGTCGCTGTCCTACAAGCTGCTCGGCGATGCCTGCATGCAGCAGTCCTATGGTGTGACCTACCAGATTCTAGATCGCGAGATCATGGCCGACGGTGACAACCGGGTACGGATTCTCGATTTTCAGCGCCGGCTGGAGGAAGGGTTGTTTGTCGAAGCCGATAGCCTGGAAGAACTGGCGCAGATGCTGGAGCTGCCGGTAGAAGACTTTCTTGCTGAAGTGCAGGCCTATAACCAGGCCGTGATCCAGGGCCAGGCACCGGCCTTTGGCCGCCGGCATCTGGTGCATATGCACGGCGAGTTGCGCCCTCTCAGTCATCCACCATTTTATGCCTATCCCTCTACCGCAGCCGTATTCGGCACCTACTGTGGCGTGCGTGTTGATCCGCAGATGCGGGTGCATGACGTTTTCGGCGAGCCTATCGATGGGCTGCTGGCTGCAGGTGAAATGGTCGGCGGACTGCATGGTGCGGCCTACATGACCGGATCAGCGCTGGGCAAGGCGGCAATTTTCGGGCGCTTGGCTGCGGCCACGGTAATTTCAGGTTGAAGCGGGGGAGGCTGTGATGAACATTCTGGTGCTGCTGGCCGGTGTCGCTGACAATCGCTATCCGTTGCACCCCATTGCGATTGGCGCTGACGGGCAGATCGATGAAAGTGCGCAGTCACGGCGGATTCTCAGTCCGTTCGATGAGGGCGCGCTGGAGTTGGCGTTGAAGCTGCGTGACAAGCACAGCGACTACCGCCTGGAGGTGCTGGTGCTGGGTGGCAGCAACAGCGACAACCTGTTGCGCAGTGTGGCGGCATTCAAGCCGGACCGGCTGCGCCGTCTCGATCTGCAACCCTGCTGTTTGTGGGATGCACAGCTGAGTAGTCACCAGATTGCCGGGCTGATCCGTAGTGAGGCTTTGCAACCGGATCTATTGCTGATCGGGCGCGAGTTCGGCGATCTGGATGAAGGCGGCTTGCCGGTGATGCTGGCTTCTGCTTTGAGTTTGCCGCTGTTCGCGCTGACCCAGTATGCGCAGTGGCAGGATGGTCAACTGTGTCTTTTGCGCGAACGTGGCATACGCCAGCAGTGGTATCGCCCGCCGGGTCCGGTGTTGGCGACGGTGACCAATGATCGGCGCAACAAGCTGCGCCACCCCTTGATGAAAAACGTGATGATGGCGAAAAAACTCGGTTTCGATGCTGTGACTGCAGCAGCTGACGGTAGCCCATTACGATTGAAAGCACTGGAGGTGGCTCGGGATGTTCAGCGTGGCGGCCAGTGTCGCATGCTGGCGGGCGATGTTGGCAGCCAGGCCGACGCCATTTTGGCTTATGTACGTGACAGCGGGGAGGTGCCGGCATGACGATGCAGCAACGAATTATAGCGGTGATCCCGCTGGCCTGGGGTCAGGAGGCTGCCGAACAGGCGCTGGCTGCAGCCCGGCAAGTGGCGCATCAACAGTCTCTGGCGTGTGCGGTACTGGCGCTTGGCCCCGCTCCTGCTGCCTGGCTGACAGATATGGCGGGGGCTGCTGGTGCGGTTGAGCTGGTTTATGCCGTACATGCTGCCTTGAGCGATGGTGAGAATCTCCAGGCACTGGCCGAAGCCGCCGCACAGGCACTGGATCAGTCCGGTCAGCAACTGTTGCTGCTGCCGCCGGGCAGTGAAGGGGAAGAGCTGGGGGCTCGTCTGGCCGCGTGTCTTTCCGCAACCTGGCTTGGGCGCTGTGCGCGACTGGACTGGAAGGCTGACGGTCTTGAGTTTGAGCGCGCTTGCTGGGGTGGGCGGCTGACGTTGCGTCTCCAGATTGAGACCAGTCTGGCGGTGGCTTGCCTGCGAGCCGGCAAACTGCAACAGCAGCCGGCGCACGCTAATGTGCTTGAGCCTCTAATTATCGAACTGGGCAAATCACTGCCGGCCATGTTCGAGATCGAGCAGAGCAGCAGCGGGCAGACCCTGCCGCCGGTCGAAAGCGCTCGTATCGTGGTTTCCGGTGGTCGCGGCGTCAATGAGGCTGGGTTTGCGTTGTTGGAACAACTGGCGATGAAACTCGGTGGCAGTCTAGGCGGCAGCCTGCCGGCGGTGGATGCCGGTATGCTGCCGGTGATGCGTCAGGTCGGAGTCTCCGGCAAGTTCGTCAGCCCCGATGTCTATCTGGCGGTAGGGATTTCCGGTACTCCACAGCACCTGGCCGGGATCAGCCATGACAGTCGCATCGTGGCGATCAACAGCGACCCGGCAGCGGACATTTTCAAGGTTGCCAATCTCGGCGCTGTGGTGGACTGGGAGCAAATGTTGCCAGCTTTGCTGGAGCGACTCCCCGCGTAGACTTTGGAGTTCACTGACGGCCGTGCTGCAGGCCAATACGTACGCCCACCGGCACCCGGCGCTGGGCGTCAAGGCTGCTCATCATGTAGTCGATGAACGCCCGCGTACGTGGCGCCACGAAGCGTGACTTGGGCGTTACGCTGAAAAAAGTGCGGCCGTAGGTGCTCCACTGCGGCAGCAACTCCACCAGTTTTCCCTCAGAAATCAGTCGGTTGACAAAAACGTCAAGTACATAGATATAGCCCTGATCGGCCAGCGCGGCATTGATCAAGGCGTCGGTGCTGTTGAAATGCAACGGGCCTTCGGGCAACAGTTCATGGTGTTCACCGTCAAGGCTGAACGACCAGACTGCCGGGCTGAAACTGGCTTTGCGAAACAGGCCCAGGCAGCGGGCGGCGCGCAATTCGCGCGGATGCTGCGGGGTGCCGGCTAGCTCCAGAAATGAGGGGGTGGCGCAGGCAACGTAATGTGCCTGGTACAGCGGCCTGGCAACCAGGTCGGCGTCATTGACCGAGTCGATCCGGATGGCTACGTCGGTACCGCTTTCAATCAGGCCTTCGGGGTGGTCGGTCAGACGCAGGGCAACCTGCAGGTCTGGGTGCTGGCGACAGAAGTCGGCCAGCAGCGGGGCGATTACATCCTTGCCGAAGGCGGCCGGCGACTCAATCCGCAACTGTCCCTGAATGTTGCCGGTCTGCTCCATGACTTCCGCTTCTGCTTCCTCGACCTGACGCAGCAGTTCCACACAGTGACGAAAGAATCGTTCGCCCGGATCGGTCAGGCGCAAGGTGCGGGTGTTGCGGCTGAGCAGCGTGACCCCCAGGTAGGTTTCCAGGTTGCGTACGCTGGCTGTGACGGTGGCATTGGCGATATCCAGTGATTCTGCCGCGCGGCTGAAACTGCCGCATTCAACAACGCGGGTAAAGACCTGCATGGCCCAGAGCTTGTCCATTCGGTTCTTCATGTTTTTCTAAAACCCCATTAGCTCAGCAAGTCTCGAACCCCTCAGGGTGGCTTTCTATAGTACCAACCACCTGAGGGAGGTACAAAAATGACTGAACTGAATTTCGATCTGATAGTAGTGGGCTGCGGTGCGGCAGGTCTGTCGGCAGCAGTATCGGCGGCTGAGCAGGGTCTCAAGGTTGCCGTTCTGGAGCGCTCGGTACCCGAGGAACGCGGTGGTCAGACGCGCTGGACCGAAGCCTACCTGCGGATGCAGAGTCATGACCAGGTCACTGACGATTTCGACGCCTTCCTCGCGGAAAATTCCGGTTTTTACCAGGACCCGGATTTCGTAGCTGAAAGCCTACGTGAGCGCTCGGACTGGTCGGTCCAGGCACGCAGCCTGGCTGCTATCGATGCTAACGTAATCGGCACCTTTGCCGACAGCGTGCCTGACACCATCAACTGGCTGAAAGAGCAGGGGGTACGTTTTGATTTCCTGCCTACCCAGTTTCTGACCAGTACCCAGCCGCGCCTGCTACCGGTCGGTGGTGGTGAGGCCATCGTCGAATGTTTGGCTGCGCGAGCAGAAGCGCTGGGGGCTGAGTTCTTCTATGAAACTACTGCCCGAGCACTGATCACCAGTGGCTTGAACCAGGTCTGTGGTCTGCATGCCTGGTCAGCCGAACGTGGCGAGTTGCGTTTTCACGGCGCAGTCACTCTGGCCTGCGGCGGGTTTGAAGGCAACCTGGAAATGCTCAGCCGCTACATGGGGCCCAAGGCTGCTTTCATGCGCCCGGTCTGCAAGGGGGGGTATTACAACCGCGGCGAAGGCATTCAGATGGCCCTGGATATCGGCGCAGCAGGGGCGGGCGAGTTCGGTAACTTTCATGCTGAACCGGTAGACCCTCGCTCTGGGATTTCCGAACCATCGATCTTTATCTTTCCCTATGGCGTGCTGGTCAACCGCGAAGGTAAGCGCTTTACCGATGAAGCACCCGGTACGGTGGATGCCTGGTATGAGCGGGTAACACGCAAGATTCTGGCCCAGACCGACGGTATCGCTTGGGTAATCCTGGACCAGAAGGTTAAGGATATTCCCAATTATCGGCTGGGCATTCGCACCGATCAGCCAGCGATTGAAGGCAACTCGTTCGGTGAACTGGCTCAGCGTCTGGAGCTGCCTGTTGATCAGTTCAACCAAACCATGGCCGAGTACAACGCTGCTTGCCGCCCAGGCACCTGGAAACCGCTGGAGCTGGACGGTCTTGCGACCCAGGGGTTGAGCCCGGCAAAAAGCAACTGGGCGCTACCCGTTGATCAGGGGCCGTTCATGGCTTACCCGATCATTTCGGCCAATGTCTTTACCTTTGGCGGCCTGAAGATCGATGAGCATGCCCGGGTGGTAAGCGTCGACGGCGCACCGATTACCAATCTGTATGCCGCGGGCGAAACTGCTGCGATGTATTTCGGCAACTACTGTGGCGGCACCTCGGTACTGCGTGGTCTGGTCTTTGGCCGCCGTGCTGGTCAGACCGCTGCACAGGTGACGGCATGAGCACCGACAAGGGGCTGGCGTTGGTGACCGGCGCCTGTGGCGCCATCGGCAAGGCCACCTGTGAGCGCTTGCTGGCCGAAGGTTACAAGGTCTTGGCCACCGACATGCAGCCTGGTTCGTCTTTGCCCGCAGCAGTGTCATTTCGTGGCCTGGATGTTACCGACGAGCAGGCAGTCAGCCGGCTGATCAGTGAGGGTGAACAGCGCTACGGGCAAATTACCGCGCTGGTCAATGTAGCTGGTGTGGTATCTCGGGGCCGGGCTATAGACCTGCCGGTGGCCGAGGTCGAGCGGGTCTGGCGCATCAATGTCCTGGGGACTCTGATTGTCTGTCAGCAGGTGGGGCAGCGTATGGCCGCACGTGGGCGCGGTGCCATCGTCAATATCGGCTCGGTGGTTGGCAAGAATGCCGGCAATGCCCGGCCCTGGCTGGACCCGAATGAGCTGGATCGGGCTGGTAACGTGGCCTATGGCATGTCCAAGTCAGCCATTCATACCCTGACCGGGTTCCTGGCCAAGGAGCTGGCACCCCAGGGAGTTCGGGTCAATGCGGTAGCTCCTGGTCCGATTGCCACGCAGATGACCGATAGCTTTCCCGAAAGCCTGCGGGCACTGGTCCCAGCGGGGCGCATGGGTACCCCGGAGGAGGTTGCCCATGCAATCCACTTTCTGCTCGATGAGCGTTCCGGCTTCATCAGTGGCGAGATTCTCGATGTCAATGGCGCACTCTGGTGCGACTGAGTTCACCAACCATAAGGACGACTTCAATGAAGAGTATTTACCTGGTTCTGGATATGCAGAACGACCTGGTGCACGCCGATGGTGCCAGCGGCAAGGCTCCGATGCAGGCCGATATTCAGGCTCGCGAGGTGATCCAGCGCACCGCCAGCGCCATTTCCCGTGCTCGGGCTAAGGGTATTCCTGTTGCCTATGTGCGCGTGGCGTTCTCGGACGATCACCGCGAGGCTAATCCCAGCTCGCAGGTGTTTGGCCCTATTGCCAAAAACGGCATTCTCAAAATGAACGCCTGGGGTGGTCAGGTGCATGAAGCGCTGGCACCACAGGCAGGTGACTGGGATATTGTCAAACACCGGGTGTCGCCGTTCTACCAAACCAAACTTGAGCTGCTGCTCAAGCGTGAAGGAATTGAGCGTATCTATTGCAGCGGCGTCAGTACCCAGGCGGTGGTCCAGGCTACTGTGCGCGATGCCCATGACCGTGATTACGATGTTGTGGTGCTGGAAGACTGCTGCGCTGGCCCGAATGAGCAGGAACATGCCAATTCGCTTGCCAGCATCGCCCGCTTTTGCTCCGTGGCCACATCTGAAACGGCCTTTGAGTAAATCGCTGAGCCCTTGGGTCCAGAATGATTTGCTGCCCGGTCTTCGCTCATGAGGCCGGGTTTTTTCTTTCAGGAGAGCCGGGTGAGTACGCACGCCTCAGCAACCAGCATTGCCGCCCTGGTGATCGGTAGTTTCGCCGTAGTGATGTCGGCGACCACTATCAATGTGGCGATTGCGCCGATGATGGCCGAGTTCGCAATCAGTCACCGCCTGGCGCAATCCTTTTCATCGGTTTTTCTCGGTCTGACAGTCGTCTGCGCGCCGCTGGCATCCTGGCTGGCTGACCGCTTTGGAGCCTGGCGGGTGTTCGCCAGACTGTTGCTGCTGTATCTGCTGGTTTCGCTACTGGCCGGGCTGTCCGACAGCTTTGCCGCGATGCTGACGGCGCGCGCCGTACAGGGACTGTGTGCCGGTATCATGCAGCCCTTGTCGCTGTTTCTGGTGCTGGAATCGGCCAACCCGGCCCGTCAAGGTCGTACCCTGTCGATGTTCAGTCTGGGAGTGGTAATGGCACCTGCACTGGGTCCGACTCTGGCCGGTTTTGTCGTTGAGCATGCCAACTGGCGTCATACTTTCTGGCTGGGCGTGCCGCCTGCCATGGTGGCTCTGGGGCTGATTGTCTGGCGCCGTCCGCAGGAGCGTGCAGTAGTGACGACACCCAGTCGGCTTGACTTTGCCGGGCTGGGGTTTCTCGCCATGCTGGTTGCCATGGTGTTTCTCTGGCCGTTGCTGCTGGAGCATTCCTCAGGTTTGGCCATGCTGATGGCCTTGATCTGGCTTTGTCTGGTTCGAGTTTTCTGGCGGCAGATGCAAGTGCGTGAAGAGCCGTTGATCGAGCCGGCGCTATTGAGTCATCCCGCATATTTCAGCGGGTTGCTGGTAACGCTGGCCTATGGTGTTGGCATGTACGGTTCAATCTTTCTGATTCCATTGCTGCTGCAAAACGGCCTGGGTGAGTCGGCGGTGACTACCGGTAATCTGTTGCTGCTCGGTGGGGTGGCGCTGGCCGTAAGTATTCCTCTGGCTGGGCGGCTGGTGGATCGTTTCTCTTCGCACCTGGTGGTCTCGATTGGCCTGTCCTGCTTTGCGGTATCGAGCTTGCTGTTGGCCTGGCCGGGCGGGCTTGGCAGTATTGCTGCCGGGATTGTGATCAGTCGGTTTGCCCTGGGCATGATCATCCCAGGTCTCTATACCAGCATGGCCCGGGCGGTACCGGACAGTCTGTTGCGTCGGGGGACAGCAGTCACCACCATGACTCGGCAGGCTGGAGGTGCGTTGGGTATTACGCTGATTGGTGCGCTGCTGGCCAGCCTGACGCAGGGGGTGGTTGCACCTCTGGCGCAAACACCCGACCAGCCGTATCGGGTGTTGTTTGCGCTGATTTCGCTGTTGTTTCTGGCGTCATTGTTCGCTGCAAGACGTATGAATCTACGCGCCAGCGACTGAGAGACTGGAGAGGTTCAAGGCTCGGGAGCGTTGTGGTTGGCCATCTTTTTAAGCCGGTAGTCCATTTGGGCGCGGGTCAGCCCGAGCAGGCTGGCGGCGCGAGTGATGTTTTGCTCAGCCAGATGCATTGCCGCGCGGACGAAGGCATCCTCGATGTCACTCAGATTGAGCGGTTGCTGCTGTAGAAGGCGTAAGGCCGTTTGATCCAATGGCGGTCCGCTAACGGGTGGGACGCTGCCATCCTCCGCTGTGGCCTTGGGCTCGGGCAGGCGGATGCCGATCCCGGGAGCCTGATCCCAGCTTACCGTGCCCTTGTGGGTTTCGCGCTGGGCTTCCTCGATACCAGAGAGATGCCTTAGGTCCAGGGTTTCACCATCGTCGGCGAGAATAACTGCGCGCTCAATGACGTTCTCGAACTCGCGGATATTGCCCGGCCAGGGGTAGTCAAGAATGCGTTGCAGGGCTCTTGGGGTGATGCCACTTAGTTGCCGCTCATGTTGCTGACACAACCGATTGATGAAACGCTCAAGCAGCAGCGGGAGGTCATCCTTGCGTTCGCGCAGCGGAGCGATGGTGACCGGGAAAACGTTCAGCCGATAGAACAGATCGCTGCGAAAACGCCCCTGCTTTACAGCTTCGGCCAGATCCTCGTTGGTCGCGGCGATGACTCGTACGTTGATTTTCAGGGTCTTGGTGCTACCCAGACGCTCCAGCTCACCGCTTTGCAGTACCCGCAGCAGCTTGCCCTGGGCGGTCATGCTAAGGGTGCCGATTTCATCGAGAAAAATGGTACCGCCGTCAGCGATCTCGAAGCGCCCTGGGCGTGCTTCGGTGGCGCCGGAGTAGGCGCCACGCTGAACGCCGAACAGCTCCGACTCGATCAGGGTGTCTGGGATTGCCGCACAGTTGATCTCGATAAAAGGCGCGCCGGCACGTCGGCTATTTGCATGTACTTCATGGGCGAACATGGTCTTGCCGACCCCGCTTTCGCCCAGCAACAGAACTGTGGCATTGGTAGAGGCTACCCGGAGAATCTTGTGCAGCACCGCGTGATAGGCTGCCGAACTGCCGACGGGTCGATCCAGCTCTATGGCGTCTTGCTGCTGGAAAGCCAGACCAAACGGTGCTCTGCCGGGCTGCATGCCAGAAAACTCGCTGCGGCTGGGAGGTTGCGGGTGCTGTCTGACAGACGAGCGTGGCTGGAAATATTGCAGGTCGTTATCGGCATCCTCCCAGGCTTCTACCGGACGCGCCACTGCGCGACAGGACTCGTCGCCCCGTGCCACGCACTCCACCTCGCGAACCAAGATGCGTTTGCCCATCAGTTGGGTTAGAAACCCTGAGCTGTAGCCGGTTTCCATCCAGCATACGGGGTCGTGGCTATGGCCGCTCATGGCCAGGTGCTGATCGCTTTCGATCGACTGCTTCCAGATGAACTCTCCGTACAGATAACCCTGATGCTGATCGACTTCTATACGTACTGGCTCAACCTTGATCAGGCCGCACAATGATCGTATCTGTGCGCCGGCGGCGAGAATATCGAGCTGAGTACCGGTTTGCCGGGTACGGATGGCCAGCTCGGCATCCCGGGTGCCGCTCAGGTAGCCAATGCGGGTAAGCAGGCCACGGGTCTGCTCAACGCCAAGACTTTCCAGCAGCTCCTGACGCAGCGAGCCGAATGCTTCGGCATGCAGCATCAGCATGCGTTTTTCTCCCAGCCAGATCAGGCCTTCTTCCGGGTTGAAATACAAATGCTCGGCCAGGTCCTGCATGTCTGGAAAACGCAGGTCAGTGATCACGTCCTTGAGTGAATGCGAGCTGCTGCTCTTGTTGTCGTTCGATACGGACATGTACTTACCATGAGTTTTGTATTTGTAATGATTGGTCGTGTTACTACCGGTGTGGGGGCGACGTCATCTTAACAGAAGAGGAAGGCTGTCTGTTTGAGCCATCCCGACCAATGATAGCTGAATAGACTTTTCGGTTATCACGAAAAGTGTGGCGAATTTTGTTGTAGAAAATTATGAAAGTTCAGAAAAGTATTAAGAGTCATTTTTTATTACTGTCTCAAGTGTTTCTTCCATGAGGTTCTGGGCTTCTTTTTATCTGTTTGTATATAAAGAGTTTTTTGTTTCTATGTAGTGGGTTTCATGAAGCTGGCACAGCTGTTGCTCTAACTCCCTTACAACGCAGCAAGCGTTCTGTTTACACCGAGGCCGGATGACCGGACTTGAAAACAAGAATAACGGAGATAGTGCAGTGGCTGAGATTTCTTCTCTGGGCTACGTCGGTTTCGGCGTCAGCAACCTCGACAAGTGGCAGACTTTTGCCACCGACATTCTTGGCATGCAGGTAGGACGACGTGATGCCTCCAGCATGACCCTGCGTATGGACGAATACTGTCAGCGCTTCTTTCTCGAGCAAAGCGATGCCGATGACATCATCGCCGCTGGCTGGGAGTTCACCAGTGAGCAGGAGCTTGAGAGCTATGTTGCCGAGCTGGGTGACAAGGGTATCGAGTTGCAGGCGCTGAGTGCTGAACAATGTGCGCGGCGTCATATCGAGAAAGGCTACAGATGCCAGGACCCAAATGGTTTTGACCATGAGTTCTTCTTCGGCCATGGCGTCGCCTTGCTCAAAGATCAATTCCGCTCCAGCGTGCTGAAAAGCCGATTTATTACCGGTGAGCTTGGTGTTGGGCACATTCTGCCGTTCGCCAATCGTAATAACGGGGCTGAAACCGTTGAGTTCTACAAGAATGTGCTCAAGTTTCGGGTCAGCGATTACATCCGCCAGGAGGTCCAGCCGGGCCTGACTGTCGAGGCGACTTTCTTCCACACCAAGACCGGTCGCCACCACTCGATTGCTACTGCTCAGGCACCGTCGCCCAAGGTGCTCAATCACTTCATGGTGCAGGTTGAGGACATCGATGATGTCGGTCTGGCCTATGACCGCGCGGTGGCTGCCGGTGTACCAATCGTTCTGGAGTTGGGCCATCACCCGAACGACAAGATGTTTTCCTTCTATGCCCAGACCCCTTCAGGTTTCAACTTCGAGTTCGGCTGGGGCGGAATCGTCATCGACGAAGGCAACTGGGAGGTCAAGACCTATCACCAAATGAGCGATTGGGGCCATAAGCGCAACCCGGTTTCGCAGGCCTGAGCCTGTAGCGAGGAGAGCACCTGTATGAGTATCTGGCTGGATTTTCTCGGCGCTGAAGTTCGCTATGTCGACCTGCCGACCTATGGACGTACGCGCATTGCCGAAGCAGGGCATGACAAGGCCGAAACGCTGATTCTGATGCATGGCATCGGTGGTCATCTGGAGGCCTATGCAAAGAATGTAGTGGCGTTGGGTCGGCACTTTCATGTGATTGCTTTTGACTATGTCGGGCATGGGCTGTCGGCCAAGAAGCTCGATATTGAGTATTCGATCAGTGATTACGTCGAGCAACTGCGTGAACTGATGGATGTGCTGGACATCGAGCGTGCACACATCTCCGGCGAGTCTTTGGGAGGCGTGGTAACTGGTGGTTTTGCCGTGCGCTATCCCGAGCGGATTCTGCGAGCGGTATTCAACACTACTGGTGGCATCCCGATCGTCAGCGAGAAGGGCTATGCGGATCTCCGCGCGCTGGGTGAGCTGTCGGCCAAAAGCGCCGGTCAGCAGCCGAGTTACGAAAGTGTGCTGGCGCGTATGCAGTGGCTTTTGTACGAAGGCAACTGGAACTTGCTCAACGAGGAGCTGGTTGGTTCACGCCTGGCGATTTATTCGCGGGAGGATTTCCAGGCCAGCGCCCCTCTGGTTTATGCACGGCTGCGCAAGGTCAACCAGGACGGTGCCAAGCCGGACATGATCGAGCTGGAAAAGGTGCAGTGCGAATCACTGTTGCTGTGGACCAGTCACAACCCGATTCATGACGTGGCGGCTGCCGAAGCTGCTTTGCCGAGCCTGCCACGTGGCCAGTTGTATGTGATGAAGAAACTGGCTGGGCACTGGCCGCAATATGAATCACCCGAGGAGTTCAATCAGGTGATGGTCGAGTTTCTCTCGACCGGGCGGGTGGCCGAATGAATGCCCAGTTAGCAACCATGCAAAGCCGGCGCGCACATGCTCCGGTGGATACGGCTCGTTTCTGCACGGCAATGCGGAACCTGGCGGGGCACTGTGTGGTGATAGCCAGTGGTGATGAGCAGCAGCGTGCTGGCCTGACTGCCACTGCAGTCTGTTCCATCACTGCTGATCCGCCGCGTCTGTTGGTCTGCGTCAACCGCAATGTGTATGCCCATGGTGTGATCAGCGAGCAGCGCCATCTCAGTGTGAATGTCCTGGGTAGCAACCAGGAGCAGATCGCACGACGCTTTGCCGGGATGGTGGAGGGGGTCAGTGGTGAAGAGCGTTTTGCCGAAGGTGCCTGGGCTTTGGGTATCAGTCGGGTACCGGTGTTAGGCGATGCGCTGGTCAGTTTTGAGTGTCGGGTAGTGGAGGCGATTCCGGCCAGTACTCACGACATGTTTCTCTGCGAGGTCATTGAGGTGGCCGGACAGATGAGTCAGGAAGACCCCCTTATCTACTTCAACGGACAGTTTGCGGCGCTGGTCTGAGCTGCAGTCTTGCGCGCCATGGTCCAGACAACAACAAAAGCGAGATCCAACATGACTAATGCTCTGAAAAAAAATGCCCTTGAGGCCGGTAGCGTTCCTTCCGAAGCCGAGCTACTGCAGCGTGCACGGGATCTCATCCCGATGCTGTTGGAGAAGGCCGACTCAGTCGAGAAGAACCGCATGGTATCGGCAGAAACCATTCGCGCCTTCGTTGATGCCGGATTTTTCAAGATTCTCCAACCTGCTCGGTTCGGGGGGTGGGAAATGAACCCGGCGGTGTTCTACAAGGTGTTGATGGAGCTGGGCCGTGGCTGCTGCAGCAGTGCCTGGAACATGATGATCCTTGGTGTGCATCAGTGGGAATTCGGCAGTATGCCAGATCAGGCTTGCCAGGATGTTTGGGGTGAAGATGACAAGACCATCATCGCTTCTTCGTACCCACCCTTCGGCAAGGTTGAAGAGGTTGAAGGCGGTTACCTGATCAGCGGCACCTGGAAAACGTCCAGTGGTTGTGACCATGGCCAGTGGGCATTTCTGGGCGGCCTGCGCCGCGACGCCCAGGGCAATATCATCGACCGTCTGTCGATGCTGGTGCCTGCGACCGATTACGACATCGAGGATGACTGGCACACCTTCGGCCTGGCCGGTACTGGTAGCAAGAGCCTGGTAGTCAAGGAAAGCTTTGTTCCCTATCACCGTGCCCACAGCCTGATCCAGTACCACTACGATGAGCGTGGCACAGCTTATCTGTATCCGTTCAACCAGATCTTCTTCGGCGCTGTATCGGCGCTGATCGTCGGCATGGCGCAGGGCGGGATCGACGAGTACATCCGCCAGATGAGCGTGCGCACCAATACCACCGATGGTGGCAGCGCGGCGCTGAGCCCGTATGTCAAGGATCGCCTTGGCAACGCCGTGGTGCGGGTACGCTCGGCACGTGCCCGTCTGCTGCAGATGATGGCGGAGACTACCGAAATCGTTGAGCGCCGGGAACTGGTGCCGAACTATGACCGCGTTCATCACATGCTGGATATTGCCCGCGTCGGGCGTGACTGTGAAGAAGCTGTAATGCTGTTGTTCAAGGCTACTTCGGCCCGCGGTATTTATCTCAGCAATCCGCTGCAGCGCATCCTGCGCGACGTGATCGCCGCTTCCAACCATATCACCCAGAACGCCGATGATACCGCGGGCATGCTCGGAGCCTATCTGCTGGGACAGCAGCTGCCGCCCATGGTGTTTGGTCTGGAGCCGGTCTCACTTAACGGCTGAGTCTGAGTTTGGGGGTTTTCCCCATTGGTACCGTGGTGGCGGGCACCAGGCCGCTACCACGGAAATAAAAATAAAAGGCGGGCTAACGCCCCTTTGAGGTGCTTCATGTCTCACCAAAGTCTGAACAAGACCTTTACGCTTTCTGCATTGAGTGCTGCCGTTTTGCTCTGCACTGCGCTGCCCGCGCAGGCTTTTCAGTTTGACACCGGTAATTCCGACCTGCGAGTACGGCTGGATACCAACGTCAAATACACCGCCGCCTGGCGGGTGAAAGATCAGATGAACCGGTTGATTGCTGATCCGACGCTGGATGATGGCGACCGCAACTTCGACAAGGGTTCGATGATCAACAACCGTCTCGACCTGTTCTCCGAATTTGACGTCAACTACCGCGGTATGGGCGCGCGCGTGAGCGGCGCGGCCTGGTATGACCGTGTCTACAACCGCAGAAATGACCACGACAATCCAGGTACCGCCAACAGTCTGAGCGTTCGTTACAACGAGTTCACCAAGGAAACGCGCGATCTGCATGGCCGTGATGCGGAGATTCGTGACGCCTTTGTTTACAGTGATTTTGACCTGACTGACGACATCTGGGGTGTGGTGCGTGTCGGCCAGCACTCTCTGCTGTACGGCGAAAGCCTGTTTTTTGGCAACAATGGTATCGCTGGCGGCATGATGCCGATCAATGCGATCCAGGCGCTGTCGGTACCAAATTCCCAGTTCAAGGAACTAGTGCTGCCGGTCAAGCAACTGTCGGGTGAGCTGCAACTGACCCCAGCGCTGTCGGTGGGTGCCTATTACCAACTGGAGTGGGAACGTACCCGTATTCCTGCTGCTGGCAGCTATTTCAGCCCCGCCGACCTGCTTGATGGTGGTGGTGAGCGGATTCTGGCGGTTGCCGGCGATCCGCAGATTTCGCTGTACCGTACCAAGGATATTGAGGCGCGCGACTCTGGCCAGTGGGGTATGCAACTGCGCTACCGGGCTGATCAGATCGGTACCGAGTTTGGGTTGTACGCGATTCGCTACCACGACAAGAACTTCCAGGTGCAGACCCGTCCATTCGCGGGGCCACCTCAGCCAGGGCAGGTGGGTGATCTGGTGGTTGGCGAATACATGCTGGTATTCCCGGAAGACATCAAGGCCTACGGTTTCAGTGCCAACCGGGGGATTGGTTCTGCCAACGTAGGCTTTGAGGCTTCTACCCGTCGCAATGCACCGCTGGTCAGCCTGACTGTGACCGATCTGGCAGGCAATCGTGACAACCGTAGCAATCCTTTGTATGCCGTGGGTAATACCGCTCATGCGCAAATCAACATGATCACCATTCTGCCCAAAGGCCAGTTCTGGGATACCGCCGCCTTGCTGGGTGAGGTTGCTTGGAACCGTACTCTGAGTGTCACCAAAAATCGCGAGTGGCTGGATCCAAACAACACCCGTGACGCAACCGCCATGCGTGTGGTGTTCACTCCAACCTACTTCCAGGTATTCGATGGCGTTGATCTCTCGGTGCCCATGGGTGTGAGCTATGGCCTGGATGGTCGTTCTTCGGCCGTTGGTGGTTTCAGTCAGGCCAAAGGGGGCGGGTTCAACGTCGGCGTCTCGGCTGAGTATCTCAAGCGGGTGACAGTATCTCTGAGCTACAACGGCTTCTATGGTCCGAGCGACCGTACCAGCCGTCCTGAGTTTGTACCGGCGATCGGGGCTGTAACCGGGGTCAAGACCTACAAGCAGACCAACGGCGACCGCGATTTCATCTCCCTGAATGCATCCTACACGTTCTGAGGTTCAGACCATGCATAACAAGAATATTCATCGTTCCGTCCTCTGTGCATCGCTGTTGGCGCTTGGCGTCAGCTCTGCGCTGGCTGCGGTCAGTCCGCAGGAAGCGGCTCAACTGAAAACAACCCTGACCCCGCTCGGGGCCGAACGTGCCGGTAATGCCGACGGCAGCATCCCTGCCTGGGATGGTGGCTACACCAAGGTGCCGGCAGATTTTCGCAATGGTTACCGCAACTTTGATCCGTTCGCTGGCGATCAGCCGCTTTTCTCGATTACGGCGGCCAATCTGGCAGAACATCAGGACAAGTTGGCCGATGGTATTGTTCAACTGTTCCGCGACAATCCAGACAGTTTCCGTATTGATGTGTATCCGACCCGCCGTACTGCTGCCGCGCCGCAATGGGTTTACGACAACACCTTCCGCAATGCCACTGAGGCGACCCTGGAAAACGATGGGCTGACCGTACGTGGTGCCTATGGTGGTGTGCCGTTCCCGATTCCGAAAACTGGGATTGAGTTGTACTGGAACCACCAGATGCAATGGCGTGGCGAGGCGACAGATACCAAGTATCAGGTCTGGACCACGACCGCTGAAGGTCGGCGCATCCTGGCTACAGCTGCAGTGGACTATGGCCAATATCCCTACTTCTACAAGGATGGCGCCTGGGATGCAAGCGTCTCGAATCCGCGTTACATGCTGGCTATCCAGTTGGCCTATGAACCAGCATTCCGGGCCGGTGAAGCGCTGATGGTGCACAACGTGCTCGACTATGCCCAGGGCCGGACTTTGTGGCAGTACCTGGTCGGTCAGCGTCGGGTACGTCAGGCTCCGAGTATCAACTTCGATACCCCCAACGTCGTGGCTTCCGGGGTCAACTTCGTTGATGAGACCTTTGGTGGCGGTGGTTCGCCGGAGCGCTACGACTGGAAATTGATTGGCAAGCGCGAAATGTACATTCCGTACAACAACAACGCGCTGTTGGCCAACAGTGACGCTGAAGTACTCGGCCGTAGCCACGCCAATCCAGACCATGTGCGTTGGGAATTGCACCGGGTCTGGGAGGTCGAGGCCAATCTCAAACCGGGTAGCCGTCATGCGGTGCCTAAGCGCAAGTTCTATTTCAGTGAAGACAACTGGGGAACTGCGATTCTGGATGGCTGGGACGCCGAAGGAACGCTGTGGCGTACAGCAATGACCACCCCGTTTGTGGCTCCGGATATTCCGGCCACGGTCAATTATTGCAATGGGTTCTTCCATGACCACCGGACCAAGGCCTGGGTCTACAACTGTGCCATGGGGAACGACATTGCCGGAGACCAGTTCAAGATGGTCAACCGCCGCTCGGAAAGCTACTTCTCGCCGCAATCGCTGTTGCGGATGAGCGGCCGCTAACCTGGCACTTCGCCGGCGTCCGCTTAGGCGGACGCCGGCGCTGATAACAACAAACCACGAGCGGAGTGTGCTCAGGTGAACAAGTCCTTGAAAACTGCGGCCTGCCTGCTGACGCTGTCACTACTGCAGCCTCTGGCCGGTGGCTCCGTCCTTGCGAGCGTGCTGCCGGATACTCTCAACAAACCCGCAGTCGCAACCGAGCTGGCTCATCGAACCATGCTGGCTGATCTTACCCGGGCCGGACAGCGCCTGGTTGCCGTGGGTGAACGCGGTCATATCATTCTCTCCGACGACGAAGGCAACAGCTGGCGTCAGGCCTCGGTGCCGGTCAGTGTGACCTTGACTGCCGTGTGTTTCGCTGACGAGCTAAATGGCTGGGCCACCGGCCACAGGGGGGCCATTCTGGCTACCGCTGATGGTGGGGAGACCTGGAACTTGCAGCTGGATGGCAATGGCGTCGCTGCGGCGCTACTCAAGGATGCCCAGGCGCGTGATCCTCAGTTGGTGATGAGCGCCGAGCGTCTGGTCGAGGATGGGGCAGACAAGCCACTGCTTGCGATCCATTGCCAGAGTGCCAGCCAGGCGCTGGCGGTTGGAGCCTTTGGCATGGCGGTTATGACTCGCGACGGTGGTCAGAGCTGGCAGGGGCTTTCAGCTGTGTTGGAGGCTACCTCGGAGCGGCATCTGAATTATCTGCTGGAGCATGACGATGGGCTCTACATCGCTGGGGAAATGGGTGGGCTGTTTCGCCTTGATCAGCAAGGACATGCACATAACCTCGATGAGCCCTATGAGGGCAGCTTCTTTGCCCTGACTGACACCAGGGACGGCAACTTGCTGGCTTTTGGTCTGCGCGGTCACCTGTTTCGTTCTTCCGATGCCGGTCAGAGTTGGCAACCGGTAATGCTTGACGCTACGCAAAGCCTGACTGCTGGTACCCGACTGCCCGATGGCCGGGTGTTGATTACTGATGTTTCCGGAACTGGCTGGCTCAGCGATGACAACGGCCATAGTTTCAGTCGCGTGCGGCCTGAACGTCAGTATCCCTTTACCGCATTGTTACCGATCGCTGACGGCCGGGTCCTGGCGGTAGGGCAGCGCGGCATCACTTGGTTCAAACCCGAAGGGCTGCGCTAAAGCGCAGTAGGCCATTGCAAGGTAACTATCATGGGTAAAAAAGTATCTGACGGGTTCGAAACCATCGCATCCCTCGCCGACTTCGACAAGTATTCGGGCAATCGTCTCGAACGCTTACTGTTCAATTATAGAGGCTGGGTTATCGCACTTTGTGCTTTGCTGACAGCGGTGTTCATCGTGTCAGCAAGTCAGCTCAAACTCAATGCCAGCTTTCTCAAGACTATCCCGGCCAGCCATCCGTTCGTGCTCAACTACCTCAAGCATGCCGAAGAACTCAAAGGCTCGGCCAATGCTCTGCGTATTGCCATAGCGTTACCCGAAGAGCACCAAGGGGATATCTTCAGTGCCGATTACATGGAACTGTTGCGTCAGATCAACGACGAGGTGTATCTGGTGCCTGGGGTTGATCGCGCCTTCATGAAGTCGTTATGGACGCCTCTGACCCGCTGGCAAGGTGTTACCGAGCACGGCTTTGACGGTGGCACTGTGGTGCCGGATGGATTCAGTGGTTCGGCAGCAGATCTTGAGGTTCTACGTGGCAATGTCGAGTTGTCGGGCGAAATCGGCCAGTTGGTTGCGCCGGACTTTCGCTCCAGCATTATTCTGGTGCCGCTGCTAGATATTAATCCCAATACCGGCGAGGCTCTGGACTATAAGGAATTGTCCGATGCTCTGGAGCAGATCCGCGAGCGTTATGAAGCGCAGGGCGTGGACATCCATATCATTGGTTTTGCCAAAGTTATGGGCGATCTGATATCCGGCCTGTATGCCATGCTGGTGTTCTTTGCCTTCGCCGTATTCATCTCCACCTTCATCCTGCTGCGCTTTACTCGCTGCTGGCGCAGTACTTTGGTGGTCCAAGGCTGCACCCTGACCGGCGTGGTCTGGCTGCTTGGCGTTCTGCCGATGCTGGGCTACGAACTGAACCCCTACTCAATTCTGGTGCCGTTCCTGGTTTACGCGATTGGGGTCAGTCATGGTGCGCAGAAGATGAATGGCATCATGCAGGACATTGGTCGGGGTACTCATCGGCTGATCGCAGCACGCTATACCTTTCGCCGCC
Source organism: Halopseudomonas phragmitis (assembly GCF_002056295.1). Lineage (NCBI taxonomy): Bacteria > Pseudomonadati > Pseudomonadota > Gammaproteobacteria > Pseudomonadales > Pseudomonadaceae > Halopseudomonas > Halopseudomonas phragmitis. Next base: position 3,538,728 of record NZ_CP020100.1, on the reverse strand, counting down.
TGTTCGCTGCGGGGATGACAGCTCTGTTGGCCGATGCAGTGGGGTTTGCCGTCCTGACGTTGGTCGATATTCCGGTGATTCAGGACCTGGCAATCATCTCCAGTTTGGGGGTGGCACTGTTGGTGTTCACCAACCTGGCCCTGCTGCCGATCCTGCTGTCCTATACCGGTGTCTCGGCCAGGGCTGCCGAGCGTCGCCTGCATGCCGAGCAGAACATTCAGCACAACTCGGCCAGTACACCGGCGTTCATGCGGATTCTGGATCTTTTCACCAAGCCACGCATGGCGGTCTTCGCCCTGGTGCATGCGCTGATGCTGGGCGGCTGGGCCTTGTGGACCAGTCAGGATCTGCAGGTTGGCGACCTTGATCCTGGCGCTCCGGAGCTGCGGCCCGACTCGCGTTACAACCAAGACAACGCTTTCATCATCGGCAACTACCAGGCCAGTAGCGATGTATTTGTGATCATGGTTGAAACCGAGACCGGGCAATGCGTCAACTATGAAACGCTGCGCAAGGTCGAAGAACTCGAATGGCGGCTGCGCCAGTTGCCTGCGGTGGATGGAACCAGTTCGATCGCCGGGGTGGCGCGTCGGGTTAACGTCGGGATGAATGAAGGGTTGCTCAAATGGAATGAGCTGCCGCCAAACCAGGCGATGATCAATGCCGCCGCCAACCGCTCGCCGCGAGAGCTGTTCAACGATACCTGCGATCTGCTGTCGATCTATGTGTTCCTCAAGGACCACAAGGCCGACACGCTCAATGCTGTTGTGAGTGTTACTGGCAGCTTTGCCGATCAGTTCAACAGCGACGAGGTCCGCTTTCTGATGGCCGCTGGCAATGCCGGGATCGAGAGCGCCACCAATATTGTGGTCAAGCAGGCTAATACGCAGATGCTGATTGGCGTCTACCTTGCGGTGAGCCTGTTGTGTCTGATCGCCTTCCGTTCCTGGCGAGCGACAGTCTGCGCTATTTTGCCGCTGATGCTGACCTCGATCCTGGCTGAAGCCTTGATGGTCAAGCTGGGTATGGGGCTCAAGGTAGCTACCCTGCCTGTCGTGGCGTTGGGGGTAGGCATCGGTGTGGATTACGCGCTCTACATCATCAGTGTGATGTTGTTCTGGCTAAAGCGTGGCTCCACTCTGTCAGAGGCCTATTTTCATGCACTCAACTTTACCGGGCGAGTGGTGGTGTTTACCGGGATCACATTGTCGCTGGGCGTGATCACTTGGGTACTGTCCCCAATCAAGTTCCAGGCTGACATGGGCCTGCTGCTGACCTTCATGTTCCTTTGCAACATGCTGGTGGCGCTGGTGCTGGTGCCGGCCCTGGCTTGCTTCCTGCTGCAGCCCCGTCACTTCCCACAGGGGCGTGAGAACGCTACTTCAACTCCAGAGAAAAGCTCCGACCTGGTGTCGGCTGACACTGAGCAGAAGGCTAGTCGAGAGCAGGAGGTGCCGGTATGAGCGGCAACGGAATTCCCTTGCCACGGATTCGTAGTGGTGACCTGCCGCTTGAAATGGCGCAAGCGGCGATGGATGCAGCAGTCGCCTATGCCATTAGCCGGGCGCTGCAGGTCAGTATCGCCGTAGTCGATTCGGGCGGCCATCTGCTCACCTTTGCACGAGTGTCCGGTACGCCCTGGCACAGCATTGATCTGGCCATCGACAAGGCTCGCACTTCAGCGTCCTTCGCTTTGCCCAGTAGCACGCTGGCTGACATGGTTGACAGCGCTAGCGAGCGTATCCGCATGAACCTGATGTTGCGTCCGGACATCATTGCCATGGGTGGCGCCTTTCCACTGCTGCTTGGTGATCGACTGGTGGGAGCAATCGGGGTATCTGGGGCCAGCGAAGAAGAAGACATGGATTGTGCCAATGCTGGACGTGAGGCTATCGCCCAGTGCGTTCAACCGCTTGAAAGTAATGTTCAGGAGAAGGCTTGTGACTGATACCCCTAATCTGGATCAACTCGGCGACGAACTGTTTGCAGCGTTGCGCGATGCTCGCATGGTAGCACCGCTGACCGAACGCTTTCCTCAGTTGCGGATTGAGGATGCCTATGCCATCCAGCAACACCTGATTGCCCGTCGCCTGGAAGCAGGTGAGCGGATCATCGGCAAGAAAATCGGGGTCACCAGCCAGGCGGTGATGGACATGCTCAAGGTCGATCAGCCGGACTTCGGTCAGCTCACCGACCGCATGGTGGTCAACCAGGGTGAGAGCATCGACATGAGCCGCCTGATCCAGCCCAAGGCCGAAGGTGAAATTGCTTTCGTTCTCAAACGCGACCTGACCGGCCCGGGTGTGACCGCCTCCGATGTATTACGCGCAACCGAAGGGGTCATGGCCTGCTTCGAGATCGTCGACTCGCGTATTCGTGACTGGCAGATCCGGATTCAGGACACCGTGGCCGACAACGCCTCTTGCGGTGTTTTCGTACTCGGCGACCGGCTGGTTGATCCACGCACACTCGACCTTTACAGCACCGGCATGGTGCTGGAGAAAAACGGCCGGGTGGTTGGTACCGGTGCAGGTGCCGCGACCATGGGCTCACCGGTCACCGCGGTGGCCTGGATGGCCAACACCCTGGGGCAACTGGGCATGGGCCTGAAAGCCGGTGAGGTGATCCTGTCTGGCGCGCTGTCGGCGATGGTGCCGGTGGCCGCCGGCGACAACCTGCGTATGCACCTGGCGGGGATTGGCGGCGCCAGCGTGCGCTTTGGCTGAATGGATTGCCACGGGCCTGCGGCCCTCGCAATGACGAGCTAGTGCTACCGGTCTCTCTGTCGTCATTGCGAGCGCAGCGAAGCAATCCATGGCTGGCGACCTGAGCCCAGCCGGGCTCCTGACTGGATTGCCACGGGCCTATGGCCCTCGCAATGACGGTGAAGTGCTACGGAGTCCTCCAGCGTCATTGCGAGCGTAGCGAAGCAATCCATGGCGCAGGCAATGCCAGCCACCACAACAGAACAAGTATTACCCCAACGAGGGCATAAACATGAGCAAGAAACTGAAAGCCGCGATCATCGGCTCGGGCAACATCGGCACCGACCTGATGATCAAGATCCTGCGCAACAGCGAGCATATCGCCATGGGCGCGATGGTCGGCATCGACCCCGAATCCGATGGCCTGGCGCGCGCTGCGCGCATGGGCGTGGCCACCACCCATGAAGGGGTGGATGGCCTGGTCAAGATGGCGGAATTTGCCGACATCGACTTTATCTTCGATGCCACTTCGGCCGGTGCCCACCGGCACAACGAGGTGTTTCTGCGCGGCCACAAGCCGGACCTGCGGATCATCGACCTGACCCCAGCGGCCATCGGGCCCTACTGCGTGCCGGTGGTGAACCTTGAGCAACATATCAACGAAACCAACGTCAACATGGTCACCTGTGGTGGCCAGGCCACCATCCCCATGGTCGCGGCGGTCTCGCGGGTGGCCAAGGTGCACTACGGCGAAATCGTCGCCTCGATTTCCAGCAAGTCAGCCGGCCCGGGTACCCGCGCCAACATTGACGAGTTCACTGAAACCACCTCCAAGGCGATTGAAGTGATCGGTGGCGCCAAACGTGGCAAGGCAATCATCATCATGAACCCGGCCGAGCCGCCGCTGATCATGCGCGATACCGTCTATGTACTGAGCGAACTGGCTGACCAGGCCGCGGTGGAGGCCTCGGTGGAAGAGATGGTCCAGGCCGTCAACAGCTACGTACCCGGCTACCGCCTGAAGCAAAAGGTGCAGTTCGACGTCATCCCCGAAGACCAGCCGCTGAATGTCCCCGGCCTTGGTCACCTGAGCGGGCTGAAAACCTCGATCTTCCTCGAAGTCGAAGGCGCTGCCCATTACCTGCCAGCCTACGCTGGCAACCTCGACATCATGACCTCCGCTGCGCTGGCTACCGCCGAGCGTATGGCGCAGTCGATGACCCAGGCCTGAGGAGACCATCATGACCTTCAATCCCGGCAAGAAACTCTATATCTCTGACGTCACCCTGCGTGACGGCAGCCATGCCATCCGCCACCAGTACTCGATCAAGAATGTCCAGGACATCGCCCGTGCCCTGGACCAGGCCAAGGTCGACTCGATCGAAGTCGCCCACGGTGACGGCCTGCAAGGCTCCAGCTTCAACTACGGCTTTGGCGCGCACACCGACCTGGAATGGATCGAAGCAGTGGCTGAAGTGGTCACCCATTCACAGATCGCCACCCTGTTGCTGCCCGGTATCGGCACCATCCACGACCTGGATAACGCCTACAACGCCGGCGCCCGCATCGTCCGCGTCGCCACCCACTGCACCGAAGCCGATGTATCCAAACAGCACATCGAGCACGCACGCAAGCTGGGTATGGACACCGTCGGCTTTCTGATGATGAGCCACATGCAGACCCCGCAGGGCCTGGCTCAGCAGGCGAAGATGATGGAAGACTACGGCGCCACCTGCCTCTATGTGGTCGACTCCGGCGGCGCCATGGGCATGCAGGATATCCGTGATCGTTTCCGCGCGCTGAAAGACGTACTCAAACCTGAAACCCAGACCGGCATGCACGCCCACCACAACCTCAGCCTCGGCGTAGCCAACTCCATTGCCGCAGTGGAAGAGGGCTGTGACCGCATCGACGCCAGCCTGGCTGGTATGGGCGCCGGTGCCGGTAATGCACCGCTGGAAGTCTTTATTGCCGCCGCCGAGCGCCTCGGCTGGGAGCACGGCACTGACCTCTACACCCTGATGGATGCCGCTGACGATATCGTGCGTCCGCTGCAGGACCGTCCGGTACGGGTCGACCGTGAAACCCTGGCGTTGGGCTATGCCGGCGTCTACTCCAGCTTCCTGCGTCACTCGGAAGTGGCGGCCCAGAAGTATGGATTGAAGACCGTCGACATTCTGGTCGAACTGGGCAAGCGCCGTATGGTCGGCGGTCAGGAAGACATGATCGTCGATGTGGCACTGGATCTGCTCAAGCAGCAACAGGCCTGACCCCAGTATTTACCTATTTGCGCACACACAGGAAAACGACAATGAGCCAGTACACGCAAGAAAACACCAGCAAGTTTGTACAGACCAAAGAGTGGAAGCTGCATTACAACGAGGCCGGCAGCGGTGATGAAGTGGTCATCATGCTGCATGGCTCAGGAGCCGGCGCTACCGGTTGGGCCAACTTCCATCGTAATGTCGATGCCTTTGTGGAGGCCGGCTATCGGGTGATTCTGCCGGACTATCCGGGCTGGGGGAAATCCGATTCGATCGTTACCGGTGAGCCGCGCTTTGACGTCAACGGTCGCGCCACTCTGCAACTGATGGATGCGCTGGATATCGACAAGGCGCATTTGGTCGGCAATTCGATGGGCGGTGGCAGTGCCCTGGCACTCACCACTCGGCATCCCGAGCGGGTCGGCAAACTGATCCTGATGGGGGCTGGCGGGGTGGGCAAGACCAGCATCTTCACGCCGCTGCCGATGGAAGGCATCAAGCTGTTGTTCGATGTCTACAAGAACCCGTCGATCGAAAGCCTGCGCCGGATGCTGGATGTATTCGTGTATGATCCCAGTGCGCTGACAGATGAGCTGATTGAGCTGCGTTACAAGGCTATGATGGAAAATGCTCATCACCTGCCTAACTTCCTCAAGAGTGTGGAAATGAGTCAGTTCAATTTGGGTGATTACACCAATGAGCTGCCCAAGATTCCCAACAAAACCCTGATTACCTGGGGCCGTGACGACCGTTTCGTGCCGATTGACTGGAGTCTGAAATTCCTCAACATGATTCCTAACTCCACGCTGCATGTGTTTAGCCAGTGCGGTCACTGGGCCCAATGGGAGCATGCCGAGCCCTTCAATCGCCTGGTGATTGACTTCATCAAGCATTGAGGCAGTCTTGGATCGGTAGGGGAGGCTGCGGCCTCCCTTTTTTACTGGATGACGATGATGCATGAGGGCGCTAGATGAAACTGGTGAGCTATGAATATGCTGGGCAGCGTGGGCTGGGCAAGGTCGTTGGTGAGCGGGTGATTCCCCTGAATCAGGTTTTGCCTGAACTGCCGCGCAGCATGGCAGCATTGCTGGCGGCAGGGGCCGAGGTGTTGGCACAGGTTGAGCGTGTTCAGGTTGATGATGAAGCGCTGGAGTTCACGCAGATCCGGTTGCTGCCGCCGGTGACTGATCCACAGAAATATCTGGCCATCGGTATGAACTACAAGGCTCATGCCGAAGAAGCCGCACGTAATGGTGTGCCCATTCCGAAATCACAGTTGTGGTTCAACAAGCAGGTGTCCTGTCTGAACGGTCCCTTTGATCCGGTCGAGATGCCAAAAGTGTCGGACAAGCTGGATTACGAAGCTGAGTTGGGGGTGGTGATTGGCAAGCGCTGTCGGCATGTGTCAGTCGCTGAGGCCGCTTCGGTAGTTGCCGGTTATCTGGTTTGCAACGATGTCAGCGTGCGTGACTGGCAAATGCGCAGCCCGACTTTCACGCTGGGCAAGTCCTTCGATACCCACGGACCGATTGGCCCCTGGCTGGTAACTGCCGACGAGGTTCCAGACCCGCACAACCTGATGATGCGCTGCTGGGTCAATGGTGAACTACGACAGGAAACCAATACCGGCGACATGATCTACAACATCTGGGAGCAGATTGCTTATCTTTCGACCGTGATGACCCTGGAGCCGGGTGATATCCTGGCTACCGGGACGCCAGCGGGTGTTGGTGTTGGATTCGATCCTAAGCGCTTTCTCGCTGTAGATGATGTGGTGCGGATTGAGGTGGAAGGCCTGGGCTACATCGAGAACCGAGTGGTGGCCGAAAAATAAACGCAGGAATGGCCTGGGCCACCGCAGGTCGGTGGCTCATGCAGGCTGTCTTCAGCGTGCCGCCATGGCTAGCTTCAATGCTTTCTTGAATACCTCCAGCTCACCCTCGCTGAGCTCGCTGAAAAGCTCTTCCTGGGCTTTGCGCACAGTATTCCAGAGTTGTTCGAGCATGCTGTGACCGGCTGGGGTTACCTGTCGTTTTCCGTCGTCAAGCTGCAGGAAACCCTTGGCCTGCAAGGTCGCCAGTGCGTCCTCGACTTCACGGACAGGCATCGATACTGCCTGCTGCAAATCGGCCAGACTGGCATTGGGCGCACTGTCGAGCACCATAAGCAGGCGCGACTCACTGTTGCGCATGCCCAAAGCCAGGTGCTGCTGGACGAAGCGCGGGTGACTGGCGTTTACCGCCTGAATCATCAGATAGAACAGGTTGTCGCCCAACCGGGTGTGCAGCAGGTCAGAAGACTCGCAGACTTTGGTACCCGTTTCCGGACGGCGTCCGCGTGGGTGTGGCAGGACCATGGCGTAACCACCCTGGTGATAAACCAGAGGCGCCATGCTGAAGTCTTCGAAGTGTTCTACCTGACCGATCATGATCCAGTGATCGCCGCCATCGATCTGCTGGTAATTGGCGCACTGGAAGTTGCCGGAGCAGCCTTCGAATACTGGTGCCTTGCCCAGGCCTTCAAGGTGGCTGATGCCGGAAAACTTGTCCTCTTGTGGCCTGGCGAAGTGATTGGACAGTTCGATCTGGTCCGAAGCCAGGATGTTGACGCAAAAGTGGCTGGCGTCTTTGAAGGTATTCCAAGCGCTTGAACGCTTGTCCAGACTCCAGAGGATCAGCGGGGGCTCCAGCGATACCGAGTTGAAGCTGTTGGCTGTGACGCCGACCTTGCGGCCATTGGGTCCACAGGCGGTAACGATGGTCACACCGCAGGCAAAGTTGCCTAGGGCACGGCGGAACTGACGGGGGTCCATAAGTGGGGCTGAGTTGTTCATTCGTGGCTCCAGCTGGGTCAGGAGCAAGCCCCTGGCCTTGTGGTAGTAGTCTGTGTCCCCATGCTAGACAGCCTTGGCAAAGGCTTCATTGGCGTTAAAGCGAATGCACTTTTCAGTTGGTTTATCTGGCGTGCCGGTACAGTCCTGATAGGGTCTTGCAAGTGCCTTAACAATGACAAAAAGGGGAATGACCATGTTTAACCGTCCTGCGCACCCTGCGATTGGGGTAATGGCGTTGCTGTTTACCACGATGGCTGGAGCGGATGCGCCGCCCTGTGAACCAGGTCCGGGTTATGAGCCTGTATGTGGTATTGCCCCGCCTGAAGATATGGAATTGGCCGCGGATGCACGTCACCTGTTCATGAGTATCACTCCGGGTCTTGGCGGACAGCATCGCCCGCGGTTGCGCATCATGGACCTGCAGACTCATCAGGCCCGTGACCTGGATGTTGCTGTCGAGCCGGAAGCAGGCTGGGGAGAGGCAACATGCCCGACACCGCCACAAGCACTGGGTGCGCACGGCATCCACCTGTCTGAGCGTCCCGATGGTCGTCAGCAGTTGCTGGTGGTCAATCATGATGGGCGTGAAGCCATCGAGTTTGTCGAAGTGCTGCCGATCCAGGATGGCTGGACGGCGGTCTGGCGTGGTTGCGTGGAAAACACCGGTCTGGGCAAGTTCAATGATGTGGCCGCGACCCCCGATGGCGGTTTCGTGGCGACCGTGATGTTTGAATCTGAAAGTATGAAGCCACCGATGGCGCTGGAGCAGCTACTGGACGGGCGTGAAACGGGTTACCTGATGACTTGGGCACCAGGCAAGCCTTTGACTGAGCTGGCTGGTAGTCGGGCACCATTCCCCAATGGTATACAAGTATCAAAAGATGGCCGGCACGCCTGGTTTGCAGCCTGGACGGCCAGTGAAATTTGGCAGTACGACCTGGAAAGCAACCGGGTGGTGAGCCGGATCCCGGTGGGGTACATGGTTGATAACCTCAGTTGGGCGCAGGACGGACGCTTGCTAGGGGCAGGCATCAATGATGTCAATGAGTTCATCCAGTGCTTCATTGAGCATACCGAGCACTGTGCTATGGGCATCACGGTTTCAGCTCTGGACACAACGTCAGAGCCTGTCGGCCATGAAGTCCTGTTCACTACCGGGCCCGGGGTACTGGCTGGTGCTTCGGTAGCAGTAGAGGTTGGGAGTGATATCTATGTCGGCACATTTACCAGTGATCGGTTGTTGCGCCTGACTGGCGAGTGATGCTCAGTCTAATAAACGAGAGCCGAGATGAAAAAATCTGAACTCCTGCTGAAATGGTGCGCTTTGACGTTGTTGCTATTGCCATGGCTGGGGCACGCTGGTGAACGGCCCAATATTCTGCTGATCATGGCTGATGATCTGGGTTACAGCGATCTGGGCAGTTATGGTGGTGAGATTGCCACGCCCAATCTGGATCAGTTGGCTAGTGAGGGGCTGCGTATGACCAGCTTCTATGTCGCACCGACCTGCTCGCCAACCCGTTCGATGCTGATGTCTGGTACCGATAACCATCTTGTCGGGTTGGGCACCATGGCCGAGGTGCTGCCTTTTGCACCACATCTGCAAGGGCAGCCTGGTTATGAAGGGCACATAAACGATAAAGCTCATAGTCTGCCCCGCTTGCTGGCGGATGCCGGCTATTCGACCTTCATGTCCGGTAAATGGCATTTGGGTACCGACCCGGCCCAAGACCCCCATCGGTTTGGTTTTGACCAGGCATTCGTGCTGTTACAGGGTGGGGCCAGTCACTTCCAACCGCTGCCGGGCAGCAGTGTCAGAGTGGAGAATGTCAGTTACCGTGAAAATGGCCAGGATGTTGAGGTGTCAGAGGACTTCTTTTCCACTGACTACTACACGGATCGGCTGATCGATTACCTGAAGGCTGATGCCGACAGCGGCAAACCCTTCTTCGCCTGGTTGGCCTACACTGCGCCACATTGGCCCTTGCATGCCCCGGATGACTACATCGACCGTTATCAAGGGCGCTATGACGAGGGTTACGAGGCCATTCGCCAGCAACGCCTGCGGCGTCTGGAGGAGCGGGGTCTGATTGCCTCGGGATTTGTCGCCGCCGAGCCAGCACAGGTGCCTTCCCGGCGCTGGGCTGAACTCACTGATGAGGAACAGGCCATCCAGGCGCGCAAAATGGAAGTGTACGCAGCCATGGTTGAACACATGGATGCCAATATCGGTCGGCTGTTCGACTACTTGAAGGGGGGCGGGCGCTATGACAATACCCTGATCATCTTTGTTTCCGATAATGGGGCTGCCGGTGAGGATCATGCGCGTGGATACTCACCCGATGATGCGCTGACTGACAACAGCCTGAGCAATATTGGTCGGCGTGGTTCCAACGTCAATTATGGTTATCGTTGGGCCGAGGTAGGTGCCACACCTTTCAGTTTGGTCAAGGGGACCACGGCCGAGGGCGGCATCAGTTCTCCGGCGATCGTTCGTCTTCCCGCCAGCCTGAATCAGGGCGAGCCCGGGCGGGTGGTGGAGGCCGTAGCCCGAGTTGATGATTTGCTACCTACTTTCCTCGCCCTGGTAGGGATAGCTGATCCGGGTAATCTGTATCAGGGACAGCCCCGAGCGCCCATTACCGGGATTTCATTGTTACCGGTCTGGACCGGAAGTTCACACGCAGAGTCTCGGGTGCTGGCCGGTGAAATGTTCGCTCAGGCCTACGTGCGTGCCGGCGACTGGAAGTTACGCTCAGCCCATGCGCCGGATGGTCGGGTTCCTGATCTGAACCGACCCTATCAATGGCAACTGTTCAATCTGGCAGAAGACCGGGGTGAAACTCATGATCTGGCCGGACAGTATCCGCTAAAAGTGAAAGAACTCGAGCAGCTGTGGCGCCAGCATGTCGATCGGGTGGGGATCGTTGAGCCGGAAGTGCAGCGCTGAAACGGGCTTTCGCAGGTAAGGCGGCAGGGAGTATTTTTGCGTAGCGAGCGCAACCCAGGTCGACCTTCCGGGCTCATCACTGGAAGCTCTCCGTGAGTTGCAGCAGCAACTGCTGGACAAACCAGCGGTAGTGGTGGTGTCGCCTGCGCCAATGTTCGAGGTTAAGCTGAGCGAGGAACGTTGCTGAGAATACGACTGGCGTCTACTGGCAAGTCGGCGTCGGGATCGGCATACTCGCCCCATGACACTTGCCACTCAACGTCTGCGAGTGCTCTGCGCCGGTATTTTCAGCTTATTGCTGACGCTCGGTGTGGCGCGCTTTGCCTACACTCCGCTGTTGCCGCTAATGCAGTCCCAGGCTGGCCTGGGGCTGGCTGACGCCGGTTGGCTGGCGGCCATCAACTATGTCGGTTATTTGTGTGGGGCGCTGCTGGCCTCGCTGATCAGTGACCTGCGCCTGAAAGACCGGCTGTATCGCTGGGGCATTCTGGTCGCGATCCTCAGTACCCTGGTCATGGCGCTTAGCACCGAGCTATGGGTCTGGGCGTTGTCGCGTTTTGTCGCTGGCCTGAGCAGCGCCGCTGGCATGTTGCTGGGCAGCGCGCTGATTCTCAACTGGCTGATGCGCCACGGCTTGCGCAGTGAACTGGGCATTCATTTTGCCGGGATCGGGCTTGGTATTGCCCTGTGCGCAGCGCTGGTTGGTCTGCTCGATCAATGGCTGGACTGGCGTGAGCAATGGCTGATGCTGACCCTGTTCGGGCTGTTGTTGGCGGTGCCGGCGCTGCGCTGGCTGCCGCCGCCGGATACCAGCGGCAAGACCACCACCGGTGCGGCGATGCCCGACAATCCGCCAAGCCGGCTGTATTTGCAAGTGTTCATGGCGGCGTATTTCTGTACCGGGGTGGGCTATGTGGTCAGTGCTACTTTCATTGTCGCCATCGTCGAGCAACTGCCGGGGCTGGGCGGGCGCGGCAATCTGGCTTTCCTGCTGCTTGGCATCGGTGCGGCTCCGGCTTGCATTCTCTGGGATCTGGTCGCGCGGCGTACGGGGGAGCTGAATGCCTTGATCCTGGCCGCGCTGCTGCAGGTGCTGGGTATCCTGTTGCCGGTGCTGCACCACAGCCTGTGGGCAGCGCTGACCGGGGCCTGGCTGTTCGGCGCAACCTTCATCGGTATGGTCAGCCTGGTGCTGACCATGGCCGGGCGTTATTACCCGACACGCCCGGCGCGCATGATGGGGCGCATGACTCTGGCTTATGGCGTTGCGCAGATTATCGGCCCGGCCCTGGTTGGCGTGCTGGCCACCCGCTTTGGGGGCTATGCCATCGGACTTTGGTGCGCTGCGGCGGTAATGTTGCTGGGCGCTGTGCTGTTGGTGGGCCTGAAATGGGTCGAACGGCGTGATGCCTGCGTGACGGCTGTCTGCCCGGAGTGACACTCGGCTGGCGCGTTGTAACAGGCGATCTACACTGGAGGACAGTGTCGCTTACGAAGGGAACTCGCCATGCGCAACAATCAGCCGGTCACTGACCGCGAAAGGACGTTCGACGCCAAGCAGCGTCTGATTTCTGCCACCGACACCGTCGGCAAGATCGTTTACTGCAATGATGAATTTGTCGCCATCAGCGGCTTCAACCGCGAAGAGTTGATTGGCAGCCCGCACAATATTGTCCGTCACCCGGACATGCCGCCTGCGGTCTACGAGAACATGTGGTCCTATCTCAAGGCCGGCAAGACCTGGATGGGCATCGTCAAGAACCGCTGCAAGAATGGCGACTACTACTGGGTCGAGGCCTATGTCACGCCGATTGTCGAGCAGGGCAAGGTTATCGGTTACGAGTCGGTACGCACCCTGCCGGCTCGTGATCGGGTGCAGCGCGCCGAGGCACTCTACAAGCGGATTCGCAGTGGCAAACCGGCCCACAGCCATGTATTGGAAACCCAGCATCTGCTGCAAAAACTGGTGCCGGCGCTGGTTGTTGCGCTGATTGCCTTGCTGGTGATCGGTTGGCGCGGTACCTGGCCGCTGGGAGCGGTAGCGGCGATTGCCGTATTGCTGGGTGGCTACCTGACTCTGTGGCTGTCTGAGCGGGCGGTGGCCGAGGCCATGCACAGTATTCCCAATGCGTTTGATAACGAGATCGCGGCACTGGCCTTTGCCAATGATGATGGCATGATCGGTCGCCTGCGCATGGTGCTGATCAGCGAGGCTGCGCGTATTCGCACAGCCCTGACGCGACTGTCCGATTATGCGGCGCAAACCAGCAGTGGTGCCAGTCAGGCCTGTAGCCTGGCGACCCGTACCACGGTGGCACTGGAGGCCCAGCGTCAGGAAGCGGACCAGGCGGCTACGGCGATGAACGAGATGGCGGCTTCCATTCATGAAGTCTCCAATCATGTGCAGCAGACCGCCGGCGAGGCTGAGAACGCCAGGCGACTGGTACGTGATGGCACCCAGGTCGCCGAAACGACGTTGCGGGCGATTTCCGCCCTGGCTGAGACCGTCGAGCGCATCAATCAGGCCGCCGCCAGCGTGGCGGCGGAAACCGAGCATATCAATACCGCCGCCAGCCTGATCCAGTCGATTGCCGACCAGACCAATTTGCTTGCACTCAATGCCGCCATTGAGGCAGCAAGAGCCGGTGAGCAGGGCCGGGGATTCGCTGTGGTTGCCGATGAGGTGCGCGCTTTGGCCCAGAAAACCCGCGACTCGACCGAGTCGATCAAGTCGGTGATTGGCAATTTGCGTCAGCGCGCCCAGGAGGCTGTGGATGTAGCGCGCAGTGGTGATCTTGAGGCGGAGAAGGGGGTTGAACAGGTAACTCTGACCCAGGAAGCTCTGCGTGGCATCGACGCGGTGATGGAGCGCATCTCGCAGATGACTCAGCAGATGGCGGCCGCGGCGGAAGAGCAAAGCGCAGTAGCCGAAGATATCTCCGAGCAGATCAGCAGGATCGCCCAAGCCGCTGACCAGAGCCTGGAGATGGCCCGCGATACCGGTAATCGGGGGCAGTCACTGGAGCGTACGGCGGCCGATCTGCACAACCTGACGGACAGGTTCAACAGTTGAACCTGCCCGTCAATGTTTTCAGGGAATAGCCTCCAGCTGTTTCTTCAGTTCCTCGGCGCTGGGTCGCAACTGGCTCAGCCCTTGGCGGTTGCGCCATTGACCGAGGAAATACAGGATCGGCGCGGCGATCAGGATTGATGAACTGGTGCCGATGACAATCCCGAACAGCATTGGCTGGGCAAAACTGGCCACCGCGCTGCCACCGGCGATGGCCATCGGCAACAAGGCCAGGAAGGTGGTCACCGAAGTAAACAGCGTGCGGGTCAGGGTCGAGGTGATGCTCTGGTTGAGCAACTCCAGTAATGGCTTGTCCGGTGTTTGTCGCAGGTTCTCCCGCACCCGGTCGAATACCACCACTTTGTCGTTGATCGAATAGCCGATCAAGGCCAGCAGCGCCGCTACCGCCGTCAGGTTGAACTCGATCCCGGTCAGGGCGAAGAAACCGATGGTTTTGGTCAGATCCAGGGCGATGGTCAGGGTTGCGGCCAGGGCGAAGTGATACTCGAAGCGTAGCCACAGATAGCCGAGCATCCCGGCGCCGGCGAGTAGCACGGCAAGAATACTGGCCTGGCTGAAGTCTCCGCTAACCCTGGGGCCGACCATTTCCACCCGAGGGAAACTGGCCTGCTCACTGAGACTCTGGACGGTGCTTTTCAGGGTGTCGACCGGCGCGCCGCTGGCTACCTGCTCTGCGCTGGTTTGTGGCAGCCGGACCAGATAGTGCCCACCATCGCCGAACTCCTGAATTGCTACCTGGCCCAGCCCTTGCTGCTGCAGGGCAGTGCGTAGCTGGTCTACCGCTGTTCCCGGCGCGTTGACCTCAACCACAGTACCGCCGCTGAAATCGATCCCGTAGTTGAGCCCGGGTTTGACGAACAGCACAACCGAAGCCAGAGACAGCAGCAGTGACAGGCCAATCCCGAAAAAGCGTCCACGCATCACATTCAGCGGCCGACCGTTGAACCAGTCCAGTAGCCGCATGCCTGACATCACCAGCGGTCGGCGACCGTGCTTGCGTACCCGCCACTCCATCAGCAGCCGGGTTACGGCAATGGCGGTGAACATCGAGGTCAAAAGGCCAATGCCGATGGTCACGGCAAAGCCTCGCACCGGCCCACTGCCGAACATGAACAGCAGGCTGACGGCGATCAGAGTGGTCACATTGGAGTCGAGAATGGTGGCGTAGGCGCGGTCGAAGCCTTCACGCAGGGCCAGCATCGCCGACTTGCCGCGCCGAGCCTCTTCGCGGATGCGTTCATTAATCAGAATATTGGCGTCCACCGCCATGCCGATGCTGAGGATAATCCCGGCTATGCCTGGCAGCGTCAGGGTTGCGCCGAGCAGGGTCAGAGCGCCGAAAACCAGCCCGACATTGACTGCCAGACCGGCACAGGCGATCAGGCCCCAGCGGCCATAGATCGCCAGCATGAAGCCGATCACCAAAGCCGCGCCGAGTAGTCCGGTGCTGATGCCCATGGAGATGGCATCACTGCCCAGGTCCGGGCCAACAGTGCGCTCCTCGATCACCTTCAGCGGGGCAGGCAAGGCGCCGGCCCGCAGCAGCAATGCCAGGTTGCTAGCTTCGCTGGAAGTAAAGTTGCCACTGATTTCGCCACTGCCACCGGCGATCACGCTGCGGATCACTGGGGCAGTAATGACCTGCTCATCCAACACGATGGCCAGCGGCCGGCCGATATTACGCTGGGTCAGATCGGCGAAGCGTCGGGCGCCGTCCTTGTCGAGCTTGAAGGTAACCACCGGTTGGCCGCTGTCAGGGTTGAACGCCAGTTGGGCATCGCTGATGTGTTTGCCTTCCAGTGCTACCCGTTGTTCAAGCCGGTAGGAACTGCCTTCGGCATCGCCCGATACAATCATGACCGGGCCGTTGGGGCGCTCGCCATCGACCACCCAGTGGAAGGTCATTTTGGCGGTGGTGCCGAGCAGCTCGCGGATCTGGCTGGGGTCGGCCACGCCCGGCATCTGTACCAGAATGCCGTCGTTGCCCTGACGGGTGATGCTGGGTTCGACCAGACCGCTTTCGTCCAGCCGGCGCCGTACTACCTCCAGGCTGCGCTCGACCGCGTCACTGGTCAGCGCCTGGCGCTGGGCAGCACTAAGTTCGTTGCCCTGGGCCTTTTCGGCATTGATCAGCAATTCCTGGGTATCGACTTCCAACAGCAGATGCGAGCCACCACTCAGATCCAGCCCCAGGGCCAGGGTGCTGTCGGTGTACCAGGCCGGTAGCCGCTGTGACAGTTGTGTCGGCAGGATGTTGGGCATGGCGCACAGCAGCCCAAACAGAATCAACAGACTGTAGATAACAGCCCGTGAAGACAATGATTTCATGACTAATCCTCGACGTTGACGTCGTTTATTCGCGTAAAGGGGGTAAAGCTGCGAGGATCAGACTGCTGGGGGCGCGCGTGGGGAGGGTCTTAGGTAGTGGGCCGCTGCCGGGAGGTTGGCGTGCTGGGTGACATAAGGGAAGCTGGCTCGATGGGCCGGTGCCGTCAGGATCAGGGCGGCAATCAGGGCCTGCTCTAGCAGGTCGGGCAAGCCATCACTTGTCGGGCTTGTGGACCGAGTGTCATTGATCAGCCGGATGTTGTCGGCATGCGAGGCAAAGAACAGTTGTTCGGCCTGGCTGACAAAGCCATTGCCAGCCCCAGCCTGCACGCCCAGAGCCGTGGCATTGAGCCCAAATAGCATGGCGCACAGCAACAGCCAGGCGAAAGCCAGCCTGGTCATCGACCGTTGCGGGACTGCTGTCATTTTGGGGTGCACTGCCTGGCCCATGGGGGTGATTTACTCAAGAGACACCCGTGAATACTAAGCTATCGGGGTGGATAATGACAGTGTGTCTGTGGTCAGGAGCCGGACTGAGTGTGTTCGGATGCAGTCAGACTGCAAGTGTGTTCAACACTTCTTCGACAGCCTCATGCTGAATGTGATTTACCTGAGGTCATAGCGGTTTGCTTGTGTACATGCATGTGAGTTCTGATTGATATCGCATGCCCTTCGCCAGTGCTGTTGCATCCTTGCTTTATGCTGCCTGCACTCTGGTGACCCTTCTCTGAATGGTCCACAGCTAAACTTCGTCTCCTTTACTACCGTTACATATGGCTGTGTACGCTGAGGTGTGCTTTGCTGAGCAGCTTCAGGTCTCGGCATTCTGATTGTGTTTACTGTCCCTGATGGTCGATAGTTCTCATCAGTGAATACCGTTTGTCTTTCAGAGCTGTTTCCTGTGGTGTTATCTATCCATTCAATTTCAGCTACTGGGTTAGGCTTGCAGTTTTGTTGCCTGATAGCCTTGCCTAGCTCCGACTGGCTGCTCTTGTAGGCCTCACATAGTCCCCATTCGGTACTCTGGTGAAGCATCTTGTTCACTTGTTCCAGGTAAATATCTTTGGCAGCTTCGGAGGCTTCACCAATGTTTATTCTCTGGTCTGTTACCGATACAGGTGCATGTTCTTGCTTCATGCCTGCCGTGGGTGGCGCTATATGCTGCTTTAGGTGGTCGGCCCATCCGTTCCTGTCGCCCATATAAATGATGCCACCTATCAAACTGATGGCCAGTATGGTCGAGATACCTATGGGGCTTTTGTTCTTTTGTTTCCGTACTCTGGTTGGTGCGTCATCAATGCTTGGTTTCAAGCTTTCGATTTGTCGTTTTAGATGCTCATCCATGTCCATTCCTTCGGGCGCTACCTTCCCTGTGATCAGCCATAGGGCGCGTTGTGGGTAGGTCTTCAAGGTCTTCAGCAAGGCCTGCTAATGCTGAACATAGTGGAACAAAGCAGATGGATATGAAAGGTCTTGACCTTCAAAAGCTAGTCGGATGCCCGACTTTCTTTGATGCCTTGGCAGAAATTTGCCGAATGGATTGGCATGGGGAATAAATCCGCTTTTCGACACTTTATCGAAATCTAGCGATTTTTGAGCTGATAAGTTTTTAATATCAATGAGTTACTGGAGCGGGTGAAGGGAATCGAACCCTCGTCGTAAGCTTGGGAAGCTTCTGCTCTACCATTGAGCTACACCCGCTTGGGAGCGCTGCCGGAATTCGGCAGGCGCTCTTTTTACCAGAGTTGTGGCTGGCTGGGAAGGGGGCGCTAGAGTTTCGCGGCCACCTTCTGAAGCCGGCTGTAGCTTTCACGGCGCAGCGCCTGATCAAAGATGCTGCAGTTGACGATCAGTTCGTCGACCCCGGTCCGTTCCAGCAAGTCGCTTAACTGGTTGGCGACCGTAGCTTCATCACCCATCAGGGTGCCGGCCAGGGTCGAGAGGACCATGTGGCGCTCATGCGGCTGCCACAGGCTGTCGATGTCGGCAACGGGTGGCGGCAGTGGGCCGGGCTGGCCTCGGCGCAGGTTGAGAAAGGCCTGCTGGTGAGAACTGGCGAGGAACTGGGCCTGCTCGGTGCTTTCGGCGACGTAGGCATTGATGCCAAGCATGAAGTAGGGCTGTTGCAGATCTGGCGAGCTTTGGAAGTGGTCGCGATAGGCGTTCAACGCGGCGTACATATAGTCCGGTGAAAACTGTCCGGCGAAGGCAAAGGGCAGGCCCAGGCTGCCGGCCAGTTGGGCGCTGTAGGTGCTGGAGCCGAGCAGCCAGATGGGAATGTCCAGCCCGGCACCGGGAACTGCCTGCAGTCGCTGCCCAGGCTGGGACGGAGCGAACAGGGCTCGCAGCTCAGCCAGCATCTCGGGGAAATCTTCACCGTCGGCGCGACCGCGGCGCAAGGCTGCGGCTGTAGCCGGGTCGGTGCCGGGCGCGCGCCCCAGGCCCAGGTCGATACGGCCGGGGTACAGCGATTCCAGTGTGCCGAACTGTTCGGCGATCTGCAGCGGAGCATGGTTGGGCAGCATGATGCCGCCGGAACCGATGCGGATGCGTTCGGTGCTGGCCGCCAGGTAGCCCATGACCACCGAGGTGGCGGCCGAGGCAATGCCGGTCATGTTGTGATGTTCGGCTACCCAGTAGCGTTGAAAGCCTTCGTTCTCAGCATGGCGAGCCAGAGCCTGGGCGTTGCGCAGGGCCTGAGCCGGGGTTGAGCCCTGTACTATCGGGCACAAGTCGAGTACGGACAGGCGAACGGCGGAGGCGCTCATGAAAACTCCTGATTACGCGAACGGGATGCTCTATGCTAACGGTTGACGGGCTTGAGTCCAGTCCGGAATTGGAGGCGGGAAACGAAAATGCGTGTTTTGGCGATCATCCTGATCAGTCTGTTGGCGTTGTGGGGGTGTCGATCCGGGCCACCGGAGTCGCAGCCGCAGCCGCCGGATGGCAGCTTGTTTGTCGAACTGGGTGGGCTTGCCGGTATCAGTCGGGTGGTTGACGGGCTGTTGTTCCGGATTGCTGATGATCAGCGCATTGTGCATCACTTCGCTGAAGCAGACTTCGAGCGCTTACGTATCCAACTGATCGAGCAGTTGTGTACCGAAAGTGGCGGTCCCTGCCAATATCAAGGCGACAGCATGGCAGAAGCCCATGCCGGCATGAGTATCACCGAATCCGAGTTCCAGGCCATGCTCGAGGATCTGGCGGCGGCGATGGACGAGGAGGGGATTGCGCCAGCAACCCAGCGTCGTCTGCTGACCCGGTTGCGGCCGCTGGGTCGGGACATCATCGCACACTGATTCAGAGAGCCTCTATCCGGGTAATCAGTTCGGCTGACGGCATGCCGATGCTGGCACCCTGAGCGAAGTCGATGCCCAGATCCCGCACTTGCTCCAGTACTTGCGGACTGTGAACGAACTCAGCCACAGTCTGTATCCCCAGCTCCCTGGCAAAACGGACAATGCCGCGGGTCAGTGTCAGGGCGTTGGGGTCGCTGCCGAGTTGGCGGATCAGGCTGCCATCGATCTTGATCATATCGACATTCAGGCGCAGCAGGTGCTCGAAGTTGGAGTAACCGGTGCCGAAGTCGTCAATCGCGATCCGGCAGCCCAGAGCCTTGGCCTGGTCGATGAACTGGCGTACGGCGGTGTAGTTCTCGATCCCTTCGGACTCAAGGATCTCAAAGATGACCCGCCGGGCGATCTGGCTGTTCTGCAGGTGCTCAAGAATGAACCGGGTCAGGCCGGTATCCAGCAAATCTTCGCAGGAGAGGTTGAGGGAAAACTCGTAGTCGTTGCCGGCAAAACGCTGGAAACACTGCTCGACCATGCTGCGGGTGATGAAGCGGTACAGGCGGATCCGTTTGGAGACGGCCAGGAACTGGCCGGGGCTGACCGGCTCGCCATCACCATCCAGCATCCGGGTCAGACACTCGAATTTCTCAATGCGGCCGCTATTGAGCTCCATGATCGGCTGAAAGTACGGCACGATCCGTCCTTGCTCCAGAGCCAATTTGAGGCGGTTGGCCCAGGTCAGGTTGTGCTCGTAGGTTTCCCTGGCGCGGTGGGCCGGGTCATACACCACGAAGTGACGCTGATTGATCCGAGCCAGCTTCAACGCCATGTTGGCCGAGGTCAGCAACTGTTCGCCGCTGAGCAGGCTGCCGTCGGTTTGCCAACTGCTGGCCAGGCCAAGGCTGGCGTGCAGCGGGATATCCTGTCCTTGCCAGATCAGGTTCAGGCCGCTGACGAAGTTCTGCAGCGCAGTCAGGCGTTGCTGCAAGGCCTGCGGGCCGTGCTGTCCAGGCAGCCAGATGGCGATTTCATCGGCTGGCATGCGGTAAAGCTGGCTGTTGTTCCAGCCAGGGGCGCTATCGAGATATTCGCCCAGGGCTCTGGCCAACTGGCGGATAACGTAATCACCGCACTGATGACCATAAAAATCGTTGATCTCCTTGAACGCATCAAGATTAAGCAGGATCAGCGAGCCGGTCCCGCTTTGTTCGAGTTCTAGCAGCAATTTGGAGCGGTTGGGCAGCCGGGTCAGGCTGTCGGTATACAAAGTGTGCAGTTGGCGCAATGTGCCGGCGACCAGATACAGAATCCAGCCTGACAGCAGCAGCAACACACTGCCGATCAGCAGGACGATACGCAGATTGCTCTGGCGCATGGGCGCTAGTACCGCATCGATCTCGACTTGCGGTACGCCGATGCCAAACACCATGCCGGCCTGGGTCAGGGAGAAGAACAGGGCGTAGTCTTCGTCGTCAACTACCAGGCTCAGAGTCTGCATTGGTGAGGCCAACTGGCGACTGGACATGCGGTTATCAAGCACCGGGGTGCCGAGTTGCTGGTGCAACTGGCTGGCGGTAATGGTGTCCATCAGCCGCTGTGCGTGCTCAATGTCTTCGGCTTGAGCCAGGCTGGACAGGTTGCGGTTTTCGCTGTCGATCAGGAAGGCAAAGGCGCCAGGGGTGACTTCCACCCGGCTCACCAGGCGAATGATCTGGTCGGCGCGCCAGTCGGTGGACGCCATGCCGATACGGGTCTGCTGGTCATCGTACATCAGGGTGCTAAGGCTGATGACCACATTGTTGATCTGGGCCTTGTAGTAGGCGGGTGTCCAGTTGAAACGTGCGGTCTGATCATCAGGCTGGCCGGCGGGCTCAATGATGCGCTGATACCAGTCGCTGGTGTACCAGGAACTCAGGCTGCGCTGCACCTGAATCCGTTCGCCTTCACGCCAGGCATACAGGGCAAAGGGGCTTTCGGTCAGCGTGGCGGTCTGGAACCACAAGCCGGCGGCAAAGGCCTCGGGAAAGTCGCCCAGGGCTTCGCGCAGGGTCTGATCAAGAATGCTGCGCGGGTTCGGCAGCACCCGTCGCTGGCGATACAGCAACTCGCCCAGATGCGCGAGTTCGGCGGTGTGCTGTTCCATTCGCTGGTGGTGAGCATTGATGCGGTCGAGGTTGGCGTAGAAGGTGTCGGCAATCTGGCGCTGACGCAGGTCCGACATGGCCTGTTGGGCAAACCCCAGGTTCAGGCTGGACATCAACCACATGCCGGCAATGAACAGCGCGACCAGCAGACCGAGGATCAACATGATGCCACGACGCACCGACCGCACGCCGAGCATGATCAGGGCCGCCTGCCGTTGAGGGTGGCCTGAATGCGGGCCTGGGCCAGGCGCAATTGTTCCTGGTTGAGTTGTCCGGTCAGTTGCTCGACTCTCGGTCGTGCGCGTTGCTCGCCGTTGAGTAGGGCCAGGCTATACCAGACATAAGCCTCCTGATTGTCACGCGGCCCGTCGATGCCTTGCGCATAGCTGTTGCCGAGCCGGTACTGGGCTTCGGCCGAACCCTGATTGGCAGCGCGCTCAAGCCATTGGCGGCTCTTGCCGGGCCCGGCCAGTTCGCCGGTCTGATACAGCTCGGCCAGCAGCAATTGGGCCGGCAGATAATCCTGATTGGCGGCCAGGGTCAGCAGCCGTTGAGCCTTGTCCGGATCTGGCGCGGTGCCCTGGCCCTGGCGGTAGGCCAGGGCCAAAACATGACGCGCCTCGGCCAGGCGTTGATTGGCGGCCCGCTCCAGCCAGGCAAGGGCCTGGCGCTCATCCTGTTCCACGCCCAGTCCCTGCTGGTAAAGCTGGCCGAGCAGCAACTGCCCGGGAGCGTAACCCTGAGCGGCAGAGCGCTGGGCCCAGTCAAAGGCGCTGGCATGCTCGTTGGCGGTGTGATGCAGGCTGGCCAGGTGGTGCTGGGCCTGGGCGTCGCCCTGTTCGGCTGGCGCCTGACAGCTTTGGCGTGCCTGTTGCAGATTGCGAATGGTAAACAGCAGATAGCAGTCGTTGGCTTGCTGGCGGCTGGGCGAGGGGCCTGCTTCGACCTGTGGTTGGACGGTGGCGGGGCTTGGGCGCTGCTGAGCGACCCGGGAGGCAAACTGCTTGACGTCCTCGGGGCAGGAGTATTGGTAGCCCTGGCGGTAGCGATTCAGATTGTCCTGATTAGCTGGGCGCTGACGGTAGATGGCAGCGACTTCAGCGCAGCGGCGATCACGTTCATTGCTAACGCGCTGGTGCTGGGCGGCGTAATCCTCGTCCTGGGCGTGGGTTTCCAGGTAACGGGTCAGTGGGTCGATGTAAGGCTGGGCAAACAGGGCCTCGACTTCCGCCTGGCGCGCTTTTTCAGGTTGTGGGTCGTCGTTGAGCAGGCGCAGGAGCCTGTCTGTGTTGCTCCACCAGGCACCGGATCTGTCGTCGGTATCCTGACGATCAGGTAATGACTCGCAGCCGGCAAGAGCCAGTGCAAGGGCACTCAGCAGCAGAACGGAATAGGTGCGCATGAACTCTCTTCTGGTACGGGCCAATGCGTCGATTGAGCAAACAGCCAACGGCAATAGCATAGCACCGGGTGCGGATTATTTAGAGTCTTGCCAGGCTGGAACGGTTCTTGCGTATAGCCGTGTATTGGACGTTTTGCGTCAAATTATTGATGGGGAATTGCAAGGGCATGGCTGTAGATCGCGGACAACTGGTAACTTCCATGCGGGCCAATCTGGCAGGTCTGCGGCACGGCAATCTCGGCGTGCCGTTCCTGCTGCTGGTCATCCTCGGCATGATGATGCTGCCGATGCCGCCGTTCCTGCTCGATGTGTTCTTCACCTTCAACATTGCTCTGGCGTTGGTGGTGCTGCTGGTCTGTGCCTATGCCTTGCGGCCGCTGGACTTTGCCGTGTTCCCGACCATCCTGCTGGTTGCCACGTTGCTGCGCCTGGCGCTGAACGTAGCCTCGACCCGGGTGGTGCTGCTCAATGGTCATGAGGGTGGTGATGCTGCCGGTAAGGTGATCCAGGCCTTTGGCGAGGTGGTAATCGGCGGTAACTACGTAGTCGGTCTGGTGGTGTTCGCGATCCTCATGATCATCAACTTCGTGGTGGTCACCAAGGGGGCCGGGCGGATCTCCGAAGTCAGTGCGCGCTTCACCCTGGATGCTATGCCAGGCAAGCAGATGGCCATCGACGCTGACCTCAATGCCGGACTGATTGATCAGGACGAGGCCCGGCGCCGGCGCCTGGAAGTTGCCCAGGAGGCCGACTTCTATGGCTCCATGGACGGTGCCAGCAAGTTCGTGCGCGGTGATGCGGTGGCTGGTCTGCTGATTCTGGCGATCAATATCATCGGCGGACTGGCGATCGGTATGGCCCAGCATGATCTGGCCTTCACCGACGCCGGGCGTATCTATGTGCTGCTGACCATCGGTGATGGCCTGGCTGCGCAGATTCCCTCGCTGCTGCTGTCCACCGCCGCGGCCATCATGGTTACCCGGGTATCGACCTCTGAAGACATGGGCGAACAGGTCCAGCGTCAAATGTTTGCCTCGCCCAAGGCGCTGACGATTGCGGCCGGGATCCTGATTGTGATGGGGCTGATTCCCGGTATGCCGCACATGTCCTTCCTCAGCCTGGGTGCGCTGGCAGCCGGCGCGGCCTACTGGATCGCCCAACGTCAGAAGATCAAGGCTAAGGAAGTGGCCGAAGTCGAGCGTCAGCAGGCTGAGCTGCCCGCGGTACAGCGCCCGGAAGCCAAGGAGCTGGGCTGGGATGATGTTACGCCGGTCGACATGGTCGGGCTTGAGGTGGGTTACCGGCTGATTCCGCTGGTCGATCGCAACCAGGGTGGGCAGTTGCTGGCGCGGATCAAGGGCGTGCGCAAGAAGTTGTCCCAGGACCTGGGCTTTCTGATGCCTTCGGTGCATATCCGCGACAATCTTGATCTGGCTCCCAATGCCTATCGCATCACCTTGATGGGTGTTGGGGTGGCCGAGGCGGAAATCCATCCTGACCGCGAACTGGCGATCAATCCTGGTCAGGTGTTCGGCGAAATCAAGGGGATTGCCGGCAAGGATCCGGCCTTCGGCCTGGATGCAGTCTGGATCGAGGCGATGCAGAAGGATCAGGCCCAGGCACTGGGCTATACCGTGGTCGATGCCAGTACCGTAGTCGCGACTCATCTCAACCAGATCTTGCACAAACATGCCCACGAGCTGATTGGCCATGAAGAGGTTCAGCAGTTGTTGCAGGTGCTGGCCAAGGCATCACCCAAGCTGGCTGAGGAGTTGGTGCCGGGAATCATTTCCCTGTCCGGGCTGCTCAAGGTGCTGCAAGGCTTGCTGCAGGAACAGGTACCGGTTCGCGATATCCGCACCATCGCCGAGGCGATCGCCAATCAGTCGGGCAAGAGTCAAGATCCCGGCGCCTTGATTGGCGCCGTGCGTGTGGCCTTGTCGCGCTCCATCGTTCAAGGCCTCGTCGGGCTTGACTCCGAGCTGCCTGTCATCACTCTTGATCCCAAGTTGGAACAGATATTGCTTCAGAGCCTTCAGAAGGCAGGGCAGGGTGGCGACGAAGGGATTCTGCTGGAGCCGGGTATGGCCGAGAAGCTGCAACGCTCACTGGCCGACGCGGTGCAGCGTCAGGAAGTTCAGGGCAAGCCGGCGATTCTGCTGGTAGCCGGACAGATCCGCGGCATGATGGCCAAGTTTGTTCGCTACGCCACCCCAGGAGCCCATGTGCTGTCGTACCAGGAAATTCCTGACAGCAAGCAGGTGACCATCGTTTCCACGGTCGGTCAGAGTTGAGCCAACAATCTAGAGGTCAGCCATGAAGGTCAAACGTTTCTTTGCCGCCGATATGCGTCAGGCCATGAAGCTGGTACGCGAGGAGCTGGGGCCGGAAGCCGCCATCATTGCCAATCGTCGGGTGGCCGGCGGTATCGAGCTGACCGCTGCGCTGGATTATGAGGCGCCGCGTCTGACCCCGCCGACCCCAGGGCTGAGCCTGGAGCTGAAAAAGACCCAGGAGCGTATCGTCAATGCCCGGGCGCAACTGGAGTTGGGGGAGCGCCCCCAGGAGGCGCCCCGGGTCAATCGTCAATTATTCGGCGACAGTATGCTACAGGCTGCCGAAGACGGCTCGCCAGTGGCGCGCGACCTGCTGGCTCGGCTTAAGCGCGAGCGCGCCGAGCAGTCAGCTCCGGCGACCGCCGAACCGGTCGACAGCCATAACCCGGCGGCTGAAGAAGCAGGCCTGAATGCCATGCGGGCAGAACTTGCCGGTCTGCGCGAAATGCTTGAATCTCAGTTGGGTAGCCTGGCCTGGGGGCAGGTCAACCAGCACCAGCCGCGTCAGGCCAGTCTCTGGCGTCGACTGACCCAGATCGGGCTGCCGGCGGAGCTGTGCCAGGGTCTGCTGAACAAAGTTGCCGATGTGGCGGATAACCGTCAGGCCTGGCGGCTGCTGCTGGCCCATCTGGCCCATAGCATTCCGGTCGTGCATGACGAGTTAATCGAGCAGGGCGGCGCCATTGCTCTGGTCGGACCGACTGGTGCCGGCAAAACCACCACGCTGGGCAAATTGGCCGCGCGTTATGTGCTCAAGCACGGCAGCCAGCATGTCGCCTTGGTAACCATGGATACCTATCGCATCGGCGCCCATGAGCAATTGCGCACCCTGGGACGGATTCTCAATGTGCCGGTGCGGGTCGTCGATGAGCAGAACAGTCTGAGCGAGGTGCTCGACGAATTTGCCGGCAAGCGTCTGGTGCTGATCGACACCGCCGGCCTGCAGGCCAATGATCCGCACCTGAACAATCAGCTCAGTGAGTTGGCAGCCCAGGGCAGCCAAGTGCGCACACTGCTGGTACTGGCTGCAACCAGCCAGCACCGAGTACTCAAGGCTGCCTATCACACATACAAGCGTTGCGCGCTGTCAGGCTGTATTCTGACCAAGGTGGACGAGGCGGCTACTCTGGGTGAAGCATTGGGGCTGGCGATGGAGCACGGTTTACCGGTAGCCTATCTGGCCGATGGCCAGCGCATCCCCGATGACCTCAACCGGGCCGTGGGGCACCAACTGGTCAGCCGGGCTGTAAGCCTGGCCAGCAACGAAGCACCCGCAGATCAGGCTATGGCTGACGTTTTTGCCGGTATACTGCATAAACAACGCGCAAGTTGAGATTTTACTAAGGCAAGGTATACAACGAGATGGGAAGCAAACATCCGGTTCAAGTGATCGCAGTCACCGGCGGCAAGGGCGGGATCGGCAAGACCAATGTGTCGGTCAACCTCAGCCTGGCCCTGGCCGAGCTCGGGCGACGTGTGGTCCTGCTGGATGCCGACCTTGGCCTGGCCAATGTCGATGTGCTGTTGGGGCTCAAGCCGCGAGCTACCCTGGCTGACGTGCTGGAAGGTAGTTGTGATCTCAGGGATGTCATGATCTCCGGTCCTGGTGGAATACGGGTGGTACCGGCCGCTTCCGGCGTGTCGCACATGGTCCATCTCAATGCCCAGGAGCATGCTGGCTTGATCCAGGCCTTCAGCGAAATTGGCGATGACCTGGATGTGCTGATCGTCGATACCGCCGCCGGTATCAGCGATTCGGTACTGAGTTTCGTGCGCGCCGCCCAGGAAGTGCTGGTGGTGGTCTGTGACGAGCCTACCTCTATTACCGACGCCTATGCGCTGATCAAGCTGCTCAACCGCGATTTTGGCATGACCCGTTTCCGGGTTCTGGCCAATATGGTCAATACCCCACAGGAAGGTCGCACGGTGTTTGCTAAACTCACCAAGGTGACTGACCGCTTCCTGGATGTAGCCCTGCAGTATGTGGGAGCGGTGCCATTTGACGAGATGGTGCGCAAGGCGGTGCAGAAGCAGCGCGCAGTATATGACCTGTATCCCCGCAGCAAGGCCTCCATGGCGATTCGGGCGATTGCCCAGAAAGTCGATGGCTGGCCTTTGCCCGCCAATCCGCGCGGCCATCTGGAATTTTTCGTGGAGCGTCTGGTTCAGCAAGTCGGATCCGACGCATGACGGCACTGGCTGGTGGAGTGAGCATGTATACCCGCGCGCAGAGCACAGCCGAATATCAGGATCGACTGGTCGAGCAATTTGCTCCTCTGGTCAAACGTATTGCCTATCACCTGCTCGGTCGGTTGCCGGCCAGCGTGCAGGTTGAAGACTTGATGCAGGCCGGTATGATCGGCTTGCTCGAAGCATCCCGCAAGTTCGATAACAGCAAGGGCGCCAGCTTTGAAACCTACGCCGGCATCCGCATTCGCGGGGCCATGCTGGATGAAGTGCGCAAGGGTGACTGGGCTCCGCGTTCAGTACACCGCAACACACGCCTGGTCAGCGATGCGATCCGCTCGGTTGAGGCTCGTTTGGGGCGTGACGCTAAAGATAATGAAGTTGCTGCCGAACTTGAGATGAGTCTTGAGGAATATTACGCGATCCTCAACGATACCGCCGGCAGCAAGCTATTCAGTTTTGATGATTTGCTTGAGTCCGGAGCACCGACCGATGTTCAGGCCGAGGCTGAGCCTCTGGGCGGGCTTCAGGATGAGCGCTTTCGGGTCGCCTTGAGTAATGCGATCGAGGGGTTGCCCGAGCGTGAGCGCCTATTGCTGTCGCTGTATTACGACGAGGAATTGAACCTCAAGGAAATCGGCGCCGTACTGGGGGTCAGTGAATCACGGGTCAGTCAGTTGCACAGCCAGTGCGCCGCTCGTCTGCGGGCCCGCCTGGCCGATTGGCGCGACGATTGATTTTATCGCCAGCATCCGGACAATGCGCCTGGGCCTGACGCAAGGCGGATGATAGCTGGCAATATGGGTTTTCAGTGTTTCCTTAGGTGGTTCGACAGGCTTGAACATGGCAACGGGTGAGCAGCGAGCGAGCCTGCATTTCCCCTGGTTTGTACGGAGGTCTACTTGGACAAGAACATGAAAATTCTCATCGTTGACGATTTTTCGACGATGAGGCGCATCATCAAGAATTTGTTGCGTGACCTGGGGTTTACCAACACGGCTGAAGCCGATGATGGCACCACGGCGTTGCCCATGCTGCAAAGTGGCAACTTCGACTTTCTGGTGACCGACTGGAATATGCCGGGCATGAGCGGCATTGACCTGCTGCGCGCAGTGCGGGCCGACGAGCGCCTCAAGCACCTGCCGGTGCTGATGGTTACCGCTGAAGCCAAACGCGACCAGATCATTGAAGCGGCTCAGGCCGGGGTCAACGGTTACGTGGTCAAGCCTTTTACCGCGCAAGCCTTGAAAGAGAAGATCGAGAAGATTTTCGAGCGCGTTCAGGCCAAATAACACAACCCGGGGTAAAGGTTATGGCGTTAAGTAAGGATCCCGGTCAGGAAACCGCCCAGGAATTCGAACATTCCCTCAAGGAAAATGCGCGGCAGCTGGTCAGCTACCTGGAGAATGGCGAGTTTGCCGAAGCCGTACTGGTCATCCATGCCATCAATCAGGCCCGTGACCGCGGTCTGTACCATGAGGTCGGCAAGCTCACCCGGGCGCTGCACAGTGCGATCGTCAATTTTCAGATCGACACCACCCATGCGCTCGAAGAAGGCAACGACAGCTCCAAGATCACCGATGCTTCCGACCATCTCGACTATGTGGTCAAGCTGACCGACAAGGCCGCCAACCGGACCATGGATCTGGTTGAGAGCAGCGCGCCGATTGTTTCTGAGCTTGGCCAGGAAGCGGCAACCCTGCGCGCCGACTGGGAGCGCCTGCAGCGCCGCGAGATCGCCGCCACCGAGTTCCGTGACCTGTACCGACGCATTGGCGATTTTCTGGCCAAGACCGAGCAATCCAGCAGTGCTGTTAGCTCGCAGCTCAACGAAATTCTGCTGGCCCAGGATTATCAGGACCTGACCGGTCAGGTGATCAAGCGGGTCATTACCCTGGTTCATGATGTCGAGGAAAGTCTGGTCAGCCTGGTGCGCATGGCTGGTCAGGTTGATCGAATTGCCGGTATTGAACACGGCGAAACGCGGGCAACACCGAAAAAAACATCCTCCAAGGGTGAAGGTCCGCAGATTCATGCCGATAAAAGGGAGGACGTGGTGTCTGGACAGGATGAGGTCGACGACCTTCTGTCCAGTCTTGGCTTCTAGGGGAGAGTAGGTGCATGAGTTTCGATGCGGATGAAGAGATTCTCCAGGATTTTCTGGTTGAGGCCGGCGAGATCCTCGAACAGTTGTCCGAACAGTTGGTCGAGCTGGAAAACCGCCCAGACGACATGGACCTGCTCAATGCCATTTTCCGTGGCTTTCATACCGTCAAGGGTGGTGCCGGATTTCTCCAGCTCGACCCCTTGGTAGCCTGTTGTCATATCGCCGAAAATGTTTTCGACATCCTGCGCAAGGGTGAGCGCCAGGTCGACGCTGAGTTGATGGATGTCGTGTTGCAGGCGCTGGATGCCGTCAATGCGATGTTTGCCCAGGTGCGCGAGCGTGATGAGCCAAGCCCTGCCGACCCCGGGTTGCTTGAAGCCCTCTCGCTGCTGGCGCAGCCGGCCAGCGCGGCGCCAGTCGCTGCCCCCGCGAGTGTTGAGTACTCCATTACTGAAACCGTGAGCGCCGGAGCCGACAGCGATGGCGATATCACCGATGACGAGTTCGAGCAGTTGCTCGACGCCTTGCAGTCGCCTGAAGAGTCGGAGACCGAATCGTCGGTTTCAGGTCAGGGTGACAATATTTCCGATGATGAATTCGAAGCCCTGCTGGATGAACTTCATGGTCCCGGCAAGGGGCCGGGTATTGATCAGGCCGCCGCGCAGAGCGCCCAGGCTGAAGTAGCAAATGACGAGATCAGTGATGACGAGTTCGAGGCGCTGCTGGATCAATTGCATGGCAAAGGTGCGGCTCCGGGCCTGAGTTCCGAGCCGGCTGCAGCGCCGGACGTGGTGGCGGCTGCTACAGCGGCGGTGAGCGCCGAGAGTGATGAAATCAGCGACGACGAATTCGAAGCACTGCTCGACCAGTTACACGGCAAGGGTGCAGCCCCCGGCAAGTCGGAGGCCGCCAACGGTGTTGCTGCAGCGCCGGCCAAGGCTGAAAGTTCGACTGACAAGCCGATTGAGCACAAGGCGCCGAAGGCGTCCGAGCCAGCTGCGGCCAAGGCTCAGCCTGCACCCAAAGCTGTCGCCAAAGCGCCTGCTGCCAAAGCCGAAAAGCCGCCAGCAGCTGCCGCCAAGGCCAGCGCACCGGCGCCTGCTGATGCTGCTGTGGATACCACTGTGCGGGTCGATACCGCCCGGCTTGATGACATCATGAACATGGTCGGCGAGCTGGTGCTGGTGCGGAACCGCCTGGTACGCCTGGGTTTGAGCAGTGGTGATGAAGAGCTGAGCAAGGCTGTCGGCAACCTCGACGTAGTCACTGCCGATCTGCAGATGTCGGTGATGAAGACTCGCATGCAGCCGATCAAGAAGGTATTTGGTCGCTTCCCTCGCGTGGTGCGTGATCTGGCGCGTAACCTGAAGAAGGAGATCAACCTTGAACTGATCGGCGAAGAAACCGATCTGGACAAGAACCTGGTTGAAGCACTGGCCGACCCGCTGGTGCACCTGGTGCGCAACTCGGTCGATCATGGGATCGAATCGCCCGATGAGCGTGAACAGGCCGGCAAGCCGCGCACTGGTAAGGTAGTGCTGGCGGCCGAACAGGAAGGCGACCACATCCTGTTGACCATCACCGATGATGGCAAGGGCATGGACCCGGAAGTGCTGCGGGCCAAGGCGGTAGAGAAGGGCATGATGGACAAGGATGCCGCCGACCGTCTAAGCGATACCGAGTGCTTCAACCTGATCCTGGCGCCGGGCTTTTCGACCAAAACCGAAATTTCTGACGTTTCCGGCCGTGGGGTCGGCATGGATGTGGTCAAGACCAAGATTTCCCAGCTCAACGGCACCATCAATATCGAGTCGACCAAGGGCCAGGGCTCGCGGATCGCGATCAAGGTGCCGCTGACACTGGCGATCATGCCGACCCTGATGGTGATGCTGGGCAATCAGGCGTTTGCCCTGCCGCTGGTCAGTGTCAACGAAATCTATAGTCTGGATCTGTCACGCACCAACATCGTTGACGGTCAGGAAGTGATCATCGTCCGCGACAAGGCGTTGCCGTTGTTTTATCTCAAGCGCTGGTTGATGCCCGGTGTCGAGGACAGCAGTGATCACACTGCCGCCAGCGTAGTGATAGTGTCGGTCGGTACTCAGCGGGTCGGCTTCGTGGTCGATCAACTGGTCGGGCAGGAAGAGGTGGTGATCAAGCCGCTCGGACGGATGCTCCAGGGCACAGCCGGCATGGCCGGGGCAACCATCACCGGTGACGGACGCATTGCCCTGATCCTCGATGTTCCCAGTTTACTCAAGCGTTACGCGCGGCGGATCTAATAGCGCCCGGGTGGCCCTTTCAGCCGCCTGCGGGTGTGTAAAGGTTTTCAGGAGAGTGTATGGCGGTCAAGGTTCTGGTGGTGGACGATTCAGGCTTCTTTCGCCGCCGGGTGACGGAGATCCTTGCGGGTGACCCGCAGATCCAGGTGGTCGGCACGGCCACCAATGGCAAGGAGGCTATCGAGCAGACCCAGGCGCTGCGCCCCGATGTAATCACTATGGATTATGAAATGCCGGTCATGGATGGCATTTCCGCAGTCAAGCAGATCATGCAGCGCTGCCCAACGCCGGTACTGATGTTTTCTTCGCTCACCTACGAGGGCGCACGGGTCAGCCTGGATGCGCTGGACGCCGGTGCGGCGGATTATCTGCCGAAAAATTTTGAAGACATTTCGCGCAACCCGGACAAGGTCCGGCAACTGCTATGCGAGCGGGTACATGCCCTGGCGCGCACCAACCGGCGTTCGTTGGGTATTGCTCCGGCGACGGTCAGTGCGCCGTCAGTCTCCAGTCGGCCATTGACCGGCAGTGCCTCGGCGCCTCGCAGTAGTGAACCTCCAGCACCGCGCTCCAGCAGTCCGGCTCCGCGCAAGCGCAGTTACAAACTGGTGGCGATCGGTACTTCCACGGGGGGGCCGGTGGCCCTGCAAAAAGTCCTGACCCAGTTGCCTGCCAGTTTTCCGGCGCCGCTGGTGCTGATTCAACACATGCCGGCAGCGTTCACCAAGGCGTTTGCCGAGCGCCTCGACAAGCTCTGCCGTATCAGTGTCAAGGAAGCTGAAGATGGCGACATCCTGCGCCCAGGGCTGGCGTTGCTGGCGCCGGGCGGCAAGCAAATGATGGTCGATGGCCGCGGCGCCATCCGAATCCTTCCCGGCGATGAACGGCTCAACTACAAACCCTGTGTCGACGTAACCTTCGGGTCTGCCGCCAAGGCCTTTGGCGACAAGGTGCTGGCCGTGGTCCTGACTGGCATGGGCGCCGATGGTCGAGAAGGTGCACGGATGCTCAAGCAGGCCGGCAGCTCGGTCTGGGCCCAGGACGAGGCCAGTTGTGTTATCTACGGCATGCCGATGGCCGTGGCCAAGGCCAATCTGGCTGACGGTATCTACAGTCTCGACGACATCGGTCGTTATCTGGCAGAGATCGGCTAATGGATATTCTCAGCGTCATTGGCGTCATTCTGGCTTTTGTCGCCATCATCGGCGGCAACTACCTGGAAGGTGGGCATGCTGCGGCGCTGATCAACGGTCCGGCGGCGCTGATCGTCATCGGCGGCACCTTGGGCGCGGCCTTCATCCAGACACCACTGCCAGTGTACAAACGCTCGCTGGCGATTCTCGGCTGGATCTTCTTTCCGCCGACCAGTCGCCTGCAGCAGGGGATTACCCAGGTCATCAACTGGAGCAATGTGGCCCGCAAGGAAGGCTTGCTGGGGCTGGAAGGGGTGGCCGATACCGAACCCGACCTGTACGCCCGCAAGGGTTTGCAACTGCTGGTTGACGGCAGTGAGCCGGAGGCGCTGCGCAGCATTCTCGAAGTTGAGCTGATCACCCGGGAAAATCACGACCTGGCCGCTGCCAAGGTGTATGAGAGCATGGGTGGCTACTCGCCAACCATCGGTATCATTGGCGCGGTCATGGGGCTGATCCATGTGATGAGCAATCTGGCTGATCCTTCGGCGCTGGGTAGCGGCATCGCTGTGGCCTTTGTCGCAACCATCTACGGGGTGGCGCTGGCCAACCTGTTTCTGCTGCCGGTGGCCAACAAGCTCAAGTCGGTAGTGATGCAGCAATCACGCTACCGGGAAATGATCCTCGAAGGGCTGCTATCGATCGCCGAAGGGGAAAATCCGCGCTCAATCGAAATGAAGCTGGAAGGCTTCCTGGAGTAGCCCGATGCGCCGGCGACAGCATCAGGAGCACGAAAACCACGAGCGCTGGCTGGTCTCGTACGCAGACTTTATTACCCTGCTGTTCGCCTTTTTCGTGGTCATGTACTCGATTTCCTCGGTCAATGAAGGCAAGTACAAGGTGCTGTCTGACACGCTGGTGGGTGCCTTCAATCAGCCGCAGCGCTCTATCGAACCGATCCAGATCGGTGAGGAAATTCCGCGTGGCTTGCAACGCAGCGATACCCAGGGTATCAGTGGCGGCGATGCCGACAATCTTGTCGATCCGTTGGTGGACATCACCACGGCCATGCAGCAGGCCTTCGGTGATCTGATTCGTGCTGGTGATCTGGAAGTGCGTGGCAACGAACTGTGGATCGAGATCGAACTCAACTCCAGTTTGCTGTTTCCTAGTGGCGATGCACTGCCGACCGATGAAGCTTTTGGTCTGATCGAGCGGATCGCTGAGATCCTTGCGCCCTATGAGAATCCGATTCATGTCGAGGGCTTTACCGACAATCAGCCGATCCGCTCGCGCCTGTATCCGACCAACTGGGAGCTGTCCGCTGCCAGAGCCGCCAGCGTGGTGCGCATGCTCGGCAATGGTGGAGTAAACCCGGAACGGATGGCCGCAGTAGGCTATGGTGAATTCAAGCCGGTTGCCGACAACGGCACCGCTGCCGGCCGGCGAGCCAACCGGCGGGTGGTCTTGCTGGTTTCGCGCTATCTTGATCAGCGTCACCAGTCTTGGCAGGGTGATGCTCAGGATGCCGACGCCATGCGCCAGGCTCGGAGCCAGGCTGGCACGGGAACTGCACAGTAGCCCGAAACGCCCGCTTGGGTGTCAATCTATCGTCATTTGCAGTAACCACGGGTATCGGCAGTACCGCTACCCCGGGAGGAAAGGCATGAGAGTTTGGGCCGTGGCCAATCAGAAAGGCGGGGTGGGCAAGACCACTTCGGCGGTGGCGTTGGCTGGCCTGTTGGCAGACCAGGGGCAGCGCGTGCTGGTGGTCGATCTCGACCCGCACGGCTCGATGACCAGTTATTTTGGTCATGACCCGGACAATCTCACCAGCAGCGTATTCAATCTGTTTCAGCACAATGGTCAGGTTCCTGACGGTTTGGCCGAGGCGCTGTTGCTCAATACCTCCCACGAAAATATCCGCCTGATGCCCTCGAGCACCTCGCTGGCGACCCTGGAGCGCCAGTCGGCCGGGCAGGGTGGCTTTGGCCTGGTCATCTCCCGGGCCCTGGCCCAGCTTTGGGGTGACTATCAGTTCGCTATTATCGACAGCCCACCCTTGCTCGGGGTGTCGATGATCAATGCCCTGGCCGCCTGTGAGCAGTTGGTGATCCCGGTTCAGACCGAGTTTCTGGCACTCAAGGGCCTGGAGCGGATGGTCCATACCCTGAATATGGTCAATCGCTCGCGCAAACAGGAACTGCCCTATACCATTGTGCCGACCCTGTTCGACCGGCGTACCCAGGCTTCGCTGAATACCCTGAAACTGCTGCGCCGCGACTACGCTGATCATCTATGGCAAGCCTTCATTCCTATCGATACCAAACTGCGTGACGCCAGTCTGGCCGGGATGGTGCCGTCGCGGATGGATGCCAACGGTCGCGGAGTGCTGGCCTACCGGGCGTTATTGCGCTATCTGTTGGCGCAGTCGCTGCCGCGCAAGGAACAGGTAGCCTAATGTTGGGCCGATACTGGCCGATATGCTAAGTGACCCGACCCGATGATCGACATGGCGCAAGAGATGACTAAACCCCTACCGGTGCAGCAGTTCGTTCCCGAGCAGACGATCCAGTGCTATCTGGATTCGCTGTTGCAGGATGCTGCCCAGGAACTGGCTCTGGCTGAACAGCAGACTCAGGAGCTGGCACCGCCAGCCCAGCTTGAGGCCGCGCCGGTGGTGGTGCCTGCCGAACCGGAGCCTGAGCTTGAGCAGGAACTGCAAGTTGAAGCACTGGTAGAGCTCAGCACTGATGCTGAGCATGTGCCGCCAGTGCTTGAGCAGGCTGCCTGGCGCGAAGAGCCGTTCGAGGCGCTGCTGTTCGATGTTGGCGGTTTGACCCTGGCGGTGCCGCTGGTATCGCTCGGCAGTATTTATCCGCTGGAGGATGAAATCACTCCGTTGTTCGGCCAGCCGGACTGGTTCCTTGGCATCCTGCCGACCCAGGCGGGCAACCTCAAGGTGCTGGATACTGCCCGTTGGGTCATGCCCGAACGTTACGATCCAGCGCTGCGCGACGGCCTGCGCTTTGTAATTTCGGTGCAGGGCTATGACTGGGGTATGGCCGTGCATGGCGTTAGCAAGTCGATCCGGCTGACTCCCGAGCAGGTCAAATGGCGCTCCCAGCAGGGCAAGCGACCCTGGTTGGCCGGTACGGTGATTGAGCACATGTGCGCTCTGCTGGACGTTTCCGCCCTGGCCACGCTGATTAGTGCGCCAGGGACGCGTGCGCTGGCCAATAGCCGGTAGGAACATTAGGATGACATCAGACAACTACAGCCTGAGCATGGTCGCGCGGCTGAATCTCACATCAATCTAGACCGGGATACATGACAATGAAGAATACCGCCGCTCAGGGTGCCGAGGATCCGATTCTGCAATGGGTTACTTTCCGCCTGGATAACGAGACCTACGGCATCAACGTGATGCAGGTGCAGGAAGTACTACGTCATACCGAGATCGCCCCGGTTCCGGGTGCGCCGGCCTATGTGCTGGGGATCATCAATCTGCGGGGCAACGTGGTCACCGTGATCGATACCCGCCAGCGTTTTGGTCTGGGCTCGGCGCCGATCACCGACAACACCCGGATCGTCATCATTGAGGCCGACAAGCAGGTGGTTGGCATTTTGGTCGACAGCGTGGCCGAAGTGGTCTACCTGCGCCAGTCCGAGATCGAGACCGCACCTAATGTCGGGACCGACGAGTCGGCCAAGTTTATTCAAGGCGTGTGTAACAAGAACAACGAGCTGCTGATTCTGGTCGATCTGGAAAAGATGATGACCGAGGATGAGTGGGCCGAACTGCAAGGCTTCTGATCGGGATGATGACCTCCTGGGAGACGCTGCTGGCTGGGCTGTTGCTGGGCCTGTTGCTGGCTGGTCTGCTGGCTCTGGGCTGGGGGCTGCGGCGTCAGGGTCGGCGCCTGGCCGAGCAGGAGCAGGCGCTGCGTCAACGTCAGGAGCAGTTGGCGCGTGATCTGGCCAGCTTCCAGCAGGGCAGCATCCGCATGGGTGAGACTTTGCAGGAGGTCAGTCAGCAGCTCAAGCGCCTGGAAGACAAACAGCTCAAGTTTGAACAGCAGGACCCGCACACCATGCCCTACAACCAGGCCGCTCGGCTGGTGAGCATGGGCGCCAGTGTCGAAGATCTGACCCAATCCTGTGGTCTGTCCAAGGCTGAGGCCGAACTGGTCGTCAAATTGCACGCCGCCCGGCGGCACTGAAAGCCAGCACTGCGCGCCCTGCGCTACCCCTCAGCATCATCCCTATCGGGAAATACAAAACCTGCTGGAGCTTTCCCTTTGAGATGCCAGGCAAAGGCAATGATCTCGGCGATGGTGCGGTACAGCTCCTCGGGAATTTGCTCGCCCAGATCCATGCGTGCCAGGATTCGCACCAGGTCAGCGTTCTGGTAGATCGGCACTTCGTAGTCCATGGCCAGTTGCACGATCTGCTCGGCCAGCTCGCCTTCGCCCTTGGCCGTCAGCGTCGGGGCTTGTTCACCGTCGTAGAGCAGGGCGATGGCTTCCTTGGGGTCATGCATCAGGTCACCTCGTCGATCCAACGTTGCTGCAGACTTTGGCGTGGCTCCGGCGGCAGGCCGGCATGACAGCTCAGCTCGGCAACTTCCAGGCCCTTGCCGAGCAGCCGGGTACGCAAATGGCCCAGCTCCTGCTCCAGCAGCGCCAGGGTGAGCGGTTGCTCGGTCCAGAATTCACTGCTGACCCGCCCGGCCTTCAGGCGGCTGATGCAGTGCAGGGGGCCGAGCTGATCCAGGTCGAAGGCCAGCCGGATTTCCCATTGCGGCTGCAACTCCTGAGCCTTGCGATTTGGCGCCGGGTCGTCTCGCTGGATACGTACTTGCACATGCTGGAACTGCTGGCCGTCGCGCAGCGGGATATCCAGCTGCCAGACTGTCTGGCTGCTGCCGTCGGCAAAGCTCTGGGTCTGCCCCAGGCTCTGGAACTGCTGGTGCTGGATGCGAGCCAATAGGGCTGCGGTCAAGCGCAGCAGGCTGCCCAGATCAGGCGCTTCGGCCAGATTGCTCAGCACCCGGTTCGGGAGTGGAAACAGCCCAGGTCTGACTGCGGGCAGGGCTTGCCATGGCCCGGGTGGCGGCAGTAATGGTGGCAGATGTGCGCCGGGCAGCTGGCGTTGGATTTGGGTCAGCAGATTGAGCAGGGCCAGCTTCAGATCGCTGCCTGGCAGGGCGGGTGCATCGCTGGCCGGAGTCATGCTGGCCAGCAGGGGCAGCAGTTTGTT
The DNA here is from genome assembly GCF_002056295.1 of Halopseudomonas phragmitis. Taxonomy (NCBI): domain Bacteria; kingdom Pseudomonadati; phylum Pseudomonadota; class Gammaproteobacteria; order Pseudomonadales; family Pseudomonadaceae; genus Halopseudomonas; species Halopseudomonas phragmitis. The sequence goes on along the minus strand of NZ_CP020100.1, from coordinate 3,500,411 downwards.
CAGCGGCGGGAGGTTGTCGCCCTTGCTGCCCAGAGCCGTGGCCAGACGGGCCAGATCGGCTTCGAGAAAGATCCCGCTTTGGCGGATGGCCCGGTTCACGCCGGCTTCGCTGTTCAGTTGGGAGAGGTTGCTGATCTGCTCCAGCACCTGGCGCATGGCCGGTTGCAGCTCGCGGCCAGCGGCTGGCGGCTGGGCACTCAGGTTTTCGAGCAGGCGCAGCAGGGGCGCGGCTGAACCCTGAGCCATGAAACTGTCGCGCAGCCCCTGCATCAGGCCGAGCTGAAGCTGCTGGGTCTGGCTGCCGACCACCCGCAGTTCCCCGGCGGCGCCAACCTGGGCGGTCAGCAGACTGCCGGGTTCCAGGGCGCGGCTGCTGACCAGGCTCAGCAGGGCACCGCTGGCACCGCCCTGCAACAGGCGCACAAGCAGAGCGAAGCGGGCCTGCTCGGCTTGGGCCGGTAGTGGCTGCTGACTCAGCACCCGGGCCTGGATCAGACTGCCGGCCGGAAACAGCGCCGGATCAAGCCGGGTCAGAGGCGCAGTGACCTGGGCTGGCAGCAGGCTGGCCGTAGCGCGGGTCTGGCTGATCAACTGAATCAGTAGTTGGGCGCCTTCGGGCAGCGCCTGGCGACTGTTGGCCAGGATCTCGCGCGGTGGCTGGCCGGCGAGCGCGGCCAGCCGCAACAGCAGCTCGAAGTGGGCCCCCTTGGCCTCGCTTTTGAGTACCTGGGCCTGAAGTTCAACGCCGTTTGGCAACCCTTGTGCGTCAATCGGACGCAGCAGTTCCAGAGGCACTGCACCCGGGTTGCTGGTTTGTCCGCTTAGCCCGCTGGTTAGCGGGCTTGCGACCGTTGGAGGTAAACGAAAGTCAGGGCTCATGCTGCCACATGTTGATATAAATCAGAGGCCTCTGGTGAGAGGCTGTATGTATAATGGCCCCCGTTGACGCGGCCGTAGACAGTATAGCGGCTGCAGCGGGGCAAGCATTAGGGTTGTCCTGTTTATCCGGGCCGATGCGGAGTAATGGTGAAACCACAGCCGATACAGGTAGAGCGACTGACGTGTGAACGCGACCATCGGGAGCTGTTCGCCGGGCTGAGTTTCGAACTGGCCGCTGGTGAGGTGCTGCAGGTGGCCGGACCCAACGGTTCGGGCAAAACCAGCCTGCTGCGGATTCTGGCCGGGCTGATGCCGCCGGTAGCCGGTGATATTCGTTATGCCGGCGAGTCGATTTTGAGCGGCCGTGGCCGCGAGCGCTGGCGCCAGGACTTGCTGTACATCGGTCATGCCCCGGCGATCAAGGGCAGTCTGACCGCTGAGGAAAACCTGGCCTGGCTGTGTGCTCTTGGCACTCCGGCCAGCCGTGAACAGATTTGGGCGGCCCTGGCCCAGGTCGGGCTCAAGGGCTTTGAGGATGTGCTGTGCCACAACCTCTCGGCCGGGCAGCAGCGCCGTGTGGCTTTGGCCCGACTGTATTTGCAGCCACCGCCGGTGTGGATTCTGGATGAACCCTTTACCGCTATCGACAAGACCGGTGTTGCTGCGCTGGAGCAGCACGTATTGGCCCATGCGGCGGCTGGAGGCCTGGTGGTGCTGACTACCCACCACAGCCTGGATCATCTGGATGCGGTTCGTTGCCTCGATCTGCAGCAGGTGGCCTGATGCGACGGATTGTCTGGTTGTTGTTTTGCCGTGAGTGGCGCCTGGCCTGGCGTCGCCCTGGGGACTTGCTGAACCCTCTGGTGTTCTTCGCCATCGTGATCAGCCTGTTTCCACTGGCGGTGGGGCCGGAGCCGAGCATGCTACGGATCATGGCCCCTGGGGTGATCTGGGTCGCGGCACTGCTGGCGACCCTGCTGTCGCTCGATGGTTTGTTTCGCAGTGATTACGAGGATGGATCACTGGAGCAGTGGGTGTTGTCCGCTCATCCGCTGACACTGATGGTATTGGTCAAGGTGGCGCATCATTGGCTGGTATCGGGCTTGGCGCTGGTGATTCTGGCGCCGTTGTTCGGCCTGATGCTGGCTCTGCCGCCGCAGGTGCTGCCGGTCTTGTGCCTGACCCTGCTGCTGGGTACCCCGGTGCTCAGTCTGCTGGGCGCGGTGGGGGCGGCTTTGACGGTCGGCCTCAAGGGCGGCGGGTTGTTGCTGGCATTGTTGATCATGCCCCTGTATATCCCGGTGCTGATTTTGGGTACTGGCGCGATGGATGCCGCACTGCAGGGCCTGCCGGTCATGGGCTATGCCCTGTGGCTGGGTTGCCTGGCGGTTCTGGCGCTGAGCCTGGCGCCGCTGGCGATTGCCGCTGGCCTGCGTATCGGGGTGAGTGAATGAGGTTGGAGACGCGATGAACTGGAGTTTTTTCCACAAGCTGGGTTCGCCCAAGTGGTTCTACGATATCAGCGGCCGCTGGCTGCCCTGGTTCGTGCTGGCCACCGTGCTGCTGCTCAGCGTTGGGGTCGTCTGGGGATTGGTGTTCGCCCCGCAGGATTATCAGCAGGGCAACAGTTTCCGGATTATCTATATTCATGTGCCGGCAGCCTTCGTCGCTCAATCCTGCTACATCATGCTGGCAGTGGCCGGTATCATTACTCTGGTCTGGCGGATGAAACTGGCTGACGTGGCGCTGCGCTGCGCTGCTCCTATCGGTGCCTGGATGACCTTCATTGCCCTGATCACCGGAGCCATCTGGGGCAAACCGACCTGGGGCACCTACTGGGTCTGGGATGCGCGCCTGACTTCAATGCTGATTCTGTTGTTTCTGTATTTTGGCATCATCGCTCTGGGCCAGGCGATCAGCAACCGCGATACCGCAGCCAAGGCCACGGCCGTGCTGGCCATTGTCGGGGTGGTCAATATCCCGATCATCAAATATTCGGTGGATTGGTGGAATACCCTGCACCAGCCCGCCACCTTCAAGGTCACCGCCAAGCCGGCCATGCCGATCGAGATGTGGTTCCCGCTGCTGCTGACAGTGCTCGGCTTCTATGCCCTGTTTACCGTCAGCCTGCTGATGCGCATGCGGGTTGAAACCCTGCGGCGCGAGGGCAAGACCCGCTGGGCGCGTGAAGCTCTGGAGAAAATGTCATGAGCGGTTTGTCTGAATTCTTGGCGATGGGTGGGCACGGCCCCTATGTCTGGTCGGCCTACGCCATCACCTTCGTGGTATTGGCGCTGAATGTGTTGGAGCCCTGGGTGGCGCGTCGGCGTCTGGTAAGTGAAGAGGCGCGTCGTCGGCGCCGGGAGGAGGTGTGATGCATCCGCAGCGAAAGAAACGTCTGGCGCTGATTCTGTTGGTCGTGTTGGGCGTTGGGGTAGCCGTAGGGTTGGCGTTGACCGCTCTGAAGCAGAACATCAATCTGTTCTATACCCCGACAGAAATTGCTGAGGGACAAGCCCCCCTGGATACTCGCATTCGCGCCGGCGGCATGGTCGTGGCCGGTAGCGTCAAACGGGCCAGCGACAGTCTGGATGTCGAATTTGCCGTAACCGATGGCAACAAGCAGGTGGTGATTGCCTACAGCGGGATTCTGCCCGACCTGTTCCGCGAGGGGCAGGGCATCGTCGCGCTGGGGCGGCTGAATGAAGGTCGCATGCTGGTCGCCGATGAGGTGCTGGCCAAGCACGATGAGGAATACATGCCGCCGGAAGTGGCGCAGGCGCTGGAACGCGTCAACCACATGTCCGTCAATGGCGCCTCGGCGTCCGGTTACTGAGTTGGAGGCAGGATGATTCCCGAACTTGGCCAGGTCGCCCTGATCATTGCATTGGCGCTGGCACTGCTACAATCGACGCTTCCTCTGTATGGCGCCTGGCGTGGCGATGCATTGACCATGAGCTTTGCCCAGCCGGCGGCGGTGGGGCAGTTTGTGTTCATTCTGCTGGCCTATATCTGTCTGACCCATGCCTTCATGGTCCATGACTTCAGCGTGACCTATGTGGCGCTGAACTCCAATAGCGCCTTGCCCTGGTACTACCGTTTCAGCGCGGTTTGGGCCGGGCATGAAGGCTCACTGCTGCTGTGGGCACTGATTCTGGCGAGCTGGACGTTTGCCGTGGCGATCTTCTCCCGTCACCTGCCACCGGAAATGCTCAGCCGGGTATTGGCCGTCATGGGTATGATCAGTGTCGGTTTCCTGCTGTTCACTCTGATGACCTCCAACCCCTTTGATCGGCAGTTGCCCTATCACCCGGTCGATGGCAAGGATCTCAACCCGCTGCTGCAGGACTTTGGCCTGATCGTCCACCCGCCGATGCTGTACATGGGTTACGTCGGCTTCTCGGTGGCCTTTGCTTTCGCCATCGCCGCTTTGCTCGGTGGCCGGCTGGATGCTGCCTGGGCGCGCTGGTCGCGGCCCTGGACCATTGTGGCCTGGGCGTTTCTGAGCCTGGGCATCGTGCTGGGCTCCTGGTGGGCCTACTACGAACTGGGCTGGGGCGGCTGGTGGTTCTGGGACCCGGTTGAAAACGCTTCCTTCATGCCCTGGCTGGTTGGTACCGCGCTGATTCACTCGCTGGCGGTGACCGAAAAGCGTGGGGTGTTCAAGAGCTGGACCGTGCTGCTGGCGATTGCCGCCTTCTCGCTCAGCCTGCTGGGCACCTTCCTGGTGCGCTCGGGCGTGCTGACCTCGGTACACGCCTTTGCCACCGATCCGGAACGGGGGGTATTCATCCTTGGCTTCCTGCTGGTGGTGGTCGGTGGCTCGCTGCTGCTCTACGCCCTGCGGGCTCCTGTGGTCAAAAGCCAGATCGGCTTTGCCCTGTGGTCGCGGGAAACCTTTCTGCTGATCAATAACGTGATTCTGGTGGTCGCGGCGCTGATGGTACTGCTCGGTACCCTCTATCCGCTGGCGCTGGATGCGCTGACCGGCACCCTGGTCTCGGTCGGCCCGCCGTACTTCAATGCGCTGTTCCTGCCACTGATGGCGATCCTGATGGTGGCTCTGGGCGTCGGTATGCTCAGCCGCTGGAAGGACACCCCGGTCAAGTGGCTGTTCAGCCAGCTCAAATGGGTCGCGATTCTGTCGGCCATTGGCGCGATTGTCCTGGCATTGTGGATCGGTGACCACTATGCCGCGGTGGGCAGCATGCTGCTACTGGTGTTCTGGGTCACCGGCATGAGCCTGGTCGATATCCGCAACAAGACCCGCAACAAGGGCCTGGCCAAAGGTCTGCGTGCCTTGCCGCGCAGCTACTGGGGCATGACCCTGGCGCATCTGGGTATGGCTGTATGCGCAGTCGGTGTGGTCGGTGCCAGCCTGTTCGACAGCCAGCGTGACCTGCGCATGGCGCCGGGCGATCAGCTTGAGCTGGGTGGCTATCGCTTCGTCTACATCGAGCCCAGCCACCGCGAAGGCTCCAACTGGGTGTCCGACAAGGTGGTGCTGGAGGTATTCAAGGGTGAGCGCCGGATTACTACCCTGCGTCCCGAGAAGCGCCTGTACACCGTGCAGAACCAGCTCATGACCGAGGCGGCGATCCACGCCGGGTTCACCCGCGACCTGTTTGTCGCCATGGGTGAGCCGCTGGGCAATGACGCCTGGGCCATGCGTGTGCATATCAAGCCGTTTGTGCGCTGGATCTGGCTGGGCGGCCTGTTCATGACCTTCGGTGGGTTGCTGGCGGCCAGTGACAAACGCTACCGGCTCAAGCTGCGTGAACAGCGCACCCAGCCGGCCCAACCGGCCCAGGCGGCCGGGGAGGTGGTCTGATGCGCAGACTGATTTTGTTGGTGCCGCTGGTGCTTTTTGTGGCCGGTACCTTGTTCTTCTATCAAACCCTGAGAGAGCGGCAAGCCTCTGAAATACGCCAGAGCTCGATTGAGCTGCCGTCGCCGCTGATTGGCAAGCCGCTGCCAGCCTTCGAGCTGGAGGATGTCAAGGATGCCCAGCGGCGTATCACCGCCGCCGACCTCAAGGGGCCGGCGCTGGTCAACGTCTGGGCCACCTGGTGCGTGGCCTGCCGGGTCGAGCATCCGGTGCTCAACCGTCTGGCCGAGCAGGGCGTGGTCATCTATGGCATCAACTACAAGGACGACAACGCCTCCGCCCAGCGCTGGCTGCGCGACCTGCACGACCCCTACCAGATCAATGTCAGCGACCCGCAGGGGCGTCTCGGTCTGGATCTGGGCGTCTATGGCGCCCCCGAGACCTTCCTGATCGATGCTGACGGGATCATCCGCTACAAGTTCATCGGCGTGATCGATGACCGGGTCTGGGAGCGTGAGCTTGAACCGCGCTATAAGGCTCTGCTTGAGGGAGGTACCTGATGCGTAAGCTGCTCTGTGCGCTCGCCCTGTTGTGCGTCGGCGCCCTGGCCCATGCCGCCATCGACACCTACGATTTCGACAGCGAAGATCAGCGTCAACGTTTCTACCAGATCAGCAGCGAGCTGCGCTGCCCGCTGTGTCAGAACCAGAACATTGCCGATTCCAATGCGCCGATTGCCACTGACTTGCGCGGTGAAGTCTATCGGTTGCTGGATGAGGGTCGCACTGACAAGGAAATCGTCGAGCACATGGTGGCCCGCTATGGCGAGTTCGTTCGCTATCGGCCGGTCCTGACCGTGGAAACCATGGTGCTGTGGTTCGCCCCGGCGGTATTTCTATTGGCTGGTTTCGTCATTTTGCTGGTGATGGTACGCCGTCGCCAAAAGGCGCTGAACAACGCTCAGGCCAGTGAGCTGGACGAGCAAGAGCGTGAGCGCCTGCAAGCCCTGTTGGAGAAGAAGACCCGCGATGACTGATTTCTGGTTGTTCAGTGCCCTGCTGCTGGTGGCGGGGATAGTGGTTGTGCTCTGGCCGTTGTGGCAGCGCGGACGCCAGGCCACGGTTGATCGTACCGCGTTGAACGTTGCGCTGTTCGAGGAACGTCTGGCCGAACTGGAAGGTCAGCGCGGCGCCGGTGAAATTTCCGAAGAGCAATACCAGCAGACCCGTCAGGAAGCCAGTCGCCTGCTGCTGGAAGATACCGCCGAAGCCGATCAGCGCCAGCGCCCGCGCGTAGCCGGAACACCGGCTCTACTGGTGGTCGCCGCGATCCTCATGGTGCCGCTGGTACTGGTGCTCTACAGCAGTTGGGGTAACCCGGCTGGACTGGCTCTGTACCGTGAACTGCAGGAGCGCCCGCAGGTCGAGAGCCTGGAAGCGTTGATCGACCGGATGGAGCGGATTACCGAGGTCCAGCCGCAGAATGGTGAAGCCTGGTTCATGCTTGGTCGGGCTTACATGAATGCCCAGCAGCCGGAGCAGGCTGTCAGAGCCTTTGGCTTGAGTGTCGAGCGTCTGGGTGAGCGCCCGGAAGTGCTGGCCCAGTTGGCCCAGGCCCGCTACTTTGCTGCCGGCAACCAGCTCGATGCGCAATCGGTAGCAGCGCTCGACAAGGCGTTGGAAATGGAGCCGCGTGAGCCGACCGCCCTGGGCCTGTTGGGCATTGCCGCCTTCGAGTCGGCTGACTACAGCGGTGCTATCGCATATTGGGAACGCCTGCTGGCTGGCATGCCACCGGGTAGCAGTGGGGCCGAAGCGATTCAGGGTGGTATCGAGCGGGCTCGGCAGCGGCTGGGGCAGCCAGCTCCTGCCGTGGATGAAGTGGCCGAGCAGGCAGTGATCCGGGTGCGTCTGGAGATTGATCCGCAAATTGCGGCCGGTCTGGATGATGGCGCGGTAGTCTTTCTGTTCGCCCGCGACCCGAACGGGCCACCCATGCCGCTGGTTGCCAAGCGTTTCGCCCTGGATGAGTTGCCTGCCGAGGTTGAGTTGAGCGCTGCCGACGCCATGCTGCCCGGAGTAACGCTCACCCCTGGTCAGTCACTGCAACTGGTGGCCCGGGTCTCGCCCGATGGCGATGCCTTGAGCGGCAGCCATCAGGGTCGTACCGATAATGTCGAAGTGGGCGCCCAGCAGCGGGTACTGGTCAAGGTCGACCAGCCGCTGTAACTACACCCATCCTCAACCAAGTCCTGTTCGCGCCGGCAGGCAACCGCCGGCGCTATGGGTATTTGCCTACATGGCGAATACCACTCCCATCAGTACATAGCTCAGCAACGTCACCAGCACGATACCAATCAGGTTCAGGGCAAAGCCGGCGCGGATCATGTCGCCGATATGCATGTGCCCGCTGGCGAACACGATGGCATTGGGTGGGGTCGCCACCGGCATCATGAACGCGCAACTGGCGGCAATCGCAGCCGGCACGGTGAACAGAATCGGCGAGACTCCCTGACCCATGGCCAGCGCCCCCAGCAGCGGCAGGAAGGCGGCTGCGGTGGCAGTATTGCTGGTCACCTCGGTGAGGAAAATGATAACCGCCGTTACCACCACGATCATCGCCAGCGCCGGCAGCATGCCAAGAATCGACAGGCTTTCGGCAATCCACTGGGCTAGCCCTGAGCTGGTGATCACGCCCGCCAGGGTCAGGCCGCCACCAAACAGCAGCAGCACGCCCCAGGGCATATCCTTGGCTGTTTCCCAGTCCATCAGAAAGGTCCGCTCACGCAGGCTGACCGGCACCAGAAACAGGATGATGGCCGCGGCGATGGCGATCACCGTGTCGTTCAGCCAGGGCAGCAGGTTCTGCGACAGCAGCGGCTGAAAAATCCAGGCCATGGCGGTCAGGCTGAAGATCAGCGCCACCAGCTTTTCCGCCTTGCTCATGGCGCCCAGTTCGAGCAACTGCTGACGCAGCATCTCGCTGCTGTCGCTCTGGTCGCTGAGGCCGAACGGACGGCGGGTCAGCCACCACCAGATCGCCACCAGCATGCTCAGAGCCACCGGCACGCCGATCATCATCCACTGGGCGAAGCCGACATCGATACCCTGGTTGTCGCTCAGATAAGCAGCCAGCAGGGCATTGGGCGGCGTGCCGATCAAGGTGGCGATGCCGCCGACGCTGGCGGCATAGGCAATACCCAGCAACAGGGCCACGGCAAACCGACGTACCGACTCGCTGTCTTCCTGCTCCAGCAAAGTGATTACCGACAGTCCGATCGGCAGCATCATGATAGTGGTGGCGGTATTGCTCACCCACATGCTGAGAAAGGCCGTGGCCAGCATGAAACCGGCAATCTGGTTGCGCGGTTTGCTGCCGACGGCCAGCAACGTCGCCAGGGCAATGCGCTTGTGCAGGTTCCAGCGCTGCATCGCCAGCCCCAGCACGAAGCCACCCATGAACAGGAAGATGATCGGGTTGGCATAAGGGCCAGTGGCCTGGGCCACGCTGCCCAGGCCCAGTGCCGGAATCAGCGGAATGGGCAGCAGTGCAGTGGCTGGAATCGGTATCGCCTCGGTTGACCACCAGGTAGCCATCAACAGCATCAGGCCGGCAGTGTTCCAGGCGGCTTCACTCATCCCCCCTGGTGCCGGCAGCAGCAGAGTGATCAGCAAAAACGCCGGGCCCAGCAACAGGCCAATGCGACGTGCGAGCGGAAGCCCTTGTGGGGCCGGTGGAGTCAGGGTCGCTGACATGGTGTGTTTCCTTTACTGTGGTAAATCAGGATTGAACTTCCGGCAAAGTCAGAGCCAACAGCGCTCCCAGCAAACCTATACCAGAGAGTAGCAACAACATGCCGGCCGCACCGATCAGACTGCTGAGCAGGCCGAACAGTCCGGTGGCCAGCAGGATCAGGCCAATAACGCTATTGCCGACCGCCACGTAGTCGGTGCGCTTGTTGCCGCCGGCCATGTCCAGAACGTAGGTCTTGCGCCCGACCCGTACACCACTGTGGGCGATGCCGAGCACGAAGAACGCCAGCGGGAACAGCCAGGCGTGCAGGCTGGCCGGCAGAGCAGCCCAGAGATGAATGGCGATCACCAGCGGACCAAGCAGGCTGGCCAGAAAAGCGGCATAGATCATTACCTGGCGGCTGGAACGGTCGGACAGGCTGCCCCAGACATAGGCGCTCAGGCTGCTGGCCAGTCCATTGGCGACTAGAAAGGCGCCCAGCATGCTCAGCCCGGTGCTCAGTTGCTGGCCGAGCAGCACGTAGTAGGGGGCCGATAGCGCCGAGCACAGCAGCAGCGCCCGGGTGATCACGAAACGCCGGAACGGCTGATCATGGCGTAGCAGGCTCAGGCTGCTCCAGGCCTTCTCGATGGCATTGCCGCCGCCGTCGGTGGCGCCGGGCGCTTCTTCGATACGCTGATAAATCAGGGCCGCCAACAGCCAGAGCATTGCGGCGGCGATCAATAGTGTGGCGTAGAACAGCATGTCGTCATCGGCCGGGGGCCAGATCAGGCAGTACAGGCCAAACCCCAGTGCCAGCCAGCCGGACAGGCTGGTGGCCAGGCCGTTCATTCGCCCGCGCCGGGTTTTCGGTACGGTCTTGCCGATCACATCCTTGCTGGCTACCGAGCACAGTCCGCGGGCCAGGCTGAAGACAATCAGGCAGGCGATAATCAGCGCCCCGGCCAGGGTGCCCTCGGTCAGCCAGGCGGCCAGCCCCATGGCAACCAGCGCCGCAGCCTGGAGCAGGCTGCCCAGCACCCAAATACCCTTGCGCCGGGCATAGCGGCGGATGCGGGCGGCAATGAACAGTTGCGGCAGCATTGAACCGGACTCGCGGATTGGCACCAGCCAGGCGATCAACGCCACCGGCGCGCCGACCACACCCAGGAGCCAGGCCAGGGTGGTCTTGGGATTAGTCAGTGTATCGCCGAGGCTGGTCAGGGTGGTGGCGAACACCTGGCGGAAAAAATTCTGCGGCACATCGCTGCAGGCGCTGTCGGGGATGTCCTTGCAGACCCGGGCGTCTTCCTGCTCAATCAGCCGGTTGTAGAGACTTTCCAGTTTGGGGTCGAGATTCATGTGGGGCGGGGTGGCCGTGCCAGATAAAACCTCGAATTCTGCCGTAGCGCAGTTGCTTTGGCCACCTTTGTGGTCCAACAGTTGTCGCTGACCGGCATAGCAGGTAAAAATGCGTCTTTGTTGTCATTCACTGCATCACGATCAAGGACAGGCCGATCAATGCGACTCAAGTGCATCAAGCTGGCAGGCTTCAAATCCTTTGTCGATCCCACCACGGTCTACTTCCCGACCAACATGGGCGCAGTGGTTGGCCCCAATGGCTGCGGCAAATCCAACATTATCGATGCGGTGCGCTGGGTTATGGGCGAAAGTTCGGCCAAGAACCTGCGCGGCGAGTCGATGACCGATGTCATCTTCAATGGCTCCAACAGCCGCAAGCCGGTAGGCCAGGCCTCAATCGAGCTGGTATTCGATAATAGTGACGGCACGCTTCAGGGCGAGTACGCGGGATATAACGAAATCTCCATTCGTCGCAAGGTTACCCGCGAAGCCCAGAACCAATATTTCCTCAACGGCACCAAGTGCCGGCGCCGCGATATCACCGACATCTTCCTCGGCACCGGCCTGGGGCCGCGCAGCTACTCGATCATCGAGCAGGGCATGATCTCCAAACTGATCGAGGCCAAGCCCGATGAGCTGCGATTGTTTATTGAGGAAGCTGCCGGCATCTCCAAATACAAGGAGCGCCGGCGCGAAACCGAAAACCGTATCCGTCGTACCCATGAGAACCTGGCGCGCCTGACAGACCTGCGCGACGAGCTTGAGCGGCAACTGGCGCACCTGCATCGTCAGGCTCAGGCGGCAGAGAAGTACAAGGAATTCAAAGCCGAGGAGCGCCAGCTCAAGGCTCAGTTGCAGGCGCTGCGCTGGCAGACGCTGGACGCCCAGGCAGGCGAGCGTGAGCACCGGGTGCGGGATCTGGAGATTGCTCTGGAAGCCCTGATTGCCGAACAGCGCAATGCCGACAGCGAAATCGAAAAGCAGCGTGACCAGCACAGTGATCTGACCGAACGCTTCAATCAGGTACAGGCCCGTTATTACAGCGTTGGCGCCGATATCAGCCGGATCGAGCAGGCCCTGCAGTTCAATCGCGACCGCCAGCGCCAGTTGCACGAAGATATCGAGCAGGCCGAACAGGCCTGGCAGGAAGCGCAAAGTCACCTGACCCAGGACCAGGCGCTGCTCGCCGATCTGCACAACGAACTGGCGCAGATTGAGCCAGAGCTGGAAATGGCTGGCGCTGCCGACGAAGACACCACCAGCGCACTGCTGGCCGCCGAAGAGGCGATGCAGGCCTGGCAGACGGCCTGGGACCAGTTCAACCAGTCAGCCGCCACTCCGCGTCAGCAGGCCGAGGTCGAGCAGTCGCGCATTCGCCATCTGGAACAGGCTATCGAACGCCTTGGCGAACGCATCCAGCGGCTCGAAGATGAGCGCACGACGCTGACCTCCGGACCGCTGGATGACGAACTGGCGGAACTGGCCGAACAACTGGCCGAACTGGATCTGCGCAGCGAAACCGAACAGCAGCAACTGGACGACCTGGGCGAGCGCCTGCGCCAGGAGCGCGACACCCTCAACGCGCTGAGCCAGGAACAGGATATCCGGCGCGGTGAGATTCAGCGCGGCAACGGCCGTCTGGCATCGCTGGAAGCCTTGCAGCAGGCAGCCCTGGACCATGGCCAGGGTGTGCGCCAATGGCTCGAGCAGCAGGGTCTGGGCCAGCTCAGTCAGCTGGCAGAACGGCTGCAGGTCGAGCCGGGTTGGGAACGCGCGGTTGAAACTGTGCTGGCCGATGACCTGCAGGCCGTCAGTCTGGATGATCTTGGCGCTTTAGCTGACAGCCTGGAGGGCTTCGATCAGGGCCATCTGCGCCTGATCGAACACCGCGCCCTGACTCAGACTGGCAGCCCGCTTGAGGCCGCTTTGCTGAGCAAGGTAACCAGTACACTGGACCTGAGTCCCTGGTTGGCTCAGGTCGGCACGGTGGCCAGTCTCGATAAAGCCTTGGCCCGGCGTGGCAATTTGCAGGCTAATCAGTCGCTGATCACTGCCGACGGGCATTGGGTCGGACCCAACTGGCTCCGCCTGCGGCGCGGCGATGCCGGTGAGACCGGCGTTCTGGCCCGCCAGCAGGAAATCGAACAACTGCAGCTTGAGCTGGAAACCCAGGAAGCCCGTTTGCAGGAGGCTGATGAACGGCTGAGCGGCCTGCGGGAACTGATTCGCAGCCTGGAGCAGCAGCGCGACAGTCTTCAGCAGGGGCTGGCCCGACTGGGCCGCGAGCAGGGCGAACTCAAGGCCCAGTGGTCGGCCCGCCAGGTGCGTCTGGAGCAGATCAATGCCCGGCGTCAGCGCATTAATGATGACCTGGAAGACATCAAGGCCCAGCGCGCCGAAGAGCTTGAGCAGGTCGGCGAGGCACGTCTGAGCCTGCAGGAAGCGCTGGACCGAATGGCTGAAGATTCCAGCCAGCGTGAGAGCCTGCTGGCCCAGCGCGATCAGGTACGTGAGAACCTGGATCATGCCCGCCAGCACGCCCGCCAGCACAAGGACCGGGCCCATCAGTTGGCCCTGCGGGTTCAGTCGCTGCGGGCTCAGCAGGACTCTACCCAGCAGGGTCTCGATCGTCTCAACGCCCAGATCGAGCGTCTGGCCGAGCGGCGTGAACAATTGCGCATGACCCTGGAAGAAAGCCAGGCCCCGGAAGACGATCAGCGCATCGAACTGGAATCACTGCTGGAGCAGCGCATCAGTGTCGAACAGGAACTGGCCCAGGCCCGCGAAGCGCTGGAGCTGGTCGACCAGCAGATGCGTGAGCAGGACCGCCGCCGCAGTCAGGCCGAACAGCAAGCCCAGGTACTGCGCACCCAGCTCGATGAGCAACGGCTGATTGCCCGCGATCTGCAGACCCGCCGTCAGGGCCTGCAGGAGCAACTGCTGGAAGCCGGCTATGATCTGCAAGGGGTTATCGCCAGCCTGCCAGAAGGCGCCGCCGAGGCCGACTGGGAGCAGCAACTGGCCCAGCTTGACGCCCGCATCCAGCGTCTTGGCGCGATCAACCTGGCGGCGATCGACGAATATCAGCAGCAATCCGAGCGCAAGCGCTACCTGGATGCCCAGAATGCCGACCTTGAAGAAGCGCTCAATACCTTGGAGCAGGTGATCCGCAAGATCGACCGGGAAACCCGCAGCCGCTTCAAGGAGACTTTCGACAAGATCAATCATGGTTTGCAGTCGCTGTTCCCCAAGGTCTTTGGTGGCGGTCATGCCTACCTGGAGCTGACCGGCGACGACCTGCTCGATACCGGGGTGGCGATCATGGCCCGCCCGCCGGGCAAAAAGAACAGCACTATCCACCTGCTGTCGGGTGGCGAAAAGGCCTTGACCGCCATCGCCCTGGTATTTTCGATCTTCCAGCTCAACCCGGCGCCGTTCTGTATGCTCGACGAAGTCGATGCGCCACTCGACGACGCCAACGTCGGACGTTACGCGCGGATGGTCAAGGAGATGTCAGACCGGGTGCAATTCATTTACATTACCCATAACAAGATTGCGATGGAGATGGCCGACCAGTTGCTGGGTGTAACCATGCATGAACCTGGCTGCTCCAGGCTGGTCACAGTGAATGTGGAAGAGGCCGCCGCGTTGGCGGCAGTTTGAAGTTACGCGCGGGCATGATAGTGTCCGCCCATAGACACCGGTGAGGCGTCATAACGCCATTACTGGTACTGGATGAATACAACAGGAACAGGTTATTCATGGATTTTGGTTTGCGTGAGTGGCTCATCATCATCGGCCTTTTGGTGATCGCCGGCATTCTGTTCGATGGCTGGCGACGCATGGGTGGTCGATCTCGTATCCGCTTCAAATTGGAACGCAACCTCAAGGACTTGCCGGAGGACGACGGTAACGATGAACTGCTCGGCCCACCGCGGGTCGTGGGGCAGCGTGAACGGGAGCGGGCCGAACCCTCGTTTGGTGATGATCCAGCGCTGCGCGAGGATCAGTTGGGCGAGCATGGCGAATGGCGCGAGCCTCAGCAGGTCGGGCTCGACCTGGAAGAACCGGCGCCTATGTTGCTTGATCCGGTTACTGATGAATCGCCGGCAGCGGCCAGAGCACAGTCAGCCAAACCGGCCGCGCAGTCTGCACCTGTACAAAAGGCTCAGCCCAGCCCGCCCAAGGACCAGCCACCGGTAGAAGAGGTGCTGGTAATCAACGTGGTCTCGCGCGCTGAAGAGGGCTTTGCCGGCTCGGCGCTGATGCAGAGCATCATGGAAAGCGGCCTGCGTTTTGGCGAAATGGACATTTTTCACCGCCACGAAAGCATGAGCGGCAATGGCGATGTACTGTTTTCCATGGCCAACGCCCTCAAGCCGGGAACCTTTGACCTGGACGAACTGGACAACAGCCATGTGCGCGCGGTGAGCTTCTTCATGGGCCTGCCGGGCCCACGCCACCCCAAACAGGCACTGGACCTGATGATCGCCGCCGCGCGCAAGCTGTCCCATGAGCTGGGTGGTGATCTGAAGGACGAGCAGCGCAGCGTGCTCACAGCTCAGACCATAGAGCATTATCGCCTGCGCATTGCCGAGTTTGAGCGCAAGCACTACGGCATGCGCCGCTAGGGAGCCTCAGCCTCTTCGGCCTGCACTGCATCGCGCCTGCAAGGCGCTCCTACCATCCACGCCCCGGTAGGAGCGGCCCGCGGCCGCGAATCAGCCCCATACCAGCGCCGCAAAACCAGCCCGCACTTGCTACAATCACGCCTTCGATTCACGGCTGACTGACACCCATGACCCAGACCCCCGATCCGGCCCAGCGCGTCCTTGAACTGCGCGAACAGCTCGACGCTCACAACTATCGCTACTACGTGCTCGATGAACCGAGCATCCCGGACGCCGAATACGATCGCCTGTTCAACGAACTCAAGGCGCTGGAGGCGGACAACCCGCAACTGGTCACCCCGGACTCGCCGACTCAGCGGGTCGGTGGTGCCGCGTTGTCCGAGTTTGGCGAGGTGCGCCATGAAGTGCCCATGCTCAGTCTTGGCAACGCCTTCGAGGAAGACGATCTGCGCGCCTTCGACCGCCGCGTGCGTGAAGGCCTGGACCTGCCGGACGGCGATTTGTTCGGCGGTGGTGCCGAAGTTGATTACTGCTGCGAACCCAAGCTCGACGGTCTGGCCGTCAGCCTGCTGTATGAAAACGGTCATCTGGTGCGCGGCGCCACTCGCGGCGATGGCAGCACCGGCGAAGACATCAGCGTCAATGTCCGTACCATCCGCAATGTCCCGCTGAAACTGCGGGGCGAGGGCTGGCCTGCGGTGCTGGAAGTCCGTGGCGAAGTATTCATGAGCAAGGCCGGCTTCGAGGCGCTGAATGAGCGTCAGCGCGAAGCCGGAGCCAAGACCTTTGCCAACCCGCGCAACGCCGCTGCCGGCTCGCTGCGCCAGCTTGATCCCAACATCACCGCCAACCGGCCGCTGGAGTTCTGCTGCTACGGCATCGGCAAGGTCGAGGGCGAACTGGCCGACACCCAGATCGGTATTCTTGAGCAGTTACGTAGCTGGGGCCTGGCGATCAGCCGTGAACTGAAGCTGGCACACGGGGTAGAGCAATGCCTGGCCTATTACCGCGATATCGGCGAGCGCCGTGCCGGGTTGGGGTACGAGATCGACGGGGTGGTGTTCAAGGTCAACCAGTTGGCTTATCAGCGCGAGCTGGGCTTTCGCGCCCGTGAGCCACGCTGGGCCATCGCCCATAAGTTTCCGGCGATGGAAGAGGTTACCGAACTGCTGGATGTCGAATTCCAGGTGGGCCGCACCGGCGCGGTCACCCCGGTAGCGCGTCTGAAACCGGTCCAGGTGGCTGGCGTTACCGTATCCAACGCCACCCTGCACAATATGGACGAAGTAGCGCGCCTGGGCCTGATGATCGGCGATAGCGTGATCATCCGCCGTGCCGGTGACGTGATCCCGCAGGTCATGCAGGTGGTGGCTGAACGGCGCCCGGCCGATGCCCGGCCAGTAGTAATCCCCGAGCACTGCCCGGTGTGTGGCTCGGCGGTTGAGCGCACCCAACTGGTCAAGCGTGGCAAGGCTGGTCAGACCACCAGCGAAGGCTCGGTGTACCGTTGCGTCGGCCGCCTGACCTGCCAGGCCCAGCTCAAACAATCGATCATCCACTTCGTCTCACGGCGGGCCATGGACATCGACGGCCTGGGCGAAAAGATCGTTGAACAACTGGTGGATACCGGACTGGTCAGCTCGCCGGCTGATCTGTACCTGCTGACCTATGAACAGGTCATCGCCCTGGAGGGCTTTGCCGAGCTGTCGAGCAAGAACCTGCTGAGTTCAATCCAGGCCAGCAAGCAACCGACCCTGGCGCGCTTTATCTTCGCCCTCGGTATTCCCGATGTTGGTGAGGAAACCGCCAAGTTGCTGGCTCGTGCGCTCGGCTCGCTCGAGCGTATCAGCCAGGCGCTGCCCGAGGTGCTGGTGTACCTGCCGGATGTGGGGCTGGAAGTGGCCCATGAGATTCACAGCTTCTTTGCCGATGAGCACAACCGCACGGTGATTCGCCAACTGCTCGAACGTGGAGTCAGCTTGCAGGAAGAGGGCGCTATCGCCGCCGAATACGCCGCCAGCGTCAGCCTGGCCGAGTTTATCGAACGGCTCAACATTCCGGGTGTTGCCAAGACCGGCGCTGAGCGTTTGGCCAGCCGCTTTGGCAGTCTGGCAAAGCTGATGGACGCCGAATGGCTGGAACTCAAGCAGGTCGAACGCTTTACCGAAAAGGCCCAAAGCAGCCTGCGTGAGTGGTTCCGCAATGACGCCAAGCGCCAGCATGCCCTGGCCATCGAAGCGCAGCTACGCGAATTCGGCATGCACTGGGACAGCCCCAAGGCCGAGGCGGGTGAAGGGCAGCCGCTGGCCAGCCAGACCTGGGTGTTGACCGGCACCCTGGAAACCTTCTCCCGAGATGTGGCCAAGGAGCATCTGGAAAGCCTGGGCGCCAAGGTTGCCGGCAGCGTTTCGGCCAAGACCCATTGCGTGGTTGCTGGTCCGGGCGCCGGCAGCAAGCTGGCCAAGGCCGAACAGTTGGGGGTAACTGTGTGGAGCGAGCAACAGTTGCTCGATCTGTTGGCCAGCCACGGTATCAACGCGTGAACGCTCATGTGATCCTGGCCCCGATGGAAGGGCTGGTGGATGCGCCGATGCGCGACGTGCTGACTCGCATCGGCGGCATCGACTGGTGCGTCAGCGAGTTTATCCGGGTGACCGGCGGGCCGCTGCATCGCCCGGCTGTGCAGCGCCTGGTGCCGGAAATGGACCATGGCTGGCAGACCCCAAGCGGTACCCCGGTACGCGCCCAGTTGCTGGGCTCCGACCTGCGCTGGATGGCCTACAACGCCACGTTGCTGGCTGAACTTGGCGCGCCGGTGGTGGATCTGAACTTCGGCTGCCCGGCCAAGACCGTCAATCGCCACCGCGGTGGCGCCGTCCTGTTGCAGGAACCGCAGATGCTGTTCGAGCTGACCCGCGCCGTGCGCGAGGCGGTGCCCGCCAGTGTGCCGGTTACCGCCAAGATGCGCCTGGGCTACAGCGATACCAGCCTGACCCTGGATTGTGCCAAGGCACTGGCCGATGCCGGTGCCGCGGAAATCGTCGTGCACGGGCGGACCAAGACCGAAGGTTACAAGCCGCTGGTGCACTGGGACTGGATCGCCCGCGTGCGTGAGGCTGTCAGCATACCGGTGATTGCCAATGGCGAGGTCTGGACGCTGGAGGACTATCAACGCATTCGCCAGGACAGCGGCTGCGCGCACGTCATGCTCGGGCGCGGGCTGGTGTCACGCCCTGACCTGGCCCTGCAGATTCGTCAATGGCAGGTTGGTGAACCAGCCCAGCCGCTGGACTGGGCAAGCCTGCAGCCCTGGCTGCTCGAGTTTTACCGCCAGGTCCGCGAGCGGGTGGTTGACCGTCACGCCCCCGGGCGCTTCAAGCAGTGGCTGGGCATGCTCACTCGCGGCTACCCCGAAGCCCAGGCCCTGTTCGATCAACTGCGACGGGAAACCAGCGCCGATGCGGTAGGCTTAGCCTTACAGCCAGAGGCTGTGCGATTGGCGGGCTGATCGGGAAAAAGGTGGCATATCGGTCGAGTTTTAGCACTATCGCGGCAAATTTCCGGCCCGGGCGTTCACAGCCCGGGCCGGCAGCGTAGACTGGCAGACACAACAAACTTCCGGCAAGTGGAGCGGAATCGTGCCAGTTCAAGCTATGCAAGCCATTGACTCACCACATGTTTTCTATCGCCGTGTGATCTTCGAGGTCAGCACCAGCGAATGCCGTGTGGCGATGGAAGACGAGCATCACTTCTTCGTCCTCAACATCGGTCATGACGGTCAGCGCATCACCTCGGTCAGCAGTGACGCGCGGCGCACGCCCTGGTCAATCTGCCCGCAGGCCGAACGCAAGTTGCAGGAGTTTGTTGGTCAACCGCTGCGTCAGCGGATTGCGGTCAATCTGGCGGATATCGACGGCAAACAGCAATGCACCCACCAATATGATCTGCTGATGGTGGCGCTGTCTCAGGCGCTCAGACCGGGGCGGCGCGAGTATGTCGCCAAGGTGGTGGGCGCCATGCACGAACACCGGCATGCCGAGCTGTTCCTTGATGGCGAAAAACTGCTCGACTGGCGCCTGCGCGGCACCAGGATCGAGAGTCAGGACGCCTTCGATCAGCGAGACCTGCGCACCCTCATGCCCTGGGCTGAAGCCTGCCTCGACGATCAGACCCTGGAAGCCTTATACGTGCAGCGCCGCGCCGTGATGGTCGCCGCCAGCAAGGGCTTCAATCTGGATATGATTGCCAACGCCGGCGTGGCCATGAAAGCCCGGGCCGGTGCCTGCTTCGTATTCCAGCCAGAACGCGCCGACAGCGCCCTGCGCATCATCGGCAGTACCCGCGGTGACGTAAACCATGCCGATGATCTTCTCACCGAGTGGGGCAAAGCCCGGTAGGAGCGCTCTGCGAGCGCGATACAGACTCTTAGGATTACTGTGTCACCGGCCGCCCCGGCACCATCCGCACAATGGCATTGAGCAGCATCCCATACAACGGCACGAACAACGCCATGCTGATCGCCAGCTTGATCACATAATCAACCGTGGCAATCTCCACCCAGTTGGCAGCCATGAAGGGATCACTGCTCTGCCAGAAAGCCACCGAGAAGAACAGATAGGTATCCAGCAGATTGCCCAGCACGGTCGAAGCCGCCGGCGCCACCCACCATTGGCGCAACCCGCGCAGGCGGTCGAACACCTGCACATCCAGCAACTGCCCCAGCGCATAGGCCAGGAAACTGGCCAGCGCGATGCGGAACACGAAACCATTGAACTCGCCCAGCGCCACCAGCCCGCCAAAGCGTCCGTCATGGAACAGCACCGACACCACATAGGATGCCACCAGCGCCGGCAGCATGACCCGGGCAATCACCCGTCGGGCAACACTCTTGCCCATCAGCCGGACACTCAGGTCGGTCGCCAGAAAGATAAACGGGAAGCTGAACGCGCCCCAGGTGGTATGCCAGCCGAACAGCGTGATCGGCAATTGCACCAGGTAGTTGCTGGCAATGATGATAAGAATGTGAAAAGCAACAAGACCGGCCACAACCTGTCGGTTGACCGATACGGGAATCAACGGCATATGATGTCCTTTTTGAATCAAATGGGGTGAGGGAACCCATTGCCACAGCCACCATGGCTGCGTGCGGCGTGCATTCTAGCGGTTTGTAGTAGGGAAGGGTAGGTTTGGCGGAGCAGCGCTGCTCCTGAGCCAAGCCGTCATGCATTGCTGATCTCGATAAACCACTTGGGCTGCATGGCCTCAAAATCCTGGCGCACATTGGAAGGCAGGTAACTGGCCGAATCCAGCACCAAGGGCTGACCATCGATGCGCTTGAACACAACCCAATGCCAGAAGTTCTTGCCGTCTTCCTGATGATGCTTGATAGACAGCAACGCCAGATTCGGCAATGCCTCCCAGCTATCAAACGGAATTTCATCCCTGGAGGTCTCAACCCCGGCGCTGGACAGCAGACGACGAACATACTGGGTATCTGACCACAGCGAGGTATCCGCGGCATGAATGCCCATGGCGTTGGCAATGGCTTTCATCTCTGCATAGGTTTTGCCAAGGATATTGGCCACCGATGCAATCCCGCAGCCTGTGACTTCTTCCTGTACTACCGGTTTATGCACGGATTGGCTCCTTAAACTGCCTTGTAATCCACATGCTGCAATACATTAACAAGCTTCCCAAAAGGATCGCGAACATAGAACCGGCGGACACCCCATGGCTCGCTTGCTGGCCCATATTCAATCTTGATGTTCGCGTTCTTCACGCGCTCCAATGCTGTTTCCAGGCAATCAACCTCTATGGAAAGGTCGGGAACCGGCGTGCCAGAACCACCCTGCGAAGCCACGCTTAGCTGCGTAGTCATCTTTTCGCTAGAGCTGTAGGTTCTTATCCAGCCATGATCCATCACCACGTCAAGCCCAAAAATAGCGGAATAGAAGCTCTCGGCTTCTGAGGGGGTAGCAGTGGCAATGTTGTAGACGATGCGTTTGACCTTCATCTGTTCCTCCCTGAGTCGGATGCTTTGGGCTCGATTGCCTTACTGTATACGGAAACGCCCAAGGTTATTAGCCTTGGGCGTTTCTTCTAGCAAACCGGGTTACGACAAACCGAGCTTTAGAGCGTCATATGCAGAATTGGAAATGGTTTACCCATATCATCGAGTGGTGAGCGAGAAACAACTGTAAACCCCATATGCTTGTAAAAGCCTACGGCTAATGGATTTTGCTCGTTCACGTCAACTTTGGTAGCGCCTAACTGTTCGATTGCATAGCGCAATAGAACTTTGCCAATACCCTTTCCTCTGGCAGCATTTGAGATGAATAGCATTTCTACCTTGGAGTCGTGGACGCCGACAAATCCCAAGATTGAATCACCGTCATCTTTAATACACCTCAGTGTGACCGCAGGAAAAGCCTGTTCAATGATAATTGGTTTAAAGGACTCAATATCTTCTTCTGTAATGAAGTCATGAGTTGCTCGGACTGAATTTTCCCAAACATTAAGCATTTCTGCATAATTTTCAGGAAGCACATTTTCTACAATCATCTTGTTTCTCAAAAATTGACTGAATTTTATGTGCAGCCGCGGACTTGAATTCTAACCACGCGTTGTGCTGGCGTAAACCACTAGAGGCCTTGTTTGGCCCTTTTTATAGAAGACTCCACCGATGACAACGCTTGAGGGCTATTCTTCCAGCACGTAGTCCTAAGCATCTAGGTTTTGCCAAGGATATTGGCCACCGATGCAATCCCGCAGCCTGTGACTTCTTCCTGTACCACCGGTTTATGCATGGATTGGCTCCTTAAATTTCCCTGCTCGACAGTTGGTTGTCGTCTGTTGAATATATGGGTTTTATTTTTAAAGTAAAAAATTGGAGTTGCGCACGTGGTCACTGAACAGTCCTGCGATGAACCAGAGCGTGGTGAAAAACCATACGGTAACGGCAAAAAGCCTTATGCCTTCAGCGCTCCACCTTGGCGCGAGCAGGCTGACCAGAAACCAGGACTTCCAGCCTTCAACCCAGTTTGCACCACCCCAACTGATGATCCATTTCCAGAACAGGCTGTTTAATCCGTAGATAAGAATCCATTCAAAGTGAGTCATGTTTATTGCTCGGTGTGGTGGGGCTGTACACCCAGTATCAGGGGAAGTTTAATGGAAAGTTATCTGGATAGCTGCACACTGGCCACCAGTCGGTAATCAGGCCCTGGTCGTAAACGGCCAGTTGGCCGAACTGCAGGAATACGGCTTCGCTCTGGCAGGGGCGGAAGAACAGATACTCATCCTGCTGGAGGGTCGAGTCGGCCGGCAGTTGATAGAATTCCTGATTGCTGGAACGGCCCAGCAACGGATGAATGCAGGCTTCGCTCGGGTAGCAGGGGTTGGCCAGCCAGTTACCGCCGTACAAAAAGCAACCTTCGCGCGGTAATTTACCCAAGGTACGCAATAGCCGCGACAGCAGCGGTGCTTCCGGTATTTCCGGATTGTGCACGCGCTTGAGTACCGGTGCGGCGATATACGCCGCCGGCAGGTGGTGTTCCAGAGTGCTGACATCAAAGTCGGAGGGCTTTACCAGAGCCGAGGCGGCGGCTATTTCATTCACAATGCCCACACTGTCACCTTCGTACAGCGGGTAGGTCGAACTGCCACCGGTGTTCAGACACAGTCCCTGCAGCACTTGCTCACCCAGCACCTGGCGCACTAAGTCGACAAAGGCCGCGTAACGTTTGCGCACCGCGTTCAAGGCACCGCCCATGCCGCCGAGCAGGGCGGGAATTTTGCTGATGTGCGCTTCGTAGCCCATGAGGCCGGACAGGCTCAGCCAAGGCGAGGCCGCCAGCTTTTCCAGTGCTTGGGTAAAGTCCTTATCGGGGCGGAAGCCGCCACGGTGCAGGCCGACATCAATTTCCAGGCTGATGCGCATGCGGATATTCAGTTCCTGCGCCAGTTGCTCGTATTGCTCCAGCCGTTGCGGGCTGTCGATCAGCCACTGCAACTGCAGTTCCGGGGCAAAACCCATGCTCGTCTGTTGGCCATGCCAGTGATAGAAGTACCGGGCGGCGCATATCGGCATAGGTTTACCCAGCAGAATATCAGCAGTTGGAATGTGTTCGATCAGGCGCATCAGGAACGGCAGGTGAAAACTCATCAGCCGCGTGGTGCCGGTACGGCGCATGATGTATTGCAACATCGGGATCGACGGCAGGGATTTAGCGACAATGCGATAATCAAAGCCGCGGTTCAGGACGTCGATCAGGTGGTCGGTGTTGCGATCCAGGCGTTCTTTGTCGATCACCAGGGTCGGCGTACACACGCCTGCTTGCTGCAGTGCATGGGTCAGGTTCTGAAAATACAGATCGGTCATGGTGTGTCCGCAATGAGCAGGGTGGCGAGCTTTATGGTTATTTTTCAATGGCAAGGACCGTGTTAGCCCGCGCCGCGGGGGAAGTCCAGTTTCAGTACCAGACCAACCCTTTATAGGGTGATTTCTCCAGCTCAGCTAAGCGGGTTGCCAAGGTTCCACAATGAAGCTCTATGCGGTGCCCGTTCGGATCTAGCAGGTACACGGAATTGCCCTCGCTGGTATTCTGCTTCCACTCCTCAATCCCGGCCTTTTTTAACCTGGCACGCAGCTCAGTAAGCTCGCTTTCGCCAATACTGAATGCCACATGCGTATAGTCGTTGGCGGGTTTAGGCATCCCGCCACTCAAACATATCCAGATATCGCCCGCTGTTAAGTAAGCGCCAGCATCCCAGGCCACATGCAGCTTCATGCCCAGCAAGTCACGGTAGAATTCGATTGAAGAGCTCAAATCTCTGACGGAAAAGGTGATGTGATTGATTCCGGTGATCATGCGGCTGATCCTAAAACGCCGTGCCTGCGTTCGTTAGTCTTGGGCTGCGAATGCCTCATGGTACGACACTTCCCCTTCCGGAAATTTGTCTGTAAACGACAGTGCCTGAAAATACTCAGCAGGAACGCCGGGATAAGTCAGACCATCGACGGCCTTGAATCCGAAACGACCATAATAAGCAGGATCACCAAGTACTACACATCCAGCCGCACCCATTGCTTCAAGTGAGGCAAGAGAGCTTTTCATTAACCTGGAACCAATGCCGCGCCCTTGATGCTCGGGGAGGACAGATATTGGCCCAAGTCCGAACCAGCCTGCTGCACCGTTGGAAAGCGTAACTGGCGAAATAGCGACATGGCCGACTAAATCTCCGTCAGCCCTGGCAACCTGAGAGATCGTTAGCGCTCCAGCGCGGCGAAGAGCATCAACAATATATTGTTCGGTATGGCCAGTATGCGGAGCATTTAAAAACGCTTGCTCGGTAATCTGATGTATTTTTTCTGCATCACCAGAGTTTTCATTGCTAATTTGAATATCCAATCTTGACCTCTTGGGATGGTTGACGTCAATGTTCAGCGTCCGGTTGGTCGACGGGTTATACGCGCTGCCCCGTATCCGATACATGAACTCACGTGCTCGGCGCCTGTTTGCCGAAAATTAATCGATATCCCTTAAATGGTTGCCCGGACAACGTTGGCCTGACGGGCTCTGCCCGCCCTTCCTGCATATAATTCAGAACTTGTGTTGATGCTTGGTCCGCGTGCTTAATTAAGGTATTTACCCCGTATTCGCCGCCGACATCAGAGCTCGCATAGAGCAGTGTAAAGTTCTGAGGCAATGCTAAGCTCCCGACAATGGTTCTCTTGCGTGCGTTGATTTCCGGAATTTCACCCAGATAAGCATCGACAACGATGCCGATCCTTCCTTTTGCAGGTAGATGGCCGTGAGAAGCGAGCTCTTTAATTGCCATGACCCAGCCTATTTTCTCCCGCGGCTCTGCTAAACCGGAGAACTCTAAGCAGAAAGGGGTCCGATAGGATAAGGCTCGCGAGCCGCAGTCAGGGTCACTTACCAAAACAGCTAATACGATGCCCGTTACCGAGATCTCTAATCCGTTAATAACCTTGGTGTTCGTATCAATGGCAACTAATAGATCGAAGCCTTCCAAGGCATCATTGGAGCTGAGTTTCAGCGCTCTACTTTGAAGCGGAACTCGATTTAATACCTTGGGACCCTTGGAGCGTTCGTAGCTTACTTGGTGATAAGTGTTCTCGACAGGCTGCGCGAAAGAAATAGCATCTGTGGCGGGGTCATAAGTTAGCGTGATTTCGGTTGCTTTTTCAGAAAACGCCGCATACGTCCACTCGAACCTTGGCTGTTTTTTTGCATCCCGCTTCTTCTTTCCCATATCTACCAACCTCGCTCCATCGCTGGCCCTGACCATAGAAAGTAGACATTCTTATGCGTATGGTACCCGCTTACGGGTTAGTGTAGGAGTTAGAGAAACCCATAGGGCATTTTTTTCATCAATTTAAGGCGCCGATATGCGTTTTTTCAGAAATCCCTAGCTCTTAACCTGGTAACCGCATCCGCTAAGCATACATGTGGAGCGAGTAAATTCTTGCTCAATCCCTCGCTCATTAGTTTCAGAATCTTTAGTGATTATGCACGGCACTTTCATTTTTGGACTCTACGCATAAGCCCAGCACACACGCTAGAACGTAGCACGCAGGTGCATAGTGATGGTCGCTGTGCTACCGATGGTTATACATTTCTAAGCTCCTCTAAAACTACGTTAAAGATCTCGTGAATGTCTCGCATCTGCGTAAAGGTAAAACGAATTCGGTGACCAAATAAAGCATCCTGCATTCCTAGAGCGTTCAGTGCCTCTTGCGCCTTGGGCTGCAGCTTGGTTTCAACCAGGCCGCCATAGCTGTGTACAAAGGTATTCCTAATCTCATATGCGGCTTTGAATTTGTCCCATTTACGCACATTCCCGAAGTCGATTCGCTTTGACCTTGCAAGGTACTTTTGAAGTCGGGTTATGCCCTGACCGTTGATGTCCTCTACTGTGAAAGCATGCTTGGACTGCTCCTCTTTCGCTATTTCATACAGTCTACTTTCTACGAGGGCACACATACCGACCAATATTAATAAGGCGCGATTGCTCAATCCAATCCCAAAATGGGTGCTGTTAGCGAAGCAGGATGGGTCGCGCCGAAACTCTTCCAGCTTAGCCGCTATATCCTCGATCTCACCTTTATAGGCTCTTATTTCATGCCAGTAGGTATCCATACGCTCCAGAGATTAACATGTAAGTATTTGAACGGTGTGCGGGCCTGGCGGACGCGGCGGCGTAATCGTGTGATTTCTCTGTTTTGCTCATGCAATCAACTTCCCTGTATTGAGCTGTGCCGTTGGCGTTGGATGATGTCAGTGTGCCTTGCGAGGGGGCGGTTGCCAAGGGGGGAAGATTGGGGCGAGCGGGGCTCGCCTTTGTTCGAGCAGATGCTCGAACGTTCCCAGGAAACCCGGAACGCTTTGGGGGGTGGGGCGTTCCGGGTGGTGGGGGAAGATCATCGTCTGGGAATCGAGCTTGGTTATGTTTCGCTTTCTGGTAATTCAAGCTGTCTCTCACTCCGCCAGACTCGGATGAGCACAACCTCGGTGGCCTGTCTGAGGTAGACAACCCGAAATGGCGAGTGAATCAATTCCCGAACCTGATCCAGATTGAATTCCGGAACAACTCGGCCAGCATCAGGATGGCGTTGAAGCATTTCACAATGCCCGAGGATAGCAGTCACATACTCGTCACCGATATATGGCACGTCCTGCTCTCTGTAATACTCCTGAATAGCCTGCAAGTCCTCAAGAGCGGACTGAGCGATGCGTAATTCCATTTACTTGATGCCCAATGTTTTCTTCGCGTCCTCCAGCGATACGGTGTTGCCCTCGCGTACATCCATAAGCCCACGTGCCACTGCCTTAACGAACCGCAGTTCCTCTGCGGCTCTCTCATAATCCTCAAGGCCCTGAACAACCGCTATGCCGCGGCCACGACTGGTAAGCAGGATGGGGCGATGCGTAGCCTGCGCTCGACCAACTACCTTTCCGGGATTGATCTTCAGGTCTGATAGAGGAATGACATCCTCAGAAAATTTCACTTGCATAGTGATCACCTAACCAACTCTTTGGTGCCATTAATAGCACCTGTTAACAGGTGCGGTCAAGAAGCATGACGGTGAAGTCGATCGACAGTTTTATGAGCACATATCAGAGGCTTTTTTATGATCAAACGTTCCCAGGAAACCCGGAACGCTTCGGTGTTTGGGCGTTCCGGGTGGTGGGGTGGGGTGGGGTTGGTTAGTCGGCGATTTGGACTACCAGTTTGCCGAAGTTCTTGCCTTCAAGCAGGCCGATAAAGGCTTGCGGGGCGTTTTCCAGGCCTGTTACGCGGTCTTCTTTTACTTTGACCTTGCCTTCGGCGACCCAGGGTGTCATTTCCTTGAGAAAGTCGGGGTAGTAGGGGCCGTAGTTGTCGAAGATGATGAAGCCTTGCATGCGGATGCGCTGGCTGAGGATCAGGCGCATAAGTTGCGGCATGCGGTCAGGACCAGCAGGTAGTTCGGTGGCGTTGTACTGGGCAATCAGGCCGCAGACAGGGATGCGGGCGTGGGCGTTGAGCAGGGGCATGACGGCGTCGAAGACCTTGCCGCCGACGTTTTCGAAGTAGACGTCGATACCCTTGGGGCAGGCCTTGGCCAGTTGTTCGGCCAGGTCGGCCTGTTTGTGGTCGAGGCAGGCGTCGAAGCCGAGTTCATTGACGGCGTAGGCGCATTTCTCGGCGCCACCGGCAATGCCGACCACATGGCAGCCTTTGAGCTTGGCCACCTGGCCGACGACGGCGCCGACCGGGCCGGTGGCGGCGGCGACTACGACGGTTTCGCCGGATTTGGGCTGGCCGATGTCGAGCAGGCCCATATAGCCGGTGAAGCCGGGCATGCCGAGCACCCCGAGCGCCTGCGAAGGTTCGGCCATGTGTTTGTCGAGCTTGAACACCATGGTGCCGTCGCTGACCGAGTAGTCCTGCCAGCCGGCGGTGTAGGACATGACCAGATCGCCGGGGGCGTAGCCGTCGTGGTTGGATTGCATGACTTCACACACGGCACCGCAGGTCATTACGCCTCCGACCGGCACCGGGTCGGCATAGGATTTGGCGTCGCTCATGCGTCCGCGCATGTAGGGGTCGAGCGACATCCACTTGGCGCGCAGCAGCATCTGTCCGGGGCCGGGTTGCGGGATTGGGGTTTCCACCAGTTGGAAGTTGGCCGGGGTCGGGGCGCCGACCGGGCGTGAGGCGAGCAGAATCTGGCGGTTGATGCTGTTGGACTGGGGCATGCTGAGACTCCTGTAATGAAGATCAAGGCAGGAACTGAGCATGGGTGGCCCCGGGGCGGGGGTCAAGCAGGTTATGTGGCGCTGATGTTGGGTTATCGATCAGGCTGAGATGCTACCCTCATTGTTGAAGGCCCGGCGCCAGGCGGCGAGAAAGTCGCTGGCACGGCCTCCCTGATGGGGGTAGGCTGTCTGCCACAGGCGGGCCAGGCCGCGCAGGTCGGTGTGTTCGTTCAGGCAGATGGCCTGACGCTGGTAGATCAGCCAGGCGATGGCGCTGGCATAGCCCAGGTTGAAGCCAAGCTCGGCGTGGGGATCCTGAAGGAACCCCCGCTGGCTGGCGAGCCCGCGAACCCGGCTGGCCAGATCAGGGTCTTGCGCCAGGTAGTCGTCCCAGAGGCTGAGGTGGTACTCGGGGGTAATGGCGAAGGGGCCTATGGCACCTGCGGGGCGCTTGTCTGCCGGCAGGCTGGCACAGGCCAGCAGCGTGCCTAGCAACAGGCTGTCTGCACCGTGTTCAGTGATTCCGAGCCAGCTTAGCGTTGGGACTATGATGCCTTGGCGCAGGCTGTCGGCGGGCAGGAGCGAGGTGATTTGAGCAGCAAGGGCACTACCGGGCGGCTGATTGCCGGGGGTGGTGTCAGATGGACTCGCAAGTAACGGTCTCATGGCGGCATCCTGGCTCAGTTAGCGTTCTAGTCTAAAGGATAGCTATAAAAACAGCAGGTAATGCACTGTTTTTAAATTGATTACACCTGAGCCTATGTTGCTATATTACTGCATGCAATAACGATAATAACTAAGACCATGGTATAGAGCGGATGCACACTTCTACTACCTCACAAAGTGCTGAGTTGATTGACGAGCCGGCCTTGCTGGCCCAGCGCCGTGGCTACACCCGGCTGCGTTTCAGTGCCGAGCTGGAATCCGGCTTTCTGCGTTACCTGCATGTGAAGATGTGCAGCCGGGTCTGGCTGGTTGGCGGCTCTTGCATTGCTTTCATGCTGCTGTTCGTTTGGGTCGATCTGCTGTTTCTGCCTGAAATGGTTCACCGCCTTACCGTGCCGGTGCGGCTGGCGGTGTTGCTGCTGGTGATGTTCACCCTGTGGTATTCCAATCGACCAGGCCGGGTCGAGCCGGTGCGAGCCTTTGCGGTGTCGACTTTGGGTTATGTTTGTGCCGGACTGATGGTGGTGATGGTGATCATTGTCGGGCGGCTGGCCGATGGGCCGATCCCGGTGACCCACGACGGCCTGTATCTGATCCTGCTGGCCGGATTCTTTCTGCTCGGCTTGCCGATGCGTCATGCGGTGGCTGGCTCGTGGGTCATCGTGCTGAGTTTTGTCGGTGCTGAGTATGCGATTGGGGCCAGCCGGGCGGCGTTGATTGGCCATCTGCTGTTCTTTGGCTCGTTCACCTTGATCGGTAGCCTGGGTGCCTACCTGTATGAGCACATGCTGCGCGGCGCCTATCTCAACGAGCGCCTGCTGGATGCGGCCCGCACCCGGGCCGAGCGCGAGAGCCAGAGCAAAACCCGGTTCCTGGCGACTGCCAGCCATGACTTGCGTCAGCCACTGCATGCCATGAGCCTGTTTGTCGAGCACATGGACGCGCGGGTGCAGGATGTTGAGGCGCGTCGTACCCTGGGGCGGCTGAACGACTCGATCAGTCTGTTGCAGAACATGCTCAGCTCGCTGCTGGATATTTCCCGGTTGAGCGTCGGGATGGTCAACCCGCAGCTACGCAGCATCAATCTGAATCCGTTTTTGCAGCGCTTGCTCGACAGCGTCGAGGCTACCGCACGCCAGCGCGGGGTCAGGCTGAGCCTGAGCTGTCCCCGCTATGCGGCGGTCAATAGTGACCCTCTGCTGCTTGAGCGGCTGATTCGCAATCATCTGAACAATGCGTTGATGCATGCCCAGGCCAGCGAGGTGCGTATTGAGGTCAGCCGCCGCCCGCACAGCCTGCGTCTGGCGGTGGTGGATGACGGCATAGGTTTGAGCGAAGAAGAGCAGGGGCGGATTTTCGATGAGTTTACCCAGTTGCGTAATCCGGCCCGCTCGCTGGACAAGGGCGTGGGGCTGGGGCTGTCGATCTGTCGGCAATTAATGCACCTGCTGGAGTACCCGTCAGGGGTGCAGTCGGCGCCGGGGCAGGGTGCACGTTTCTGGTTCGATGTGCCACAGGCTGAATGGCATGAGGAGCAGGCGGGTGCCGGGCTGATGCTGCCGGCTTTGCGGCTGTCGGGGCGGGTAGTGGTGGTGGAGAATGATGCGATCAACCGCGAGGCGACCGAGCTGCTGCTGCGCCAGTGGGGCTGTGAGGTGCATGGTTTTGAATGCGCCGAGCAGGCGATGCAGGCACTGCCGGGGCTGGAGGTCGATCTGCTGTTGAGTGATTTCCACCTGGAAGGCTCGCTGGACGGTCTGCAGTTTATCCGCCAGCTCAGGGCTCAGCAGTTGTATGCCGGGCCGGCTTTGCTGGTTACCGCTGACACCAGTGAGACTCTGCTCGAGGCCGTGCGTCTGGCTGATGTCGAGATGATCTACAAGCCGGTGTTGCCGGCGCGTTTGCGCCGGCAACTGCAACGGTTGTTACCGGTCAAAAGCTGACCAGCCCCAGGCGGCGGGCGTTGCTTACGCATTCGGTGCGGTTGTGGCAGTCAAGGCTGCCGAATAGCGCTTTGAGGTGGGTTTTGACGGTGTCTTCGGACAGCGACAGGCGCTGACAGATAGCCTTGTTCGGCAAGCCTTCGGCCAGCAAATCAAGAATCTCCAGTTGGCGTGGGGTTACTCCCAGTTCGCGGGCGTTGCTGAGTCGGTCCAGCGGTTGATTTTCGCTGGCAATCACCACCTGTTCACCAAACAGCAGCCGGGTAACGGCATCGAGCAGCATGCGACCGTCGGCGGTTTTGCTGATGAAGCCGGCGGCACCCAGTTGCAGTGCAGCATTCAGGTCGCTGGGGCTGGTACTGGCGCTGAGAATGGCGATGGGGACGACGCCGTCCAGCTCGCGCAGTTTTTGCAGCAGGGCCAGGCCGCTGCTGTCGGGCAGTTGCAGGTCGAGCAGAATCAGGTCGTAGCTGTGCTGGCTGACCTGGCTTTCCGCCTGACTGGCGGTGCGAGCATGGTCGAGAATGACGTCACGGCATAGTTGACCAAGGGTCAGGCTGAGTCCGTCAAGGTAGATCTGGTGGTCGTCGATCAACAACAACCGGGTGTCTGGCGGCAAGGTGGTGGTCGGCATGCCGTGGCTCCTGCTATTGGGTGGCGCTCTGTCGGCGCTACGTGTTGTTATTGTCAGGCCGGTCGATAATAGGAAACCTGAGGGTTAAGGTCCAGAACCGGGTTCTCACTGTTGGCGATACAGATAGGCAATCAGTATCAGGTTGACCAGTAATACCAGCAGCCCGCCGATGACTACCCAGAGCCAGCCGCCCAGGCGCCAGAAGGGCTCCAGATAAAAAATGCCGATGGCCGCGCCCAGGTAGTAACAGACCGAATACAGAGAGGTGGCGCTGGCTTTGGCCGACTCGGCATGCTGGTTGACCCAGGTGTTGGCCAGTGAATGGGTGAGGAAGAACCCAAAGGAGTTGGCCAGCAGGCCGAGCACGATCAGGCCAAGCTGATCGGCGAGGGTCAGCAGGCTGCCCAGCAACAGAATCAGTACGCCAATGGCCATGCCCTTGGGAATCTGCCGCATGCCAAAGCGCCCTGACAGCATGGCCGAGAAGGTGCCGCCCAGATAGGTCAGAAACAGCAGCCCCAGGGCGGTGGCGCCCAATGCCCAGGGTGGTGCGCTGAGGCGAAAGGTCAGGTAGGTGTAGAGGTTGATGAACACCAGGAAGTTGAGACCTCCGAGCAGAAAGGCTGGCCACAGCGCTGAGTTGCCGAGGTGCCGGCGGAAGTTGCCAAGCACGTTGCTCAGTGACAGTGGTTGCGGGCAGAAGGCGCGGGGCTGTGGTAGCAGCCAGGCGATCAGTAGCACGGCGCCAAGACTGACTCCGCCAACCAGAATGAAGACCGCCTGTAGCCCCAGGTGATCGGCGATCAGGCCTCCGACCAGACGCCCACCGGCCCCGCCCAGAGTATTGCCGCTGATGTACAGACCGACTGCGCCGACCAGTGCGGTGCGGCTCATGCTGTCGCCAAGGTAAGCCACAGCGGTGGCGGGTAGTACGGCCAGGGCCAGGCCCAGAGCTGCGCGCAGCCAGAGCAGGGTGGTGAAGTTGTCCGCCAGGGCCATGCACAGAGTCAGTAGTGCGGTGGCGCTCAGGCCGGCGAGCAGCAGAGCGCGCCGACCAATCGCATCGGACAGCGGTCCGAGAATGAGCAGCGCCAGTCCCAGGGTCAGGCTGGTCAGGGTGAAGGCGTTACCAGCCTGCAATACCGAGACCTGATACTGGCTGGCGATCAGTGGTAGCAGTGGGTGCAGGGCATAGAGGTTGGCGAATACCACCAGTGAGGCGATTACCAGGGCCAGACAGGCACGCCGGTAGGCTGGCGTGCCGTGTTCAATCAGCGCTTCAGCGTTCCCCGAGTTGGTCACGCAGAGATCTCAGTTCGGCGCGCATTTGCCGTACTTCCTCAAGTAGCAGTTCCTGGTTGGCGCCGGACAGGCTGGAGTGGTGCGGTTCGGCCGGCTCAACAGTCTTGCCCTGGCTGGCGGCCTTGCTGGCGGCGACCCGCTCACGCTGGTTCTGGATCGCATCGACGATCACAGCGATGAACAGGTTGAGCATCATGAAGGTGGCGATCAGGATGAACGGTACGAAGTACAACCAGGCCAGCGGATAGGCTTCCATCACCGGACGCACGATACCCATGGACCAGCTCTCCAGAGTCATGACCTGGAACAGGGTATAGAGGCTGGCACCCAGGGTGCCGAACCAGTCCGGGAACTGTTCGCCGAACAGTTGGGTGGCGATCACCGCCGCGACGTAGAACACCAGCCCCATCAGCGCCATGATGCTGCCCATGCCCGGCAGGGCCGACAGCAGCGATTGCACCACGATTTTCATGCTGGGCACGATCGAGATCAGGCGCAACACCCGCAGTACCCGCAGGGCGCGCAGTACTGCCAGCGGGCCGGAAGCTGGAATCAGGGCAATGACGATCACCAGGGTGTCGAACAGACCCCAGGGGTCGCGTAGCAGCCGCCAGCCATGGGCGATGAAGCGCAGACTGATCTCGATGACGAAAATGCCCAGGATCAACTGGTCGAGCCGACTCAGCAGGCCGCCCCAGTGCTGCATGACGCTGGGTGCGGTTTCCAGGCCGAGAATCACCGCATTGACGATGATCAGGGCCATGATCAGAAATTGACTGCGGGGGCTTTCAATCCACTCCGCCAGGCGCTGGCGCCAGGGTTGGGTCGCGTTTAGGGTCGTACTCATGGTATCCGGTCAGGCTAACAGGTTGGCGAGCCCGCCCCGGACGAGGCGGGCAGAAGGTTTACTCGTTTTCTTCGAAGGCGCACAGGGTGAAGGTCGGGATGTCTGCGTCCTGCATGCGCCGCGAGCCACCCAGGTCGGGCAGATCAATGATGGCGGCGGCTTCGTAGACTTCCGCACCGAGTTGTTTGATCAGACGGGCGGCAGCCAGGAAGGTTCCGCCGGTGGCGATCAGATCATCCAGCAGCAGTACCTGTTCGCCACCGTGCAGGGCGTCACGCTGTACCTCAATATGACATTCGCCATACTCGGAGGTATAGCTCTCGCTGAGGGTGTCGGCCGGTAGTTTGCCGGCCTTGCGGAACAGTACCAGCGGCTTGTTCAGCTCATAGGCCAGGACTGCTCCGAGCAGAAAACCGCGCGCATCAATTGCGCCGATATGGGTCACCGGGGACTCGACATAGCGCTGGATCAGGCTGTCGGCAACCATGCGCATGGCCCGTGGTGACTGGTAGAGCGGGGTAATGTCGCGGAACACCACGCCGGGCTTGGGGAAGTCCGGCACCGGGCGGATCAGCGACTTGATGGTGTACTCGTCAAAAATCATGGGGCAATCGATCCTGCAAGGCGGTCAATCGAGCTGGCCACCGGCCAGTGCACAGAGTTGGGTATGGTCCAGAATGTCGATCTGCTTGCCGTCGGCAGCGATCAGACCTTGCTGCTGGAAGCGGGTAAACACCCGGGACACGGTTTCCACTGCGAGCCCCAGGTAGTTACCGATCTCGTTGCGTGACATCGCCAGGCGGAACGACTTGGCCGAGTAGCCACGGGCACGGAAGCGTGCTGACAGGTTGATCAGCAGGGTAGCGATGCGCTCGTCGGCGGTTTTCTTCGACAGCAGCAGCATCATCTGCTGGTCGTCACGAATCTCGCGGCTCATCAGGCGCATGACCTGCTTGCGCAGCAGCGGCATGCTGGCAGTCAGGTCGTCCAGACGGCTGAAGGGGATTTCGCAGATCGAGGTGGTTTCCAGGGCTACGGCTGAAACCGGGTAACGCTCGCTGTCCATGCCGGACAGGCCGATCAGCTCGCTGGCCAGGTGGAAGCCGGTGATCTGCTCCTCACCGCTATCGGACAGGCTGAAGGTCTTGATCGCACCGGAACGCAGGGCGTAGATCGAGCTGAAGGCATCACCCTGACGGAACAGCATCTCACCTTTCTTCAGGGGCCGACCACGTTTGACAATGCTGTCGAGCATGTCCATTTCTTCGCTTTGCAGTGACAGAGGCAGGCACATGGTGGCCAGGCTGCAGTCCTTGCAGTGGGCTTCGGGCAGGGCTCGCAGTTTGAGAGCGTCAGTCATGAGGGGGCGTCCAAAAGGGTAGTGATCCTGATATGTGCAAGCCTACAACAAGCGTCACCGCTCTGCCATGGCTTAATGGGTGTATGCCATCAGTGGCTATGACTGCTGCTGTGGCTGGCGCTGTCATGGCTGCCATGACCCGTCAACCAGCCGTGGTGTGGGCCGGGCAAGGTCCAGAGGCCGAACAGAATCACCAGCAGGGCGGCGCTGATGCGGACCTGGCGTTGGCGTAGCAGGGCCATCATCCGTTCGGCGGCCAGCCCGGTCACCAGCAGGGTTGGCAGCGTGCCCAGACCGAAGGCCAGCATCAGGCTGGCCGATAATCCGGCACTGCCCTGGCTGCTGGCCCAGATCAAGGTGCTGTAGACCAGACCACATGGCAACCAGCCCCACAGCGCGCCAAGTGCCAGGGCCTGACGGGCGCGGGTGACTGGCAGCAGGCGTCGGGCGCGGGGTTCCAAGTGGCGCCAGAGTCGTCGGCCGAGGGCTTCAACCCGGGTCAGCCCAGCCCACCAGTTGGCCAGATACAAGCCCATGGCGATCAGCATCAGGCCAGCCAGCAGGCGCAGCCAGATTCCCAGGCCAAGACTGTGCAGCAGCCAGCCAAAGCTGCCGGCCAGTGCGCCGGCCAGCGCGTAGCTGGAGATGCGGCCAAAATTGTAACCAAGCAATACGCGCCACAGCCGCCAGCCGTGGCGCTGCTCGGCGGGAATCGCCAGGGTCAGGGCGCCCATCAGTCCGCCACACATGCCGATGCAGTGTCCGCCACCGAGCAGGCCCAGGGCCAGTGCGGTCAGCAGTAGCGGTAGCAGCTCAATCATGTCTGCGGTTTCTCGGGGTCGTCCTCGGTATTCGCAGCATCGGGCTCGGCCGGGTTGTGTTCCTGCAGGGCCTTGAGGTGAGCCGGATCTTCGTCGTCGAACAGGATGCTGTGGGCCGGGCCGTCGAGGTCATCGTACTGGCCGCTGTTGACTGCCCAGGAAAATACCCAGATGGCGACGATCACCAATACAACGGCAATGGGGACCAGAACGTAGAGTACGGTCATGCGAGCTTCTCCTGGCCCAGCGGCGCTACTGCCGGGCTGGCCGGGCGGACTTTCAGGCGGGTCAGGCGCAGGGCATTGAGTACTACCAGCAGCGAGCTGGCGGACATCCCCAGAGCAGCCAGGGCCGGGGTGACCCAGCCCAGGGCTGCCAGGGGCAGGATGCCGGCATTGTAGGCACTGGCCCAGAACAGGTTCTGGATCATGATACGCCGGGTCCGGTGGGCGCCGTCCAGTGCCTGCAGCAAGACATTCAGGTGGCTGCTGAGCAAGACCGCATCGGCATTGGTTTTGGCCAGGTCAGAGGCTTCGCCCATGGCTACCGAAATGTTGGCGCTGGCCAGCACCGGTACGTCGTTGACACCATCACCGAGCATCAGCACATTGGCGCCCTGGTTCTGGCGTTGCTGGACCCAGGCCAGCTTGTCGTCCGGGCTGGCGTTGCCGATGGCCTGTTCGATACCGAGAGTCCGGGCCATACGCTGGACTACCTGATCGTGATCGCCGGACAGCAGCACGACGTCCAGCCCGCGTGCCTTGAGCCCGCTGATCAGCTCTGGGGCGTCGTTGCGCAGGCGGTCGTTGAGTACGAACCAGGCCAGCGGCCCTTGCTGGTCGCCCAATAGCAGCCACTGACCGGGTTGGTCGGGGAGTGCCGGAGCAGGCAAACCGCTCAGAGCGGCAACGAATTCGGGCTTGCCGATTCGCAGGGTCAGGCCATCGCAGATGCCTTCAAGCCCTTGTCCGGGATGATTCTCTACGGTTTCAGCCGGTTCCAGGCTGCGACCAAAGGCGCGGGCAATCGGGTGCTCGGAGCGGGTTTCAAGACGGCGGGCCAGTTCCAGTGCACGATCGCCATCGTGGCCGGGGAAGGGCTGGACCCGTTCCAGGGTCATGCGTCCTTCGGTCAGCGTACCGGTCTTGTCCAGCACCACTGTGTCGATTTTGGTCAGCCCTTCGAGTACGTGGCCGCGAGTCACCAGCAGGCCCAGTTTGTGCAGGCTGCCGGTGGCAGTGGTCAGGGCGGTAGGCGTGGCCAGTGACAGGGCGCAGGGGCAGGTGGCAACCAGCATGGCCAGCACGATCCAGAAGGCCGTGTCGGCATTGGCCACCCACCACCAGATGCCGCCAATGATCACGGAGGCGCTGAGTACGATCAGCAGGAAGTATTGCGCGACCTGATCGGCCAGTTGGCCCAGTCGTGGCTTGTCTGCCTGGGCTCGTTCGAGCAGGCGGACAATGGCAGACAGCCGGGTCTGTTCACCGACCGCGCCGACCCGGATACGCAGGGGACCTTCAACATTCAGGGTGCCGGCTGTGACTGCATCGCCGCTACGCTTGGCCAGCGGCAGGTATTCGCCAGACAGGGCGGACTCGTTGATACTGCTGACGCCCTGCTCAATCACGCCGTCAGCCGGAATGCTTTCACCGGGCTTGACCTCCAGCAGGTCGCCGGGGCGGATTTCGTCGAGCATGATCCGCTGCGACTGGCCGTCGGTGTCGATGCGGATGGCGCTGGGCGGCAGCAGGTTGACCAGTTTCGCGGTGCTTTCGACGGTGCGCTGCCGGGCCCGGCGTTCCAGATAGCGACCAGCCAGCAGGAAGAAGGCGAACATGGTCACCGAGTCGAAATACACCTCTCCGGTGTGGGTCACGGTGGCCCAGATGCCGGCCAGATAGGCGCCGCCA
Source organism: Halopseudomonas phragmitis (assembly GCF_002056295.1). NCBI lineage: Bacteria > Pseudomonadati > Pseudomonadota > Gammaproteobacteria > Pseudomonadales > Pseudomonadaceae > Halopseudomonas > Halopseudomonas phragmitis. Next base: position 3,462,225 of record NZ_CP020100.1, on the reverse strand, counting down.
ATGGCCAGCGATACCGACACATCCATGCTCAGTCGACGGTTGTGCAGGTCACGCCAGGCACCCTGGAAGAAGGGCGCGCAACTGTAAAACACCACCGGGGTGGTCATGATCAGGCTGATCCAGCGTAGCAGAATGGTCATTTCCGCCGATAGGTCCTGATTGAACTCCGGGGACAGCGCCATGGTCGCCATCATCACCTGCATGAACATCAACCCGGCCAGGCCCAGGCGTCTCAGGTAACGGCGATTTTCCTGCTTGATCTGTTCACTGGCCTTGTCGGCTTCGTAGGGATGAGCGACGTAGCCGATGCGCTTGAGTTCGGCCAGCAGGCTCGACAGACGGGTCTGCTCGGGAAGCCAGCTCAGACTCAGGCGATGATTGCCGAGGTTGAGGCTGACGTCGGTAACGCCGTCGAGCTGGCCCAGACGCTTTTCGATCAGCCAGCCACAGGCGGCGCAACTGATGCCTTCGACCAGTAGCTGGATCTGCTGCTGATCGCCGTGGGTTTCAACATAGCGCTGCTGAATGTCGGCGCGGTCGAGCATTTCCAGCTCGTCCTGCAGTACCCGGGGCAGGGCTTCGGGGTTGCTGGCATTGTCGGTGCGGTGGCGATAATAGGATTCCAGCCCGCCGGCGATGATCGCCTCGGCGACCGCCTGGCAACCCGGGCAGCACATGGTGCGTGGTTGGCCGAGAATGTCACAGGTCCAGGGTGCGCCGGCCGGAACCGGCTCACCACAGTGATAACAGGCGGTGGGCTGCATGAACTTAACGGGCGCTCAGACGGTACGGCTGGCCCATGCTGATGGTCAGTTCATCGGTCAGGCGCCAGCCGTCTTCACCGGGCAGGGCAGGGTCGCTGAGGTCGATGTAGAGGCGGCCCTGCATGGGCTCTTCAAGCTGGCCGACATACTGTTCGGCGCTGACATGCTTGAGCAGTACGCTGCGATCACGGTCGGCGTGGGTTGGGGAAATCAGGTCCAGTTGCAGGTTGGCCGGCAAGTTCTCCAGCTTGCCCTGCAGTTCCAGGCTGATCTCACCGGTCAGCTCGTCGATCTGGAAGTCGGCGACCAGATTCAGGTCACGGGCCATCTGGTCACGTCCCAGGTGCATGTTGATGGCACGGCCTTCCTTGTAATAGTTGTCGCGCACCATGCTGTCCTGGTTCAGGGTGGCGATGGTCAGCAGGCCCAGCCCGATGAAGACGGCAAAGATCAGGATGCTGATCAGAAACCAGGGCCAGAATTGCTTGTACCACGGGGGGATGATCTCTTGCTCGGTCATGAAATTACCTGACAGTTGGGCCAAGGAAACGACTCTCGGAAGTGGCCGAGATACTGTCGTCATCCAGGGCGGTCACACGGAAAACGATGGGCATGTTGGTGCCCTGCATGAAGCCGGGGTCGAGCTGAACGTTGACCGGCAGCTGCAGCAGGCTGCTGGGTTCAACGCTCAGGCGGTTGGCCGGTACTTCCAGAATCAGTTCGGGGTGCCCTTCAACGCTCAGGCTGTAGGTGCGTTCCTGCTGGCTCTTGTTGAAAATTTTGACAATATACACGTTCTCGATATTGCCGCCGCGGACTTCTCGATACAGAACATTTCGGTCGCGCTCCACATCCAGCGAGACCTGGGCCAGGCTGCCGACGGTAACGATGAATAGACCAATCATGATCGCCAGAGCCGCGCCGTAGCCGAGCAGGCGTGGACGCAGGATCTTGGTCTCTTCGCCGGCCAGATTGTGCTCGGTGGTATAGCGGATCAGCCCGCGTGGGTAGTTCATCTTGTCCATGATTTCGTCGCAGGCATCAACGCAGGCGGCGCAGCCGATGCACTCGTACTGCAGGCCATCACGAATATCAATACCGACCGGGCAGACCTGGACGCAGACGTTGCAGTCGATGCAGTCACCCAGGCCGGCGGCCTTGTAGTCGGCGTCTTTGCGCCGCGAGCCACGCGGGTCGCCTCGGGCGGCGTCATAGGAGACGATCAGGGTGTCCTTGTCAAACATCACGCTCTGGAAGCGGGCGTAGGGGCACATATAGATGCACACCTGTTCGCGCAGCCAGCCGGCGTTGATATAGGTGGCGGCGGTGAAGAAAAATACCCAGAACAAGGCCCAGCCACCGATCTGCCATGTCAGGGTGTCGACAACCAGCCCGCGAATTGGGGTGAAGTAGCCGACAAAGGTCAGCGCGGTGATCAGTGAGACGCCCAACCAGATGCCGTGCTTGGCGCTCTTGCGTAGCACTTTGTTGGCGCTGAGTGGGGCCTTGTCGAGCTTGATACGGGCGTTGCGCTCACCTTCGGTTACCCGTTCGGCCCACATGAAAATCCAGGTCCAGACGGTTTGCGGGCAGGTGTAGCCGCACCAGACCCGGCCGGCGAACACGGTGATGAAGAACAGGCCGAAGGCGCAGATGATCAGCAGGAACGACAGCAGGAAGAAGTCCTGCGGCTGGAAGGTGGCGCTGAAAATGTGGAACTGCCGGGCTGGCAGATCCCAGAGCACGGCCTGGCGGCCGTCCCATTGAATCCAGGCGGTACCGAAGTACAGCAGAAACAGAAACCCCACCCCGATCAGCCGGATGTTCTTGAACAGCCCCTGGTACGACCGGACCTGGATCTTCTCGCGCTTGGCGTACAGATCGTAGGTTTCAACCTTGCCGGTGGTAACGTCTTTGACGGGAATCTTTTCAGTCATAGCAGCAGGACCATGAAGTGCGGGGGAGGGGATGGCCCGACCGGTTGATTGGCCGGTCGGGCCGGGTACGAATCAGCATACTGAGGATAGTATGGCTGGGTACTTCGTACCATGCGACCAGAGGTCGCGCAGTTGTTTACTAGTCCTCGAGGGACAGGCTGTAAACGTAGGCGGTCAGCATGTGGATCTTGTCTTCACCCAGGTGGGCCTGAGCCGGCATGTTGCCGTTACGGCCGTAGCGGATGGTGTGCTGAACCTGCAGCATGCTGGAACCATACAGCCAGGTGTCGTTGGTCAGGTCGGGCGCACCAAGCATCGGGTTGCCTTTACCTTCGGGACCATGGCAGGCCACACAGGTGCTCTGGAAGACTTGCTTGCCAGCGTCAAGATTGACGTTTTCGGTTTCCAGCCCGGACAGGTGACGGACGTAGCCGGCCACGTTGCGCACGCCATCTTCGCCGATCACTGCCAGCCAGGCTGGCATCGCGGCCTGACGGCCCTGGGCGATGGTGGTGTGAATCTGCTCCGGCGAGCCGCCCCAGATCCAGTCATTGTCGGTCAGGTTCGGGAAGCCGAAGGCGCCGCGCGCATCGGAACCGTGACAGACCGAGCAGTTGACCGCGAACAGACGCTGACCAATGCGGACAGCCTCAGGGTCGCGAGCAACTTCTTCGACCGACAGGTTGGCGTAACGGGCGAAGATCGGGGCGAACTGTGCTTCAGCACGCTCTACTTCACGCTCGTACTGGTTGACCTGGGTCCAGCCCAGTACGCCTGGCCACTTGCCCAGGCCCGGGAACAGCACCAGGTAGATGGCGCTGAATATGAAGGTGGCCATGAACAGGATGAACCACCAGCGGGGCAGGGGGTTGTCATACTCTTCAATACCGTCGAAAGCGTGACCCAGGGTTTCCTCAGTCTGTTCCGAGCGCTGGCCCTTGCGGGTGGCGAACAGCAACCAGAGGATCAGACCAAGGGTGGTCAGGGTCAGGACAATAATGTACCCGCTCCAGAAATTGCTCATTCTTTGTTACTCCTAGCGTCTTGCTGCTCACGGGGCGCCTTGTTGTCATCGGGCTCGTCGGCAAACGGCAGGTTGGCCGCTTCCTCGAAGTCTTTTTTCTTGTATGAGCTGTAGGCCCATACGGTGATTCCGATGAATGCCACCAAGACCAGCAAGGTGGCGATGCCGCGGAGAGTGTTGATATCCATGGCGGTTTACCGGCGTTCCGAGATGACAGTGCCGAGGTGCTGCAGGTAGGCGATCAGGGCATCCATTTCGGATACACCTTTGACCGCTTCCTGGGCACCGGCGATGTCTTCGTCGGTGTAAGGCACGCCGAGGCGACGCAGAGCCTGCATCTTGCGTGCAGTGTACTTGCCGTCGAGCACGTTTTCCTGCAACCACGGGTAGGACGGCATCTTCGATTCCGGCACTACGTCACGCGGGTTGATCAGGTGGGCACGATGCCAGTCGTCGGAGTAGCGCTGACCCACGCGAGCCAGGTCCGGACCGGTACGCTTGGAGCCCCACAGGAACGGGTGCTCCCAAACGCTCTCGCCGGCCACGGAGTAGTGGCCATAGCGCTCGGTTTCAGCCCGGAACGGGCGAATCATCTGGGAGTGGCAGCCAACGCAGCCTTCACGGATGTAAATGTCGCGGCCTTCCAGCTCAACCGCGGTGTAGGGGCGCAGGCCCTCGACCGGTACGGTGGTTTCCTTCTGGAAGAACAGCGGGACGATCTGAGTCAGGCCGCCGAAGCTGATCGCAACCACGATCAGCACGACCAGCAGGCCCAGATTCTTTTCTACGAGTTCATGTTGTCTCATCAATCAACTCCTCAAGCCATCTGGGCAGCGGCACGAATTTCGGCCGGCTGGGCGGCACGGATGGTGCGCCATACGTTGTAGGCCATCAGCAGCATGCCGATTACGAAGAAGGCGCCACCGATCATGCGGACCACAAAGCCCGGGTGGCTGGCTTCCAGCGCTTCGACGAAGGAGTAGGTCAGGGTGCCGTCGACGTTGACTGCACGCCACATCAGGCCCTGGGTGATACCGTTGACCCACATGGAGACGATGTACAACACGGTGCCGATGGTAGCCAGCCAGAAGTGAGCGTTGATCAGCGCAGTGCTGTACATCTGCTCACGACCGAATACCTTCGGAATCAGGTGGTAGAGCGACCCGATGGAGATCATGGCTACCCAGCCCAGAGCGCCGGCGTGTACGTGGCCGATGGTCCAGTCAGTGTAGTGCGACAGGGCGTTGACGGTCTTGATCGCCATCATCGGACCTTCGAAGGTCGACATGCCGTAGAACGCCAGGGAAACCACTAGGAAGCGCAGGATCGGGTCGGTGCGCAGCTTATGCCAGGCGCCGGACAGGGTCATCATACCGTTGATCATGCCACCCCAGCTCGGAGCCAGCAGGATCAGGGACATGATCATGCCCAGTGACTGAGCCCAGTCAGGCAAAGCGGTGTAGTGCAGGTGGTGCGGACCGGCCCAGATATAGATGGAGATCAGCGCCCAGAAGTGCACGATCGACAGACGGTAGGAGTAGATCGGACGTTCGGCCTGCTTGGGAACGAAGTAGTACATCATGCCCAGGAAGCCGGCAGTCAGGAAGAAACCTACCGCGTTGTGGCCATACCACCACTGGATCATCGCATCAGCGGCGCCCGAGTAGATGGAATAGGACTTGGTCAGGGTGACCGGGATCGCCAGGTTGTTGACGATATGCAGCACCGCTACCGTGATGATGAAGGCACCGAAGAACCAGTTACCGACATAGATGTGCTTCATCTTGCGCTTCATGATGGTGCCGAAGAACACCAGCGCATAGCTCACCCAGACTACGGCGATCAGAATGCCGATCGGCCACTCCAGCTCGGCGTACTCTTTAGTGGTGGTGTAGCCCAGCGGCAGGGTGATGACAGCCAGCACGATCACGGCTTGCCAGCCCCAGAAGGTGAAGGCGGCCAGACCGTCGGAAATCAGACGGGCCTGCGAGGTGCGTTGCACCACATAGTAGGAGGTGGCGAACAGCGCGCTACCGCCGAATGCGAAGATCACTGCATTGGTATGCAGTGGACGCAGACGGCCGAAGCTGGTCCAGGGAAGGTCAAAGTTAAGGGCGGGCCAGACCAGCTGAGCGGCAAGAAAGACGCCCAGGGCCATGCCCACGATACCCCAGACCACCGTCATGACGGCGAACTGGCGTACCACCTTGTAGTTATAAGCTGTCGGAGTGGTAGCTGTGCTCATGCGAGATTCCACGGATAGCAATGGGTTTTTAGGGTTCAAAGCGGTCGCAAGTATGAGGAAACACCGCACTGTTTGCAATGACACAAGTCAAGGTAACAACGTGTTACGGGCGCTCTGCGGCGCGTCCTGCACTACTTGTGGTTCTGTCCTGCCTAAGCTTCCAAAGGATTGTTTGGTGGCCGGCTTCGGCATGTCGCAAGAGGTATTGCCAGCCCCCAAACATGCGGGTTCTGGCGCTAGCGCACCTGTGATTGTTGGGATCGGCTGGTGTGCAATTTCAAAAGCTTAGTATGCTGTTGGGCTTATGTGAAGAAATTACCCCCTTGGTCAGTGTGGCATCTTGTCGCACAGAACTTTGGGCGGTAGCGTTTCATCCTCAAGTTGAATGCGAATGGCCCCAATGACTGACAACCTGCTGCTGGCAGAGCCCGGCAATCCCCCGCTAGCGACCCTCTTGCTTGCCCACGGTGCTGGTGCGCCCATGGACAGCCCGTTCATGGAGCAGTTGAGCGCCGCTCTGTGTGAACGGGGTATCCGGGTAGTGCGCTTCGAGTTTCCTTATATGGCTGCACGGCGTGAGGACGGACGCAAGCGCCCACCCAATCCCTTACCAGCCCTGCAGCAGTGCCTGCGTGAGCAGGCCGCAAGCATGAGCGGCCCCTGGCTGGTGGGCGGCAAATCAATGGGTGGGCGGGTTGCCAGCCTGCTGGTCGATGAGTTGGGGGTGCTGGGACTGGTCTGCTACGGTTATCCGTTTCACCCGCCCGGTAAGCCGGAGAAGACCCGTACTGCTCATCTTGAGGCGCTGGCCACGCCGGCACTGGTGGTTCAGGGCACCCGCGATCCGTTCGGTCGGCCGGAAGAGGTCAGTGGCTATCGGTTGGCCGACAGCCTGCAGGTGCATTGGCTGGAAAGCGGCGATCATGATTTCAAGCCACTCAAGGCCAGCGGTCGCACCCAGGCACTATTAATAGAAGAAGCAGCCGAAGCGACCCTGGCTTTTGTGCAGGGTGTGATCTCCAAGAGCTAACGCCCTTCGCGCCTGCGAAGGCCTCAGGCGGCCAGTGACGGCAGCCACAGGGAAATCTGCGGGAACAGGATCAGCAGTACCGTTGCCAGCAGCAGGATGAAGATGAACGGCGGCGTGCCACGGATCACATCCAGGTACGGCCTGCGAAATACCGCCATGGCGGTGAATATATCGCAACCGAAGGGCGGGGTAGCTGAACCGATGGCAGCCTGCAGGGTCACGATCACGCCGACGTGAACCGGGTCCAGCCCGGCGGCATCCACGGCCGGCTTGAACAGCGGGGTCAGGATCAGGATTACGACGATCGGATCGACAAACATGCAGCCAATGAAAAAGGCCACCGCGATCATGGCCAGCACCAGTGTCGGGCTGTCGCCGATCACCTCGATCACCGGACCGATAATCGCCTGGGGGATGCCGGCAAAGGAAATGCTGTAGGTAAAGGCATTGCCGGCGGCCACCAGTATGAACACCACCGAGGTAATCAGCCCGGTGGACAATGCCACATCCCACAGCTCGCGGAGTTTGACTGCGCGCAGAATAACCACTTCCAGCAGCAGGGCGTAGAGCACGGCGATAGCTGCCGCCTCGGTTGGGCTGAAGTAGCCGGCATAAATACCGCCGACCACCACCAGCGGGAAGCCCAGGGGCAGCAGGGCCTTGCGCAGAGCTTTGAGACGCAAGCCCCAGCCGACTCTTGGCTCAGGCTTAATGCCCATGCGCCGTGATGCTACCCAGGCGTAGAACGAGAACAGCAGAAGAATCAGCAGCCCAGGCAGGATGCCAGCGATGAACAGGTCGCCAATCGAGGCGCCGGCGACCACACCGTAGATGATCATGCCGATGCTGGGTGGAATCAGTAGGGCAATGTCGCTGGCATTGATGATCAGGGCCAGTGAGAAACTGTCCGAGTAACCCTTTTCCAGAAGTTTGGGGCGCATTGGTCCGCCCATGGCCACTACCGTAGCCTGGGTTGAGCCGGAGACCGCGCCAAACAGGGTGCAGCTGGCGGCTGTGGTGATCGGTAGCCCGCCGCGCAGGTGGCCGACGAAGCTCTGGACCAGATCGAGCAGGCGGTTGGCGGTGTGGCCTCGAGTCATCAGGTCGGCGGCAAAGATGAACAGCGGTACCGCGGCCAGAGCCCAGGACTGTACGCCGCTGATCATCTGGCCCATCAGCAGGCCAACATTGTCCAGGCCAATCACCAGAAACAGCAGCATCAAGCTGGCGACCAGCAACGGCACCATCATCGGAAAGCCGAGCAGTAGTAGAACAAACATAGTGACGAAGGTCAGGGTCAGCATCATTCGACCCTCGACACGTTGGCTCCCGGTGCCTGCTCATAGCGTTCAGGTTCTGAGAACGAGCGCCAGATGCCCGGTGACAGCAGGTTGCGGGCCACGGTCAGCCAGTATTGCAGGCCCGCCAGGGCAAAGCCGATGGGGGCAGCCAGATAGGGAATCCACAACGGTATCTGCCGGGCCGAAGAGGTGCGGCCACGGCTCTGGATCGCGCTGACGTAATCCCAGGCGTGCCAGGCCAGATAGAACATCAGTGCGCCGGTGAGCAGGCTGATGGCTACCAGCATCGACTTGCGCAGCTTGCCCTTGAGCTGGTCATAGAATGCCGACATGCAGATATGCCTGGCCCGGCGCACTGCATAGCCGATGCCGGCGAAGGTCATGATTACCAGCGCCATCTGGGTCAGTTCGACCTGGCCGGCGACGCCGCTGCCAAATAGTTGCCGGCCCAGTACGTGGGTGATCAGCAGGCCGGCAAGAAACAGCACGCTACCGGCCAGAATGGTTTTTTCGATGTGTTCGGTGATCAGGTCCAGGGTGCCCAGAATCTTTCCGAGCAGTCGCTTGATCGAGTGGCTGGCCGATGGGTCGGCAGTCCTCGGCATTGGCTGGTCCTCTGCTGTTCCTGGCGCAGGGCAAGGCTGGCTGCGCGTTTATGAGTCTTTTCAGGACGCTTTGGTCATGATGCGGAATGGAGCTCTCCCTAAGCCCCTTTTTTGAACATAACCCATATTCGTCGTTTGTGCACGGCATGGACATGTCGGGGTCATGTGTTAAGGTTTAAAAGCAAACCAGAACAATCGAAAAGGAGCGTTCCATGAATTGGCGTAATGGCTGTATAGGGGTGGCGGCACTGTTTCTGGCGGCTTGTGGTTCGGACGACCAGCAGCAGGCGGCAAGCACTCCGTCGGCGGAGCCTGAAGTCCAGGTGGAAACCTGGGGTTTTGCGTTGGAAGAAATTGAAGGCAGCGTGCAGTATGAGTACGCTGCCAAGTTTGCTGAACTGGTGACCGAGAAAACCGCAGGAGCGGTTGATGTGCGTCTGTTCCCCTACGGGCAGCTCGGTGGTTTGACTGATATCTATGATCAGGTCCAGGCCGGTGCAGTGCAGTTGGCCTTTGGCTCGGGGTTCCTGGGCGGCACTGTGCCCGAGTCGCAGTTGTTCAGCCTCAACTTCGTGCTGGGCGATGATGAGTGGCAGAACACCCAGATACTCAATGACCCGGCTTTTCGCAAGCATCCCGACTTGCTCGAGTCTTTCCGTGAGCGTGACCTGCAACCATTGGCGATAGTGCCCGAAGGCTGGCAGGTATGGAGCGCCAACAAGGCAATCCGCAGCCCTGATGATTTCAGCGGGGTGGCGATCCGGACCATGGACAACCGCCTGTTGCGCGAGACCTATCGGGCCTATGGCGCCGATCCGACTACCATGGAGTACGGCGAACTGTTCAGCGGTATGCAGCTTGGCCAGATTGACGGCAATATCCAGCCGGTCTTCGCGCATCAGGAGATGGATTTCTATCAGGTCCAGGATTACCTGATCTTTGCCAATCAGGCGCAATTCATTGCCACCTTCATGGCCAATCGCGACTGGTACGATGGGCTGAGCGATGAGCACAAGCAGGTTATTGAAGAAGCCGTGGTCGAGCTGGTGCCCTATATCCATGAAGTACAGACCCGGCTCAATAGCGAACGGCTGGACATCATCACCAGCAACAGCGATATCGAGCTGGTGTACCTGACGCCTGAAGAGCGCGAGGTATTCCGTGAACTCAGCATCCCGGTGCGCGAGACCTTTGCCGAGATGGTCGGTGAGCGCGGTACGCGGCTGATGACGGTGCTGGTGGATATGACCGATGAGGCCTATTCGGCTGAGTAAAGGAACCACTTATTAATTGCACCCAAGCTCAGTAGCCCGGTTGTCGCTGACCTGTTCTGGACTGTCGATGCCCCGGACGGGCATCGTCAAGCCCCCATGGGTGAGGCAAGCGTTTACCAAGCATGCTTGGTGCGCAGCTGAACGCCGACCGACCTGTGATCGGTTGGCCGGACCCGGAGGGGCTCACGGCGTGTCCAGAACAGGTCAGTGACAATTGGGCCAGCACCGAAACTGATTTAATCAGTGTTTCCAGCTTGTGTTAGCATACCCACCCCCTGTTTCTTCGCTGGAAGCCCCCATGCATACCGTCGACCGTAGTGCCGTAGAGCGCGCTCTTGGCCAATATCAAGATCCTTACCTGCAAACCGATCTGATCAGCGCGGGCTGTTTGCGTGATCTGCGGATTGAGGGCGGCAAGGTTGAGGCTGAGCTGGTGCTGGGCTATGCGGCAGCCGGTATTCGGGCCGGTATCGAGCAAATGTTGCAGGTGGCGGTCGAGTCGGTGGCGGGTGTCGAGTCGGCGACCATCAGCGTAGCTTGTGAAGTGGCGAGCGCTCCTGCTCAGGGCAGTATCGAGGCGCTGCGCAATGTCAAAAACATCATCGCCGTCGCGTCAGGCAAGGGCGGGGTGGGCAAATCCACCACGGCGGTCAATCTGGCGCTGGCGCTGGCCCGTGAAGGTGCCCGGGTCGGGGTGCTGGACGCCGATATCTATGGCCCTAGCATGGGCTTGATGCTGGGGTTGCCCGAAGGTACCCGGCCTCAGGTCAAGGATCAGAAGCTGTTTATTCCGCCGACTGCCCATGGCGTGCAGGTCATGTCCATGGCTTTTCTGGTTGATGACAATACCCCGGTAGTCTGGCGTGGGCCGATGGTTTCCGGGGCGCTGATGCAGTTGCTGACTCAGACTGCCTGGGATGATCTCGACTACCTGGTGGTGGACATGCCGCCGGGGACCGGGGATATCCAGCTGACGCTAGCCCAGAAGGTGCCGGTAACCGGCGCGGTGATCGTGACCACACCGCAGGACCTGGCACTGCTCGATGCCAAGAAAGGGATCGAGATGTTCAACAAGGTCAATATTCCGGTGCTGGGGGTGGTCGAGAACATGGCCATTCACATCTGCTCCAATTGCGGTCATGCCGAGCATCTGTTCGGCGAGGGTGGTGGCGAGCGCCTGGCCGAGCAATACGGTGTTGATCTGCTGGCTTCTATGCCGCTGTCGATGATGATTCGCGAGCAGGCCGATGGCGGAACCCCGACCGTGGTGGCTGAGCCCGAATGCCAGATCAGCATGATTTACCAGGATATGGCCCGGCATGTGGGCGCACGGATTGCCGAGCGGGCTCAGGCACCGGCCATGCCCAGTATCAGCATCAGCGATGACTGACAGCTTAGTCATAACCGGCTAGAATGCCCGATCATTTTTCACCCAATCCTTATGCAGGGCACACCATGAGCATCAAGTCAGACCGCTGGATTCGTCGCATGTCCCAGGAGCACGGCATGATTGAGCCGTTCGTCGAGCGTCAGGTACGCGGCGCCGAGGGCAATCGGATGATTTCTTATGGGGTGTCCAGTTACGGTTACGATGTGCGTTGTGCCGATGAGTTCAAGGTGTTCACCAACATTCATTCGGCTACGGTGGATCCCAAGCATTTCGACGAAAAGAGCTTTGTGGATGTGAAGGGCGATGTATGCATCATTCCGCCGAACTCGTTCGCCCTGGCCCGTACCGTCGAATACTTCCGTATTCCGCGCAATGTGCTGACCATCTGTCTGGGCAAGAGCACCTATGCCCGCTGCGGCATTATCGTTAATGTCACTCCGCTTGAGCCAGAGTGGGAAGGGCATGTGACCCTGGAGTTTTCCAACACTACTACCTTGCCGGCCAAAATCTACGCCAATGAAGGCGTGGCTCAGATGCTGTTCTTCGAGTCTGATGAGTCCTGCGAAGTCTCATACAAAGACCGCGGCGGCAAGTACCAGGGCCAGCGCGGTGTAACCCTGCCCAAGGCGTAAGGTAAAAAAGACGCCGGTGATCAAGGTTGCCGTGGCACAACCTTGAGACCGGCGTAGTTGCTGCAAGGAGCAAATACAATTCAGGCGCCCGAAGGCGCCTGAATGGTTTTAGAAGCTCTTGGTGGCTGAGAAAGTCCAGTTGCCGCTGCAATAACGGCTTTTGCCATACCATTCGCTGCAGGTGCCGCCCTTGATGTTGGTGTCTGAGTACATCAGTGCCCAGTCGATACCTACGAAGTCCTTGCTGACGGTGACAGCCCAGTCATCGTACTTCTCTTTGCTCTGTACCGAACTCAGCGGATCCTTGGTGTCAGTGCGACCGTAGTGCAGGTCAAGGCCGAATTCGTAGGGCAGTTCGAAGCCGTAACCAATGTAGGTGTACAGCGCACTTTCCGGGTCGTAGGCGTATTTGGCGCCCAAGGTGAAGCCGTACAGACCGATACTGGCCAGAACTTCGTCGACACTGGCATCACCACCGGCTTTCGGGTAGGTGTAAGTCGCCCAGCCCAGGTCCAGCTCGATTTCATCTGTGATGTTGCCGGCCCAGCCAAAGTAGTAATCGATTTCCACGCTGGCATCAAAGGCGTCGGCGTCGACGTTGGAAGCCCAGGCGCCGATATACAGGCCGGACTCGTGGGCGAAATCCAGGCTGCCCTGAACCGCGCCGGCACCAGCAGTCTGCGACTGGCCGCGCCAGATGTAATCGGTTGCCAGGGTGGCGGTCATGCTGGCGTCGATTTTACCGATCGGGGTATCGAACTCTTCTGCATGGGCCAGAGTGGCAAAGCCGAGGGTGCTGGCGGTGGCGACGGCAACTGCAAGTTTTTTCATCATATTGGTAGTACCCCATGTCGTGTGATTCAAAAAGTTTTGAATGTGTTGGCACGGGTTACATAGCACGTAGCTTGCCAGTTTTTATTTCTTGTTTTATTTCATGTGCTTATGTGTGTTTTGTGGTGTTGTGAGTATAGTTTCGGTCAGCTTTTTTCGGAACGATTGCACTGTGGTGGTGCGCCAGTTCGGGGCGGTGGTGCATGCAGGGGAGTCGGTTATCCGGTTGATCCAGGTCAACGAGGGCGGTCACCGGTTTGCGACAATGACTATAGTGATAAACAAGGCAACAACAATCCAAGGAGTCACCATGCGCAACGTACTGCTACCCTTTGACGGCTCGGCCCCGGCCAAACGAGCCATTGAGTATCTGGTGGGTGTAGCTGCCGAGTATCCGAACATTCTGGTGCACGTGATCAATGTGCAGAGTGAGCCCAAACTGTATGGCAACTATGTGTCGGCCAATATGCTGGAACAGTTGCACGGGGGCGCGCTGGATCATGCCCGTGAAGTGATTGTCGAGGCTGGTGCCATGCTGCGCGAGGCCGGTGTTCGCCATGAAGAGCATGCGGTGGTGGGTGAGGTCATTGGTGAACTGGCACATGCGGTCAAGAGCCTGGGCTGTGACACCGTGATCATGGGTACTCGCGGTATGAGCAATCTGGGCAACCTGTTCATGGGCTCGGTCGCTACCCGGGTGGTGCATGAAGTGCCGGTGCCGGTGTTGCTGGTCAAATAGTCACTGCGCGACAATAACGGCTCCGCCAAGGAGCCGTTATGTCATCCGTTCAACCGATCCCCCATGCCGGGGTTGATACCCTCAGCTTCCGCCAGCTCGATCAGCTCAATGCGCTGCCCAAGGGCTCCTGCTTCAAACTGTTCAAGCACTGCCAGTCGCAGTTGCTCGAAGGTCGTGACTATTTCTACTTGCCGGCTACCGAGCATCAGGCGTTGATCGATCAGCTCAAGCTGTCCGGTCAGATTTATGCCAGCACGGTTCATCTGGTGCTGCTGACCCGTGATGGTTATGCCCGCCTGCGCGAACTGGGTGGGAGTCAACTGTGATGGCCGATTGAGCGGTCGCTGTATCTTCAGCAATTGTGCTGTTCCGGGCCTAATACTGCTTTAACTGCCTGGGAGTACTGCTCATGACCGCCAAGGATTTTCTGCTGGCGCTGCTTGTCATTCTGGTCTGGGGCATGAACTTCGTGGTGATCAAGGCTGGTTTGCAGGACATGCCGCCCATGTTGCTCGGCGCCCTGCGATTCATGCTGGTGGCCTTTCCCGCGATACTGTTCATCAAGCCACCGGCGGTGCCGCTGCGCTGGTTGCTGGCCTACGGTCTGACCATTTCACTGGGCCAGTTCGCGTTCCTGTTTTCAGCCATGCACGTCGGCATGCCGGCCGGCCTGGCCTCAGTGGTACTCCAGTCCCAGGCTCTGTTTACCTTGTTCTTTGCCGTACTGCTACTGGGTGAGCGGTTGCGTGGCTTTAATCTCATTGGGCTGTTGATTGCGGCCGCAGGTCTGCTAATGATCGGTTTGCAGATCAACAGCGGTATGACCACGGCCGGTTTCATATTGACCTTGTGCGCTGCCTCTATGTGGGCACTGGGAAATATCGTTACCCGCAAGATCGGCAAGGTGAACCTGGTCGGGCTGGTAGTGTGGGGTAGCCTGGTGCCGCCTTTGCCATTTCTGGCGCTGTCCTGGTGGCTGGAAGGTCCCGAGTTAATGCGCAGCGCCTTGCTGGGCTTCAATCTCAATACCCTGTTGGTTCTGCTGTATCTGGCTTTTGCCGCGACCATTCTTGGCTACAGCCTGTGGAGCCGGCTGTTGTCGCGCTATCCGGCCAGCCAGGTTGCGCCTTTTTCCCTGTTGGTGCCGGTGATTGGTTTGAGTTCCGCCGCGTTGCTGGCGGGGGAGCGGGTCAGCGCCCTGCAGCTTGGCGGAGCATTTCTGGTGATGCTGGGGATTTTGGTCAATGTGTCTGGAGGGTGGCTGCTTGGCCGTTGGCGTAGGGCCGCTGGGCGACCGGCAACGGAGTGTCCGGTCGTCAGCGAGCCCCGCTAGCCGGGGCGGCTCAGTCCTCGCCGAGAAAACCACCGGACTGTCGGGCCCAGAGCTGGGCGTAGAGCCCGCCGCGCTCAATCAGTTCGGCATGGCTGCCGTCTTCGATAATGCGCCCCTGATCCATGACGATCAGCCGGTCCATGGCGGCGATGGTCGACAGCCGGTGGGCAATGGCGATCACCGTCTTGCCGTCCATCAGCTTGTTGAGGTTGTCCTGAATCGCCGCCTCGACTTCCGAGTCCAACGCCGAAGTGGCCTCGTCGAGAATCAGGATTGGTGCATCCTTGAGCATGACCCGGGCGATCGCGATGCGTTGGCGCTGACCACCGGAAAGCTTGACCCCGCGTTCACCGACATGTGCATCGAAACCGACGCGACCCTTGGCGTCGCGCAGATCGGCGATAAAGGTTTCGGCTTCAGCCCGACGGGTGGCTTCGAGCAGCTCACTTTCGCCGGAGTCGGGTCGGCCGTAAGTTATGTTGTCGCGTACCGAGCGGTGCAGTAGCGAGGTGTCCTGCGTGACCATACCGATGTGTTCACGCAGGGAGTCCTGGGTGACCTCGGCGATGTTCTGTCCATCGATCAGGATGCGCCCGCCCTCGACGTCGTAGAAGCGCAGCAGCAGATTGACCAGGGTGGACTTGCCGGCGCCGGAACGGCCGACCAGACCGATTTTTTCACCGGGCCGAATATGCAGGTTGAGGTCCTCGATCACTCCATGGCCCTTGCCGTAATGGAAGTGCACATGGTCGAAGCGGATCTCGCCGTGGCTGACCAGCAGCGGTTGGGCTTGGGGGGCGTCTTCGACCAGTTGCGGGCGGGCGATCGAGTTGATGCCGTCCTGCACGGTGCCGATGTTCTCGAACAGGGCCGACAGCTCCCACATGATCCATTGCGACATACCCCACAGACGTAGTACCAGAGCGACCGCCACGGCGACTGCGCCAACGCTGGCCAGTTCGTTGAGCCACAGCCAGATCGCCAGTCCGCTGACGCTGATCAGCAGCAGGGCGTTGAGCCCGTATAGAAGGGAGTAGACCAGAGTTACCAGGCGCATTTGCTGATAGACGGTGGTCATGAACTGGTCCATGCCTTCGCGGGCATAGGTCGACTCGCGCTGGGCGTGGGAGAACAGTTTGACGGTCTGGATGTTGGTGTAGCTGTCGACGATGCGCCCGGTCATGATCGAGCGGGCGTCGGCCTGTTGCTCGGCGACCTTGCCCATGACCGGAATGAAGTGGCGCATCAGCAGGATGTAGCCGACCAGCCAGATCAACATAGGCAAGGTCAGGCGCCAGTCGGCGCTGCCGACCACCAGCAGGGTGCCGATGAAGTAGACGCTGACATAGTTGAGCACGTCGATCAGCTTGATCACGCATTCACGCACCGCCAGCGCTGTTTGCATCATCTTGGTGGCGATACGCCCGGCGAACTCGTCCTGATAAAAGGCCATCGACTGGCGCAGCAGGTAGCGGTGCACCAGCCAGCGGATGCGCATCGGATAGTTGCCCATCAGGGTCTGGTGGCTGAACAGCGAGTTGGCGAACACCATCAGCGGTAGCAGTACCAGTACTACCAGGCCCATCCCCAACAGCTTCAGGCCTTCGGTTTCAAGGAAAGTCTCGCGGCTCTGCTCGGACAGCCAGTCAACAATGCTGCCCAGAAAACTGAACAGCCACACTTCAGCCAGCGCGATGCCGGCCATCAACAACGCCGCCATGCCCAGGTAAGGCCAGGCACCGCGAGTGTAGTACAGGCAGAAGGCCAGAAGCTGGCGTGGAGGTTCGCTCGGCTCTATCGCAGGAAAGGGATCAAGGCGTTTTTCAAACCAGCGAAACAACATGTGCAAACCTGTCAGGGTAAAGCGGTAGGCAGGGCATTATCGGTGAGATAGTCGAACCGCGAAAGGGGCGGATGACTCCGAGGTGTCAGGCTATTCCAGCATCGCGCAGGTGCTGGGCGGCAATCCGACGACGCTCCCCAGAGGGGGTTAGCGCCTTACCTTCTTCAACGTCTCGGCAATCATGAATGCCAGTTCCAGCGACTGGTCGGCATTCAGGCGCGGGTCGCAGTGGGTGTGGTAGCGGTCCGAGAGCCCGGCTTCGGTCACCGGAGTAGCGCCGCCAATGCATTCGGTGACGTTCTGGCCGGTCATCTCGATATGAATGCCGCCAGCCCAGCTGCCTTCGGCCTGATGCACGGCAAAGAACTGTTCGACCTCGCGCAGTACCTGGGCGAAATCGCGGGTCTTGTAGCCACTGGAGGCCTTAATGGTGTTGCCGTGCATGGGGTCGGAACTCCACAGCACCAGCCGGCCTTCACCTTCGACGGCGCGAACCAGTCGCGGCATGTGTTGCTCGACCTTGTCGGCGCCCATGCGCACGATCAGATTGAGCCGGCCGGGGTCGTTGTCCGGGTTGAGGATGTCGATCAGTCGCAGCAGTTCGTCCGGGTCGGTACTCGGGCCGACCTTGACCCCGATCGGGTTGTGGATACCGCGCATGAACTCGACATGGGCGCCATCCGGCTGACGGGTGCGGTCGCCGATCCAGAGCATGTGTGCCGAGCAGTCGTACCACTCGCCGGTCAGACTGTCGCGACGGGTGAAGGCCTGCTCGTAGTTCAGTAGCAGGGCTTCGTGGGCGGTGAAGAAGCTGGTTTCGCGCAGTTGCGGAGCGCGTTCCTCGTCGATCCCGCAGGCGCGCATGAAGGCCAGGCTTTCATCGATGCGGTCGGCCAGATGCTGAAAACGGTCGCTGGTGGCCGAGTTGGCAATAAAATCCAGGTTCCACTGATGTACCTGGTCCAGACTGGCAAAGCCGCCCTGAGCAAAGGCGCGCAGCAGGTTGAGGGTGGCGGTGGCCTGGTTATAGGCCATGATCAGACGCTGTGGATCGGGCACGCGACCGGCAGCTTCGAAGGCGATCTGATTGATGATGTCACCACGGTAGGCCGGCAGGGTAACGCCGCCCTGGGTTTCATCATCGGCCGAGCGCGGTTTAGCGAACTGGCCGGCCATGCGCCCAACCTTGACCACCGGGCAGCCGGCGGCAAAAGTCATCACCACTGCCATTTGCAACAGCACCTTGAAGGTGTCGCGAATCTTCGGCGCGGAGAATTCGGCGAAGCTTTCGGCGCAGTCACCACCTTGCAGCAGAAATGCCCGGCCCTGGGTGACCTCGGCGAACTGCCGACGCAGCTCGCGTGCCTCGCCGGCAAATACCAGCGGCGGATAGCCGGCAAGGGTGTGTTCGACCTCGGCCAGGACCTGAGCGTCGGGGTAGGTTGGTTGCTGCAGGATCGGTTTGCTGCGCCAGCTATCGGGAGTCCAGGGCGTGGTCATAGGCTTCAATATGTGGGTGTATCAGGGGGTTCGATGTTACCCTGAGACATGAAAATCTTGTACCTGTTATTACGCCGGCTATTGGGCATCAGACGTCACGCTATGACTACCCAGGAAAATGTGATCGATTGTCTTCGTGACGACTTTGGCATGTTGCGGGTGACTGAATCCGGCCTCTATCGGTTTCTCTATTTCGGCGAAAAGACCGAGCAGAGCTGCTGTTATGTGCCGGATTCCGCCTGGCTGGAATATGACTACACCCGGGCCATGCTGTTGGGGTTGTACTGGTGCCGGGCGGATTATCGGGCGACCTTGCTGGGACTTGGCGGAGGTAGTCTGGCCAACTGTCTGGTTCGCTATTTCCAACCTGAGCGGGTCACGGCGGTGGAACTGCGCCCTGCGGTGGTCGAGCTGGCGCGCAAATGGCTGGGACTGAGCAGTGACCCGTGCCTGCAGGTGCTTGATGGCTGCGCCGAGCGTTATATCAATCAGGCGCCGGAAAGCTGTGATCTGTTAATGGTCGATTTGTATATGGAGGGCGGGCTGTCACGTTTGCAGTTGCAGACCGAGTTCTTCCAGAGCTGCCACCGTGCCCTGCGACCCGGCGGGCTGATGGTGATCAATCAGTGGCAAATGGGCGAAACCGGTCAGCCCTACGCGGCGGAGATGTTGCGTGAGCTGTTTGGTGATGACTACCTGTGCGTTGAAGTGGACGAGGGTAACATTCTGCTGTTCATTCCCGCTGGCGGGCGTCTGACCCTGGACAAGGACGCCATGCGACTGTGGGCTGATGATCAGGAGCCCCGGCTGGGTTATTCCCTGCGCCCGTATATTGAGTCGTTACGCCGCGCCGGATAAACCCGGCCGGCACCCTGGCTTTTCATCGGTAACCCGTCTACTGTCAGCCTTTGACCGATGGAGGCCGACATGTCCCAGTTGATCGATACCCAGGCGCTTGCCGAGCGGCTGGAAGACTCCGAATTGTGCTTGTTCGATCTGCGCTTCTCCTTGGAACAACCAGGGCAGGGGCGGCTGGATTTTGCCGCCGGGCACATTCCAGGCGCGCGCTATCTGCATTTGGATGATGACCTTTCGGCTGCCGTGGTGCCGGGCCAGACGGGTCGTCACCCTTTGCCGGACCCTGAGCGGTTGAGTGCTTGCCTGCGGCGCAATGGAGTAAATGGCGATAGCCTGGTGGTGGTCTATGACGACGGTCCGGGGCTGTTTGCCGCACGCCTGTGGTGGCTGCTGCGCTGGCTTGGACATGAGCGGGTCAAGCTGCTCAATGGTGGGCTGCGGGCCTGGGTTGCCAGTGGTCGACCGTTATCCAGCGAAACGCCTCGCCCTGCAGTTGAGGGCAACTTCCAGGGGCGCGCTGATCATGCCCGGTTGATCGATGCGGCAGAAATTCTCAGGCGCCAGGGCGACCCGGCCCTGCAATTGCTCGATGCGCGCGGCGCCCCACGCTATGCCGGGGAGCAGGAGCCGATTGATCCGGTGGCCGGGCATATTCCTGGCGCCGCCTGTTTGCCCTGTGTCGCCAATGTTGGCGCTGATGGCCTCTGGTTGCCGGCGGCTGAGCTGGCGGCACGCTTCAAGCCCTGGCAGGGGGAAGGTCAGGTATTGGCCTGCTATTGCGGCTCCGGCGTCACTGCCTGCCACAATATTCTGGCTGCCGTCGAGGCCGGGCTGCCCGAACCGCGACTGTATGCCGGCTCCTGGAGCGAATGGATCACTGATCCGCAGCGCCCGGTGGCAACTGGCATGACTCCCTAAGCCCCGGTAATGTAGGAACGGTCTGCGGCTGTGAAGCGGGCTGCATGCCCGCAGACCGACCAACGGTCATTCAGTGTGGGCAAAGTCGGCCGATAACCTCTGATCTTCTGGAGGTGCATCATGACTCAGACTCCGTTTCTTTCATCCAGTCAATCGCGCCCGGCGCACTCGGTTGCGGCGGCGTCTGTGCGCAATCTGCCGGTCCCGCAGCAGACTCTGGCCAATCGCCTGGCCGAGCGTCTGGGCTTGCAACAGGACAGCCTAAATGGACCGGCCGAAAACTTTGCTCCGGCCAGGGTGGCGGAGACCGTTCTCGGCTTTATCGAGGGCAGGTTGCAGCAGGCCAGGGCCGATGGCGCCGATACCTCGCAGTTGGAAAAACTCTATGACCAGGCTCGCAAAGGGGTTGAGCAGGGTTTTGCCGAGGCCCGCAAGATTCTTGACGGCATGGGCGTGCTCAAGGGCAAGGTAGCCGAGGACATTGATGATACCTACAACCGAATCCAGTCCGGCATGAGCGATATCGCCCAGCGTCTGCTGCCTGGGCGTGATCAGGTGTCGGTGGCCAATTATTCCAGCCTGGTCGCGCTGTCCGAGAGTTTTGAGCTGTCGGTAACCACCCGGGAAGGGGACCGACTGCGTATCAGCATCGCCCAGGCCTCAGTGAGTGCGGCAACGGTAGAAAAGACTGCAGACGGATTTGCCGGCAGCGCCGGAATGCTGCAGGTCGGCCAGTTTCAGGTGGCCATCGAGGGGCAGCTCAATAACGATGAGCGGGCAGCTCTTGAAAGCCTGCTGGGGCAGGTACAGGAACTGGCCAGTCGGTTCTATGCCGGTGATCTGACTGGTGCTTTTGACCGGGCTCTGGCTCTGGATCTGGACGGCACGCAGTTGGCCAGCATGTCGCTGAGCTTGACCCAGACCAGCGTGCGTCAGGTCAGTGAGGCTTACCGCAGTGTCGCCGGCCAGGCGGCGCCAGTCAGTGCGGTCAACAACCAGTTGCGTGATTATGCCGAAGGCCTGTTACAGGCGCTGCGCAGCGCCAGTGAAGTGAGTTCGGATGGCCTCAGCTTCCTTGAGCAGTTGCTGCGTGGCGGCTTTGCCCTGGATGAGCGCTTCGATCAGGGCCGCCTGGACAAGGCCGATACGATCAGCAACCGGTTGCTGCAGGGGTTGGCGCAACAGCTTGCGGCTGAGTGATCCGGCTATTGCGCCTTGAGCGGAGCCTTGGGTAGCGGCCTGGTCAGCAGAATGCAGACCATGGATATGGCCAGCATCAGCCCAATCAGGTGGAACGCGTCATTGTAGGCCATGATCTGGGCCTGCTGGTGAACCTGCTGGTTGAGCAGGCGCAGCGCGGATTCAGGGTTGCCGAGCTGCTCGGTCAGCAGGGTCAGCCGTTCCTCTAGTGCCGGGTTGGCTGGGGTGATGTGCTCGCGCAAATAGTCGAAGTAGTACTTGGCCCGGCTGTCCAGCATTGTGGCCAGTACGGCGATGCCGATGGCGCCACCGAGATTGCGGATAATGTTGTACAGGCTGGAGGCCGAGCCAGCCTGTGACGGCGGGATCATGGCGGTCGCCAGAATCGACATCGGTACCAGGATCATTGGCTGGCCAAAGGCGCGCAGCAGTTGGACGGCAATAAATTGATCACCGGCGAAATCGAGGCTGAGAAAGCCGCTGAAGTAGCTGGCCGAGCTGAACAGTAGAAAACCGGCGGCGCAGATCCAGCGGGCATCGATGTATTTCATCAGAATCGGCACCAGCGGAATCAGCAGCAATTGCGGCAGGCCCAGCCACATGAACACCTGGCCGATTTGCAGCGCGTTGTAGTGCTGGATCTGCGCCAGATAGACCGGCAGCACGAACACCGTGCCGAACAATCCCACTCCCAGGCCGATATTGCCCAGGCTGCCGAGCAGAAAGTTGCGTTCTTTCAGTAGCCGCAGGTTGACCAGGTGGTTGTCTCGGCTCAGCTGCAGAATCACGAAGGTCACCAGGCTGACGAAGGCGATGACGCCGAGGGTGACCATCAGGGGGGATTCCAGCCAGTCCATGCGATGGCCTTCCTCAAGGAAGACCTGCAGGCAACCCAGGCCCAGCGCCATGGTGGCGATCCCGGCATAGTCACCTTTTTTCAGCAGTTCCCAGCGTGGCGGGCTCTTGTCCAGGCCGTACAGCAGACCGGCGGTCATCAGGATGCCGGGTACGATGTTGATGTAGAAAATGAATTCCCAGCCAAAATTTTCCGTCAGCCAGCCGCCGATGGTCGGGCCTATGGCCGGGGCGAAGGTGGCGGTCACGGCGAATAGCGCCATACCCTTGGGGCGCACCTCCAAGGGTAATTTGGTCAGGATCAGCGAGAAGGCGAAGGGTATCAGTGCGCCGCCGGCCAGGCCCTGGAGCACTCGGAACACGATCATGCTTTCCAGGTTCCAGGCCATCGAGCAGAGCAGTGAGGCGAACACGAAGATCACCGAGACGCACACGGCGAAGCGCCGCGGCGACATGATCATGGTCAACCAGGCGGCCAGTGGAATGATGATGATTTCGGCCACCAGATAGGAAGTGGAAATCCACGAGCCTTCCTCAATGGTAGCCGACAGTGCGCCCTGAATATCCTTGAGCGAGGAATTGATGATCTGGATATCGAGAATCGCCATGAACGCGCCGAGAATGGCGCTGAGAATGGCGATCCAGTCGCGCCGGGTCGGCGGCGGTATCGGCTGTTCGAAACGCGCGTCAGTCACGCAGGTCGACCTTCACCAGTACCGACATGCCGGGCCGGATGTGGCCGGTCAAGGGATGCCCGTTGGCCGGGACGATCTTGACCGGCATACGCTGTACGACCTTGGTGAAGTTGCCCGTGGCGTTATCCGGCGGCAGCAGACTGAACTGGGCGCCGGAGGCAGGGAACAGGCTGTCGATCACGCCCTCGATGGGCTGACCGGGAAAGGCGTCGAATTCCAGGTAGGCCTTGAGACCTTCGCGCAGGCCGCGAATCTGAGTTTCCTTGAAGTTGGCTTGTACCCACAGATGCTGCTCCGGTACCAGGGCCAGCAGGTGGCTGCCGGGCTGGACGTTGAGTCCGACCCTTACGCTGCGTTGGCCGACCCGGCCGCTGTTCGGGGCGCGGATTTCGGTTCGCTCCAGATCCAGTTCGGCCTTGCTGATGTCAGCTTCGGCCACCTCAATGAGCGCTGCCAGGCGTTGCAGGTCGGCGCGCAGGGTGTCCTTGACCAGTTGCTGGGTCTGCAGGTCGGCGTCAGCGCGTTGGACCTGGGCTTTGGCTACGTCTAGCTGAGCACGGAAGTTGCTGAGTTGCTCTTCCGATGCATAGCCGGACTGACGCAGCGGCGTGATGCGGCGAATATCCAGCTCCACGCGCTGGCGTTCGGCCTGGCGGGCCTGAACATCGGCGCGGGCGGCGGCGATCAGGCTGTCCTGTTGCGCTAAGCGTGACTCGACCTCGACCCGTTCAGCCTTGCGGGTCGCCAGATTGGCACGAGCCTGGGCCAGGGCGATCTGGAAGTCCCGCGGATCAAGGCGGATCAGTGGGTCGCCAATTTCCACCCACTGATTGTCGGTGACCAGCACTTCGGTAACCTGGGCGCTGAGCTGGCTGCTGATGCGGGTGATGTCACCCTGAACATAGGCGTTGTTGGTGGATTGGTAGAAACGTCCAATAAACCACCAGTGGACAAAGAAAGCGGAGCCGGCCATGGCGAGCAGGAGAAAGAAAACGAACAGGCGCTTGCGAACGTGGGCGGACATGGATACTTCCTTTTCTACTTGTCCGAGCACTGTAGCACTGTTCCAGCAGGCACCAGAGGCGCTAGAATCTGGAAACTTTGTTGCATGACAGGAACAGTTAGCTATGGGTTTGGATGACGCCCTGATCTTCACCCGCGTGGTGGAGTGTCACAGTTTTACCAGCGCAGCGACCACGCTGGGTATGCAGAAGTCCACCGTCAGTCGGCGGATCGCTCAGTTGGAAGAGCGCTTGGGGGTGCGCCTGCTCAATCGCACCACACGCAAGCTGCGGCTGACCGAAGTAGGCCAGGCCTATTACGAACGCTGTCGACAGATCATGCAGGAGTTCTCCGAGGCCGAACAGGCGATCATGCAGTTGCAGCGCGAACCGACCGGGCTGCTGCGGATCAGTTCGCCGATCGAGTTTGGTCAGCTGTTTCTGGGCAAGGTAGTGGGCGAGTTCATGCGCTGCTACCCGGCGATCCAGGTTGAGGTTGAGCTGACGACCCGGACCGTCGACCCGGTTGAGGAGGGGGTGGATATTGTGATTCACAGAGGGCGTTTACCCGACTCCAGTCTGGTGGCCCGGCCGCTGATTTCCAGCCCCAGCCAGCTATATGCCAGCCCGGATTACATTCGTCAGTACGGCATGCCCAGCAAGCCTGAAGAGCTGACTCACCACCGCTGCATTCAGAGTGTCAGCGAAACCAGCCGCAAGTGGCACTTCCTTGAGCCCGAGGTCAACGTCACGGTCAACCCGGTGATGACGGTCAACAATGTAACTTTTGCCCGCGAGGCGGCATTGGCGGGGGCCGGGATCGTCAACGTGCCGGCTTTTATTGCCGAGCCCTGTGTTGAGCTGGGCACTCTGGTCAGGGTGCTGGAGCATTGCCGGCTGCCTTCCAGTGAGCTCTGCGCCTTGTATCCCTCGCGGCGCTTTCAGGCGATGAAGGTCAAGGCCTTTATCGACTATCTGGTGGAAAGTGTGGATGAGTGGCTCAACAGCAGACTGGAGGCTGAGTCCGAAGCGCTGATAAAATCTGCCGACGAATAGCTTTTTTCTGTGCCCCCGGTATGGGGGCCGTTTATCTGAGAGTATCCATGACCGTTCGTACCCGCATTGCCCCGTCTCCGACAGGTGACCCACACGTCGGCACCGCCTATATCGCCTTGTTCAATGAGTGTTTTGCCCGTCAGCACGGCGGCGAATTCATTTTGCGTATCGAGGACACCGATCAGGTGCGCTCCAGTGCCGAGTCCGAGCAGCAGATTCTGGACTCGCTGCGTTGGCTCGGGTTGCAGTGGGATGAAGGCCCGGACGTGGGTGGTCCGCATGGGCCGTATCGCCAGAGCGAGCGTAGCGAGATCTACCAGGCGCATAGCGAACAACTGATCAGCAATGGCCATGCCTTCCGTTGTTTTTGCAGCAGCGAGCGACTGGACGCCCTGCGCGCCGAACAAATGGCCAACAAACAGACCCCCGGCTATGACGGTCACTGTCTGCACCTGAGTACCGAGGAAGTCGAGCGCCGGGTGGCCGCAGGTGAGCCGCACGTTGTGCGCATGAAGGTACCGAGCGAAGGTGTGTGCGTAGTCAACGATATGCTGCGTGGCGAGATCGAGATTCCCTGGGAGCAGGTCGACATGCAGGTGCTGATGAAGGCCGACGGTCTGCCGACCTACCACCTGGCCAACGTGGTCGATGATCACTTGATGCAGATCACCCATGTGCTGCGCGGCGAGGAGTGGATCAACTCGGCACCCAAACATATGCTGTTGTATCAGTACTTCGGCTGGGACATGCCGCACCTGTGCCACATGCCGCTGCTGCGCAACCCGGACAAGAGCAAGCTGTCCAAGCGCAAGAATCCGACCAGCATCACCTTCTACCAGCGCATGGGCTATCTGCCGCAGGCGCTGCTGAACTATCTGGGGCGCATGGGCTGGTCGATGCCCGATGAGCGGGAAAAGTTCAGCCTGGCCGAAATGGTCGAGCATTTCGATATCCACCGGGTATCGCTGGGCGGTCCGATTTTCGACATTGAAAAGCTGGCCTGGCTCAATGGCCTGTGGATTCGCGAACTGTCACCCGAGGATTTCGCCCGGGCGGTCCAGGCCTGGGCGGTCAATGGCGACTATCTCAAACCGATGATCCCGCTGGTGCAGAGCCGGGTCGAAACCTTCAGCGATCTGCTGCCGCTGGCCGGCTTCTTCCTGATGGGGCGGCTGGAGCTGGACCCGGCGCTGTTCAAGCACAAGAAGCTCTCGGAAGACGAGGTGCGTCAGGTGTTACAGCTAACCCTGTGGAAGCTGGAAGCGCAGCGCCAATGGAGCAAGGACAGTATCACCGCTTGTATCCAGTTTGTCGCCGAAGGCCTGGGGCTCAAGTTGCGTGACGTGATGCCGCTGCTGTTCCCGGCGATCACTGGTCAGGCCAGCTCGGTCTCGGTTCTCGATGCCATGGCGCACCTGGGGCCGGATCTGACCCGTTTCCGTCTGCGACAGGCGCTGGAGCTGCTGGGCGGCACCTCGAAGAAGGAAGCCAAGGCTTGGGAGAAGCTACTGGCTGGATTCACTCAGGTTGAGGCTTAAGTTGCTGTTTTGCGTAAATTTCTGTTGACAGGGTGGGGCGAGGACCATAATATTCGCCCCGTCCTTGAGACGGGGCTATAGCTCAGCTGGGAGAGCGCCTGCATGGCATGCAGGAGGTCAGCGGTTCGATCCCGCTTAGCTCCACCATTTTTTGGTCAGCGCGTAAGTGTTGACCTGTTTTACACTGGCCTGTATCGCTCCCAGGCGGTCAGGTAAAGAAACGATACCAGCATCGTTTCCAGAAGGGTTTGCGTCCCCTTCGTCTAGTGGCCTAGGACACCGCCCTTTCACGGCGGTAACAGGGGTTCGAGTCCCCTAGGGGACGCCATCTTTACCAACCGGTACCCATGTGCCGGCGGTCGCAAGACCACGGGGCTATAGCTCAGCTGGGAGAGCGCCTGCATGGCATGCAGGAGGTCAGCGGTTCGATCCCGCTTAGCTCCACCAATTAAAGGGCTCGTCGCAAGACGAGCCCTTTTTCTTTGCCTGTCACTCCTTCAGGCAGTCCACACAGAACCGCACGCTGCCGTCCTCCTGGCGGATTTCGCGCAGACCGTGAATATCGCTTTCAAAGCCCGGGAACTGCTGGTCCAGTTGCTGCGCCACGCGCAGGTAGTCGGTTATTGCGGTGCAATCGGTCGGGAACCGCTCGCCGGGCATGATCACCGGAATACCTGGCGGGTAGGGAACCAGCATGACGGCGCTGATTCGGCCGGCCAGTTGCTCGATCGGGACCATCTCGACCTGACCGCGAACCATGTGCTGATAGGCGTCGGCTGGGCGCACCAGCATGTCTGGCAGCTCGGTATAGATCTGGCGCAGGATCTTCACCATGCGCTGCTGCTTGTAGAAGCTGTGCAGGCGTTCGCACAGATCCTGCAGTCCCAGGCCCGGATAATGGCCGCCCTGGGCGATGCCCGGCAGGGTCGTTTCCAGTGGTGCGTTGGCGTCGTAGAGGCGCTTGAACTCCTGTAGTTCGGATACCAGGGTGCTCCATTTGCCCTTGGTGATGCCCAGTGAGAACAGAATCAGAAACGAGTAAAGGCCGGTTTTTTCCACGACCAGACCGCGCTCGGCCAGAAAACGGGTGACGATGGCGGCCGGAATGCCACTTTTGGCCAGCCGGCCCTGTTCCTCGACGCCGGGAGTCAGCAGGGTGACCTTGATCGGGTCGAGCAGGGCGTAGTCCGGCGCCATGTCGCCAAAGCCGTGCCAGCTCTCGCCATTATCCAGGGTCCAGTCACTGGCTTGCAGTTGCTCGCTGTCCAGCGCTTCTTCTGGCTCCCAGACATCAAACCACCACTGATCCTCGTCCAGTCGTTCGGCGGTCTGCTGCATGGCCTGGCGGAAGCTCAGGGCCTCGTCCAGGGTCTCCTGGACCAGTGAGCGGCCAGGCTCGCCAGCCATCATCCCGGTGGCTACGTCGATCGAGGCAATGATGCCGTAATGCGGGGAGGTTGAGGTGTGCATCATGAAGGCTTCATTGAAGCGCTCGCGATCTAGCTGCTGCTCCTCGCTGTCCTGGGCAAGAATGATCGAGGCCTGACTCAGCGCTGCCAGCACCTTGTGCGGCGATTGGGTGGCGAATACCAGTGGGTGACGTGCGCGAGGCAGGCCGCGATTGCGACCCATGCCATGGCGACCGGCATAAAATTCGTGAAAGGCAGCGTAGCCGTACCAGGCTTCGTCGAAGTGCAGGATGTCGACGGCATCCTGCAGCTGTTCCTTGATCAGCTCGGCGTTGTAGCACAGGCCGTCATAGGTCGAGTTGGTCAGCACCGCCAGGCGGATATTGTCGACCTGGCGATCCTTGAGCAGTGGATGCTCGGCCAGGCGCTGCTTGAGCCGCTCGGGGGCCAACTCTTCCAGGCTGATCGGGCCGATGATGCCGTAGTCGTTGCGCGAGCCGGTCAGGTAGAGCGGGATGGCGCCGGTCATGATGATGGCATGGAGGATTGACTTGTGGCAGTTGCGATCGACCAGCACTACATCATCGCGGCTGACGAAGGCGTGCCAGATGATCTTGTTGGCGGTCGAGGTGCCGTTGATTACGTAGAAGCTGTGATCTGCGCCGAAGGTGCGAGCGGTGTTCGCCTCGGCCTCGGCAATCGGGCCGTTGTGATCGAGCAGCGAGCCCAGGCCGGGTACCGAGACCGACAGGTCCGAGCGCAGGGTGTTCTCGCCTAGAAAGTCATGGAAGGCCCGGCCGACCGGGCTCTTGCGAAAGGCCACGCCGCCGCCATGGCCGGGTGAATGCCAGGAATAGCTGGAACGCGCGGTGTAGTCGAGCAGGGCCTTGAAGAAGGGTGGCAGCAGTTGTGCCAGATAGGCGCGGGCGGTACGGGCGATCTGTCCGGCAATGAACGGCAGGGTGTCCTCGAACAGATAGATGATGCCGCGCAGCTGCAGCAGATCGCGCAGCGCGCTGAGGTAGTGGCTGTCCAGGTGCTGACGGGTGCTCAGGGCGATGATCGGCAGTTCGGGCGAGCGCGAGTGGGCAGCCTCGAACAGAGCCTGGACAGGCGCCAGGTCGTTACCGTCGTCGGTGCTGAACAGGATGCAGGACAGGCCGCGGTGGGCTTCGGCTATCAGTCGTCCTTCATCCAGCGAGCCGGTGGCCAGGACTTCGAAGCCCTCCTGGCTCAGGGCGCTGAACAGATCGTCGAGTTGCTTGCCGGCCACATTGGCCTGGCCGATATGCGGGTTGATGACCAGGATAGGGAAGTGCAGGTGTTTGAACATGAACGATTTCCTTGTTGCCTGCAGACAGTGTTGTCGCTGCCGTCGGTGACTGCAAGTGGTGCTTTGCCGGAGGCTGCCGACAGTTGCCGGTAGGGCTGTGTGGTATCCTGTGCGCTGATCGAATTTTGTCAGCAGGAGTCATTGCCCGTGAACTGGGATCTGGATAACCCCTATACCCTGGCCATTAGTGTGCAGCCGGATGATATCGACGAGCTGGGGCATGCCAATAATGCGGTGTATGTTCGCTGGCTGGAGCGTTGCGCCTGGCAGCACTCAAAATCCCTGGGGTTGGGATTGGAGGAATATCGCGAGCTGGATCGGGCGATGGCGGTGGTACGTCATGAGATCGACTATCTGGCCTCGGCCTATGAAGGCGATGAGCTAACCATGGCGACCTGGATTGTGCATTGGGACAAGAAACTGCGCATGACCCGGCATTTTCAGTTGTGTCGCAACAGCGACGGGCTGACGCTGCTGCGTGGGCGGACGACCTTTGCCTGTATTGAACTCAGCAGCGGCAAACCGAAACGCATGCCGCCGCTGTTTCTCGAGGGCTACGCCAAGGGGCTGACCGAAGTCAGCCCGGCGTAAAGTGCGCTCCAGACGAACGCTTAGGGATCCTAGCGGTATTCGCAGAGATAGGCAGTGTCCTGGGCTACCTTGAGCTGGAACTTGCTATTGGCCGGGACGGTGAACTGGCTGCCGCCGGCGAAGTCCTGCCACTGCTCGCTACCCGGCAGCTTGACGGTCAGTAGGCCGCTGATCACGTGCATGATTTCCAGTTGGCTGGTGCCGAATTCGTACTCGCCGGGGGCCATGACGCCCACGGTGGCGGCGCCTTCGGGCTGCTGGAAGGCGATGGAGGCGACTTTGCCGTCGAAGTACTGGTTGACCTTGAACATCGAATGACTCCTTGGGAGCGAGGCTTAAAGGGCGCTCATTATGCCGAGCCGTCCAGCCCTGCGGCAATGCCTGTCAGCTGCTGGCTGGCTGACCGGTCAGGCGCTCGCGTAGCCGTTCGGCGAAGCGGTTGATGACCAGATAAAGGCAGGGCACCACGAACAGGGTCAGCAGCATCGACAGTAGTAGGCCGCCAACGACCGCCAGGGCCAGCGGGCGCATGATTTCAGCACCTTCACCTAGTCCTACGGCCAGTGGCGTTATACCCAGTACGGTGGTCAGGGTGGTCATCAGGATCGGTCGCAGGCGCACACTGCCAGCCTGAACGATGGCCTCGTGCAGGCTCAGACTTTCCTGGCGGCGGCCCTGCTCGATGTACTCGACCAGTAAGATGGCGTTGTTTACCACGATACCGATCAGCAGAATCAGGCCGATCAGGACCGGAGCAGAGACCGGGGTGCTGGTCAGCCACAGGGCCAGGCTGACGCCGACCAGTGACAGTGGCGCGGCTGCCATGATGATCAGAGGGTTGCTCAGGCGCTCGTACTGCACCGCCAAGACCACGAACACCAGAAAGATTGACAGCGCTATCACCACGCTCAGTTCACGGTTGGTGTCCTGAATTGTTTCCCATTGGCCGCCATAGAGCAGGCTGTAGCGTTCGGGGATGTCGAGTTCGGCCAGACGCTGCTGGACTTGCTGCATGACGCTGCCGACATCGTTGATGCTGGTGTTTATGTCCCCGACCACTCGCACGATCCGACTCTGGTTTTCACGGTAGATGGTTGCCGGGCCGTCGCCCAGTTCCAGTCGGGCCAGGTCGCGCAACAGTACCGGTTCGTTCTGCTGGCGGAATAGCATGAGGTTGCCCAGTGCGTCGCTGTCTTCGGCGGCGCTGTAGGGCAGGCGTACCCGTACGTCGTATTCCTGATTGCCGTCGATATAGCGGGTTGGTACCGCGCCGTCAACGGCATCGCGTACGGCCTGACCGATTTCGGCGACCCGCAGGCCGTACTCGGCGGCCCGCTGCCGATCAACATGCAGGCGCAGCAGAGGGTTCAGGTCTTCCTGGCCGCTGTCCAACCCTTCCAGGCCTGGAATGCCTTGCAGGTGCTGGGCGATCTGGTTGGCCAGGGTTTGCAGTTGCCTGAGATCCGGGCCCATGACGCCGATCGCCAGATCATTGCCTTCACTGGTAAAGCGCAGGCCGCGAATCTGTGGCGGGCGGGCGAAGATCCGGGCGCCGGGAATATCCAGGGCCCTGACGGCTTGCTGGGTGTCGGCGATCCAGCGTCCGGCCGGCATCTCTGGGCGTTCACTGGCTGGTACCAGTTGAATCATGAAAATGCCCGAGCCTGGCCGCTCGCTGATCACGCCGCCCCACAGAGCGCCGCCAGCCAGGGTGAAGACGCTTTCGACATACTCGCGACTGGTCAGCAGTTGTTCGATTCGCCGTGCCACCTGCTGGGTTTCTTCCGGTGGAGTACCAGGTGGCAGGCTGATACGGATCTGAACCGCGCCGTCGTCCATTTGCGGCAGAAATTCGCTGCCGAGCTGGCTGAACAGCCAGGCCGAGCCGGCCAGTGCCAGACTGGCCAGCCCCAGTACGCCCCAGCGCCAGTGCAGTACTGTCGGCAGGGCTGTGGTATAGCCTTGGCGCAGGCGCTCGACCAGGCCAGAAAACAGGCGTACTGGCAGGCTGCGATCCAGGCCGCTGTTCAGTGTCAGTTTGCCCAGTAGCGCCGCCAGACTCGGGACCAGGGTCAGTGCTGCGACCAGGGTGGCGATGATGGCGAAGGCGATGGTCAGAATCATTTCCTGGAAGACCAGAGCGGCAATGCCGCTGACCAGCAGGAAGGGCAGTACTGCAGCGAGGTTGGTCAGAGTGCCGGCAGTAATCGCCGAGACGACTTCGCGGGCGCCGTCGCGCGCGGCCTGGTCCGGGTCCTTGCCCAGGCTGTCACGGTGCCGGTAGATGTTTTCCAGCATGACGATGGCGTTGTCCAGTAGTAGTCCGACGCCCAGAGCCAGCCCACCCAGGCTGATGATATTGAGAGTCAGGCCGCTGACGCCCATCAGGGCGAAGGTGGCCATGATTGCGATCGGGATCGACAGGCCGATGACAAAGCCCTTGCGCAGGCTGCCGAGGAATAACAGCACCACCAGCATTGCCAGGGCACCGCCGATCAGGGCGGCGGTGCTGACGCTGGACAGGGCGCCGCGGATGAAGAAGCTCGGGTCCTGGGTTGGTTCGAAGCGGATGTCTATAGGGATGAAGCCTGAGCGCTGCAGGCGCTCCAGGGTTGCACGCACGTCATCGGCGACGGCGACTGTATTGGCTTCGGGCAGCTTGTAGATGGTGACCTGGGCCGCAGGTGTGCCGTTGAGTCGGGCGAACACCCGCTGGCGCCGATGGCCGTCGCGTACTTCGGCGACATCGGCCAGGCGGATGTTCTGGCCAAGTCGCTGGGCCTCCCGGGGCAGTGGCAGCAGAGTGTCGCGGATCTGTTCCAGCGAGTTGAACAGGCCCTCGGTCTTGCCGGCCACGTCGAACTCGCTGGAGCTGATCCGGCCGACTGCGAGGTCGCGGTTTTCGGCTGCCAGGGTGTTGCTCAGGTCCTGCAGGCCGAGCCCGTAGGAATGCAGGCGGGGTTGGTCGACGATGACCTCGATCTCGCGGACCATGCCGCCGGCTGACTCAACCGAGGAGACGCCGGCAATGCCGATCAGTTGTGGGAACAGGATGTTTTCGATCCAGTCGTTGACGGCAGCCTCATTGCGCACGGTGGAGCTGAAGCCGCCGCGCCAGACAACCGCTTCGCTGCCGTCGAACTTGCGCACCCGGGGCGGGTTGATATCCGGCAACTGGGCGCGGGCCTGCTCCAGTTCGCGCGAGGTGTTCTGCATGGCAATATCGAGATTAGTGCCGAATTCGAAAGTCAGGTCGATATCGGTGCGACTGTCCTCAACTCGGCTGGACATCAAGCGAAGGCCTTCGGTCGCTGCCAGGTTACGTTCCAGAACCCGGGTCACCTGTTCTTCCATGACCTCGGGAGAGACGCCGGGGTAGTTGACGGTTACCCGGATCTGCGGGTATTCGATGCTGGGCAACAGATCGATCGGCAGGCGCTGGAGAAAATACAGGCCGATCACCAGTACTACCGAAGCGATGGCCAGGGTGCCGACTGGGCGGCTGATCGCCAGACCAGCCAGTCCGCCGCGCGGCGGAGGTTGCTGCTGGGCCATGACTTACTCCAGGTAAGTGACAATACGCACTGGCTGGGCGTCCTGCATGTCGATAGGGTTGCTGGCCAGAATGGTTTCACCGGGTTCCAGTCCGTCGATGATCTCGGTCCAGCGGCCACGAGTGATGCCGGTCTGGATCGGACGATAGCCGAGCTGCTCCTGAGTGATGGTGTAGACATAATTGCCGTTGTCACCGCTGCCGATAGCGGCCGAAGGTACCACCAGTGTGTCGGGGCGCGGATCGATACCGGTGTCGATTCGGGCCAGAAAGCCGGGTTTTACGCCCAGGTCCCAGGAGCTTGGGGGCAGGACCAGTTCCACGGTGATCAGTCGGCTGGTTCCCATAGCGGCAGGAAAGATGCGCCGCACCTCTCCCGTCAGTCGCAGGTCGGGGAGGGCATCCAGATGTACCGGGATCTGCTGGCCGGGGGCTAGGTGCACCACATCCAGTTCCGATACGCCTAGGCGCAGAACCAGGTGGTCCATGTCGGCCAGTTCGAACAGGGTGTCCTGGGCGTCGACTGCTTCGCCTGGGTCGATATGTCGGGCGGTGATGGTAGCGTTTTGCGGAGCTTCAATCCGGCCATAGGCCACGCGGCTGCTCCACAACGCTTGATGGCTTTCAGCGACCTGCAGTGCGACCTGGGCGGTTTGCAGTTCCAGTTCGGTGGCAACGCCCCGGCGCCGCAATTCTACGGCGCGCTGGTAGTCCAGTCTGGCTGAGTTCAGTTGGGCTTCGGTGCGGGCCAGTTCGGCGGCGGCCTCGGCGACATCGAGCTGAGCCAGTAGTTGACCGCGTTGAACTCGTTCGCCTTCTTCATGATGAACGGCCTGAACGGTGCCGGCAGTGCGCGCGGCCAGACGGATCTGGGTACGCGGCTCGACGCTGGCTGACAGGCGCAACGGGCGCGACAGGTCACGGGTGCTGACACTGTAGGCCGCAACTGGCGTGGCATTGTTGCTGGCGCTGACCGGTGGCGCTTCGGGCTGACAGGCAGAGACCAGTAGCAGGCTGGCGAACAGTACGAGCAGACGTTGTAAGCGGATAGATGGCATCACTGTTCCATTGCTGGATTGAGGCCCCATGCTACCTGTACTGGCGTGCCATGACATGGGGGGAGGGGTATTATGTTGGAGTTTTATTGGTAAAAAATGTCAATGAGAGGGCGAGGCGGAAAAACAGCCTTGTTATCATTTCATTGATCGATGGCCGTAGTTGATCGGCTTGGGTTGACGTATTGAGAGGCGGTTATGGCAAATGTGGCGTTTATCGGTCTGGGCGTCATGGGCTATCCCATGGCGGGACATCTGCTGCGTGCCGGGCACGAGCTGACAGTCTACAACCGTACTGCCAGCAAGGCTGCCGAGTGGGTGGTGCAGCATGGCGGCCGGGCATGTGAGACACCGGCGCAGGCGGCGGTCGATCAGGATTTCGTCATGGTTTGCGTAGGGAACGACCATGATCTGCGCGA
Organism: Halopseudomonas phragmitis; assembly: GCF_002056295.1. Taxonomy (NCBI): domain Bacteria; kingdom Pseudomonadati; phylum Pseudomonadota; class Gammaproteobacteria; order Pseudomonadales; family Pseudomonadaceae; genus Halopseudomonas; species Halopseudomonas phragmitis. The sequence goes on along the minus strand of NZ_CP020100.1, from coordinate 3,427,296 downwards.
AGTGATCAGTGGTGAGCATGGCGTGCTCAAGGGGATTCGCAGTGGTGCGGTGATTGTGGACCATACCACTGCTTCTGCTGATGTGGCCCGGGAGTTGGCAGATCTGGCGTCCCGGCAGGGTGTGGGTTTTCTTGATGCGCCGGTTTCCGGTGGTCAGGCCGGTGCCGAGCATGGTCAGTTGACGGTCATGGTGGGTGGTGATGCGGCGGTCTATGATCTGGCCCGGCCAGTGATCAGCAGCTATGCCCGGATGGTTCGCCTGATGGGAGCGGCCGGGTCGGGGCAATTGACCAAAATGGTTAATCAAATCTGTATCGCCGGTCTGGTTCAGGGCTTGGCCGAGGCGCTGAATTTTGCCCGGAGCGCCGGCCTGGATGGTGAGGCGGCGATGGAAGTGATCAGCAAGGGTGCGGCCCAGTCCTGGCAGCTCGAGCATCGACACAAGACCATGCTGGCGGGTGAATTTGACTTCGGTTTTGCGGTCGACTGGATGCGCAAAGATCTGGGGATCGTGCTCGACGAGGCGCGGCGCAATGGCGCGCAGTTGCCGGTGACGGCGCTGGTCGACCAGTTCTATGCCGATATCCAGGCCATGGGTGGCGGGCGCTGGGATACCTCCAGTCTGATTGCCCGGCTCAAGCGTGATGCTTGAATTGTTGGGGCTGGAGGTATTGCTTGCAGTGTCGTGAAGGTTGTGGCGCCTGCTGCATTGCGCCCTCGATCAGTTCTGCTATCCCCGGTATGCCGCAGGGCAAGCCGGCTGGTGTGCCCTGTATCCATCTGACTGCCGAGTATCGCTGCGCGATCTTTGCTGATCCGCGGCGCCCTCCGGTATGTGCGGGATTTACTGCCGAGTCGGTCTCGTGTGGTAGTAGCCGGGAAGATGCGCTGCAGATCCTGACGTGGTGGGAGGAGGCTACGGCGTAGCGCTCAACGCTGCGTTGTTGTCTGGGGGGGGCGCGTGTCTGCTCGACACAGGTTTCGGCAATAACGAAAAAGCCCCGCCAAGCGGGGCTTTTCGGATCACTTGCTCGGGTAGTCCCGTTGGCTGTGACCAGTGTAGAGCTGGCGCGGACGGCCGATCTTATATGGGCCGCTGATCATCTCGTTCCAGTGGGCGATCCAGCCCGGAGTACGGCCGGTGGCGAAGATTACGGTGAACATCTCCGTGGGAATGCCGATGGCCTTGAGGATGATGCCCGAGTAGAAGTCGACGTTCGGGTACAGGTTGCGCTCGATGAAGTAGGGATCGGTACGGGCGATCTCTTCCAGCTTCATGGCCAGTTCCAGTTGCGGATCGTTGATGCCGAGCTCGCTCAGAACCTCGTCGCAGGTTTGTTTCATGACCTTGGCGCGCGGGTCGAAGTTCTTGTAGACCCGGTGGCCGAAGCCCATCAGTTTGAACGGATCGTCCTTGTCCTTGGCCTTGGCGACGAATTTCTCGATGTTGGAGACGTCGCCGATTTCGTCGAGCATGCGCAGCACTGCTTCGTTGGCGCCACCGTGAGCCGGTCCCCACAGCGCGGCGATGCCGGCGGCGATACAGGCGAACGGATTGGCCCCGGATGAGCCGGCCAGACGAACGGTCGAAGTCGAAGCGTTCTGCTCGTGGTCGGCATGCAGAACGAAAATGCGGTCCATAGCGCGGGCCAGGATCGGGCTGATCTTCTTCTCGTCACAGGGTGTGTTGAACATCATGTGAAGGAAGTTTTCTGAATAGCTCAGGTCGTTGCGCGGGTACATCATCGGCTGACCGATAGAGTACTTGTAGACCATGGCCGCCAGGGTCGGCATCTTGGCGATCAGACGGATGGCGGAAATTTCCCGGTGATGCGGGTCATTGATGTCCAGCGAGTCGTGGTAGAAGGCAGACAGGGCTCCGACTACACCGCACATGATGGCCATCGGGTGGGCGTCGCGGCGGAAGCCGTTGAAGAAGCTCTTGAGCTGCTCGTGCACCATGGTGTGGTTCTTGATGGTGCTCTCGAATTTCTGTTTTTCCTCGGCATTGGGCAGCTCGCCCTTGAGCAGCAAAAAGCAGGTCTCGAGGAAATTGGCCTTCTCGGCCAGTTGCTCGATCGGGTAGCCGCGGTGGAGCAGAACGCCCTTGTCACCATCAATGAAAGTGATCTTGGACTCGCAAGATGAAGTGGCCATGAAGCCAGGATCGAAGGTGAAAATACCTTCGGCAGTCAGGCTGCGCACATCCACTACATCCGGCCCCATGGTGCCGGAATATACTGGCAGCTCAATGGGGGCAGCGCCCTCGATGATCAACTGCGCCTTCTTGTCAGCCATTGATGGCCTCCTTAATTGCTGTATCGAAAGTGTGACCCCCCACGCAGGGCCCGCATCACTATAAGGTGATAATCCCGTTTGTCAATTGTGCGGATAGTCAATAGATATGAAGCCAATAAAAAGCTTTTATTGGTCTTTTGGCTGTGCGCGTTAATCGCCCGACAAGGTTTGAAATAGGCCTATTGCAACAGGTTGTTGCATTGTAATCAGGGGGGTAAGTCTCTATACTCCTTGTCCGGCAAAATGACCTTAACGGCTTTCATTGCAAGGCTGACCACGAGGTCATTGGGGTACCCACAAAAGTGCACCTTCCTATAATCCAGCCCTGTCCCGCAGGGCCATGAGTGTGAATATAGCCGTGAATAGCAAAAGACCTGTCAACCTGGATCTCAGGACAATCAAACTACCTATCACTGCATACACGTCAATCGCTCACCGCATTTCGGGCATCATCCTGTTCATCGCCATCGCTGGTCTGCTTTGGATGCTGGACACCTCGCTGAGTTCCGAAAGTGGTTTCGAGCAGGTTAAGGCCTGTCTGCAAAATCCGCTGGCCAAGTTGGTTATCTGGGGCGTGCTGTCTGCGCTGCTGTACCACTTGGTCGCCGGCATTCGCCACCTGCTGATGGACGCTGGTGTGGGCGAAGAGCTGGAAAGCGGCAAGTTGGGTTCGAAGATCGTAATCGTGGTTTCGGTCGTTCTGATTGTTCTTCTGGGGGTTTGGATATGGTAACCAACGTCACCAACCTGTCGCGCAGCGGTCTTTATGACTGGATGGTCCAGCGCGTATCGGCTGTGGTTCTGGCGGTATATGTTCTGTTCCTGCTGGGCTGGATGGTTGCCAATCCGGGTCTGACCTATGAAGCCTGGCACGGTCTGTTCAGCCAGAACTGGATGCGAATCTTCAGCCTGCTCACTCTGGTGGCCCTGAGTGCTCACGCCTGGGTCGGCATGTGGACCATCTCGACCGATTACCTGACTCCCATGGCTCTTGGCAAAGTTGCTACCCCGATCCGCTTCCTGTTCCAGGCGGTTTGTGGTCTGGCCATGTTTGTTCTTTTCGTCTGGGGCGTGCAGATTCTGTGGGGTTTCTAAATGGCTAACATGCGTACTCTGACTTTTGATGCCATCATCGTGGGTGGTGGCGGTGCCGGTATGCGCGCTGCGCTGCAACTGGCTCAGGGCGGTCACAAGACTGCCGTTGTAACCAAGGTGTTCCCGACCCGTTCGCACACTGTATCCGCCCAGGGCGGTATTACCTGCGCCATCGCTTCGGCTGATCCGAACGATGACTGGCGCTGGCACATGTACGATACCGTCAAGGGTTCCGACTATATCGGTGACCAGGACGCTATCGAATATATGTGTTCGGTAGGCCCGGAAGCGGTATTTGAGCTGGAGCACATGGGGCTGCCGTTCTCGCGTACCGAGCAAGGCCGCATTTACCAGCGCCCGTTCGGTGGTCAGTCAAAGGGCCCGGACAACCCGACCCAGGCAGCCCGTACCTGCGCCGCCGCTGACCGTACCGGTCACGCTTTGCTGCATACCCTGTATCAGAACAACGTCAAGCACGACACCACCTTCCTCAATGAGTGGTACGCGGTTGATCTGGTCAAGAACCAGGATGGCGCGATCGTTGGTGTCATCGCCATCTGCATCGAAACTGGCGAAACCGTCTATATCCGTGCCAAGGCCACGGTACTGGCCACTGGCGGTGCCGGCCGTATCTACTCTTCGACCACCAATGCCCTGATCAATACTGGTGATGGCATGGGTATGGCCCTGCGCGCCGGCGTTCCGGCCCAGGACATGGAAATGTGGCAGTTCCACCCGACCGGTATCGCCGGCGCTGGTGTGCTGGTGACCGAAGGTTGCCGTGGTGAGGGTGGCTACCTGATCAACAAGCATGGCGAGCGTTTCATGGAGCGCTATGCTCCCAACGCCAAGGACCTGGCTGGCCGCGACGTAGTTGCCCGCTCCATGGTCAAGGAAATCCTTGCCGGTAATGGTTGTGGTCCGGATGGCGACCACGTGATGCTGAAGCTCGATCACCTCGGTGAAGAGGTTCTGCACAGCCGTCTGCCGGGTATCTGTGAACTGTCCAAGACCTTTGCCCACGTTGATCCGGTCGTCGCTCCGGTTCCTGTTGTTCCGACCTGTCACTACATGATGGGCGGCATCGCCACCAATATCCATGGTCAGGCGATCACCCAGGATGCCAACGGCAACGACAAGATCATCGAAGGTCTGTTTGCTGTCGGTGAAGTGGCCTGCGTATCCGTACACGGCGCCAACCGTCTGGGTGGCAACTCTCTGCTGGATCTGGTGGTGTTCGGTCGGGCTGCCGGTCTGCACCTGGAAAGCGCGCTCAAGGAAGGCATCGAGTACCGTGGCGCCTCCGAGTCCGACATCGATGCCTCCATGGCTCGTCTGGCCGGCCTCAATGAGCGCAGCTCTGGCGAAGATGTCGCTCCGCTGCGCAAAGAGCTGCAGAGCTGCATGCAGAACTACTTCGGTGTATTCCGTACCGGTGAATACATGCAGAAGGGTATCAAGCAACTGGCTGATCTGCGTGAGCGTATTGCCAACGTCAAGATCAATGACAAGAGCCAGGCATTCAACACCGCGCGTATTGAAGCGCTGGAACTGCAAAACCTGCTCGAAGTGGCTGAGGCTACTGCGATTGCCGCGGAGATCCGCAAGGAAAGCCGTGGTGCGCACGCCCGTGAAGACTTCGAGGAGCGTGATGACGCGAACTGGCTGTGCCACAGCCTGTACAAGCCCGAGACCAAAGAGGTCAGCAAGCGGGCTGTGAACTTCGCGCCGAAAACCGTTCCGGCCTTTGAACCTAAAGTACGTACTTACTAAGGGTGACCGATATGTTGCAAGTGAGTGTCTATCGTTACAACCCGGAGAGCGACAACGCTCCCCACATGCAGGACTTTCAGGTCGACACCGGCGGCAAGGACATCATGGTCCTGGACGTGCTGGCGCTGATCAAGGAGCAGGACGGCAGCTTTTCCTACCGTCGCTCCTGCCGCGAGGGCGTATGTGGCTCGGACGGTATGAACATCAACGGCAAGAACGGTCTGGCTTGCGTCACGCCGCTGTCTGCTGTGGTCAAGGGTAACAAGCTGGTGCTGCGTCCGCTGCCGGGTTTGCCGGTAATCCGTGACCTGGTCGTGGATATGAGCATCTTCTACAAGCAGTACGAAAAGGTTCAGCCGTATTTGCAGAATGACACGCCGGCGCCGGCTATCGAGCGCCTGCAGTCGCCTGAGGAGCGCGAAAAGCTGGATGGCCTGTACGAGTGTATTCTCTGTGCCTGCTGTTCGACTTCGTGCCCGTCGTTCTGGTGGAACCCGGACAAGTTCATCGGCCCTGCGGGTCTGTTGCAAGCCTACCGCTTCCTGGCGGACAGCCGCGACACCCAGACCGAAGAGCGTCTGGCAGCACTGGACGATCCGTTCAGCGTATTTCGTTGCCGCGGCATCATGAACTGCGTGAATGTGTGCCCCAAGGGTCTGAACCCGACCCGTGCCATTGGCCACATCCGCAACATGTTGCTGCAGAGCGGAACCTGATCGGCGATCTCTGCATCAAATGAACCTGTGCCGGCACCTGCTATAGGGTGCCGGTCAGAAGTGAATCGGGCCGCAGCTCACAAAGCCGCGGTTTGTAATACCTAAACCAACAGGGGCAATCGGGTAACACCCGAACTATCTGTCGGGGCCGGCAATTTTCCGGTTTCGCAGAGCCTGGGCAGGGTAGGGCGATCGGTAGAGACAATGCCGGCAACCCTCTGGTCGGTTCTGCACGGATGGCAGTGTTTTGCCAATTAATGGTCTTTGCGCCAGGTGGTGTCCCCTTATAGAGGGTGACCAAGCATGCCAGACAGCGAAATGCAGCAGCTGTGGAGCACATCTCATCTATCCGGTGGGAATGCCTCCTACGTTGAGGAGCTCTACGAGCTCTATCTGCACGACCCGAACAGCGTCGCCGAAGAGTGGCGCAGCTATTTTCAGAAGCTGCCCCAGGTCAACGGTTATGCTGCGTCGGATATTTCCCATTCCACCATTCGTGAACACTTCGAACTGCTTACCCGCAACCAGCGCCGCCCTCAGGCTGTTGCCGGTCAAGTCAGCAGTGCTCATGAGAAGAAGCAGGTTGATGTCCTGCGCCTGATCCAGGCCTACCGCATGCGTGGCCACCAGGCTTCTACCCTGGATCCGCTGGGTTTGTGGAAGCGGGAAGCAATCGCTGATCTGAGCCTCGATGATTACGGCCTGACCGACGCCGATCTGGACACCCCGTTCCATACCGGCGAACTGCAGATTGGCAAGGAAGAGGCCACCCTGCGTGAAATCCTCGAAGCACTGAAGTCGACCTACTGCTCGACTTACGGTGCCGAGTACATGCACATCGTCGACTCCAACCAGCGCCGCTGGTTCCAGCAGCGTCTGGAAAGCGTGCGTGGCAAGCCGCAGCACTCGGTCGAGAGCAAGCGTCATCTGCTCGAGCGCCTGACTGCCGCTGAAGGTCTGGAAAAATATCTGGGCACCAAATACCCGGGCACCAAACGTTTCGGCGTCGAGGGTGGCGAGAGCCTGATCCCGATGCTGGACGAAATCATTCAGCGCGCCGGCTCCTACGGCACCAGCGAAGTGGTGCTGGGCATGGCTCACCGTGGCCGCCTGAACGTCTTGGTCAACACCCTGGGCAAGAACCCGCGTGATTTGTTCGACGAGTTCGAAGGCAAGAAGATCATCGACCTGGGCTCCGGTGACGTTAAATACCATCAGGGCTTCTCGTCCAACGTCATGACCTCCGGTGGTGAAGTCCACCTGGCGCTGGCGTTCAACCCTTCGCACCTGGAGATCGTCTCTCCTGTAGTCGAAGGTTCGGTGCGTGCCCGTCAGGATCGCCGCAAGGATGTCACTGGCGACAAGGTACTGCCGATCAGTATCCACGGCGACGCCGCCTTTGCCGGTCAGGGCGTGGTCATGGAAACCTTCCAGATGTCCCAAACCCGGGCCTACAAGACCGGTGGGACCATCCACATCATCGTCAACAACCAGGTCGGCTTCACCACCAGCCGCCAGGAAGATGCCCGCTCTACCGAGTATTGCACCGACGTTGCGAAGATGATTCAGGCGCCGATCTTCCATGTGAATGGCGATGATCCGGAAGCCGTGCTGTTCGTTACCCAACTGGCTGTCGATTACCGCATGCAGTTCAAGCGTGACGTGGTGATCGATCTGGTCTGCTACCGTCGTCGTGGCCATAACGAGGCTGACGAGCCGTCCGGTACCCAGCCGTTGATGTACGAGAAAATCGCCAAGCATCCAACGACTCGTGAGCTGTATGCTGAGCGTCTGGTGGCCGAAGGTGTACTGAGCGGCGATGATGTGCAGGCCAAGATCGAGGACTACCGCAACGCGCTGGACAACGGCCAGCACGTGGTCAAGAGTCTGGTCAAGGAGCCGGATACTGGTTCGTTCGTCGACTGGGCGCCGTACCTGGGCCACAAGTGGACCGCGCGTCATGACACCCGTTTCGACCTCAAGACCCTGCAGGAACTGGCCAATCGCCTGAACAGCCTGCCGGACGGTCTGGTGTTGCAGCGCCAGGTTGGCAAGATCGTCGAAGACCGTCGCAAGATGGCCGCCGGTGCGCTGGCGCTGAACTGGGGCTTCGCCGAGACCATGGCCTACGCCACCTTGCTGCATGAAGGCCATCCGATCCGGATCACCGGTCAGGACGTCGGGCGTGGCACCTTCTCGCACCGCCATGCCGTGCTGCACAACCAGAAGGATGGCGTACCTTACATTCCGCTGGCCAATCTGGCCGAGCCGCAGCCGCGTTTTGACATTTATGATTCGCTGCTGTCCGAAGAGGCGGTACTGGCTTTCGAATACGGCTACGCCACCACCACGCCGAATGCGCTGGTGATCTGGGAAGCCCAGTTCGGTGACTTCTTCAACGGTGCCCAGGTGGTAGTTGACCAGTTCATCACCAGTGGCGAGCACAAGTGGGGGCGTCTGTGCGGCCTGACCATGCTGCTGCCGCATGGCTATGAAGGTCAGGGTCCGGAACACTCTTCGGCGCGTCTGGAGCGCTTCCTGCAATTGTGCGCCGAGCACAACATTCAGGTCTGCGTGCCTTCGACCCCGGCTCAGGTTTATCACATGCTTCGCCGTCAGGTGATCCGTCCGCTGCGCAAGCCGCTGATCGCTCTGACGCCGAAGTCGCTGCTGCGCCACAAACTGGCCACCTCAACCCTGGAAGAACTGGCCGACGGTTCCTTCCACACCGTGATCCCTGAGATCGACAGCATCGATCCGAAGAAGGTCGATCGAGTGGTCATGTGCAGCGGCAAGGTTTATTACGATCTGTTGGAAAAGCGTCGCAACGAAGGGCAGGACAACATTGCCATCATCCGGATTGAGCAACTGTATCCGTTCCCTGAGGACGACCTGGCTGAAGTGCTGGCACCCTACAAGAACCTGAAGAAGGTGGTCTGGTGTCAGGAAGAGCCGATGAACCAAGGCGCCTGGTACTCCAGTCAGCACCACATGCGTCGGGTTCTCGCTCAGCACAAGGTCAAGAATCTGTATCTGGACTACGCTGGTCGTGAAGCTTCGGCGGCACCGGCTTGCGGCTACCCGTCCATGCACGCGGAACAACAGGAAAAACTCCTGCAGGACGCCTTTACTGTTTGAGCACCTTGCAGCTAACGAAGAATTCATAAGGATCGACAATGGCTATTGAAATCAAAGCCCCCACTTTTCCGGAATCGGTTGCCGATGGCACCGTGGCCACCTGGCACAAGCAGCCTGGCGATGCCGTCAAGCGTGACGAGCTGATCGTTGACATCGAGACCGACAAGGTTGTGATGGAAGTATTGGCCGAGGCTGACGGCGTACTGGGCGATATCGTCAAGAGTGAAGGCGATACCGTACTCAGTGGTGAGCTGCTGGGCACCCTGAACGCTGGCGCGACTGCCGCTCCCAAGGCTGAAGCAAAGTCTGAAGCCAAAGCCGAAGCCGCACCGGCTGCCAAGGCGGCTGAGTCGGACGACGAGCTGCTGCTGTCGCCGGCTGCGCGTAAACTGGCTGAGGAGAATGGCCTGAGCTCTGGGGAAATTAACGGCACTGGCAAGGGTGGCCGGATCACCAAGGAAGACGTGCTTAACGCCATCGAAGCCAAGAAAAATGCTCCGCAGGCTGCTCCGGCTGCGGCTGCCAAGCCCGCTGCGGCGGCCCCGGCAGTCAGCCTGGGTGAGGGTGACCGGATCGAGAAGCGCGTGCCCATGACCCGTCTGCGCGCCCGCGTTGCCGAGCGTCTGGTCTCTGCCCAGTCGACCATGGCTATGCTGACTACCTACAACGAAGTCAACATGAAGCCGGTCATGGACCTGCGCAGCAAGTACAAGGACCTGTTCGAGAAGAAGCACAATGGCGTGCGCCTGGGCTTCATGTCGTTCTTCGTCAAGGCTGTTACCGAGGCGCTCAAGCGCTTCCCGGCGGTCAACGCTTCCATCGATGGCAACGATATTGTCTACCACGGTTATATGGACATCGGCGTCGCCGTATCCAGTGATCGTGGCCTGGTCGTGCCGGTCCTGCGCAACGCCGAGTTCATGAGCCTGGCTCAGATCGAAGGCGGTATCGCCGACTACGGCCGCAAGGCGCGTGATGGCAAACTGTCGATCGAAGAAATGACCGGCGGCACCTTCACCATTTCCAATGGTGGTGTGTTCGGTTCACTGCTGTCATCGCCGATCGTCAACCCGCCGCAAACTGCAATTCTGGGCATGCACAAGATCCAGGAGCGCCCGATGGCGGTTAACGGTCAGGTGGTGATCCTGCCGATGATGTATCTGGCCCTGTCCTACGACCACCGTCTGATCGACGGCAAGGAAGCGGTGAGCTTCCTGGTGGCCATCAAGGACCTGTTGGAAGACCCGGCTCGTCTGCTGCTGGAAGTCTGAACCTCGCTGAAGCCGGGCGATCCCCGGCTTCTTCCCTAAGCTTCATGCCTCAAGCTTAAAGCTTGCACGACAGAGGATTGATTACATGAGCCAGAAATTTGATGTGGTAGTCGTTGGCGCTGGCCCTGGAGGCTATGTAGCCGCCATTCGCGCTGCGCAACTGGGTTTGAAAACCGCCTGTATTGAAAAATACGTCGGTAAGGACGGCAAGCAGGCCCTGGGTGGCACTTGTCTGAACGTCGGTTGCATTCCGTCCAAGGCGCTGCTGGACAGCTCCTGGAAATTCCATGAAGCCCAGGAAGGCTTCAAGATCCACGGGATCGAGGTCAAGGGCGTCAGTATGGACGTTCCGGCTATGGTCGAGCGCAAGGACAAGATCGTCAAGCAGCTGACCGGCGGCGTTGCCGCGCTGTTCAAGGCCAATGGTGTGACCAGTATCGAAGGTCACGGCAAGCTGCTGGCCGGCAAGAAGGTCGAAGTAACCACGCCGGACGGCAAGACCGAGATCATCGAAGCCGAGAACGTGATTCTGGCTTCTGGTTCGCGCCCGATTGAAATTCCGCCGGCGCCGCTGACCGACGACATCATCGTCGATTCGACCGGTGCCTTGGAGTTCACCAGCGTTCCGAAGAAACTGGGCGTTATCGGTGGTGGCGTGATCGGTCTGGAGCTGGGCTCGGTCTGGCGTCGTCTGGGTGCTGAAGTGGTGGTTTTCGAAGCTCTGGAAAACTTCCTCGCCGCGGCTGACGAACAGGTCGCCAAGGAAGCCCTGAAGACCTTCACCAAGCAGGGCCTGCAGGTCCGCCTGGGGGCTCGTGTGACCGGCACCGAGATCAAGCGCAAGCAGGTCATCGTTTCGTTCTCCGACTCCGAAGGTGAACAGCAACTGACCTTCGACAAGCTGATCGTGGCTGTTGGCCGTCGCCCCTACACCGAAAACCTGCTGGCTCCCGATTGTGGTGTCGATCTGGACGAGCGCGGCGTGATCTACGTTGATGATTATTGCTCTACCAGCGTTCCGGGTGTTTACGCTATTGGTGACGTTGTGCGTGGTGCCATGCTGGCGCACAAAGCCTCGGAAGAGGGCGTGATGGTCGCAGAACGCATTGCCGGCCAGAAGGCTGCGATGAACTACGATCTGGTGCCTTCGGTTATCTACACTCACCCGGAAATCGCCTGGGTTGGCAAGACCGAGCAGCAACTTAAGGCCGAAGGCGTCGAGTACAATGTCGGCGTTTTCCCGTTTGCGGCCAGCGGCCGAGCTATGGCGGCCAACGACACCGGTGGTCTGGTCAAGATGATCGCCGATGCCAAGACTGACCGTATTCTCGGTGTTCACGTGATTGGCCCGGCTGCCGCCGAGCTGGTTCAGCAGGGCGCCATCGCCATGGAATTCGGCAGCAGCGCCGAAGACATCGGCATGATGGTGTTCTCGCACCCGACCATGTCTGAAGCGCTGCACGAAGCAGCACTGGCGGTTAATGGTCACGCAATTCATGTTGCCAACCGCAAGAAGCGTTAAACTAGCGCGTCCGTGACTGCCGGGTCCTGATTGGGCCCGGTAGTCGGGTTGGCTTCAGCACGATGTGGCAATTCCGGTTGCGGCCGGTTGGACCTTCTCCGGAGGGTCAAGGGTGGCGGTGGTGCAGGGTCGGCTACTGTCATAAACGCAATTCCTACACGATGAAACGGTAGATAAGCATGAATCTTCACGAATATCAGGGGAAGCAGCTGTTCGCTGAATACGGTCTTCCTGTATCCAAAGGCTTTGCTGTAGACACTCCCGAAGAAGCGGCTGAAGCCTGCGACAAGATCGGCGGCGACATGTGGGTTGTCAAAGCCCAGGTGCATGCCGGTGGTCGTGGCAAGGCTGGCGGTGTGAAGCTGGTCAAGAGCCGCGAAGACGCCAAGGCTTTCGCCGAGCAGTGGCTGGGTCAGCGCCTGGTGACCTACCAGACAGACGCCAATGGTCAGCCGGTCAGCAAGATTCTGGTTGAAGCCTGCACCGATATCGCCAAAGAGCTGTACCTCGGTGCGGTAGTAGATCGCTCCACCCGTCGTATCGTGTTCATGGCCTCCACCGAAGGTGGTGTCGAGATCGAGAAGGTCGCCGAGGAAACTCCTGAGAAAATCCTCAAGGCCACTATCGATCCGCTGGTGGGCCCGCAGCCCTACCAGGGCCGTGAGCTGGCTTTCAAACTGGGCCTGCAAGGCGACCAGATCAAGCAGTTCACCAACATCTTCGTTGGCCTGGGTAAACTGTTCGCCGATTATGATCTGGCCCTGCTGGAAATCAACCCGCTGGTGATCAAGGAAGACGGCAATCTGCACTGCCTGGACGCCAAGATCAACATCGACGGCAACGCCATGTACCGTCAGCCCAAGCTGCGCGCCATGCACGATCCGTCCCAGGACGACCCGCGTGAAGCCCACGCTGCCAAGTTCGAACTGAACTACGTTGCCCTGGAAGGCAATATCGGCTGCATGGTCAACGGTGCCGGTCTGGCCATGGGTACCATGGACATCGTCAACCTGCACGGCGGCAAGCCGGCCAACTTCCTCGACGTTGGTGGCGGTGCGACCAAGGAGCGCGTAACCGAAGCGTTCAAGATCATCCTGTCCGACAGCAATGTCCAGGCTGTTCTGGTCAACATCTTCGGCGGTATCGTGCGCTGCGACATGATCGCCGAAGGCATCATCGGCGCGGTCAAGGAAGTTGGCGTGAAAGTGCCGGTGGTTGTGCGTCTGGAAGGCAATAACGCCGACCTGGGCGCCAAGGTCCTGGCCGAAAGTGGTCTGAACATCATCGCTGCAACCAGTCTGACCGACGCTGCCCAGCAAGTCGTCAAGGCCGCGGAGGGTAAATAATGAGCATCCTGATCAACAAAGACACCAAAGTCATCTGCCAGGGCTTTACCGGTTCCCAGGGCACTTTCCACTCCGAACAGGCGATTGCCTACGGCACCCAGATGGTTGGCGGCGTTACCCCCGGCAAGGGCGGTACCACCCACCTCGGCCTGCCGGTGTTCAACACCGTTGCCGAAGCCGTTGAGGCCACCGGTGCTGACGCCAGCGTCATCTACGTACCGGCTCCGTTCTGCAAGGACTCGATCCTGGAAGCCGCCAACGCTGGCATCAAGCTGATCGTATGCATCACCGAAGGTATCCCGACTCTCGACATGCTCGACGCCAAGGTCAAGTGTGACGAGCTGGGCGTTCGCCTGATCGGCCCGAACTGCCCGGGCGTGATCACTCCCGGCGAGTGCAAGATCGGCATCATGCCTGGTCACATTCACCTGCCGGGCAAGGTCGGTATCGTTTCGCGTTCCGGCACCCTGACCTATGAAGCCGTCAAGCAGACCACTGACGCCGGTTTCGGTCAGTCCACCTGTGTGGGCATCGGTGGTGACCCGATCCCGGGTTCCAACTTCATCGATATCCTGAAGCTGTTCCAGGACGATCCGAAGACCGAAGCCATCGTCATGATCGGTGAGATTGGTGGTAGCGCCGAGGAAGAGGCCGCAGCCTTCATCAAGGCCAACGTCACCAAGCCGGTTGTGTCCTACATCGCTGGTGTGACCGCTCCGGCCGGCAAGCGCATGGGCCATGCCGGTGCGATCATCTCCGGTGGCAAGGGTACTGCTGACGAGAAGTTCGCTGCTCTGGAAGACGCCGGTGTCAAAACCGTACGTTCGCTGGCCGATATCGGCGCAGCGCTGGCCGAGTTGACCGGCTGGTCCATGAAGTAAGGCCTGACCTATCTAGGCCCTGACAAACCCCGCTTCGGCGGGGTTTGTTTTATTGATCCTTTTATCCTGCAATCTGGAGTAAGCGCGAGACAAGCGGCAGGATGCCCTCGCACGATTGTTATGACTACACTTAAACCGTTAGATTTGCTGGCCTTGGGGTTCATGACCTTTGCCCTGTTCCTGGGTGCCGGTAACGTAATTTTCCCGCCAAGCGCCGGTCTGGCCGCTGGCGATCAAATGGGCCTGACCTCGTTGGGATTTCTGCTCACGGCAGTGGGGCTGCCGTTGTTGACTGTAGTGGCGTTGGCCCGGGTCGGTGGTGGGCTGGATACCTTGACGGCTCCGCTGGGACGTACCGCCGGCCTGGCGCTGGCGGTGCTGGTCTACCTGGCCATTGGTCCACTGTTTGCCACGCCGCGTACGGCCGTAGTGTCCTATGAAATGGGTGTCGCGCCCTTCACAGGCAGCGACTGGAAGGCCTTGCTGATCTATACCCTGGTCTACTTCCTTCTAGTGGTCGGGCTGGCGCTCAATCCCGGACGACTGATTGATCGGGTGGGCAAGTTCATTACTCCGCTATTGCTGCTGTGCCTGATTGTGCTCGGCTGCGCCGCACTGCTGATGCCCGCAGGGGAGCAGAGCCTGGCCTCTGGCGCCTATCGCAGCAGCCCGATGATTCAGGGCTTCCTGCAGGGTTATCTGACCATGGATACGCTGGGTGCTCTGGTTTACGGCATCGTGATTACTACGGCGATTCGTGATCGGGCGGTTAGCAATGAGGCTCTGGTTACCCGTTATACCGTCATTGCCGGTGTGGTGGCGGCCATCGGTCTGTCACTGGTGTACCTGGCTCTGTTCCACCTGGGCTCGACCAGCGGCAGTCTGGTGACCGAAGGTGCTAATGGCGGACAGATCCTGGCCGCTTACGTGCAGTACCGGTTCGGCACCTTTGGCAGTCTGCTGTTGGCGCTGGTCATCATCCTGGCCTGTATGACCACTGCTGTGGGTCTGCTGACGGCCTGTGGTGAGTTCTTCAGTCGCTGGTTGCCGGTCAGTTACGCTTCCGTGGTCTGGGTATTTGCGCTGTTCAGCCTGGGGGTGGCCAATCAGGGCCTGGACAACCTGATCCAGGTGTCGGTGCCGGTGCTGGTGGGGCTTTACCCGCTGGCGATTGTGCTGGTGTGTCTGGGCCTGCTTTGTGGCAACTGGGCGCGTCCGGGCAATATCATGCGTCCGGTGATGCTGGTTACTCTGGTGTTTGGTGTAGTGGACGGGCTCAAGGCCGCCGGGCTGATTACTTCGGCGGGCTGGCTGGATCGTTTGCCGCTGGCTCAGGATGGGCTGGGTTGGCTGGTGCCTGTGCTGGTTGCCCTGGTGCTGGCTATACTGGCGGAGCAGTTGCGGCATGGGCATTTGAGAGTTCCGGTCGCCTCTGCGGACTCCTGATGCTGCCGATCAGACTGTCGGCCTGATCTTGCAATATGTGCCAGGCGGCGCTCAGGCGTCGTCTGATCATCAGGTTCCGGCCAACAGCGTACTCTAAGGAGAAGGAATGCCCGTATTACCCGCAGCTGATGATGTTCTGCTCAATCTGATCGCCTTTCTGTGGTTCCTGTTCTGCTGGGTAGGCTATACCTTCTACGCGCATTACAAGGGCCGTGATACCGCCTGCCTGGCCAGTGTGCTGCACCTTTACCGCAAGGATTGGATGACTCGGTTGCTGATGCGTGAGCAGCGGATAGCTGATGCCAGCGTGATCGGCAACCTGGAGCGCAATACTGCGTTCTTTGCCTCCAGCACCTTGCTGATCCTGGCAGGTCTGATCACGGTGCTGGGTGCGACCGACCGAGCCCAGAACCTGCTTCAAGAGTTGCCATTCGTGGCTCAGGTCAGCCGCGAAATCTCAGAAATGAAGTTGCTGGTACTGTTGGCAATCTTCGTCTATGCGTTCTTTACCTTTTCCTGGGGTATGCGCCAATACAACTTTGCCTCGGTGCTGCTGGGGTCGGCACCGTTGCTGGGGGAGAAGAGTGTCAATGAAAGCGAGCGGCGGGCCTATGCCGAGCGGGCGGCAAGAGTGCTGTCGATGGCTGGCAACGAGTTCAACCTGGGCTTGCGCTCGTATTACTTTGCCTTGGCGACACTGAGCTGGTTCATCAACCCCTGGCTCTATATGCTGATTACCACCGGGGTCGTTGCGGTGCTCTATCGGCGCGAGTTTCATTCCGATGTGCTCAAGGTGATGATGTTCACCCCGACGTTGTTCAGCGACGGTGCAGTGCAAGAGAAGAGCGAGTGAATTTTGCCGGGAGAGACTGGATGGCTGATCCAGTGGAGGGCGGTACCCGGCCGAAGCCGGGTACCTGGAGCCGATAGTTATTACTCTTCCATAGCGTCCTCGTAGGCTTCTTTGGCCTGGTCACGTTTTTCCTTGAGATACTCGGCACTGCTGTCGTAAGCATCGCCAATAGCTTCGCCGGCTTCATCCATGTTCTCGTGGATTCTCTCGCCAGTGGTGGGCTCATGGCCCATCAGTTCTTCGGCTTGCTGCTCGATGGCTTCGCCGGTGCTTTCCGCCGCTTCACCGAGGTTGTCCATCGCTTCGGATACCGATTCGCGAGCATCTTCGACCTTGTCTTCCGGCTCACTCTGACAGGCTGCCAGAAGTCCAAGGCTGGCCATCAGAACGGCGGTTGCGCAAAGCTTTTTCATCGAATTCTCCTAGTTACTTGATCCTGCAAGTTAGTCATGCGCTGCGCAGAAGAGTTCCTTAGCGCTTCATCAGAATAGCCGAAATCTGGAGTATCGGGCACGATCTGGTTAATATGCTGGGCCGATTTGCGGTTATTTTCAGGTCAAGCGTTGCCATGAGTTCGATACAAGAACGCGCGCACAATTTTTTATCCGTGTTGCGCCACTGCCAGACATTGGGTATGACGGTCGAGCAGGCCGATGAACAGGGGCTGGTACTGAAACTGCCCTACAGCGAAGGAATCATTGGCAACCCGGTGACGGGCATGGTCCATGGTGGCGCGATAACCACCTTGATGGACACCTGTTGTGGGATTTCCACGGTGTGCTATCTGCCCGAGTTCGAAATCTGTCCGACCCTGGACCTGCGCATCGACTACATGCACCCGGCAGAACCGGGCAAGCCGATCTATGGGTTTGCCGAGTGTTATCGTGTGACATCGACGGTGATCTTTACCCGTGGTGTGGCCTACCAGGACAGTCGTGATCAACCGATTGCCCATGTGGTCGGCACCTTCATGCGCATGGGCAAGCCCGGTAAACAGGGGCAACTGACCAAGGCCATCGATGGAGAGCAGGCATGAGTCTGGACGCGGCACGAATCGAGACTTTGGTGCGCGAGGCTCATACCTCCGGCGATTATGCACCCTTGGTAGAGGTCATCCCCTATGCGCGGATGATCGGCTTGCAGGTCAAGCGCCTGGGTGAGGAGGTGGTCTTCCAGTTGCCCAGCAGCAAGGACAATATTGGTAACCCGGTGTTGCCGGCGTTGCATGGCGGGGTGATTGCCGGGTTTATGGAACAGGCGGCGATGCTGCACCTGATGATTTTCATGAACAGCCCGACGTTTCCCAAGATCATCGACTTTTCAATTGACTATCTGCGGGCTGGACTCTACCGCGATACCTACGCCACCTGTCAGGTCTGGCGGCAGGGGCGGCGGGTCGGCAATGTCGCGATAACTGCCTGGCAGACTCGTTCCAACGAGCCCATCGCCACGGCGCGAGCCCACTTCAAGCTGGACTGAGTAACTGACATGGATGCGCTGCTGATTCTCACCGGTATAGTTCTGACCCTGGTTGCCTGGGTGTGGCTGGCGAGTCTGGCCTGGCGACAATCGGTCGGTGTTTTTGTGCTGGCTCTGCTGCTGCCCTGGCTGACGTTGTTTCTGCGTGGTTTCAAGCTGCTGCCCCGGTTGCTGTTGGTGATGGGGCTAGTGGCTGCCGGCTCGGGCCTGTACCTGTTGCAGCGCGACCAGCCCGAGCGTTTTGCCGCTTTGATCAGTGGGCAGTGGATGGCAACGCCCGAGGCCAGTGTCCAGGGCCAGATGCTGGGTCAGGTTTTCAATCCGGAGCGGGTGTACTGGCAGGGGCAGACGCTGATTTTTGAGGAGCGCTCCGGGGAGCGTCTGCGCCGGGCTCTCAGCCTTGAGTTCAGTCAGGTGCCGATGCTGCTGGAGGACTCGCTGATTGAACGGTTGCCGGGCGATCAGGGTGGCTGGCCGGAACTGGTCCTGCAATGGCATGCCGGTGCTCTGGAGGCCCCAGGGCTGCGCCGGATCGCCGATGAATACAGCCTGAGCCTGCAGTTCATTCCTGACCCGGGGCAGCAGTCGGCGCAGGTGCGTATCCACTTGCATTTGCCGGTATCACATGCGACCTGGTTGAACGGTGAGGCGACTCTTGTGCCTGTGCCGGACTGGCTACGCCAACTGGGCCAGAAGGCGCGTCAGCCAGCGCCGGAACCAGCCACGACCGAACTCGCTCAGCCAGCGCGCCAGGCGATGGCGGATCGTTCGTGGCAACCCTTCAGCGTCCTCGGGCTGGTCGATGAGCCTGACCCCTTTCTGGGGCAGCCACTGCGCCTGACTACCTGGAGTGGACGGGTCTATGAGGGCCGTTTGCGTGAGGTCAGTGAGTCGCGCCGACTGGTATTGGCGCTGCCTCAAGGACCCAATCAGGTCGATCTGCATTTCCATCCGCTTGATGTTCGTAGTCTCGAGGTGTTGTCCAGCCCTTGAAAAGTCATCAGTCACGCCCCATCTACTAGGTCATTCCAATAGCGGCAATAGCCCCTACATTTGACCTTGAGTGGAGAACTTGACGCCATGACCGTGGACGCCCATAAGGAAACGCTTGGATTTCAGACCGAGGTGAAGCAACTGCTGCACCTGATGATCCATTCGATGTACTCGAACAAGGAGATCTTTCTCCGCGAGTTGATTTCCAACGCCTCGGATGCCTCGGACAAACTGCGTTTCGAAGCCATCGCCAAGCCGGAACTGCTCGAAAACGAGCCGAACCTGCGCATTCGCATCAGTGGAGACGAAGCTGCCAAGACCCTGACCATCGAAGATAACGGTATCGGCATGTCGCGCGCTGAGGTGATCGAGAATCTCGGTACCATTGCCAAATCCGGTACCGCCGCGTTCATGCAGCAACTGACCGGTGACCAGAAAAAGGATTCACACCTGATCGGCCAGTTCGGGGTCGGTTTCTACAGCGCCTTTATCGTTGCCGACAAGGTTGAAGTGTTCACCCGCCGCGCCGGCCTCAAGGCCGAAGAGGGGGTGCGCTGGGAGTCGAGCGGTGAGGGGGAGTTTACCATCGAGACCGTCGACAAGCCCGAGCGTGGTACCCGCATTGTGCTGCACCTTAAGGCGGCCGAGAGTGAGTTCGCCGATGGCTGGCGCCTGCGCAGCATCATCAAGAAGTACTCCGACCACAT
This sequence comes from Halopseudomonas phragmitis, assembly GCF_002056295.1. Lineage (NCBI taxonomy): Bacteria > Pseudomonadati > Pseudomonadota > Gammaproteobacteria > Pseudomonadales > Pseudomonadaceae > Halopseudomonas > Halopseudomonas phragmitis. Next base: position 3,407,778 of record NZ_CP020100.1, on the reverse strand, counting down.
CTCCTTGCCGATCGAGCTGCCGAAGCAGCATTTTGGCGAAGAGGCCGATAAGCCTGCCGAGACCGAGTGGGAAAGCGTCAACCGTGCCAGCGCCCTGTGGACCCGCCCGCGTACTGAGGTCAAGGATGAGGAGTACCAGGAGTTCTACAAGCACGTTGCCCACGACTTCGAGAACCCGTTGAGCTGGAGTCACAACAAGGTCGAAGGCAAACTGGAATACACCAGCCTGCTGTATGTGCCGGGTCGGGCACCGTTCGATCTGTATCAGCGTGAGGCTCCACGCGGGCTTAAGCTGTACGTGCAGCGGGTGTTCATTATGGATGACGCCGAGCAGTTCCTGCCGCTGTACCTGCGCTTTATCAAGGGTGTGGTCGACTCCAACGATCTGTCGCTCAACGTCTCGCGCGAGATCCTGCAGAAGGATCCGGCGATCGACAGCATGAAGTCGGCACTGACCAAACGCGTGCTGGATATGCTGGAGAAGCTGGCCAAGAACGAGCCGGAGAAATACGCAGAGTTCTGGAAGGCCTTCGGCAGTGTGATGAAAGAGGGCCCGGCCGAAGACTTCGCTAACCGCGAGAAGATTGCCGGCTTGCTGCGCTTTGCTTCCACCGCCAACAACGATGACAGTGAAAGTGTGAGTCTGGATACCTACCTTGAGCGCATGAGCGAGGGCCAGGACAAGATCTACTACTTGACCGGCGAGCGCTACAGCCAGGTCAAGAACAGCCCGCACCTGGAGATCTTCCGCAAGAAGAACATCGAGGTACTGCTGCTGACCGACCGTATCGACGAGTGGCTGATGAGCCACCTGAGCGAATACCAGGGCAAGCAGTTCGTCGATATTGCCCGCGGCGACCTCGATCTTGGCAAGCTCGAAGAGGAAGACAAGCAGGCCCAGGAAGAGGTAGCCAAGGCCAAGGAAGATCTGCTCAAGCGCATCAAGGGTGTGCTGGGCGAGGAAGTCGACGCGGTCAAGGTCTCGCACCGTCTGACTGACTCGCCTGCGGTACTGGTGATCAACGAGGACGGCATGGGTCTGCAGATGCGCAAGATCCTTGAGGCCACCGGCCAGAAAGCGCCGGAGAGCAAGCCGATCCTTGAGGTCAATCCGACCCATCCGCTGCTGGAGAAACTCGATGCCGAGCAGGACGAGGAGCGTTTCGCCGACCTGACCCGGATTCTGTTCGATCAGGCCGCACTGGCCGCTGGTGAAGCGCTGCAGGATCCGGGCAGCTATGTGCGCCGGCTCAACGCACTGCTGGTAGAGCTCAGCAAGTAAGCCCTGAGCCCTGCTCACAACAAGCCCCCTGACGCTGCTGCACAGGGGGCTTTCGTCATTTATGATTCATGAATTGCATGTTTTGTTTGCCAAAATACCCCTGATTAGGCTGTTTTTCTGGATGATCCATCCAGTCACAGGCAGTTTATTGCCTGGCTGATTGCCGCCTAAGCTGAACTCTCCGTTGACTCGTGAAGGAGATTTCTCATGGCAGACCATTCCATCCAAGACAAAGTTGTTCTCATCGCCGGTGGTGCCAAGAACCTCGGCGGTCTGATCGCCCGGGATTTGGCCGCACAGGGCGCCAAGGCTGTTGCGATCCACTACAACAGCGCTGCGTCCAAAGCCGATGCCGACGCGACCGTCGCCGCAATCCAGGCCAGCGGCGCGCAGGCCGTGGCCCTGCAGGCTGATCTGACGACGGCCGGTGCTATCGAGAAGCTGTTCGCCGATGCCATTGCTGCCGTTGGCAAGCCAGACATCGCCATCAACACTGTTGGTAAGGTGCTCAAGAAACCGTTGGTCGAGATCAGCGAAGCTGAGTACGACGAGATGGCGGCAGTCAATTCCAAGACCGCCTTCTTTTTCCTAAAAGAGGCGGGCAAGAACCTCAACGACAATGGCAAAGTCTGCACCGTGGTGACGTCGCTGCTAGGTGCTTTTACTCCGTTCTATGCTGCCTATGCTGGCGCCAAGGCGCCGGTCGAGCACTACACTCGTGCGGCCGCCAAGGAGTTCGGTGCTCGCGGTATCTCGGTGACAGCGGTCGGTCCTGGTCCGATGGATACGCCGTTCTTTTACCCGGCCGAGGGGGCGGACGCGGTGGCTTATCACAAGACTGCTGCTGCGCTGTCGCCGTTCAGCAAGACCGGCCTGACCGAAATTGAGGATGTAGTTCCTTTCATCCGGCACCTGGTCAGCGATGGCTGGTGGATTACCGGGCAGACCATCCTCATCAACGGTGGCTACACTACGAAGTAGGCATGCTGGCACCCGTACAGGCGGCCTGATCGGAGTGTGCTGCGAGGCTTGGCGGGCTAACCTCCAGATGATCGACAGGGCAGAGGCATGGACAGGTTCGAGCAGTATCGAGTATTTGCTCAGGTTGCTGAAATGGGCAGCTTCATCAAGGCGGCCAACGCCCTGGAGGTGCCGCGTGCGTCGGTGTCTGCGGCCGTCCAGCAGTTGGAGGCACAACTGGGCGTGCGCCTGTTGCACCGGACGACGCGCCAGGTACGATTGACACCCGATGGTGAGCGGTTGCTGGATCGTGTGCGTCCTTTGTTGGTTGAAGTGGAAGACATCGAGCAGTTGTTCCGAACCGGCCAGCGCGAGGCTGCTGGCCGGCTCATCATCGATGCTCCCAGCCGTATCGCCCGACGTTTGATTGCGCCGGCGCTACCAGATCTGCTGCGCCGCTATCCCCGGCTGCAATTGACCCTGAGCTCGACCGACCGCGTCATCGATCTGGTACAGGAAGGTGTGGACTGCGCAATACGCGTTGGTTCGTTGCATGAGAGCAGTCTCGTGGTACGACCGCTGGGTCACATCACCTTGATCAATTGTGCGAGTCCGAGCTATCTGCGCGAGCATGGAGAACCGAATCAGCCAGCCGAGTTGCTCGACGGGCATTGGGCTGTGGGCTATGCCTCGCCGAAGTCAGGCAGGGAGCTGCCCTGGGAGTTCCAGTCCGATGATGGTAGCGAGCAACTGCTCGACGTGCCCAGTCGGGTAGTCGTTAACAATGCTGAAAACTACATTGCCTGCTGTCTGGCAGGGTTGGGGTTGATTCAAATCCCACGTTTTGATATCCAGAACCTGCTGGACTCAGGCCAGTTGGTGGAGGTCATGCCGACCCACCGTGCGGCTTCGATGCCAGTGTCCTTGCTCTACCCACACCGCCGCCAGCGTTCGCGGCGGTTGGCTGTCTTCCATGAGTGGTTCGAGGCGTTGATACAGCCACATCTAGATATCCGTAACGGTCTTGAGCGCGAGCAACGCAAAGGGCTCGCACTGCCGTAAATACCAGTTGATTGCTCCATCGCATTCGTTGCATTTGTTAGCCGCTGAATTTGCAGCCCTTGTGAGCGCACTGGGCTGTGGTCAGAGCAAACGAGAGACTGGCTACAGCAATCCGCCGCAGACATCAATCGCTAGGGTCTGTTGACGTTTCATCGCAACCGCGCCGGCGCCTGTTTTTGCGCGAGGCAAGGCGCGAGATGCGAGGTTTGGTGGGCCAAATAAGCATTGAGCAACGCAGCATCGCGCAAAAACAGGCCCGGCCCTTCGGGTTGCGCGTAAAATGTCGCCATGCGTTGTTGTGGGACTTGGCAAGGGAGCGACCATTACCTGCGTCCCACGCCTAGCCTGGCGACATTTTTCGCAGCAACGTGGTTTGCGATGAAACGTCAACAGACCCTAGGGAGGGCAGGATGTCACATCATCATTTCGCCATTGTTGGCTGTGGAACCGCTGGGCTAAGCGCAGGGATCATGCTGGTCCGGTTGGGGCATCGGGTAACGCTGTTTGAGCGTTTCGCTCAGCCGCAGGCCCGGGGGGCCGGGCTGCTGATTCAGCCATCGGGCATCGAGGTGCTGGACCGCATGCAGATGTTGCCGGCGGTGGCCGGCCGGGCCACTCGGATCGAGGCGCTGGATGGCCGCCGTCGTGATGGGCTGCGGGTAATGGATGTTCGCTACAGCGATCTGGGCAGTGGCGCCTACGGCTTGGGTGTGCATCGTGGCAATCTGTTGGCGGTGCTGCATGCCGAGGCTCTGGCAACCGGCGTGGAGATTGAACTGGAGGCTGAGGTGGAGAGTTTCGGCGATCCGGGCGCACGCCAGCTGCAGCTTGAGCTGGCCGATGGCCGGCGCCTTGGCGGCTTCGATGGCCTGATCATTGCCAATGGCACCCAGTCACGCCTGCGTGCCCAGCTGGCGGTGAAGCAGCAGATACGGCCATACCCCTGGGGCGCTCTTTGGCATATCAGCCCATCGCCGTTTGACCAGCCTGCAGCCTTGTTGCAGCGCTATGACGCTGCCAGGATCATGGTCGGGCTGATGCCCAGTGGGTTGCAACCAGGTACTGAACAGCCCTGCCGCAGTTTTTTCTGGAGCCTCAAGGTATCCGATTATCCGGCCTGGCAGGCCACGGACCTGAACGTCTGGAAGCAGCAAGTGATTGATTGCTGGCCGGATACCGGGACTGCGTTGGCGCATATCGAAACCCACGAGCAGTTGCCGATGGCGATGTATGCCGATGTGCGCATGCGCCAATGGCATCAGGGGCGGGTGGTGGTGATTGGTGACGCCGCGCACGGCATGAGTCCGCAGTTGGGGCAGGGTGCCAATCTGGCTCTGGTCGATGGCTGGGAACTAGCCGCTGCGGTTCAGCGTGAGTCCGGGCTGGCCGAGGCTTTCGCCCGTTACAGTGCAGTGCGCCGACGTCACTTGCGTTTCTACCAACTGGCCAGCCGCATGCTGACTCCGTTGTTTCAGTCGGACCGAGCCGGTTATGCGGTATGGCGTGACGCCTGTTTTCGTCTGGCCAATCAGTTGCCTCTCTCCCGGCGTGAAGCATTGCGTACCGTTGCCGGGCTCAAGACCGGCTTGCTGTTTGACCGCCAACTGGCCCTGAGCAACCTGACGCTGAACGGCGCGGAGCTGGCTGCTACGGGCGTGCAAGCGGCATGAGCCGAGCGCCCATGCCGGTGTGGTACTGCTGCTAAGCTTGATGCACTGTAAATGAACCGATGGATAAAGGGGAAAAGCATGAAAAGGATAGTGTCCACCTTGCTGATGGCGGGAGTAACGGGAATGACGCAGGCTGCAATGGTTGTTGAACGGGTCGACTATGAGATTGACGGCGAGGCCTATCAGGGCATGTTGGTGTATGACGATGCGGTCAGTGAGCGGCGGCCAGGCATCCTGATGGTACCCAACTGGATGGGTGTGACCGAGAATGCGGCAAAGAAAGCCTATCGTGCCGGCGGCTCTGAGTATGTGGTGTTCGTGGCGGACATGTACGGCAAGGATATTCGCCCGCAGAACACCGACGAGGCGGGCAAGGCTGCCAGCTTCGTGCGCTCGGACCGGGCGCTGATGCGCCAGCGGGTCAATGCCGCGCTGGAGGTGTTCAAGGATCAAGCCGATGAAGTTGGGCTGGATGCCGAACGACTGGCGGCCATTGGCTTCTGTTTCGGCGGTGGGACGGTGCTGGAGCTGGCTCGCTCGGGTACCTCGATTGGCGCTGTAGTGTCCTTCCATGGCAATCTCGATACGCCCAATGTGGCCGATGCCAAGGCGATCAAGGCACCCGTGCTGGTGTTGCATGGCGCCGATGATCCCTATGTGCCGACCGAACAGGTGCTGGCTTTCGAGGCTGAGATGCGTGAGGCTGGCGTGGACTGGCAACTGGTCAGCTATGGCGGCGCGGTTCACTCGTTTACCGACCCGACCGCTAATGTGCCTGGGCAGGCGCAGTACCATGAAAAGGTTGCCACCAGGGCGTTCAATGCCATGCACCAGTTCTTTGCCGAGACCCTTGGCAATTGACTGGTTGCGCCCACTGGCCGCCGCGTTGGCGCAGGTGGGCGCAGGGTTCCATTACGCTGAACGCGTCGTTCAGACGGGCTGTCACATCCTGTAGGAATTAGCCGTATGCAAAAGCCGGCCGCAGCGTCATCATTGAGCGACTATCGGGTCACGTATAATTCGCGGCTTTCTGCCAAAGCGTAAGTAGGAATCAAACATGTTTAGGATGGTACGAGTCAGGCGCTGGGCCGCCGGTTGGCTCTTGGGATGCTGTATGGTTTTGCCGGCTCTGGCGCAACAACCGATGCAGGTCATCGTAGCCGCCGTCGAACAGCGCGAGATCGCCAATGAAATCGAGGCGCTCGGCACGCTGCAGGCTAACGAAACCGCAGTGGTCACCGCCAACATGACCGAAACCATCTCCCGTATTCACTTTACCGACGGCCAGCGGCTCAAGGCTGGCGATATTCTGGTCGAGTTGACCAACCGTGAACAACTCGCTCAGCTCGAAGAAGCCCGGGTGGCGTTCAATGATGCCGAGCGGCAACTGCAACGGGCCCAACAACTGGTCGAGCGGCGGTTTGTCTCCGATCAGGAACTGGATGACCGGCGCCGTGAGCGCGAACTGGCCCAAGCTCGTCTCAGGGCTGTTGAGGCACGCCTGGCCGATCGCCTGATCCGGGCTCCGTTCGACAGCGTGGTGGGGCTGCGTCAGGTCAGTGTCGGCAGTCTGCTGACCCCCGGGACGCCGGTGGCAACCCTGCATGACGACAGTGTCATGAAACTCGATTTCAGTGTGCCGGAAACCCGCCTGGCTTCGATTCGTCCGGGGCTGGCGATCACTGCCAGTAGTGCAGCCTTCGCTGGTCGGCTGTTCGAGGGCGAGATCAGTGGTGTGGACAATGAAGTCGACCCGGTGACCCGGTCGATCCGGGTGCGGGCGCTGATTCCCAACCCCGATGGCCTGCTGCGCCCGGGGATGCTAATGACGGTGCGGATTGCCAGCGCCCCGCGTGAGGCCCTGGTGATTCCCGAGGAAGCTCTGGTGCCGGTCGGGCGGCGTCAGTTCGTCATGTTGTTGAGCGAGCGAGACGGGGGCTGGGTAGCCGAGCGGCGCCAGATCAACATCGGCGAGCGTTATCCAGGTCTGGTCGAAGTGACCTCTGGGCTGCAATTGGGCGAACAGGTGATCAGTCACGGCGGCTTCCGGGTCCAGCCGGGGCAGAGGGTCGTGATCAAGGCGGTACTGGAGCCGGGCGCACCCTTGGCTGAGGCGCTGTCCAACAACCCTGTAGTCAACTGAGGACGCGCCGATGATTCTTTCGGATACGGCAGTCGTTCGGCCGGTCTTCGCCACGGTACTGGCTTTGTTGCTGGTAATCTTTGGCCTGGTTGCCTTCAGTATGCTGCCGTTGCGCGAATACCCCGACATCGACCCGCCGGTGGTCAATATCGACACCACCTATGTCGGCGCCGCCGCCAGCGTGATCGACTCGCAAATCACTCAGGTGATTGAGGAGCGGATCGCCGGGGTTGAGGGTATCGAATATATCGAGTCGCGCAGCGAAGACAGTCGTTCGATCATTACCGTGCGGTTTTCGATCAACAAGGACGTCAACGAAGCGGCCAACGATATCCGTGACCGGGTTTCCGGGCTGCTGCGTTCACTGCCCGATGAGGCCGACCCACCCCAGGTCCGCAAGCTGGATGCCAACCAGGACGTGATCGTCTGGTGGAACCTGGCCAGTGACCGGATGACCCTGCCGGAGCTGACCGATTACGCTGAGCGCTATCTGGTTGACCGGTTTTCCACTCTAGATGGGGTAGGCCAGGTGCGTGTTGGTGGCGCCCAGCGTTATGCCATGCGGGTCTGGCTCGACCGTGAGGCGCTGGCAGCGCGTAATCTGACCGTAGCGGATGTCGAGAATGCACTGCGGGCCGAGAACGTTGAACTGCCGGCCGGCAGTATCGAGTCGCTGAACCGTTTGTTTACCGTACGGGTAGCACGCAGTTTCACCTTGCCTGAAGAGTTCGCCCGGCTGGTGATTGCCCGGGGCGATGACAACTATCTGGTGCGTCTGGGTGATGTGGCCAGGGTCGAGCGGGGCACCGAAGAAGAGCGCAATCTGTTCCGTGGCAATGGCGTGCCCATGGTCGGTATTGGCCTGGAGCGGCAGTCCACCGCCAACACCCTGGATGTGTCCAGGGCAGCTCGTGAGCTGGTTGAAGCGCTGAATCCGACCCTGCCGGAGGGCATGCAGATTCTGCCCAGTTTCGATAGCTCGGTGTTTATCGAGGGCGCGATCAAAGAGGTCTACAGTACCCTGTTGATCGCGCTGGTACTGGTGGTGCTGGCGATCTTCCTGTTTCTTGGCAGTCCGCGGGCGATTCTGGTGCCTGCGGTGACCCTGCCGGTTTCGATTACTGCAACCTTCATCGGCCTGTTGCTATTTGGCTTTACCGTCAACCTGCTGACCCTGCTGGCGCTGGTATTGGCGATCGGTCTGGTGGTGGATGATGCCATCATTGTGCTCGAGAACATTCGCCGGCGTATCGATGAAGAGGGAGAAACGCCTCTGGTGGCGGCTTTCTACGGAGCCCGGCAGGTGGCCTTTGCGGTGGTCTCGACCACCCTGGTGCTGGTGGCGGTGTTCGTCCCCATCGCTTTTTTGCAGGGTGATGTCGGTCGGCTGTTCTCCGAGTTTGCCCTGACCATGGCTGCAGCCGTGGCCTTCTCCAGTTTCGTGGCGCTGACCTTGTCGGCAATGCTGGCATCCAAGGTGCTCAAGGCGCATGACGAAGATAACTGGCTGAGCCGCTGGGTTGAGCGGGTACTGTTGCTGTCCCGGGGTATTTACGCTAAGGCTCTGCGTTTCGTCTTGCGTTTCCGTTGGGCGGCGTTGCTGGTGTTCCTGTTGATGTTTGCTGGCACTGGCTGGCTGTTCAACAAGCTGCCCAGTGAGTACACCCCGCGTGAGGACCGTGGTTCTCTGTTCGTCATGGTTAATGGCCCGGAAGGCGCCTCCTATGACTACATGCTTGAGTACATGGATGAAATCGAAAAACGCCTGATGGATCTGGTCGACGCTGGTGAGATCAGTCGCTTGCTGGTGCGTGCGCCACGGGCCTTTGGCGCGGTGACCACCTTCAATACCGGGATTGCCGTGGTAGTGCTGGAGGATTGGGGGCAGCGCCGCAGTGGTTGGGAAATCATGGCGGACATTCAGGCGCGCCTGAGCGATCTGCCCGGGGTCCGGGCCTTCCCGGTCATGCGCCAGGGCTTTGCCAGCGGTCAACAGCAGCCATTCCGGCTGGTGATTGGCGGGGCGGGCAGCTACGACGAACTGGCCGAGTGGCGCGATATCCTGCTGAGCAAGATCGCTGAGGACAATCCAGGGCTGACCAATATCGATTCCGACTACAAGGAAACCCAGCCACAGCTGGAGGTGCAGATCGATTATGACCGGGCTGCCGATCTGGGGGTCAATATCAGTACTATTGGCCGGACCCTGGAAACCATGCTGGGTTCGCGGCGGGTGACTACCTACATTGATGAAGGCGAGGAATACGATGTCATCCTCGAAGGTGAGCGCGAGACCCAGCGCCGGGCGGCCAGCATGGAAAATATCTATGTGCGCTCGGCCAGTAGCGGGCAGCTGATTCCATTGTCGAACCTGGTCAGTCTGGAAGAATATGCCGGCTCGACCACCCTGAACCGTTACAACCGCAATCGGGCGATCACCATTGATGCCTCGCTGGCCGATGGCGTGGCCCTGGGCACCGCCCTGGATCATGTCGAGCGCCTGGCCCGTGAGCACCTGCCGGAAAACCTGGTGATCGACTACAAGGGCCAATCACTGGACCTGCGTAATGCCAGTGGCTCACTGCTGTTCGTGTTTGTGCTGGGCCTGATCGTGGTATTTCTGGTGCTGGCGGCTCAGTTCGAAAGCTTTATTCACCCGTTGGTGATCATGTTTGGTGTACCCCTGGCGGTGGGCGGAGCCCTGGTCGGGCTGTGGCTGACCGGCAACACCCTGAACCTCTACAGCCAAATCGGCCTGGTGATGCTGATTGGTCTGGCGGCCAAGAACGGTATCCTGATCGTCGAGTTCGCCAACCAGTTGCGTGATGCCGGCAAGCCCTTCGAGCAGGCTTTGATCGAGGCCAGCACTCTGCGTCTGCGGCCGATCCTGATGACCGGGGTAACCACGGTGGCAGGCTCGATTCCCTTGGTGCTGGCGTTCGGTCCGGGCGCGGAAACCCGCCAGGTCATTGGCATCGTGGTGGTGTCCGGAGTCAGCGTGTCGATGTTCCTGACCCTGTTTGTGATCCCGGTACTGTATAGCCTGATGGCGCGAGGGACTGGCTCACCGGATGCGGTGCGTCATCGCCTGGACAGTGAGCAGCAAGCCAGCGCCTGAAACAGTCGGAAATGATCTATTCATCAGCGTGATAATTCGGGTGCGGCCTGGGCGTGGGCGCTGTCAGGCCCGCAGACCCGGCTCCAGCCCGCGTCACTGGGCGCTTCCGACGCTGGCTGGGGCCCATAAGGCGTAACCCGCATGGTTGGCGGGGTGCATGTACTTTTTTGCCGCGCTGGGCATAATGACTGCTGCCTGAGTTGCACTGCGGCCAGGCCACACAATAAGTCCAATAAGAACCACGGAGTCAGCTATGTCTCAACCCGAATTGCCTGGATGGCGCTGGGGGCCGTTCACTTTCCGTTTGCCGTTCTACCACACGCGGTTCTACTGGCAGGAGGCCCTGCAGGGGTTCTTCGTGGCCGCCGCTACCGGCCTGGCCCTGATCCCGATCATGACCGGTGCCTTCGGCCTGAGCTTCGAAGAAGCCGTGGCCGTTTCCATGCTGCACTCCATTCTGATCGGCTCCGCGCTGATCTTCTTTGGCGAACCCTATGCTCCTGGCTGGATCACCCCGGCGTTGCCGCTGGTGCTGACCTTCGTGTTGACCGGATACGAAGACCCGGCCTCGCGGTTCCAGGTGATGACCGCGCTATCACTGAACTTTGCCGTACTGTTGGTGTTGTTGGGGATAACCGGGCTGGGCAAGAAACTGGTGCTCTGGCTGCCAGACACGCTCAAGGCCGGGATCATCCTCGGCGCCGCGATTGCTGCGGTGCAGCGGGTGTTTGTCGGTGACGGTTCGCAGCCGGCGTTGCTCTCGCATCAACCGGTAAGCATCATGCTGGCTTGCGCGGTGTGCCTGATCTTCTCCTTTTCGCTGCCGATGCAGAAGCTCAAGGAGAGGCACAAACTGGTCGCACTGATTGCGGCACTAGGTCTGTTGCCGGGCTTTTTCATTGCAGCGGTAGTTGGGCCGATGGTCGGCGAGATCAGTTACAACATCCAGTGGGGCATCTTGATTCCGCCGGTGGGTGACGCCTTCGCCAAGATGTCGCCCTTCGCTATTGGCTGGCCGAGCTGGGATATGTATATCAAGGCCATACCGCTGGCGATCATCACCTACGTGATCCTGTTCGGCGATATCGTCACCGGCAACGAAGTGATCCGCGACGGCCTGAGCAAGCGTCACGACGAGCATGTCGACATCAATCCGACCCGGACCCACCTGTCGGTCGGTATCCGCAACGCATTGCTGGGGCTGTTCGCGCCGTTCTTCCCGACCCAGGGCGCGATGTGGACTGGGGTGCAGGTGATCATCGTGCAGCGCTGGGCTCAGGGTAAACAGGCCATGAACAGCCTGCACAGCGGACTGATTTCCTATTACCTGATGGGGATTCCGCTGCTGTTCTTCCTCAAGCCGCTGCTCACCGGGCTGCAACCACTGCTGTATGTGGCGCTGGCGCTGACCCTGATGCTGACCGCCTTCGCCTGTGCCTATGTGGCCATGTCTATTCCACGCAACAACACCGCGCGGGGTACGGTACTGGTGATTGGCGCCGGGCTGGCGTTCTTCGATCCCTGGACCGGTCTGGGGTTGGGGGTCCTGGCCACGCTGCTGATGGTCGGCTGGGATCGTAACCCGGACCCGATTCCGCACGAGGACTGAGACAATCGTGGGCTTGACCATCATCGATGGCAAGCCCACACTCTGTCGGCTTCTTCAGCCTTGGCCCTCAGCCCAACATGCGTCCTCACTCCGATAATCAGTACGCCAACGCTCCGGTCAACTGGCGGATCATCACCAGCCTGATTCCCTATCTCAACGAATTTCGTGGCCGAGTATTACTGGCCATGGCCTTTCTGTTCGTGGCCAAGCTTGCCGGGGTAGCGGTGCCCTGGGTGCTCAAGCTGATCGTCGAGCATTTCGAATCGGTCACTGAGGCCCTGATCCTGGTGCCAGTAGCCTTGCTTGCAGCCTACGGCCTTCTGCGTTTTTCCTCGGTGTTTTTCTCCGAACTGCGTGATGCGGTATTCGCCCGGGTTGCCGAGCGGGCCATGCGGCGTATCTCACTCAGGGTTTTCGAGCATCTGCACCGGCTGGATCTGGGTTTTCACCTGGCACGACGTACCGGTGGTCTGGCCCGTGATATCGAGCGCGGGACCAGTGGCATCAGCTTTCTGCTGCGCTTCATGGTCTTCAATATCCTGCCAACCCTGCTGGAAATTGGCCTGATTGCAGTGATCCTGCTGGTCAATTTCAGTCCGGTGTATGCGCTGACCGTGCTGGGCTCGGTGATTCTGTACGGGACGTTTTCAATCTGGTGCACTGAGTGGCGCAACCGCTTCGTGCGTGAAAGCAACAAGATGGACAACCGCTCCAATACCCGTGCGGTAGACAGCCTGCTCAATTACGAGACGGTCAAGTATTTCGGCAATGAGCGGTTTGAAGCCCAGGAGTACGACCGCCATCTGGCTGGATGGGAAGCGGCACGGATGAAGAACCGCCTGTCGCTGGCGGCCTTGAACTCCGGCCAGGCGCTGATCATCGCTGGTTCGGTGACCCTGATGATGGTATTGGCGGCCAACCAGGTGGCAGCTGGCAGCATGAGCCTGGGTGAGCTGGTAATGATCAACGCCTACATGATCCAGCTGTTCATTCCGCTGAACTTTCTCGGCTTCATCTACCGTGAGATTCGTGAGGCGCTGACCAATATCGAACGTCTGTTCGGCCTGCTCGAACAGCCGGTCAAGGTCGCTGACAAGCCCGGCGCGCCGGCTCTGAAAGTGCAGGGCGGGGCGGTGAGCTTCGAGGCGGTCGGCTATGCTTATGAGCCGCAGCGACCGATTCTAAAGGGTGTCAGCCTGGAGATTCCCGCCGGGCACACCCTGGCGATTGTTGGCCCCAGTGGTGCGGGCAAATCAACCTTGGCCCGGCTACTGTTTCGCTTCTACGATGTCAGCGCCGGAGCCATCCGCATCGATGGCCAGGATCTGCGCGAGGTCACCCAGGACAGTCTGCGCCGGGCCATCGGCGTGGTACCGCAGGATACCGTGCTGTTCAACGACAGCATCGGCTACAACGTCGCCTACGGCTGCCCCGGGGCCAGTGAGGACGATATCTGGCGGGTGCTGCGTGCGGCCCAATTGGAAGACTTCGTCAAGCGCCTGCCCGAGGGGCTGAACACCCAGGTCGGTGAGCGCGGGTTGAAATTATCCGGGGGTGAGAAGCAGCGGATCGCCATTGCCCGGGTGCTGCTCAAGGATCCGCCGATTCTGATCCTTGATGAAGCCACCTCGTCACTGGACACCCATGCCGAGCGGCTGATTCTCGATGCGCTCAACGCCGTAGCCCGCAAGCGCACTACCCTGGCGATTGCCCACAGGCTGTCGACCATCGTTCATGCCGAACGGATTCTGGTGCTGGATCAGGGGCGCGTAGTGGAGCAGGGGACCCACACTGAACTGCTGGCAACCGGCGGCGCCTACGCCCGGCTATGGGCCGACCAGCAGCGCGAGCGTTTGGAGTAGGACGTTAAGGAAACACTGATTAAGTCAGGTTTTAGTGTCGGCCTGGTTGTCGTTGAGCTGTTCTGGACACGCCGTGAACCCATCCCTGGGGGCTCGTAGATGCCATCCCTGGCATCTAACGGTCCAGAACAGCTCAACGACAACCAGGCTGCCGGGCCTGCGTGCAATTAATCAGTGTTTCCACTCAGGCACTTGCCTGTTCGGCAAGCTGCGGCAGCAGCGCCTTGGCTTCGGCCACTACCTCACCAATCACCAGCACGGCCGGGCTTTGCAGTTTGAACGCGCGGGCCTGCTGGCACAACTGATCCAGCCGGCACTGATATTGGCGCTGGTCGGCCAGGCTGGCACGCTCGATCATGGCCACCGGGGTGCTGGCGGGCAGGCCGCCTTCCAGCAAGCCTTGCTGGATCTGCTGCAAGCGGGCCACGCCCATATACACCACCAGAGTGGTGCCACCCTGAGCCAGACCCTGCCAGTTCAGCTCGCTGTCATCCTGAGTGTGGGCTGTCACCAGCGTCACACCCCGGCTGACGCCGCGCAGTGTCAGTGGAATGCCGCATTGAGTAGCCCCGGCCAGCCCAGCGGTAATGCCGTTGATGATCTCGGCCTTGAGCCCGCGCTCGGCCAGCCACTGGGCTTCTTCGCCAGCGCGGCCGAAGATGCATGGATCACCGCCCTTGAGCCGCACCAGACGCTTGCCCTGACGACCGTAGCGCAGCATCAGCCGATTGATGAACGCCTGCGGCGTCGAACGACAGCCGCCGCGCTTGCCAACCCGGATGATCCGCGCTTGCGGACAGTGCTCGAGAATCGCCGGGTTGACCAGATCATCGACCATCACCACCTCGGCCTGAGCCAGTACCCGCACCGCCTTGAGGGTAATCAGCTCCGGGTCGCCGGGGCCAGCGCCGACCAGCCAGATATTCACAGTGTCGGGGTTGTTCGGGGTTAGTGCGTGCATTGTTCAAGCCTCCACAAAATTCGCTCGCCGACCGATCAGTCGCTTGACTTCCGGCACGCAGGAGCCGCACTGGGTGCCGCAACCCAGTTCGGCCTTGAGACCGTCCAGATCCAGGCCGCGGGCAATGCCGGCTTCGATCTGGCTCTGGCTGACGTTCATGCAGTTACACAGGGTCTTGTCGCTACTGACCGCTGCTCCACCGGGCGGACTGCTGAGCGGGGCGAGGAACCAGCGACGCAGGTCGGCATCGGCCTCACCACTGGTCCAGACATTGCGCAGCCAGTCGCGGGCGGCGGTTTCGCCGGTCAGACGAATCGCAGTGATGCGTCCGTCTTCAATCCGCACCCGCTTGCCCACTGCCCGACGCGGGTCGTCATAGACCAGTACCGGGCCGTCATCCAAGCCGAGCAGGGCATCGACCTTGGCCAGCCAGGCAGCATCGGCAGCCTCGGTATGCGCCACCCGCACCAGCAAGGCTGAGCGCTCGCGTCCGGTCAGGGCAAAGCTGGCGTACTCGAAGTCTTCACAGAGCGGACGCAAAGCAGCGAAGCGTTGCTGCACCTGATCCTCGACCAGAATGAACAGCTCCCAGGGCAGCTCCACCGGCTGCAGATTGATCGCCGCCTGCTTGAGTTCCGGCTGCTTGGACAGCGGATCGAATTCCGGCTGGGTCAGCACGTTGATGCCCAGCCCCTTGAGAAAACGGTTACCCCAATGCATCGGCATGAAAGCCTGGCCCGGACGCACCTGTTCATCGGCCTGAACCGGCAGCACCAGACTGCCGCGCCGGCTCTTGACCCGCACCAACTGCCCCTCGCTCAGCTTGCGGCTGCGCAGCTCATCGGGATGCAGGCTGATCAGCGCCTGCTCGACATGACCGAACAACTGCGCCGCCGTACCGGTGCGGCTCATGCCATGCCACTGATCGCGCAGGCGACCGGTATTGAGAAGCAGCGGGAAACGGGCCTCACGCTTCTCCTTGGGCGGCTGGAACTGCTCGGCGATAAAGCGCGCCCGGCCATCCGGAGTAGGGAAGCGGCCATCGGTATACAAACGCTCGGTGCCGCGCTCAGCGCCAGATGGAAACGGCCACTGCTGCGGGCCCAGTTCGTCAATCAAGGCATGACTCAGACCGCTGTAATCCAGATCGCGACCTGCCGTTAGACCCTTGTATTCATCGAACAGCTCGGCCGGGTTGGCAAACGCGAACAGGCTCGGTTGGCCCGGACGCAATTGTTTCTCCAGCCGCTGGGCCAGATCACAGACAATCGCCCAATCCGGCCGCGCCTCTCCGGGGGCCGGCACCGCCGGGCGCACATGACTGACCCGGCGCTCGGAATTGGTTACAGTGCCTTCCTTCTCACCCCAACTGGCCGCCGGTAGCAGCAAATCGGCATAGGCACAGGTCTCGGTAGTGGCAAAGGCCTCCTGCACCACCACAAACGGACAACCGGCCAATGCCTCATGCACCAGCGCCTGATTCGGCAGCGACTGCGCCGGATTGGTACAGGCAATCCACAGCGCCTTGATCTTGCCCGCCCGCACCGCCTCGAACAGCTCGATGGCCGAGAGTCCCGGGTTCAGCGGCATCCGCTCAACTCCCCAATAGGCCGCCACCTCACCCTGATGCTCAGCATTGGCAGCATCGCGGTGGCCCGGCAACAGATTGGCCAGACTACCAGTCTCACGCCCACCCATGGCATTGGGCTGGCCGGTCAGCGAGAACGGCCCGCTACCTGGCTTGCCGATCTGCCCGGTGGCCAGATGCAGATTGATCAAGGCACTGTTCTTGGCACTGCCTGAGCTTGACTGATTCAGCCCCATGCACCACAGCGACAGAAAGCTCGGTGCACTGCCGATCATCCGCGCCGCTTCCATCAGATCCTGCACGCGAATACCACACAACTCACTGACCAGCGCCGGCGTGTAATCTCGTACCAGCGACTTCAACTGATCAAAACCTTCGGTATGCGCATCGATAAAACGCCGATCAACCCAGCCTTCCCACAGCAGGATATGCAGAATCCCGTGAAACAGCGCCACATCGGTCCCTGGCTGTACCGCCAGGTGCAGATCGGCGATCTCACAGGTATCGGTCCGCCGGGGATCAACCACAATAATGCGTTTGTCGGGATTGGCCGCCTTGGCCGCTTCCAGGCGGCGGAACAATACAGGATGGGCAAAGGCCATATTGCTGCCAGCGATCAACAGACAATCACTGGTCTCGATATCCTCGTAAGAGCAGGGCGGTGCATCCGCCCCCAGACTGCGCTTGTAACCCACCACCGCACTGGACATGCACAGCCGTGAATTGCTGTCGATATTGTTGGTACCGACCAGGGCCCGTGCCAGCTTGTTAAAGGCATAGTAATCCTCGGTCAACAACTGCCCGGAAATGTAGAACGCCACACTGTCCGGGCCATGCTCGGCAATCGCCTGACCGAATACCTGGGCCGCATGACCCATCGCGGTTTCCCAGTCGGTACGACTGCGGGCCAGCCCCTTGCCCAGGCGCAGCTCGGGAAACAACGCCCGCGCCGCCAGATCCCCGGTCTGATGCAGGGTCGAACCCTTGCTGCACAGCCGCCCGAGGTTGGCCGGATGCTGCGGATCACCGCTGACCCCGAGAATGCGCTCGTTGTCATGCTCGATCAGCACCCCGCAGCCGACGCCGCAGTAGCAGCAGGTGGAAGCTGTAGTCTTGGTCATCTGTAGAAATCCGAGTCTGATCGTGGGAGCACTGATTGACTGCGCAAGTCTTGGCAGCGCTGTTGCCGGTCGGCTGAGCTGGACCGTCGATGCCCAGGGATGGGCATCGCCGAGCGCACAGGGGTGAGGCAAGCGATTGCGAAGCACTGCTTCGCGCGCAGCCGAACGCTTGTCGATCTGTGATCGCAGGCAGGCCCCGGAGGGTGCTTGTAGCGTGTCCAGCTCAGCCGACCGGCAATGGCGCCAGCGTCGAAACTCGAATCAATCAGTGCCAACGTCATGCCGACGCCAACGCCTTTTCCAAAACCACCTGCACCCGACCACCCTCAACCCGGGTCGGATAGCGATGGGTGCAGCCCACATCCGGCGCTACCGCCTCGCCACTCTCCAACTGGATCTGCCAGTTGTGCAGCGGACAGGCCACCTGCTTACCGTAGATAATCCCCTGCGACAGCGGCCCACCCTTATGCGGGCAACGGTCATCCAGCGCAAACACCTCATCCTCGCTGGTGCGAAACAACGCAATATCACCCTTGGGACCATCGATCACCCGCGAACCCAAACGCGGAATCTCTTCCAAAGCACAGATATCCAGCCAGTTCATGCGTTCACTCCTTCCAACTGCTGTACCGCAATGCGGCGGAATTCCTGTTTCAAGTCTTCCTTCTCGATCCGCTCCTTCCACGGATCCTGCTCGAACGACAACGAGAACAGCAGCCGCTCATGCAGCGCCTTGCGCCGTTCAGCATCCTCCAGTACCGCCTGCTTGATGTGCTCCATACCGACCCGCTGCATATAGTGCACCGTACGCTCCAGATAGAAGGCCTCCTCACGGTAGAGCTGCAGGAACGCCAGCGAGTATTCCATCACCTCATCCTCGGTCTTCACCTTCACAAAGAACTCACCGGCCTCGGTCTTGATCCCGCCGTTGCCGCCGATATACAGCTCCCAGCCGGAATCCACCCCGATGATCCCCACATCCTTGATGCCCGACTCGGCACAATTGCGCGGGCAACCCGAAACTGCCAGCTTCACCTTGTGCGGCGACCACATGTTGAACAGGGCGTGCTCCAGATCAATCCCCATCTGCGTCGAGTTCTGCGTACCGAAACGGCAGAACTCGCTGCCCACACAGGTCTTCACGGTACGAATCGACTTGCCGTAGGCATGCCCCGAGGGCATGTCCAGATCCTTCCAGACATTGGGCAGGTCCTCTTTCTTGATGCCCAGCAGATCGATCCGCTGACCACCGGTCACCTTGACCATCGGCACGTTGTACTTGTCCGCCACATCGGCAATCCGCCGCAGTTCCGAGGCATTGGTCACGCCGCCCCACATCCGCGGCACCACCGAATAGGTGCCATCCTTCTGGATGTTGGCATGGGCCCGCTCGTTGATGAAGCGCGACTGCGGATCATCCTTGGCCTCACCCGGCCAGGTCGAAATCAGGTAATAGTTCAGTGCCGGACGGCAGGTCGCACAGCCGTTCGGCGTGCGCCACTCCATGAAAGCCATCGCCTCCGGAATGCTGGTCAGGTGATGCTCGCGAATCGCCTTGCGCACCTGGCCGTGATTCAGGTCGGTACAGCCGCAGACCGGCTTCTCGCTCTTGGGCTTCACATCGGCTGCACCGCCCACGGTATTGATCACGATCTGTTCCACCAGGCCCACGCAGGAACCACAGGAACTGCCAGCCTTGGTGTGTTTCTTCACATCATCGACACTGAACAGCCCGTGTTCCTGAATCGCTTTGACGATGGTGCCCTTGCACACCCCGTTGCAGCCACATACCTCCATATCGTCAGGCATGTTGGCGGCTTTGTTCTGGCCCTGGTGGCCGGTGTCGCCGATAGCGTTCTCGCCGAACATCAGGTGGTCACGAATCTCGCGGATGTTGTGGCGCTCCTTGACCATCCGGAAATACCAGCCACCGTCGGCAGTGTCGCCGTACATGCAGGCGCCGACCAGAATGTCATCCTTGATCACCAGCTTCTTGTAGACCCCGCCAATCGGATCGGACAGGGTGATCTGCTCAGTGCTGTCATCGCCCATGAACTCGCCAGCGGAGAACAGGTCGATACCGGTGACCTTGAGTTTGGTCGAGGTGATCGAACCCTCGTAGCGGCCATAGCCGAGCATCGCCAGATGGTTGGCGCAGACCTTAGCCTGCTCGAACAGCGGGGCTACCAGGCCGTAGGCAATGCCGCGATGATTGGCGCACTCGCCGATAGCGTAGACGCGCGGGTCGTAGGTTTGCAGGGTGTCGCTGACCAAAATCCCGCGGTTGCAGGCCAGACCCGCGCTTTCCGCCAGTTCGGTGTTGGGCCGGATCCCGGCCGCCATCACCACCAGATCGGCTGGAATCACGCTGCCATCCTTGAACTTGACGCCGCAGACACGGCCGTCGCCATCGTCCAGCAGCTCGCTGGTGAACTGCGGCAGCAGGAATTTGAGGCCGCGATCTTCCAGCGACTTCTGCAGCAGTTCGCCAGCGGTGCGGTCGAGCTGGCGCTCCAGCAGCCAGTCACCGATATGCACCACGGTCACATCCATGCCGCGCAGTTTCAGACCATTGGCCGCTTCCAGACCAAGCAGGCCGCCACCAATTACCACCGCATGCTTGTGGGTCTTGGCGGTTTCCATCATGGTTTCGGTATCGGCGATATCGCGGTAGCCGATCACACCGTCCAGATCGTTGCCTGGAATCGGCAGAATGAACGGGTTGGAGCCGGTGGCCAGCAGCAGACGGTCGTATTCAGCTTCGGTGCCGTCGTCGGCGATCACCTTGCGGTTGCGCCGATCAATCTTCACCACCTTGCGGCCGGTGTGCAGGGTAATGCCGTTTTCCTCGTACCAGGACAGCGGGTTGAGGATGATTTCCTCGAAGGTCTGTTCCCCGGCCAGGACCGGTGACAGCAGGATCCGGTTGTAGTTGGGGTGCGGCTCGGCGCCGAACACGGTGATCTCGTAGAGGTCGGGCGTCAGTTTCAGCAGTTCTTCCAGGGTTCGTACCCCGGCCATGCCGTTACCAACCATCACCAGCTTGAGCTTTTGCATCCTGTTGTGCTCCGTTGTAATGAGCGTAAAACAAAAAAGGCGCCCCACCGCTCGCGCGGTAGGACGCCTTTGTCCAGGTCCTGATCGGTCAGGAAACGACCTGTCGCCGTTGACAGGACCGTTGTATGTGAATTGCTGGTAATAGCAATGCACACAGTGTGCCAATTTATATTTTTATTGTTTTTCAATGGCTTGAGCCACTTGCCGGGCTCTTCTTGTGCACCTTATTGTGGCGTTTTGCACTGCAATGGTGCGTTTGTTGGGCTTGTGGCCCGGTTGGGTGAAAAAGGTTCCTGGGGATGTCGTACCTCGACCCAACATGGGGGGGTACCAGGCATGCCGTCGAGTGAGGGACGACACCCCCAGGGAACTCAGCGAAGCAATAGCATCAACAGCACCAGATTGAGTGCGAGTGAGGTCAGGGCCACGGCGCGCCAAACCACCAGCGGCTCGCGTTCGATCAAAGGGCGGCTGGGCTGGGGCAGGCGCTCGGCCTGTTCCAGAGCCAATAACCACTCTTCGGCGGTTTCGTAGCGTTTATCAGGATCGGGTTCCAGAGCCTTGAGCAGGCATTCGTCGACCCAGCCCGGCAAATCATGGCGATAGCGACTGGGTGGGGCGGGGCGGCCAAAGCGGGGGCGCTGGAAGGCCTCGATCTCGCCGTAGGGGTAATGCCCGGTCAGCAAGTAATAGAGACTGACGCCGGTCGCATACAGGTCCTGTTGCGGGCTGGGTTCGGCCCCGGCAAAGGCTTCCGGAGCAATGAAACTGGGAGTGCCAGGCGGGTTGCCGGTCTGCCACTGGGACAAGCCGGGGCAGAAAGCAAGGCCGAAATCGAGCAGGCGCAGCACGCCGTCATCGCCCAGATGCAAATTGTCCGGCTTGATGTCGCGGTGCAGCAGGTTGCGTCGGTGCAGCAGGCCGACGGCCTTGATCAGTTGCGGTGCCAGTTGCTGGAACAGTGCCAGACTCCAGAGTCCGTGCTCGCGCTTGTGCTGCTCCAGGGTCTGTCCGGCGTACTCGCGCATCACGTAGTAATGGTGCTGACGTTCGGGCAGCGGATGCAGCTCAGGGACCGATTGCCCGGCCACCCGACGCAGGAACCATTCCTCCTGCAGCAGTTCGCGGCAGGCCTGTGGTTCATCCTGACGCTGAGGGGGCAGGGTCTTAAGCAGCCAGGGCTGACCGAGGCCATCCTTGACCCGGTACAGCAGGGACTGGCGGGTTTCGCCCAGTTCCCGCTGGACATGCCAGCCCTCGAACTGCTGGTCGGGTTTCAGGCGCGGCGGCAGGGCGCGCTCGTCAGCCGGTTGCAGGGCGTCGTCGAGGCTGCTGTCAGGCAGTGTGTCGATACCGACCAGCAGTGCGCTGGCATTGTCCTGCCCGCCATTGGCCAGGGCCAGATCGATCAGCCGCTGACAGCGGCCGGGGGCGTCGTTGGCAGCCAGGGTGTCATGGATTGCCTGGTCGTTGAGATAGGCCCATACCCCATCGCTGACCAGCAACAGCTGATCGCCTTCGTCGAGTTCGCCATCCAGGTAATCGATCAGCGGGTGTTCATCCAATCCCATCGCCCGTTTGAGCACGTGTTCCATGCCCGGTTGTTCCCAGACATGCTCATTGGTCAGCTTGCGCAGTCGACCGTTGCGCAGCAGATAGGCCCGGCAGTCACCGATATGGGCCAAGGTATAACGACGCCCGCGCAGCACCAGGGCGGTCAGGGTAGTCAGCAGCGGCAGGCCACCGCCATTGGCTCGCAACCAGCGATTGTGGGCGGTCAGCAGACGCTCCAGCGCCTGAGTGACCGACCAGGTTTCCGGTGTGGAGTAGTAGTCCAGCGCCAGAGCCTGTAGGGTGGCACGGGCGGCCAGGCCGCCATCGCTGCATTGGCTCACGCCATCGGCCAGGGCCAGCAGGTGGCCCTTGCTGGCCGCCAGCTGCGGTGCGGGGGTAACCACCCGCACAGCATCCTGATTTTCCTTGCGTGGACCAGCGGCGCTGGCCTCGTCAATGCGCAGTTGCAGGCTCATGCTCAGACCCTGGCCGTGGTGACGGCCGAAGAGCCCCAGGTGGTCCGCCAGCGGCGCTTGACGCCGCTCAGACCGATCAGGGCCAGTACGCCGAGTGCCGCGAACAGCCACAGGCCAAGCTGGTAGTCGCCGGTATGCTGTTTGATGGTGCCCAGGCCGGCCGCCAACACGAAGCCGCCGACCCCGCCAGCCATGCCGATCAGGCCTGTCATGACCCCGATTTCACGATGGAAGCGCTGGGGTACCAACTGGAAAACCGCGCCGTTGCCAGCCCCCAGGCCGAGCATGGCAGCAACGAACAGGGCCAGTGCGGCGAACGAGCTGGACAGGTTGAAGCCCACCAGCGCTATGCAGATGGCGGCCACCGAGTACATGAACAACAGGGAACGAATACCGCCGATGCGGTCGGCCAGGGCACCGCCGAGCGGGCGCATCAGGCTGCCGGCCATGACGCAGGCAGCGGTGTAGTAGCCGGCGATCACTGGATCGAGCCCGTATTGGTCATTGAAGTAGCCAGGCAGGGCGCTGGCTAGGCCGATGAAGCCACCGAAGGTAACGCTGTAGAAGAACATGAACCACCAGCTGTCACGATCATTCAGTGCCATCAGATAGTCACGGGCAGCCTTGGGCTTGGGACGTTGTGGAGCGTTACGGGCCACCAGAGTGAAGATAAGCAGGGTTGCCACCAGAGGGATCAGGGCTAAGCCGAACACGTTCTGCCAACCGAACAGATAGGCCAGGCCTGGGGCGAACAATGCAGCCAGCACGGTACCGGAGTTGCCGGCGCCGGCGATGCCCATGGCTTTGCCCTGGTGCTCCGGCGGGTACCATTGCGAGGCCAACGGCAGGGCGACGGCGAAGGCCGCCCCGGCAAAGCCCAGGCCCAGGCCAAGCAACAGCGCCTGCTCATAACTGTTGATACCCAGCGTCCAGGCGGCGAGCAGGGCCAGAATTACGACTACCTGGCCGAAGATGCCGGCAGTCTTGGGTGAGGTGCGATCAGCCAGAAAGCCAAGTAGCAGTCGGAGAATTGCACCAGCCAGGATCGGCGTGGCTACCATCATGCCCCGTTCCTGTGCAGTCAGGCCCAGGTCGGTGGCGATCTGCACCGCAAGGGGGCCGAGCACGTACCAGACCATGAAGCTCAGATCGAAGTAGAGAAAAGCGGCGAACAGCGTGGGTGCGTGGCCGGCTTTCCAGAAGCTTGTATTCATGTGCAATCCCTCAACGTACGCAAAATCAGGCTTTGGGGGCTTTTGCCTGCAGCATTGCGGCAAAAAAAAACGCCACCCCCGACCCCGGACTTGGTCCGGGTCGGGGATGACGTCGTTGTCTGTTCAGGCAACCGCCGTTGGTTACCTGCAGGAGATATATGCAGTAAGTGTGCCAGGGTTGGTTTGTCTCGCGATGACGGTATAGGGAGGTGTTGAGGTGGTGTGCAGTGCCGTTGCACTAATCGTTGAGCATCTCGTGCATGGCGATGATCTGCTCGGCGACCTGGATCAGCTTCTGCTGGCGGGCCATGGCCTGGCGGCGCATCAGGGTGTAGGCCTCGGGTTCGCTGCACTGTTTCATGGTCATCAACAGCCCCTTGGCCTTTTCGATCCGCTTGCGCTCGTTGAGTTGCTGCTCGCGGGCCTGCAGTTCGGCGCGCAACTGCTGGTCAGTTTCGAAACGGGCCTGGGCCACGTCGAGAATGGCCTTGAGTCGGGTACTGTTGATACCTTCGACGATATAGGCGCTGACCCCGGCCTGAATGGCCTGGCGCATGATGGCCGGGTCCTGTTCGTCGGTGAACATGACGATCGGCTTGGGCTGGTCGCGACTGACCAGGCATAGTTGTTCCAGTACGTCGCGTCCGGGAGAGTCACTGTCGATCAGAATGACATCCGGCTTGCAGCTCTGCACCCGGGCCGGCAGGTCGATTGACAGGCCGGATTCGTCGAACACCTCGAACCCGGCGTCTCGCAGTGCCTCGCTCAGGCGACCGACCTTGCGGGCGGTATCGTTGATCAGCAGGATTCGCATAACGTCTTGTCATCACTCAGGGCATGAAGCTTGAAACCATGGGCATAGTCATGGGGGTTACTACCGTCCCAGTCTATGCCGTCCATCAAGCAGGCGCTGCGCATGTCGCCAGGGGCTGTTGCAATGCCCAGCGCCGAGGCTGCCTCATGATACAGGCCGGTCTGCTGAACCTGACGAGCCACGGCCAGATAGTCAGGATCGTGGCGCAACAGGCCCCAGCGCCGGAACTGGGTCATGAACCAGATGCCGTCGGACAGGTAGGGCTGGTTGACCGCACCGCCAGCATGGAAACGCAGCGGGTGGCTATCCTGCCAGACTCGCCCGTTACCGTCATCATACTCTCCTTGAAAACGTGGGAGCAGGGCACCCAGGGGAGCGTCGACATACTCGCTGGCGCTGATCAGTTGCGCGGTACCGGCGCGATTGGCAGCGTTTTCATCAATGAACCGACTGGCATCGAGCAGAGCCATGACCAGGGCGCGGGCGGTGTTAGGGTACTGTTCGGCGAATGCAGCGGTGGTGCATAGCACTTTCTCCGGATGATCCGGCCAGATTGACTGACTGGTCGCCAGGGTGAAGCCCATCCCTTCGGCAATCGCGCAGGCGCCCCAGGGCTCGCCGGCACAGAAACCGTCGATACGTCCAGCTCGCAGGTGCTCGACCATCTGCGAAGGAGGCACCACCAGGGTCTCGACATCGCGCAGCGGGTGGACGCCGTGGGCGGCCAGCCAGTAATACAGCCACATGGCATGGGTGCCGGTGGGGAAGGTCTGTGCCAGACGCAATTTTGCCCCATCGTGGTGCGCTTTGCGCGCCAGTGCCTCACCGCTGGTCACGCCGGTCTCAAGCATTGCGCGTGACAGATTGATGCTCTGGCCGTTCTGGTTCAGCCCCATGAGCACCGCCATGGGGGTGGCAGGGCAACCCAGCCCCAAGTGAATGCCATAGGCCAGGCCGTACAGGCCCTGAGCGGCATCCAGTTCACCGCTGAGCAGCCTGTCACGCAAGCTTGCCCAGGAATTTTGTCGTTTGAGGTTGATGCTTAGGCCGTATTGCTGGGCAAATCCCTGGGTGGCGGCAACAATCAGCGAAGCTGAGTCGGTCAAGGGCATAAAACCGATGTTGAGTACCGGTTTTTCCGGGGCGTCGTTGCCCGCAACCCAGGCCAGAGGGTCGGACTGCTTTGGGGTATCCGTTTGCATGTCATGTTCCACAGGCAATAAAAAACGCCGTGCCGCAGCCTCGGTATTACCGATCTGTCAGCACGACGCCGTTGTCGTTAATGGGCATCGCCATTGATGCCCTGTCGAGAAGCAAGCAAGGTGCGTGCCGGGTCCAGAGCAGGTCAGCGCCAACCGGGCTACGCAATTAACCAGCGCTTCTTTAACGCACGATCATCACCGACTTCTTCGACTGCTGGACCACCCGCATGGCGTTGGTGCCGAGCAGGTACTCCTCCAGACGCTTGCGTTTGTGTGAGGCCATGACGATCAGGTCGACGTTGAGCTTCTTCGAGACCCGCAGAATGGCCTCATAGGGCTTGCCGTCAACCACAATGCGCTGGACCTTGATGTCCTTGGGCACATGCTCCTTGATGAACTCTTTGAACTGGTCGGTCAGGGCTTTCTTTGCCTGATCGGTGAACTCCTTGGGAAAGAAGCCGCC